>JAFPXF010000007.1 GCA_017394765.1 Bacteroidales bacterium | reverse complement strand
CGGTAGGAGATGGCCTTCTTGCCGTTCCAGCTCTTGAACACGGCCTTGATGCCGCCTTCGAGTTGGGCCTCGGCGTCATCGGGGAACTCGGTGCCCAGCACTTCTTTGATGCGGACCTTGAAATCCTCGGCCAGCTGCTGGAGTTCTTCAGCCTTCAGCTCGGTGTCGCTCTTGTAGCCCATTTTCTCTTTATAGGCGTCGAGCATGTCGTCGAGTTGCTTGCGGATGCTCTTGCCGTCGGCGGGCTCGATGCCCTCGGCCTTCTCCATCACGACGTCAGCGTACATCATAATGAGGCGACGGTAGGAGTCATACACGAAACGGGGGTTGTTGGTCTTCTTGATGAGGCCAGGGATGGTCTTGGAGCATAGACCGATGTTGAGCACGGTGTCCATCATGCCGGGCATAGACTTGCGGGCGCCAGAGCGGCAGCTGACGAGCAGCGGGTTCTCGGGGTCGCCGTATTTCATGCCCATGATGTTCTCCATATTCTTCATTCCGGCGTGGACTTCGTCCATAAGGCCGGCGGGAAGTTGGCAATTGTTTTGATAATAGGCGGTGCAACATTCGGTGGTGATGGTCAGGCCAGCCGGTACGGGCAGTTTGAGCAGACACATCTCGGCGAGGTTGGCACCTTTGCCGCCCAGAAGGTTCTTCATATCGGCTTTACCTTCGGCAGTCTTTCCTCCAAAGGTGTAAACATACTTTACATTACTCATACTTAATGTTTTAGATTGATTAGAACTAGTTTCTTTTAAGAGGCGCAAAGATAACAAAAAAACGCTTTCCAAGAAGTGTTTTTTGTGGTTTTTCATAAAGGGGCTGGAAAAAAGAGGATTCACCATTATGAACAAAAAAAACGACGCCTTTCGGTGTCGTTTTTTTGATTTGCAGTGCCCAGGACAAGAGTCGAACTTGCACGGGAGTACTCCCACTACCCCCTCAAAGTAGCGTGTCTACCAATTCCACCACCTGGGCTCGTTTTGCGGCGGCAAAAATACATTTTTTTTTGATATAGCTCATCACTTCTAAATTTTTTTTTATTCGAAAAAATTTCGTATCTTTGCACACGCAAAATAATAAACATGGCAAAAAAGAAAGTCTTATTCATCACCCCGGAGATATTCCCCTATTTTCCAGAGGGTTACATTTCCAACATCTGCCGATACCTCCCGCAAGGCATCCAGGAACGCGAAAATGAGATTCGCACGTTCATGCCAAAATTCGGTTGCGTAAATGAGCATCGGCACATGTTGCACGAAGTCATTCGCCTCTCGGGGCAGAATATTATCATAGAGGATACCGACCATCCGCTCATCATCAAGGTTGCTTCGCTCCAAAATGTTCGCATGCAAATCTACTTCATCGACAGCGAGGACTATTTCAAGAGGAAGACGCCCTACTATGACGCGGAGGGCAACTTTTACCCGGACAACGACTCCCGCGCCATCTTTTATGCCAAAGGTGTGATGGAGACCGTCCGCAAATTAGGCTGGGAGCCCGACATCATCCACTGTCACGGCTGGATTTCCGCGTTGGTGCCACTGTTTATCAAGACCGTTTACAAGGACGACCCGCTGCTGCAAGGCTGCAAAATCGTCTATACCATCTTCCCGGACTCCTTCCCGGAGAAGTTCTCGACCAGTTTCGGCAAGAAACTCCGCCAGACCAACATCCCGCGCGAATGCCTGCGTCATTTCCGCAACCCCGGCTACGACCAGATCGTCCAAACCGCCGTGGATTTCTCCGATGCCGTGGCACTCACCACCGACATCAAGAAACGACTCCTCACTTATGTGGAACAGTCGGGAAAGCCTGTCCTGCAACACCCTGAAGACGACAACTACGTGGACCTTTACGATGAATTCTACGACGAATTGTTAGCCCAACGGGACAACGGATAGTCTATGAAAACACTTCGGCTTATCGGCATCCTTGCCGTACTGACATGCTTTTTGGCAGCATGCGACAACCAGACCTCCTCCATCGGTCTCGGGCTCACCGACCAGCTCGGCACCGATTTCAGCGACACAGTGACTGTGAAGGCCTATTCCATCTTGGAAGACACCATCAACACCACCAACACCAGTGCCAACCTGATCGGACATCTTCACGACCCCGTTTTCGGCGACCTTACGGCATCCACGTATGCCCAATTCGACCTCTCGGGCGCGTCTGTGAACTTTGGCGACAACCCCGCCGTTGATTCCGTGGTGCTCACGCTCCAGCTCTCCTCTTGGTACGGGGACACGACCTCGCAAGTGGGCATCCGCGTCTATCAACTCACAGAATCGTTCTCTTCCGAAGCCAATTACTACAACACCAGCACGTTAAGTTACGATCCCACGCCACTGAACCATATCCAAACCGGCTATGACATCCAACCCTGCACGCCGGTCATCGTCGATACTGGCAACTACAGCGCTCACCTGCGCATACGCCTCTCGCAAGCTTTCGGACAATATCTCCTTGACAATCAAGACCGGATGGTCAGTTCCTCCTCCTTTCAGGAATTTTTCAAGGGTTTATGTATTTCCGCTGTTTCCCACACCGGACCCACGGGCTATGTTTTGCTCACAAACATGACCAGTTCCTTGAGCAGCATCGTGCTGTACTATCACAATGAAAACAGCGGCACCGTGAAATACACCTTCCCCTGCGATGCCGAGTGCACCAGGTTCACCCATTTCGACCACAACTATGCCGCCTCCTCCAACACCCACTTCATCCAGGAGGTGCTGCAGGGCGACCCCTCCGTGGGTGCCACCCGCCTGTTCGCACAGGCCACAGGCGGTGTAAAGACAAGGATTGTTTTCCCGCACCTCAAAGATGCCTTCGCCTCGCTTGACAACCGCGTGGTCATCAACCGCGCCGAATTGGTCGTCAAGGATCTGTCTCCTGACGAGGAAAGTCTTCTTCCTCCTGCAGCCCTTACCCTGCAGGGCATCAAACCCGATGGCAATGTCACCTTCCTCCCCGATGACGAGTACTACACCTCCTCATCCCATTTTGGAGGTTCCTACGACAAGATCGCCCATGAATACCGCTTTCGGATCACACGTTATGTGCAAGAACTCATTCAAGGCAACAGCGACTT
Organism: Bacteroidales bacterium; assembly: GCA_017394765.1. Next base: position 115,883 of record JAFPXF010000007.1, on the reverse strand, counting down.
GACAGACTCCATCAACTTGGTCGTGCGCGGCTCCGCCGTGCGCGCCAACCGACTCATATTCGGCGGCACCAACCTCGACAATGACCAACGCCTGCGTCTCGAAATCTCCTACACCACCTTCTGATGCCACAGCAAATTTCCGTCACCAACAAGGAGATCTGGCAGATCACATACCCCATCATATTCGGCAACCTGGCCCAGACCATAATAGTGTTTGTGAACACTGTCTTTTTAGGCCATGTGGGCAAGGCGGAGTTGGGGGCGGCCATGATGGCAGGACTCTACTACCTGATCTTCACCACGATTCTGCAAGGATTTTCCGTAGGGGTGCAGATCATGGTGGCCCGTCGTCTCGGCGAAGGCAACCTCAAGCAAATCGGTTCCATCTTTGAACACGGATTCCTCTTCAATCTGCTCTTGGGCGCGGTGATGCTTGTCATCATCCACTTCTGCACGCCGGCCCTGCTCGGAGGCATCATCCACTCCCCGCACATCCACGAGGCGGCTCTGCGCTTCATCGATTTCCGACAATGGGGCATCCTCTTTGTCAGCATAAACTTCCTGTTTCGTGCACTCTATGTGGGCCTTTCCAACACGACGATTATCACTTACACGACATTGGCGATGGCAGTCGTCAACATTTTCTTCGACTACAGCCTGATTTTCGGGCACTTTGGGATGCCACAGATGGGTGTGGCCGGTGCCGGTCTATCGTCCGTGCTCGCCGAAGCCACCGCATGCATATTTTTCTTCCTCTACACCCTCCTCAAATTGCCATACAAGACATACGGCATCTTCACCTTCCAGTCCCTTGAATGGCCTTTACTCGGGCGGGTGTTGCGCATCTCTGTGCCCACGATGTTCCAACGACTTTTTTCCTTTGGCACCTGGTTCCTCTTTTTCGCCCTGATAGAGCACCTTGGTGAGGAGCCGATGGCTATTTCCGGCATCGTGCGGAGTGTGTTCCTGCTCGGCACGTTGACCGCCTTTGCCTACGGTGCCTGCGCCAACACCATCACCAGCCGCCTCATCGGGGCCGGACTGCAAGATGAGGTGCCCCACACCCTGCGCCGCATTCTCAAGCTCTCGTTGCTCACCCTGCTGCCCATCCTGCTGTTGCTGGTTGTTTTCCCCAAACAGGTTGCCGCCCTCTACACGGAAGACTTGGCCATGGCGGCACGCTCCGTGCCCACGCTCTATGTGGTCTATATCACCTCCGTCCTCATGTCGGTGACCATGGTCTATTTCGAGTTCATCTCCGGCACAGGCAAAACACTCGTCGCCCTGTATCTTGAAACCGGCGCGCTTGTTTTTTATACCATATACATATACCTTGCCACGGAAGTGTTCCACTTCGACATCCAATGGGTTTGGACCGCCGACTGGATTTACACCTCCATTATGCTCGTTGGCTCGATATTATTCCTGAAACTATATCCTTGGAAATCGAAAAGCAACACATTAGGCAACTGACATCAGCATCTACTTTTTGAAAAATGATGAAAAAAAACATAGAAACCATTCCCGAGCGGGCGGCATTGATGGCCGTATCCACTCCCTCCGTGTCAGAGGAAAAGACGCGCGAGTATCTTGACGAGTTAGCCTTTCTGGTTGACACAGCCGGTGGTGTGGCCGTGAAGCAGTTCACCCAAAACCTTCCCTACCCCGACCCGCGCACCTATCTCGGCTCCGGCAAAATCAAGGATGTCGCCGACTATATCCATGAGAACGGCATCGACCTCCTTGTGGTTGACGATGAGCTAACACCCAGCCAACAGCGCAACATCGAGCAGATCGTACACTGCAAGGTCATGGACCGCACGCACCTCATCCTCGACATTTTCGCCAAGCGCGCACAGACCGCCCACGCCAAAGTGCAGGTGGAGTTGGCACAGTACAAATACCTGCTGCCCCGGTTGACAGGACTCTGGACGCACCTTGAAAAACAGCGCGGCGGCATCGGCATGCGCGGACCGGGCGAGAAGGAAATCGAGACCGACCGCCGCATCATCCGCCAACGCATCTCCCTGCTGGAAAACCGTCTCAAGGAGATTGACCGCCAAAAAAGAACCCAGCGCAGCCACCGCGACCAATATGTGCGCGTCGCCTTGGTAGGCTATACCAACGTCGGCAAATCGACCATCATGAACATGCTCTCCAATTCGGAAGTGCTCGCCGAGAACAAGCTCTTCGCCACCCTCGACACCACGGTACGCAAAGTGGTCTTCGGCAACCTCCCCTTCCTGCTCTCCGACACAGTCGGCTTCATCCGCAAACTGCCGCACAGCCTCGTGGAATCCTTCAAATCCACCCTTGACGAGATCCGCGAAACCGACCTGCTGCTCCATGTGGTGGACATCAGCCACCCCGACTTCGAAGAACAAATTGCCGTCGTCAACCAAACCCTCTCCGAAATCGAGGCCGGTGACAAGCCCATGATCATCATCTTCAACAAGATCGACCAATACACCTGGGTGGAAAAGGCTGAGGACGACCTGACACCCAAAACAAAAGAGAACATCACCTTGGAGGAGCTCAAAGCCACCTGGATGGCCAAAAGCGCCCACAAGACCTTCTTCATCTCCGCCAAAACAAAAGAGAATGTCAACGAAATGAAGGAGATGCTTTACGAGGAGATCAAGAAACTGCACATCCAGATCTACCCCTATAACAATTTCCTATATTAAGTTTTGACCCTACTCGGCGTGGAACTCCTCAATCACCCCGGAATGAGGCAAATGCATGCCGGCCACCACCAATTTATGGTCCTGGATGTAATCATAGACCTCCTTGCGCGTTTTGGCCGCCAATCGGGGCTCTTGGTCGTAGGTGGGACAATACTCGGGATGCGACTGTTGCAAAGCCAAAGCATGAATCAGATCCCCGATAATCAGCAGATTGCCAATTTGGTACAACGTGTGGCCGGGTGTATGGCCCGGCGCCAAAATGGCATCCACACCCTCAACCACATCGGGGCCGCATTTGAATGGATGCGTATGTCCTTCGTAAGCATCCAGCATGCGTTGCACACGCCCGTCGCGCTTCCACGCATTCTGCTCTTCCATCGAAAAATAGACCTCCGCATTCGGGAATGTCGCCTTGCCACCCGTCAACATCCCGCCAATGTGGTCACCGTGAAAATGCGTCAACATGACCGTGTGAATCTCCTCGGGCTTGATGTCAAGCATGGACAATTTTTCCATCAGGGCACCGCCCTGATCAATTCCCAAGCCGGCATCGAAGAGGATATAGTCATCACCCTTTTTCACCAAAAAACCATTGATAGCGGACTCGGCCTCGCCCGTAGGCACCAGTTTCTTGATATCAGCGGGCTTGGCATCCGGAAACAGGTCCATCGACATGCCGCGCACCATGTCTTGCAGCGTCCATAACTCAAAACCGTCAAACTGATAGTGATAGACGCCCTCCACGATGGTAGTGTCCTTCGCCTCTTGAGGCTCCGGGGTCGTCTTGTGCTCTTTCTTGTCCGACTGACAACAAGCCAGCACAAGCAAGGCTGCCACAAAAAGAAAATGTATCTTTTTCATAATCATTGTTTTAAATTGTTTGCTATACTTATCAAAATAACATTCTACGATTCCACAACACTCGTCACCTCGCCCTCATAAAGCTGGGTCACGATGCGGTCGCCCGCGCGCAAGGCCTCCGCGCCCGTGACGGCGCGCCCCTGCAAGCGAGTGATGCTGAACCCCCGTTTAAGGATGTTGTCGGGATGCAGCAACCGCACTTTATCCTCCAACGTGGCAACCCGTTCCTTGCGATTTTGCAGCAGCTGGCTGCCCAGCGTCGCAAGTTTCTGCGCCGCCCTGTCAAGCTGGTCACGTTCCTGTTCCATGCGTTCGGCATCGAGGCGCACCAGCTCCTCCCACAGCTTGGACAGCGCATTGCCCTGTGTGAGTAGCATCTCCCTGGACTTGAGGGTCACCTGTTGGGCAAAGTCGCGCAACTGCCGCTTGTGCTCTGCCACGATGCGCGGGGCTGCAATTCGGCGCGCGGCATCCATTTCCAGAAGACGCCGCTTTTCCTGCGCAATCACCTCCGCTGTCCGGCGGGCTATGGACTCAAAGAGCAGCTGCACCTTTGTGTCGAAATCATGGAAACGCTCAATGAGCGAAAAAGCCACGTCTGTGGGGGTTATGTTGAAGCTGTATGCCACCATGTCGGTCACCGTCTGGTTGGTAGAGTGGCCGATGCCGGTAAGGACCGGCAGCGGGAACGTGGCCACACGATGGGCCAGTTGGTAATCATCGTAGCAGCTGAGGCCGACATCGCCGCCGCCACCGCGCACAATAGCCACACAATCGAACTCCTTGCTCCGCATCTCGATTTCAGACAGTCGCGCAGTCATCCCTGTGATAGCCTTGTCGCCTTGCAAGATGGACGGAAACAGCTCCGTCTCAAAGCGGTAGCCGTAGCGGTTGCTCTCCAACGTGGTCATGAAGTCGCTGTACCCCTTGCTGGTCTCCACGGAGATGACCGCTATCCGCTTGGGCACCAATGGCATGGCAAGAGACTTGTTCTGAGCAAAGACATTCTCCTTTTTAAGCCGTTCGATGACCGCCATCTTGTTGCGGACCATCTCGCCCAATGTATAAGAAGGCTCAATATCCTGGATATGCAAGGCCAACCCGTGTTTGGGGCTGAATTCAACGGAAGCCAGACAGAGGATCCTGATGTCCTCCTTCAACTTCTCACCCGTGATCTGCTCAAACCGTTGGTTTATCCTCTGGTAGTTGGAGGACCAGATGATGGCCCGCATCTCCGTTTTGATGGCGTTACCTTCCTTTTCCACCAGCTCCGGATAACAGTGCCCGCTGTAGGGATAGAAATTGAGTTTGAGGATTTCGGCCTTGATGTAATAGGGCTGCGGATACGTTCTCTCCACAACACGATGAATGCTCATCGCGATCTCGGAGAGCGAGTAGATGGGATGGTCGTTGAAAGTCTCTCGGGCGTTGTCGGGCATGGCAAATTTCCTATGGGATCATTATGCTGAAAAATGGACATTGAAGAATAGGGGCTAAAAGTTTTAGCCCCTATTCCTTTCTCGACTCCATGAGGGAGTCTTTTTTCGGTTCCGGCGCTGCTATTTCTTCAGCAGGTCGCGAATTTCGGTAAGCAGTTTCTCTTCGGTGGAAGGCTCGGGGGCGGGAGCGGCTTCCTCTTCTTTCTTACGAAGCGAGGAGAGCTTGTTGATACCCTTGATCACCAAGAAAATACACACTGCCACGATGAGGAAGTCAATGGTTACTTGGATAAAGTTACCATAGTTCCAAGTCACGGGATCCAGCGTTTTCTCGACAACCTGAGGGAGTCCGTCCGGACCCGTCACTGTTTCCATCACCTTACGGGCGGGGAATTTGAGGCTTAATTTGGTGAAATCGGTACCACCGAGGACCCAACCGATGGGAGGCATCAGGATGTCATTCACAAGAGAGGTGACGATTTTTCCAAAGGCACCGCCGATGATCACACCGACAGCCATGTCAATGACATTGCCTTTCAACGCGAATTCTTTAAATTCTTTCAATAATCCCATAATAAAGAGTTTTAATTAATACTTTAAATTTATCAATGCGCAAAAGTAATAATTTTTTTCAGACAATATCCAAGCCACACATTTTTTTTATATTTTCGCCGCCTCAATGCAATCCGTATGAAAATCCAAAGCAATACAGAGACATTCCGCAACGCCCAGGAGGAGGTGTACGACACCCTGGTGAATTTCACCAAACGCATCCAGGTTCCCGCCGTGCCACAAATCTCCAACTGGAGCGTCACTGACGACACCTGCAGTTTCACGCTCAACGGCATGATAACCTGCCAACTCCGCCTGACCGAACAGATCCCCTACTCCAAGGTTTGTTACCACATCGACACCGACAAGCGCATCGCCGCCGATGCGGTTGTGAACATTGCGCCAGCGGGCGAAGGCTCCACCGTGCAAGTGGAGGCCGAAGCCGATGTGCCCTTTTTCATGCAAGCGTTGATCAAGGGTCCTGTGGAACAAGCCCTCAACCAAGCCATATCCAAAATCAAAGAGATGGCAGAAAGGGGAGAATATGGAATATAGGATCCGTACAGAAGGTCTGGTCAAGAAATACAAAAACCGGACCGTGGTTGATAATGTCTCCATCAATTTCACGCAAGGCGAAATTGTGGGATTGCTGGGGCCAAACGGTGCCGGCAAGACAACATCGTTCTACATGATTGTCGGTCTGATCAAGCCTTTTGCCGGGCGTATCTTTCTAAACGACACCGACATCACGGAGATGCCGATGTATCGTCGCGCCCAGTTAGGGCTGGCCTATCTGCCGCAGGAGGCCTCTGTGTTCCGCCAGTTGACCGTGGAGGACAACATCAAAGCCATCCTCGAGTTCAGCGGAAAGAGCAAACATGAGCAGAAAGAGAAGTTGGAGAGTCTCATCGCAGAATTCAACATCGAGAAGGTGCGGCACAACAAGGGCAACAACCTCTCCGGCGGCGAGCGGCGCCGTGTGGAAATAGCCCGCTGTCTGGCCTCCGACCCTAAGTTCATTCTGTTGGACGAGCCCTTCGCCGGCGTCGATCCCATCGCCGTGGAGGACATTCAAAACATCGTGGCCAAGCTCAAGGACAAGAACATCGGCATTGTCATCACAGACCACAACGTCCACGAGACCCTCTCCATCACCGACCGTGCCTACCTGCTCTACGAGGGGCGCGTGCTCAAGTCGGGCACAGCCGAGGAGCTGGCCGCCGACCCGATAGTGAAGAAAGTATATCTCGGCTCCAACTTCGAGTTGAGAAGATAATCCCTGCTTTATGCAAAAATGAGTGCGAGAAGCACAAACAGCCAGTGGGCCGCGATGCCGGCGACAAGCCCGCCGATAGTGTGCGCGCCAATAGCCTTGCCGATAAGCTTGCGATACCCCAAGGAATCAAGCATGGCGGTGTGTGTGCTCAAGTAACCGCTCCAACACATTCCCATGGCGGTGAAGACAGCCACGGCATTGTTGTCAATAATGCCTTCTGCAACGAAGCGCGGCACCAGACCGAGCGCAGCGCCCACGGCACCCAACGCCGTGATCGGGAACGAGATGAGCTGCGGACTGGTGAAGCCAAAGAGCCAACGAAAGACAAAATCCATCTTGTCGGCCGCCCAAGTGATGACAGGAACGCCTTCGTAAGCCGCCCCCGTATAGACACCACCCTCACCACTCGGACCGAAGGTCATCATCATCACGATGGTGGAAATGACCAACACACCGGGAATAATGGCCAACCCGATGTTCACGCCATCCTTGCCGCCATCCAAAATGGAGTTGAGAAAACGCATGAAAACGCTGCCTTCGCTCTTAAAGGAAATCTGCTGCTCATCGCCCGACTCCTCGGAGACAGGAACATCCAGCTCCGGATAGGTCTTCAATGCCGAATGCTGCATCAGGCGCGTGGAGACAATACTGCCGATAATGGCGCCGAGGATGCCCACCAAAGCGCCCTTGCCAAATCCGAGACCCGTCATGAAGGCCAACACTACCAAGCCCATGCCGAACGCCGTGCCGAAGTTGGTCAGCGACACCAGCTGGTACTTCTTGAAATAGCGGCTGAAGTTCTTGTCCTTGGCCAACGTGATGATGGCGGGATTGTCGCTCAAGAAGGTCATGACTGCACCCAAGGCGGCCACCCCGGGCAAGTTATAGAGCGGACGCATGAAAGGTTTGAGAATATTTTCCATCAAACGAACCACGCCAAACTCAGCCATCAACTTGCTGATGGCACCCATCAGCACACAAATGGCCATGATGTAGAACACCGTCTCCAACAGCAAACGATAGGCCGTCTGCATGAACGTGTTCAGCATCATCGGCAACGACATTTTGTAGGCCAACAGGCCGAAAAAGCCTATAAACAGAATCAGGAAGAGGACAGCCTCGATGGAACGTTTGCTGGTAAACTTCAATGGATTTTTCAGTTTGAGCTTTTGCTCCAACTTCTGGAATACCCGCTCAATGGCCTGGGCATAATCGAGGGTGTTCTTGCGTCTTATCTTCATATCCTATTTGTTTCTGAAATATTTTGCAATGTCTATTTTCCACGTCACGCCAATGTTGGCATAGAGATTGTGCTCGGCTTGGACATCGGGATCCTGCAAGGCCGGCGCATAATCATTGACTATGGCAATGTCGGTCACAAAGCCATGCAAACGTATGTCGGAGTATTTCCTGGGATGCCATTCAAAGCCTATACCATAATATATATATTGTTGTCCAGGAAGCGCCAAGCAGTCCCAGATCTCGCCCGTGGTGTTGAAATTGGCGATCTCCTCTTCATCAAGATTCTGTTCATAGCCTGCTTTGACAAAAAGGTTGGCAAGAGGATTGAACTTGAAATCGGCGCGTGCAACCACGCCAAAGTCTTTGAACAGCTGTCGCGTGGAGCAGGCATGATGCATCAAGTCCAGATAAACGCTGAAATGGTCGTAATCAAGTTTGTTGCCCAAGGCGATGTAGTTCATGAAGACACCCCTTTTTCTCTCGAACATATTGAAGGAATAGAGTGTCTTGAAATGGCCGAAGTCGCCGGACCAAAGCAGGTTGTAACTCAACAGGGAGTTTCTGAACGGGGAACCGTAGTGGATGTAGGGAGAGTTGCCCACTTGCAGCGTGAGGGTGTTTTTCTCGTTGTTGGAATGGAACGACACCCCTGCAGAGAGCTGGAAACAGTAAAAATTGTCCCAATAGTAGGACCAATAGAGCACATCGATAGGAGGTGCGTCGTACTCAAAGCCGCCGACAGCCAAGGCTTCCTTTCCCACTCGCAACGACCAGTTTTTATGAAAACGGTAGTTGAGATAAAGAAAATCCGTGTTGTCGAAGAAGGAGTTGCTGCCCGGGTTGGCCACGATGCGCTGCCGGAAATAATACGACAAGTCCTTCGTGAGATTACCGCCCATGTGCAGGTTGAAATAACGGCCCACAAATCCGTATGTGCATTCACCGATGTTCGTGGATTGCAAACCTTCCAGCTCATTCAAGACGAAAGGCTGGTTGAAGGTCATGTCGGCACGCACTTCAAGGAGCAGTTTGTTGATCAGATCAAAACCGCGCTTGTTTTCATGGAGGGTGTCTTGCGCCAAAGACGGGATAGCAAAAAACGCAAAGAGGGCGCAGCAGAGGATGGATTTCTTCAAAAGTGTCATCTTGGCAAAAAAAAGAGCAACCCTAAGATTGCCCTTTGAATCTATTCTGATTTATGATTAGTTAAATTTCAATTGGTTGGAAGATTTGTCTATGGTGTACGAGCCCCATTCGTTCTCGATGAATTTGTCACCGACCACGATGGCGGCGGGCAGGTTCTTCTTGACGATGACCTTCACATTCTCGGAGTAGTCATCACCAATACGCAACTCTTCGAGATAGAGGACCGAACCTTCGATAATGCTACCATCCTCCTGCTTGATAGCGCCTGACTTCTCCTCGAAGTCGTTAAGGGTGATGAAGGATTCCTTCAGGAAGCGGGTGGCGTCAGCGTAGTTCATCATGACTTCTTCACTGTTGTCGCCGATGACAAAGTTCAGAGATTTACTGTTGGCAAAGCAGTTGCCCATGACTTTATCGCCATCGACAGTGACAGGAACCGTGCGTTGTTGCACAAGGGCGATACCGCCGCCTTGACGCACGCTGTCAATATTGTCGTTGCTGGGCACATAGTCGTCACGCAGGATGATGAACTCGGTACGACGGTTAAGCTGGTGGGCAGCCTCCTTCTCGGCTTTCGTGGGCTGAGACTCACAGAAAGCCTCTGTCAGCACAGTGCCTTTCGGGAAGAAATACTTCTTGCCGTTATAGGTAGAGTACATGTCCTTCTCCAATTTACGCGGCACGCGCTCACCATAGCCCTTGGCCACAATACGGTCGGCGGCAATGCCCTTCTCCTTCACCAGGAAATCGACACACGACTGGGCACGGTTCTGGGAAAGGATGTCGTTCTTCTCCTCCGTGTCACGGGAGTCGGTGTGGGAACGAAGCTCAATGACGATGGTCGGATTCTTGACCATAATATTATAGAGGTACATCAACGAGTCTTTGTACTGGGGTTTGAGGTCCCACTTGGCCAGATCGTACAGAATCTCCGGCAGCAAGATAGGCTCCTTCGGAATCGGTTCGAGGGTGAAATCCTGTTTCAAATCGGTGTTTTCAGACAAGCCCACCGTGGTGGCCGTGGCCGTGTTGCCGCTCTCCCAATATCCCTTCTTGGCCACCTTGATGGCATAGGTCGTAGCACCCAAGATCTTGGCCTTGTCGAAGTGGTAATAACCCTTCACGTCAGTGGTTGTCTTGTAAGAGGTGCCGTCGGAGCCGCTGATTTCAACCTCAACGCCATCCATGTACTGTCCGTTGTTCTTGTCGCGGATGTAACCGGAAAGCGTATAGACCAGCGGACGGAGGACAAAGTAGTAGATATCGTCGCCGCCACGGCCGCCGGGACGGTTGGAGGAAAAATAACCTTTGGCAAGATACGGTGACTTGGATTGCGGGTCGATGGCCTCGTTCTCATCAAAGATGATGCCGATTTCATCGTATGAAGAGTTGATGGGCACCATAAGGTTTTCTGCAGGCTGGAATTTGCCATCTTTGATGCGGGAGAGGAAGAGGTCAAGCCCACCAAGGCCCGGCCAACCATCGGAAGAGAAGTAGAGTTCATTCTCGTTGCGAAGGATGGGGAACACCTCCTGTCCCTTGGTGTTGACATTCGGGCCGAGGTTGGTGATATTGCTGAACTTGGCGGACTTCTTGGCGCGGGTAGCCATGTAAATGTCATAGCCGCCCTCTCCACCCGGCATGTTGGATGCGAAGTAGATGGTCAGCTCATCGCCGGAGATGTAGGGATGGACATAGTTGTAGGCGGAGTCGCCCAGGACAACCAGCTCGGGTTCGCCCCACGATTTGCCTTTTTTCAGCGTCTTGTAAATATAGCAACCCTGCACCTTTTTCTTGTCTTGGGGGCATTTTGTCATGTAATAGACAGAGCCTTTGCGGTTGGAGCAGGCCTCGCCCTCGTTCACGCCTGTGTTAAGGGTGCCGCCTTCGTCAAGGGTGGTGACGGGAGACCATTCACCCGGCCAGTCCGTGTTTTTGCTCTTGGGCTTGTTGGTGATATAGATGTCGGAGAAGGAGACACCCGTCCATTGGTCGGTGCCTTTTCCCACCGAACCCTCACGATTGGAGGTGAAGATGATGGAGTTGCGTTTCTCTTCATTACCCCAGCGCGGTGCCCATTCATCGTCGCGGGTGTTGAACTTCTTGAGATTCTCCACCTCGTAGCGGGTGGGGTTCTCGTTCCACATCTTGGCGTTGTTACAGCCCTCGATACGCATATCCACACGCGGATCGTTGGGCTCACGCTTTTTATAGCTCTGATAATACTTGAGCGCCATGTCGTACTCGCCGCGCATGTTGTAGATGCTGGCGAGGTGGAACAGGATGATGGGATTGTCTTTCTGATAATTCTTCTTCTCCAAGCGAAGATATTGTTGTTCGGCCTTCTTCACATCACCCATGATGCGATAACACTCCGCGATCTGGAAAGTGGCACGTTGTATCTCAACCCTGTTGGAGGAGAGCTTCTTCATACCTTTCTTGTATTGTTCCAACGCATTCCCATACTGACAATCGCGGAACAGATTGTCCGCATCGCGCAGAACGCTCTGCGGAGCCTGAGCATTCAAGGTCAAACCTCCTATCATTAAGAGAGTTACGAGGACGGCAGTAAGCTTTTGTATATTCATATTTATGATAATTTACCTTATAAAAATTGCGGCTGCTAAAATACAAAAAAAAACGGAACGATATAGCATCGTTCCGTTTTTTTTATGTAACCGAAAAACTTTACTTCGCAATCTCGGCATTGGCGCGCTTGACCTCGCCGCGTTTGAGGCGAAGCAAGTCGTATGCGAACGGGTTGGCCACGAGAATGCCGGAGTAGGTACCGAACAAGATACCGATGAACATGGCGAACACGAAACCGCGGATCACCTCGCCGCCGAACAGGAAGATCACCAACAGGGTCACCAACGTGGTGAGGGCAGTATTGATGCTACGGCCCATGGTGCTGTTGATGGCGGTATTGAAGTTGTCATAGTTGCTGCGTTTCGGATAGAGGGCCAAGTTCTCACGGACACGGTCCATGATGACCACGACGTTATTGATGGAGTAACCAATCACCGTCAAGATAGCCGCGATAAAGTTCTGGTCGATTTCCATGGAGAACGGCATGATCTTGTAGAAGAGGGAGAACATACCGATGGTCAGGAAGGAGTCGTGGAACAAGGCGGCGACACCGGCCAAACCGAACTGCCAGTTGCGGAAACGGATGGCGATGTAGATGAAAATCAGCACCAGGGATGCCAACACGGCCAAGGCTGCATTTCTCAACAGCTCGCGGGCCACGGTGGGCTGGATCTTCTGGGATGACTGCACACCACGGACATCGTTGGTCAAGTGGGTGAAGTCGTACTCGCTGAGATCCTGTTTCTCGTAGAAGCCCTTCAAGCAGTTGTAAAGTTTCTTCTCGCAGAGTTGGTCATCCTTAGGATCGTTGCTGTCGATGCGGAAGTTAGTGATGATACGGATCTGGTTGTTGCTACCGAAAGTCTTGACTTCAGGGTTGCCACCGAACTCTTTGGAAACGGCATCACGCACATCTCTTGTTGTGACATCCTTGTCGAAACGGACCACATAGCAACGGCCTCCGGTGAAGTCGATGCCGGGTTGCAATTTCAACGTGAAGAGGGAGATGATGGAGATGGCGATCAAGGTCAGAGAGAGCGCGTAGAAAATCTTTCTCTTTCCAAGAAAGTCGATGTGCAGGTTGGTGAAGGCGTTCATCGTAATACTGTTGCCCACGGTGAAATCCTTGCCCTTCTTGAGGCGGGCCTCGAGGATAAGACGGGACACGAGGATGGCGGTGAAGAGGGAGGAGAGGATACCGATGATCAACGTGGTGGCGAAACCTTGGATCGGACCGGAACCGAAAATGTAAAGAACGATAGCGGTGATCAACGTGGTGACGTTACCGTCGATGATAGCAGAGTAGGAATGTTTGAAGCCTTCGTCCACAGCCACGCGGATACCCTTGCCGGCGCGCACCTCTTCGCGGACGCGCTCGTAGATAATCACGTTGGCGTCAACGGCCATACCCAAGGTCAACACAATACCGGCGATACCTGGCAGCGTCAGGACAGCCCCCATGGAGGCGAGCACGCCGATGATGAAGAAGACGTTCATGAACAGCGCGAGGTCAGCGACCAGACCGGCGCGGCTGTAGTAGAAGAACATGTACAACACCACGAGGATGAAGGCGGCGAGGAAGGAGAGCAAACCGGAACGGATGGACTCCTTACCGAGGGTCGGACCAACAACTTCGGATTGGACGATGTTGACGCGGGCTTCCAAGTTACCGGAGTTCAACACAGTGGCAAGGTCTTTGGCCTCTTCAATGGTGAAGTTACCGGAAATCTCGGAGTTGCCGTTGGGGATCTCGCTGCGGACGGTCGGTGCGGAATAGACAAACTCGTCAAGCACGATGGCGATGGCCGTGGGGTTCTGTTTGTTCTCAGATGCCTCGCGGGTGATCTTACGCCACTCGTCGGCAGCCTGGCTCTCCATGGACATGTTGACGACCACGCGGTTGTTCTGGTCCACATCCTGGCGGGCGTTGCGAACCACGCGGGCGCCACCGATGGTCTCGGAGCTCAAGAGCGGTCCGATACGGTCGTTTTTCTTCTTGAGCGGATAGAGCGGGTAGGCATTGCCATAGTCTTTCTCGGGAGCACCCCAGTAGAAGACCACGCTGTTGTCACCCAACAGACGCTGCAGCTGCGGGAGCATGCTGTTGATGGCGGGCATGTCGGACTCCTTGAAGTAGCCGATCACATAGCTGCCCGGGATGGCGACCGCCTTGCTGAGGATGGCACCGCCGGCGGCGTCGAGTTCTTCTTCCTCCTCATCCTCGTCAATTTCGGTGTTGGCAGCGGCCAAAGCATCGTTGACAGCACTGTCGGCAGCAGCCAAAGCGGTGTCGGTGGCGGCAGGCGTGAGGGACTCCTTGTTCTTCAGCATCTCGGCCAGCTGGGCGTCGGCTTCCATGAAGCGTTGCACGATGGGCTTGCCACCCACGATGTCGTTATAGACCTCCCAGAATTCCAGCTTTGCGGTGCTCTTCAAGAGGTCGGTCACACGCTCGGGTTCCTTGATGCCAGGAAGCTCGACCAAGATACGGCCGCCTTGCAACATCTGCAGGTTGGGCTGAGCCACACCGAAACGGTCGATACGGGTGCGCAGGATCTTGAAAGTGCGCTCCACGATTTCGGAAGACTCCTTCTTCATCCAGCTGATAATCTGTTGATCAGAGGCATTCTTAATACCGGAACGCTCGCCGAAATAGGTGCGCAGGTTGGCGTTGTTCATCTTCAACGCACTCTTCTGCTTGTTGAAATTATCAACGAAAATATCAATGAAATCGCCATTGGTGGTTCTCGCGAACTCCTTCTCGGCATTCGCAAAAGCCGTCTTGAAGAGCTCGTCCTCCTTGTTGGAGGCCAGACTTTGCACCACATCCGGCATGGAAATTTCCAAGGTGACGTTCATACCACCCTTCAAGTCCAAACCTAAATTCAGCTCTTTGTACTTACACTGCTTGTAAGTGTTCCCCATGAACACGGTCGAATCGTTCTTGTTGGTCAGATACTGGCGGGTTCTGGCCTCGACGAGGGAGTCCGTCAGGTGTTTCTCCAACATCACGTCGCCATGTGCTTCCTTTTTCACGCTCTCGATGGCAGCGGGATCGTTGGCAAATCTGTCGGCTTTCTTCTCCACACGCCATGTGGCGTAGGTGAAAGAGAGGCAGTACAGGCAGACCAATGCCAGGAGAATGGTGAAAAATAAAATAAGTCCTTTGTTTTTCATCTTTTTTATTTAATTGATTTTTAAATATTTATACTTATTTCAACCTAAATTTTTCAAGGTTGCAAATATACACTTTTTTTTTATTGGCAAAGGACGTTTTTTTTATTGTTGTTTTTCCAGCCTCAAGTATGGCTCAACTCCATTTTTTACCTTTCAGGGACTTGATTGGTTTTGACGAAATTTCACACAAGAATCTCTCCTTCGCACAACGATTTGTTGTTTATTGTCCAATCGAAATAAGAGAGACACCCAATGCAGCGGAAATCTTTGCCAATGTTGCCAGCGTGAAATTGTGTCCGCCGCCAACCCAGTGCGATACGGCCGCCTCAGATGTGCCCACCATCTTTGCAAACTCCTTTTGTGACAACCCACGACTTCGCAGCAGATTGTCAATCCAATCAGCAATTTCGTATGACCACTCCACCTGCAACTTTAAAGCTTTTGGTGTTTTGTCAAGTGTCTGCTGGAAAAGCTGTTCTGTTTCACTCGAATGTTTCATATATCAAATTCTTTGTCGTCCACGCCAGAGAGGGAGGCCTCCTCAATGGTGATTTCCCCCTTTGCCTCCGCCAATTTCAATAGGTCATCCAATTTTTGAAGTTGAATCACATATCCGTTCAGTTCCGAATCTTCCTCGTAAGTATTAGTGGTTTTAGGACCACCGTTTCCTACAATCAGCACGCTGTCGGACAGTCGCAGACAATAAAGCCTTAACTTACTGCTCTGTATGGGTAGTGCCGCCACTCGGTCGCGCATTTTCCCTTCTGGTCTGAAATACCTGTCAAGAAACCCCATTGCATTCATCATGTGTTGCAAGGCGTTCAAAATCTTTTGCAAATCAGGCTGGAGAGTTGCATTCTCATGGCCTTTAACGATGAATTTCTGGAATTCGGTGAAGCTCTCGCCCTCAAAACAGATGGTAAACAGCCCGGCCTTCTCAGTTTGTCTGACGGATTGGATAGTTGCTTTAGTCATTCATTTATATGGTTTAGTTTCAGGCGGCAAATATACATTTTTTTTTGCAAAAATTATCTTGAAAGATAATTTTTGTAATTACCAATCTCCCATATCTTCCGCCCTATAGATTGTTGCGGTAGTCGTTCGGCCTGTTGTATTTCAACACATCCTTCAACACGGCGGCCTTCACATTGATGGTGAAACCCCATCCCTTGCGGTAGCCGAAGGGTATCCAGTTGAAACTCATCTCCCAACAGTGCATGTCCCTGTAGATGTCTATGGAGGTGTATGACATCGACTTCTGGACGAAATCGTAGCCTGTGGCGAAACCGATTTTCCACTTTTTCGTGACATGGATGTCACCGGTGACATTGATGGTGTGCACCATATTGTTCACATAGCGGTTGGTGTCGCGCAACATATAATAGTATATGTTGTCGTTGATGCCGTAGGTGAAGGTGTAGTTGAAGGTCAGCGACCAGGGCAGTCTGTCCTTGTCGTTGCGCTTTGCCGTGCTGCCGCCGGCCGTCTTCTTCCGGAAGGTGTTCTGATCAAGGCGCAGGTTAAGCGCGACACTCAACGTGGTGGAGGAGAAACGGAGCAGACGGCGGTTCTCCTTCCACTCGAACCTGTTGACATTGCGGCCGTTGGGACCGATGATATAGGGGTCAAAGGCGAAATTGTATGTCAAGTACAGTTGTTTGAACAGCGTGCTCCGGCCGGTGAGCGTAAGCTTGGACAGTTTCAAGGAGTCGGCCGCGAAGTTGTAGCTCATCGAGACATTGAGGTTGTCGATGATGGGTATTTTCTTGTATCCCGTGATGGTGTCGCGTCGCGAGCGCACCTTGATTTCCACATTGTTGCCGAAGGAGAGCTGAGCCAGCGCCTGTGTGTTGGCGGCCACGGAGCCGAAGATGGCATTGTCAAAATAGGAGTACTCCACCTGTTCGCCGGTAATGGGGTTGAAGTAGGTCCCGCGCGTGCCTCCCGACAAATTGGGACGATAGGTGAAATTCAGCAGAGGCGTGATCACGTGCCGGATAGCCTGCAATCCGCCCTTTTTGAAAGAGTACATCACATAAACCTTCGTGGTCATCGATGTGGAGAGACTGATGTCGTGCAAAGCATAGAAGCCGCGCCGCAAATTGCGGTTCACCATTGCCGACGGCACATCGGCCAGCGTGTCCACCGTCATGTCACAGGCGTACGACTGCAAGTACCATTTTTCGATGAGCGTGGCCGTCGTGTTCCAGTTGATGAGCTTGGCGATCTTGATGGGGATGGTCAACGGGATGTTGTGCTGCATGCCCACATTGAAGTTCTCCCATGTCTGCGGCCTGAAGAAAATGGAGTCGTAGGTGTTGATCTGTCCGGTCAGCTGCGAACTCCACTTCATGGAAATATTGTCGTACCACTTCAACGAACCGGCCTTGTTCTTTTTGCGGAAAGGATAAAACTGGATGACCGACATGCTGATATCGGGCAACTTGAAGTTGATGGTGTGGTGGCCCGTGTTTTGCGAATACGAAAGTGTGGCGTCGAAATAGAAGATGTCGGCGGCCGAGGTGGAGACGTTGACCGAAGAGGTGAACTGGTTGGAAAGGTAGTCGCTGGCAGATGTGAGGTTGTATTTGGAGTAGTTGGAGCTGACCACATCGATGTGGGCGTTGAAGCGGGTGGTGGGATGCGACTTCACATCCTGCTTGTGATCCCAAAAGATCTTGAAGTCGTTGGAGACACGGTAGGTGGAGTCGAGCTTGTCGCCCACACGGGTCTGGTAAAAGCCCAGCTCGGCGTTGCCCTTGCATTTGTAGCGATACGCATAATTGGACTTGGCCTTGACGGCCCAACTTCCACGGGTATAGACATCCGCGCCGAGCAGCAGGTCGAAATTATCGGTGAGAGCGAAATAGAAGCCGATATCCTTGATATAGAACCCCAAGCTGTTGGATTCACCGAAAGTGGGCATCACCAGTCCCGACTTCCTGTCCTTTTCCAAGGGGAAAAACCCGAAGGGCAGAACCAGCGGGGTGGGAACGCCTGTAAAACTCAGGTAGGCGGGACCGATGACAATCTTGTCGTGCTGGATCAACTTCGCCTTGGAAAAGAAGATCTCGTAGTGGGGGTGGTCGAGTTCGCAGGTGGTGTACTTGCCCCTCTTCATAAAAGCCACATTGTCGCCCATCTTCTTGACCTGTTCGCCATGGATATAGCCCTCGTCCTGAGTGGTGATGACGTGCGAGATCTTGCCCTTATGGGTGGTGAAGTTGTACTTGATTTCGCGGGCCCTGTATTGGTCGGCGCCCTGCACGAAGACAGGATTGCCGTGCACGTTGCCGGAAGAATCGGCCACCCCCGAAGCATAGAGCTGGTTGTTCTTGAAGTCGATCTCTATATAATCCGCATACAGCTCCATATCCTCGTATTTCACCACAGCATCGCCGAAAAGATAGGTATAACGCCGCTCAAGGTCGTTGACGGTGGAGTCCTTGGCGCTGTAGGTGACGACGGAGTGTATGGCATTGGGTGAGATGATTTTGACGGAGCGAACCGTCTTCCTATTGGTGTCGCTTTGGACAATAACAGCGCGCGCAGAATCGTTTATCACACGTGCAGTCGTGTCAACTGCAGACCTGCGGTTTCTCGTCTTCACACCCTGTGCTTGGGACGCAACACACAAGCAACTGACTATAAACAAGATAATCAGCTTTTGAAAATATGAAAAACGAGATGTGTATATTTTTTTCAACAACACCTTAACCTCTACAAATAATACGTTTATTTTTGCAAGTTTAAAAACGGCAAAAATATCAAAAAGTTTCAAAACGATGAACTGTAAAATTCGAATCTTATTATATGTCCTGGCATTTTTTATCTGCGGCACGGCTTGGGGGCAGGAAAACGCCCGTCCTTTCAAGGTGGTCATCGACGCCGGCCATGGTGCGCACGACCCCGGCTGCATCGGTTCCCAGGTGAATGAGAAGACCGTGAACCTGAGCATGGCGCTCAAGGTGGGGAAGCTCATCGAGGAGCACTGTCCGGATGTGAAGGTCATCTACACCCGCAAGACCGATGTTTTCGTGGAGTTGTACCGCCGCGCCCAGATTGCCAACAACGCCCATGCCGACCTGTTCATCTCCTTCCACTGCAACGCCTCCGAGAATCCCGCCGGCAACGGTGTGGAAACATACGTGATGGGATTGTCCAAGAGCGAGGCCAACCAAGCCGTGGCCCGCAAGGAGAACTCCGCCATTCTGATGGAAAAAAACTACCAGAACAACTACGATGGTTTCAACCCCAACTCGCCGGAATCCTACGTCGTCTTCTCCCTCTACTCGTCCGCCTACCTCAACAAATCCATCATTTTGGCCGACAAGGTGCAGAAGAACTTGGTGGCCACCTCGCATCTCAACAACCGTGGTGTGAAACAGGCCAACTACTGGGTGCTCTACAAGGTGGCCATGCCCAGCATCCTGATTGAGATGGGATTCCTTTCCAACCCGAAAGACCAGGCCTACCTCATCCAGCAGGCCAACCAAGACAAGCTGGCCGCCTCCATCTACAACGCCTTTGTGGACTATCTGGATGTCGTCAACAACACCAAGCACGCACACCTGCCCGTCAGTGGAAGCACACCCGGCAAGCCTGCCGAGGACCCGGTCCCGCCCGTGACCATCGACACGGCGGCCGCCACACCCGAGCCTGCCACACAACCCCAGCCGGCAGTTGCAAACAACGGCAACAGCAGCACAGAAACCGCTCCCGCCAAAGAAGAGGAGGTGCGCTTCAAGGTGCAGATCCTCGCGTCGCCCGTCAAGCTTGAACTCAGCGACAAACGCATCTGGAACATTCCCGACCTCGGTTACTATCAGGAAAACGGACTGTGGAAATATACCGCCGGGAATGAAACCACATACGAAGAGGCCAACAAACTGCTCAACAGCATCAAGCAGACCCATCCGGACGCCTTCATGATCGCCTTCCAAGGCGACAAAAAAATATCCGTGTCCGAGGCTCGGAAATTGACGAAAAAATAATATCTTTGCCGCTCATTTTCATACGCCGATGAGCAACGACAAAGACAACCAACAATATTCCGAAAAGAACATCAGGAGCATGAAGGTTGGCATCTTCTGCATTGCCGCCCTCGTCATCTTCTATTTCGGATGCAACTTTCTCAAAGGACTTAATGTCTTGAATCGAAAAACCTACTATTACGCGGTTTTCGAGGACGTCGGGGACCTGCACGAGAGCACGACGGTCGTATTCAACGGCTATCCCATTGGCAAAGTGAACGACATCACGCTGTTGAGTTCCAATCCGCCGCGCATCTGCGCCGAGATTCTCGTCACCGAAAAAATAGACATTCCCTCCGACAGTCATTTCGAGGTGGCCCAGAAAGATGTGCTGGGCGGCATGATTGTACGGTTGGTCATGGGCAACTCCTCCACCCTGGCGCACAAGAACGACACGTTGGCCTGCATGCTCGCTCCGGGCATGTTTGACGGCCTCGACGGTCTCAAAGAGCAATTGGCCAGCGTCATCGCCTCCGTCGATACCATAGGCCTCTCCCTCAAGAGCGCCTTCCAGCCCCAAGACTCCGTCAACAGCGCCCTCATGATCAAGAGCACGCTCGCCAACCTTGACGCTTCGACCCGCCACCTTGACCAGATCCTCTCCACCAATGAGGGCAAAGTGGGGCGCGTGGTCACCCAACTGGAACAGCTGACCGCCACGCTCAGCAACGCCACTCCGCAGATCCACAACATCGTTGACAACCTTGACAACATTTCCGACTCGATCGCCAAAGCCAACATCCGTTCCTTAGTCAACGACGCCCAAAGCACCATTGCCAACCTCAACGCCGTGACCACCAAAATCGAGAATGGCGAAGGCACCGCCGGCATGCTCATCAACAACGAACAGCTATACAAGGATGTCACCCAGACCCTTGAAAGCCTCAACACGCTCATTCAGGATATCAAAGCCAACCCGTCCAACTACATCAACGTGACTGTCTTTGGCAAAAAACAGAAAAAAGAGGACAAAACCGACAACTAATATCATATTTACAATAAAATTATAACAACACTATGTCTTTAGAAATTACCGGCAGACTTATACAAAAGCTCGAAATGCAGTCGGGCACCAGCGCCAGGACCGGGTCCACCTGGCAGAAGCAGGAGTTCGTCATTGAGACCAACGACCAATTTCCCCGCAAGATATGCGCGAACCTGTGGGGTGATCGTGCAAACCAGCTCAACGAATACAACATTGGCGATCAGATGAAGGTCTCCTTCGATCTGGAGTCGCGGGAGTTCAACGGCAAGTGGTACACTGATGTGAAGGCATGGAAAATCGAGCATGTGCAGGAGGGCGCGCCTTTGCAGCCGCAGGCCTACAATCCTGCCGGCATGGCACCGCAACAGCAGCAGTACAACCCTGCCGCCGTGCAGCCGCAGCACACGGCCTACACGCCGCCCGCCGGCACGCCGCCACCCGCCAACGACCTGCCCGGATACGGTCCTGCACAGGACACCTTCACGGACGACGGTGCTCCCGACGACCTGCCGTTCTAAACCTTTTGTCACATCCCAACGCCCGCCCCGCGATCCGAAACCAAACGCCAGCGGGCGTTGAAACTATATTGCCATAACCTATGAATCACGGAATTTGCCTTTGGATGGCCGCTGCCCTTCGCGCCGAGCCTTCCCACACCGCCGAGATGGTGTCGCAACTCCTTTTCGGAGAATCATACACAGTCATGGAAATACTGCCCGAGTGGGTCAAAATCCGCACCGACGACTGCGGCTACGAGGGGTGGCTGCAGCGCAAGCAGTTCGTGCCCCTTTCCGACGAGGAACATGCCAGCCTGCAAACGCAACCGCACCGCATTGTTGACACCCTCTTTCAGTTCGTCCGTGACCAACAGAGCCACATCCCCACGCTGCTATACATCGGGGCTCGCCTCCCCGAGCCGGAAGAGGGCGTATTCTCACTCGCAGGCAGGACGTTCAAATTGGAGCCTGCAACGCCACTCGCGGTGCCGCATCACGAGGGGCTCACCGAACAGCAAGACCGTCTGCTCGCCTTTGCGTTCCAATACCTCAACGCGCCCTACCTTTGGGGCGGACGCACCCCCGCCGGCATCGACTGCTCAGGCTTCTCCCAGATGGCCTTCCGCAGCATCGGCGTCAACCTGCCCCGAGACGCCTCCCGACAAGTGGAGTTGGGCACCCCTGTTGACTTCGTTGACGAGGCACGGATCGGCGACCTCGCCTTTTTCGGCAACGAGGAGGGACGGATCATCCACGTGGGCATCGTATGCGGCCACCGACAGATCCTGCATGCTTCCGGCCACGTCCAGATCAACACCCTGGACGACACCGGCATCTTCCACGCACCTTCCGGAAAATACACACACTCTCTACGAATCATCAAACGCCTCTTCTAACCGAACATGAAAAAGAAGATTCTCAGGTTACTGCTCCTCCTTTTCGGCATTGCCATTGTCGCGGCCGCCTACGCGGCATTCGCCCTGTTTGGCCCCAACACCGCCATCGGCGGCGAGGTCAAGGTCACCGTGCCACACGGGGCCACCTACGAGCAGATGAAGGACTCCCTGCGCACACACCATGTGCTGCGCAATGAAAAGACTTTCGACCGCACCGCGCAGCTGATGCGCTTCAAGACCATACGGCCGGGGCGTTACACCATCCAGCCCAACAGCAGCAACATCGAGCTGGTCAGACTTCTGCGACGGGGACAGCACTATGCCGTGCGGTTTTCCTTCAACAACGTGCGCACCATCGACCAATTCGTCGAAAAGGTGGGCAACCGCTTCTTCTTCACTCCCGAAGAGCTGGCGGCCTGTCTTGGCGACAGCGCATTCATCGGCCGTCTGGGATTCGACAAATACACCCTGCCCGCCCTTTTCATCCCCAACACCTACGACCTCTTCTATGACATCACCGCCGAAGGGTTCGTGGAGCGGATGCATGAGTTCCACCAGCAATTCTGGACCCGGCAGCGCAAGGCGCAGGCCAAAGCCATCGGGCTGACGCCCGTGGAGGTGGCCACGTTAGCCTCCATTGTGGAGGAGGAGAACCACCGTCCTGCCGAAAAGGCCATCATCGCGGGACTCTATATGAACCGTCTGCACAAAGGCATGCTGCTGCAGGCCGACCCGACCGTCAAGTTCGCGCTCGGCGACTTTGCCCGCAAGCGCATCCTCAACGCCGACCTCGGGGTGGACTCACCTTACAACACCTACAAATACAGAGGGCTCCCCCCAGGGCCCATCCGCATTCCCGAGGGGTCCACCATGGACTCGGTGCTGCATTACACGCACCATGACTACTTGTACATGTGCGCCAAGGAGGATCTCTCCGGCTATCACAACTTCACCTCCAGTGCCGCGCAACATGCGGCCAATGCCGCCCGCTACCGTGCGGCCCTCAATCGCCAAAACATCAAACGATAAATTCAGCAACCTCATGAGCACCTACTCCATCGGCATTGACATCGGAGGCACCAACACCGACATCGGCATTGTGCGCGACGACGGGGTCATCGTGCGCCGCGACAGTCTGCCCACCGACCGCTACGACACGGCAGAGACCTACATGGAAGCCATCGCCAACCAAATCCAACGGATGTTGGATGCCACGCATCTGACCACAGTACAGGGCATAGGCATCGGTGCGCCCAACGGCAACCACAAGACTGTCCGCATCGAGGCCAACACCGCCAACCTGCGCATCAAGACCCCCATCCCCTTAGGCGACTACCTGACGGAACGTTTCGGGGTGCCTGTACGTCTGGACAACGATGCCAACGCCGCAGCCGTCGGCGAGATGGTTTACGGCGGGGCAAAAGGCATGAAGCATTTCATCATGCTCACATTAGGCACGGGCGTGGGAAGCGGCCTCGTGGTGGAGGGTCAGCTGCTGCACGGCAGTCATGGCATGGCCGGCGAGCTGGGCCACGCCATCGTCTCCCCGGACGGGCGCGCATGCAGTTGCGGGCGCAACGGCTGTTTGGAGACGTATGCCTCCGCGCGGGGCATCTGCCAAAACTACCGCGAAGCTCTCCGAAAAGTCCAGCCGACGGCCAATGAGCCGGAAGGCCTCACCTGCCGGTTTGTCGGTGAGTCGGCCCTGCGAGGCGACCCCGTGGCCATGGAGGCGTATGACACCACTGCCCGCTGGCTGGGGCTGGCCTTGGCCAACGCCGTGGCCTTCTCAGAGCCGGAAGCCATCTTCCTTATGGGCGGTCCCACCCGCGCGGGCGAGGCGCTGATGCGCCCGCTCCGCAAGTATTTCGAGGACAATCTGCTTTTTCTCTACAAAGGGAAAGTCCAAGTCCTTTTGTCGCAACTGCCCCAAAACGATGCCGCCATCCTCGGCGGCGCCGCATTGGGAACCGCATGGTGATCCGGGCGCAGGCCGGAAGCCTTTGGGATGATGGCAGCATTGTCCATTTATCCAACCACCAATCACCAAAATCCAACTGCCATCCCCGCACACCTACGGCGTGCGATGGGGTTTCCGTGCCCGCATTTCCTACCAACACCGGCAGACCTGACGGCCTGCCTGCGGCGAAGGCCGGCGGAACCTCCTACCAACCCCCAACCGCGGTGTTCGTTTTTCGTTTTACGTTTTTCGGAACAAGGTAATCGTAAATCGTAAAACGCAAACAACCAACCACCTTGTCAGGGATTCCGCTCGCTCACTGCGTTCGCGGCGGAATGGTGGTTGCACGCTGACGCGCAGGGAAAGGAAAAGATGGGCGGCGGCGGTTGGGGAGTGTAATTCGTAAATCAGCTCCCGCCGCCGCCCATTATCTTTTTTTCGCGGTGACGCGCACCATTCCGCCGGCTGTCGCCGGCGGAACCTCTACCAACCACAAAAAAAGGCGCAGCCCTGCGGCCACGCCCTATATTGCCAATTGCTAACTATTTTTAATCTTTCAGACAGCGGACAGAACTATTATGCCATCTGGAAACATAAGAAAACAACAGAGAAGTATTATTGTAATAAAGATGGTAATCACAAGCTGATAAATCTCCGTTACTAAAGGTAGAAGAAGTTGCGCTCCAGAAAACAGCCAGGTATTGATTAATGTTTCCTGTATAGTTACCCGTACATATAGCTGAAAATCCTGAAGCATTATTCGTGCTTTGGTCACTACCCACAGTACAGCTGTTGTCATTATCGACAGGCCAGCCCGAAGTGTAAGCTAATGATTTTGCTGAAAACTCACCGTCACACTGATATTCAGGTACAGTGGACATGTAAGAGACCAATTGACGTACTTCTTCTTGAGATGGCAGATGCCAGCCGTCCGGACAGGCTATTTGGGCTGCTTCCCAATTATAATAATAGCCATAGATTACGGGATCTTGTCCTGAATTAATATAGTAATAAGGGGCTATGTCGCTCGAGGGATTACCGTGACTGTCACCCTCATTTCCAACTCTTTCGTGCAGGTTGCTCTTAGACCAGCACTGGGTGCCGATTTGCACAGTCTCATACTCGTTGCCACTGGCGGCTCTCATCTTGGAAGTGCCGCAAGTGAAGTCTTTCTCGTCTCTCTTCACGCAGCGGATGCTGAAGCCAAGGCCCTTCATATAGTCCTTGATGAGCATCTCGGGGCAGACGTGCGTGATTTCGACACAGGTGCCCTTCTGTACCGTCGGTCCGATGGTGCTGGTCCAGAAGTCCGTCTGGCCAAGCAGGTTCATGTAACGGTCGATGTAGCTCTCGTAGTAGCCTGCGCCCTTGGCGTTGAAGCCGCTGCCGGGGGCAATGCCGGCGAGACCGGGCAGCCAGGTGGTCTGGTCGGATGACTTGACATTCTCGATGGCGCCGGAGATGTTCTTCATGGAAGTGTAGATGCCAACGGTAGGCACAGCCCAGCCGGCGGGGCAGACACCCTGCACGTACGGTCCGATGGGGCTGTTGGAGGTGGAAGGCTCGGCGGTGTCATCGCCTTCCGTCACATGCATGGCGGAATACCAGCTGTAGAGACGGCCGAACTTGGCCTCGTTCTCGGCATCGTTGGGATAGTCGTCGCTATGATAGACGTTGGATGAAGGAATATCAGTGTTGTCGGAATACTTGGTGCTGCGCAGGTTCTCGGCAGTCCAGCACTCGCAGCCGATACGCACGGTGTGGTATGAGACACCATCGGCATCGACAGCGTAGAACGGCTCCGTGTAGTTGGGATCCGCATCGCCGCAGTTCGGATAGCGTACGATATACTTCTTGTCGAAGTAGATGTTGTTACCGCATTCATCCGTGAAGGTCCATCTGATGGTATATTCGCCCGGAGCGATACGACCCAGCAGGGTGCCGGCGTTGACATTGCCGCCCTTGTCGTTGGTCAGATAAACGGCAAGGTCTGCGGGAAGGATGTTGTTGTCGTAGGTCGGGGTCTCCACATAGTACAGCGTGTCGCAAGCACCATACCAGAGGGTGATGATGACATCGTCATCGTCGAAGTTGGTGATGGCCCCGTCGTTGGTGACCTTCGGTCTCACTTTGACCGTCACCGTGAAAGCGTCACCCGTACAGCTGGTGACTTCCGTGCCTTCAACTGTTGTGACCGTGGTGGGAACCACTGAGTAAACCACCGTTTGCATCTCCAAGGTGGTGTTGGTCAGCGTGCCCGTGGTGAAGGCGGCTTGGTTCGTGCCTGCGGAGGCACCGCCCACACCGGTATTGGAAACGATGGTCCAAGTGTAGGTGGTGGTGTAGTTGAAGGTAAAGGGATCTATTGTGCTGTTTCCTGCCGGCACCTTGTCGCCAGTAGCAAGGGACATCGTGGCGGCATTGTCGGCGCAGATGGTGTATTCCTTGTCGGCAACGTATGCCTTCGGTGTGGTAAAGATGTCGATATTGCCAGAGCTGGGGCAACCATATTTGTCAGTCACCACAACAGAGTAGTTGTCCGCGTGTGCGACCACATCCTCAGCCGTGTAGGCGATAGTAGTAGCCGTGGCAGCCGAGCCCAATGATGAGGGATCCCATGTGTATGTGGGCTCCTCCGCTGTAACATCTACGGTCAGCGTGGTGGTCTCACCCGGGCAGAGATACACATCATCAGCGGTAATGTTTACCGCAGAGGGAGCGGCCGGTATCACAATGTTGATGGTGACAGGCTGGGTAAGGGTGTTGCCGCACCTGTCGGTAACCGTGGCCTCCACCGCGGTAGGACCAGTAATTGGACTTTCAGCCGCGGGGGAGATATTGCTCAACATCACTGTGTTTCCACAAGAGGAGGTGAGGGCCGCATTGACAGCCGCTGTCAGGGCTTCTTCGGTGGGAATGCTGAAGCCACAGGCACCATCAGAGAACGCAGTCAGATCGGTGATAGTACCGATGGTCAAAGCCGGGGTGGTGGTGGTGAAGTTACCAGACACCTCCTCACTTTCGCAACCGTTCTCATCCGTCACCTTAAGGGAATAATTGTAAGTGTGTCCACACTGATAGCTAGAAGGGACAACCTGCGCTGTTGTACCCGTACCGGTAGCGGTGGCGCCTGTCCACGTGTAGGTGGTGATGGCTGCGCTGGAAGAGACGTTCGCAATCAGTTCATAATAGGACTCGCCCGGACAAAGTTCCGTAGGAGGCTCAATACTGCTAACCACGGGACGTTGATTGACCGTAATCACATAAACGTTATTAGAAGGAATGCCGCAAGTGGCCGTATAGTTTGCAATGTAGCGCACGTATGTGGTGGCAGAGACACTGGTAATTGAATATGTGCTACCTGTTGAAACAGTTGTCCAATCCGCATCGTTGGTAGAATTAGTGGGGCATGTTTGCCATGTAACACTTCCTGAATATGTTTTTTTGAGGGTAATGTTGATGGCATCACCTGCACAGATCGCCTTTTCAGTATGTTCTTCATTATCCTTGATCGTGCCCGGATCGATGTCGCTCGGACGGGTCACATAGACAGCGGATGTGATAACGGGATCGCAAGTACCGACCACATAGCCTCTGCGATAATAACCAGTGGCGTGTGCTGTATATGTAGCAGCGTTTGCGCCAGAGATGTTGCTCCAGGAAGAACCGTTAGTGGAGGATTGCCACATGTAGGAACCACCAGTGGCCGTGCTTGTGGCAGCGGCAGTACTATTAATCACGATAGCAGTGTCAGTAGAGGTGCACACCCAGGTCTCAGCACTAATTGAACCCGGCGTAGCATCGCAAGTTGCGGAATAGGTGATGAGCACGTAACCGGGACCGCCATCACCGCCGTCGGCATCACCCCAGCCAATTCCAGAGGAACCACCGCTACCGCCGCCGCCGTAGTTACTACCGCCTTTGCCATTCGTGCCACCAGTATGACTGACAACACCCGCACCACCATTACCTGCGTAGGCGATAGAATTGGTGCCTGCAGCACCAGGATGAGTGGCAGTTGGTATTATTCCCCAGAAGTCAGCACTTGCACCGTTTCCGCCGTTTCCGCCGCCGGCTGCGCCGCCGCCGCCGGATCCGCACCAAGCACCCGTGGATCCTCTACCGCCATTGCCGCCGCTGAGTACCACACTCCCAGCAGGAGCAGTACAAGCAGACGCCTGACCGCCTGTGCCAGGTTCATTGACAGCGCCATCTGCCACATCGCTGGCACCTCTGGCCAGAACGATAACGGTGCCGTCGGCATGCTTTACCCAACTGTGGCCGCCCCAACCTCTGTAGGTGCTGCTGCAGCTTTGGTGTCCGCTGCCTCTGGAACCGACGTGGATAGTCAAAACCTCACCCGGAGTTACGGTATAATTGTCCACTTTGACGTAGGCGCCGCCGCCGCCGCCAGCGCAGCCTCTAACAAACGAGCTCGAAAAAGTAGGGCAAACGGCACCGCCACCGCCTCCACCGCCAATGGCGATAATGTTGATGGTGTTAACTCCAGCCGGGACGGTCCAAGTATAGGTCGTTCCGTCAGAACTTGCTTGGGTGTATTCATTTGTTGTGAACGGCTCCGTCTGTGCGGAGAGTTGGTTCACAAGCAGACCCAACGACAAAATTGCTGTCAAAAACAGCGTGCTTAAAGTAAATTTTTTCATAATCATTATATTTAACAATTTAATAATCAGATTTTTATGTAACTATTGCTAATATATATATTACCCTAATTCAAAACCATGCAAAAATACTTTTTTTTTTAATATACGCAAGTGAACAATAAAATGTTACAGGGGCTAAAGCTCGGTAGAAAAGGGGTGCTCGCGCGGAAAAATCGCGGCGCGGGAGAACGTCGAGACGAGGGTGTGGGTTGCTCGCCGCGAAACGGGTGTGAGGTTCAACGAGCCTGCGTGAGGGATTGAAGTGGAAATGATTTTGGCGGGAATGTGTGCCGTTGCCAGTCGGAGGTTCCGCCACCTCCTATCGTCGGTGGCGGAATGGTGATGGGCTCCAAGCCAAAATCATTGGAACGGAAAGCCCGACGGCGCGGCGGTATTTGACGACGCGTGCGAATGTGACGCGATTCCGCGCCGCGCCGGCACGCCCAAATAAAAAAAAGGATGCAAAAGCCCTGATCTGTGCCATCAGGTATATAATTTCCCCATTTTTTACGCGCACCATTCCGCCGGCGCCAGCCAGCGGAACCTCCCACCAATCACCAATCCCTAAAACTGGAAATAGATAAACGGCTGCAGGTCGGCGGTGACGAACTGGTAGAGCACGAACACGATGACCACCACCACGATGCCCATGAGCCAAACCGGCATCAAGGCGAAGTTGACGCGATACCATCTTTTCCATCTGTCGGGAAGCCAGTGGATGACCATGCCGGCGGCGAAGAGCGCAAAAACACGCCAATAGTTGGACAGGATGTCGGGAATCACCGCCGTGTTCCATGCCCCACCAATGCTGTTGACCATTGCGCGCGCCGTGTTCCACGCCGTCTCGTTGGCCACAGCAGGATCCAAATTCGAGCCAGAGCGGAAGAAAAGTCGCGTGAAAGAGATGAAAACGAAGGTCATCAGGATGTTCCAGCTGTTGTTAAGCCATGCGATGTCACGGTTCGGGAAAATGGCGGAAAAGAGGCAGCGGACAAGCGTCCCCACAAAAAAGATGCCTGACCAGACGGTGAAAATCACCAGCACGGGAGCCGGCCACAAGTAATTGCACACAAAGAAGATGACAAACACACAGCCCGACACCACACTGCGGATCCATTGTTTGAGATGTCTCCATACCTTGAACCCCAAGATGCCGATGCCGTTCAGCCCGCCCCAGATCATGAAATTCCACGAGGCACCGTGCCACAGACCACCCAACAGCATCGTGTTCATCATGTTAATGTTGGTGCTGATTTTCAGCCGCGCGGACCTGGAAGCCAACGAGACAATCAGCAGGATGACCGCCAACGCCACAAGAATGCTGGCGATGACCGCGCTCTTGGTCAGCATCACTATGACCGCGGCGACGAAGAGGATGCAGAAATAGGTGCCGAATGTGGCGTTGCGGTTGCCGCCGAGTGGGATATACAGGTAATCTTGCAGCCACTTGGAAAGCGAAATGTGCCACCGCTTCCAAAAGTTGGACGGCGAATCGGCCTTGTAAGGCGAATTGAAGTTCTTGGGCAGATAGAAGCCCATCAGCATGGCCACGCCGATGGCAATGTCGGTATAGCCGGAGAAGTCGGCATAGACCTGCAAAGAGTAGATGAACAGTGCCGACAGGTTCTCGAACGGCGTGAACAGCGAAGGGTTGTTGAAGACGCGGTCCACGAAGTTGACCGCCAAGTAGTCGCTCATGATCAGCTTCTTGGCCAAGCCGTTGAGGATCCAGAAAACCGCGATGCCGAACTGGCGGCGGCTGAGGAAGAAGGGCTTGTAAAGCTGCGGCACGAACTGGTCGGCACGCACGATGGGACCCGCCACCAACTGGGGGAAGAAGCTGACATAGAAGCCGAAGTCCAGCATGTTGGTGACATGCCGGATTTTTTGCTTGTAAACATCCACCAGATAACTGATGTTCTGGAAGGTGTAGAATGAGATGCCCACCGGAAGCAGGATTTTGGACGCATCGAAATAGTCCTTTCCAGACAAATCGTTGGTCCACTGCGCCAGCCAGTTGATCACCTCGTGGTCGCTACCCACCATCGTGTTATAGGCATCTGTGAAGAAGTAGGCGTACTTGAAATAGCAGAGCACCGCCAAGTTGACCGCCACTCCGACAATCGCATGGAATTTCCGGAATCCCTGCCGCTTGGAGCGGTCCATGAGGATGCCGAGGAAATATCCGAGAAACATGTCGAAGATGAGGATCAGGACAAAGAGCCCGGAGGTTTTGTAGTAGAAAAAGAGGCTCGCGAAAAAGAGAAAGCTGTTGCGCAGCAGTCTTTTTTTATGGAAAATTGTAAAGAAGGCGAAGACAAAGGCGAAGAAAGCCCAGAAGTTGAACTGCGTGAACAGCAGCGGGTACTCCTCGTTGAAGGAAAAGATGTTGGTGAAGAATATGCGGAGATTGTCGAGGTTCATCGCGTCTTGGGTTTGGTTTCACGAATGAAGGCCTCGAAGAAAAGGTCTCCGATAAGGTTGTATCCGGCGGCGGTGAAATGGACGCGGTCCTTCTGGGCCAAGCCCTTTTTGCGCCAAGTCTCCATGGACTTGAGGCCGCCCATGATGGCGAACTGGTCCCACACAGCACCGCCGGTGAGGTCGGCGAGACGGTGCATCACCTCGGCCACGGCTGGTCCCGTGGGGTTGACATAATATTTGCCCTTCCGTCCCTTCTTCCAGGTATCATTGTTGGAGAAGAAGATGAAAGCGCAGTCGGGGTTCACGCTGCGGATGCGGCGAACCAGCTCCAAATAGTTGTTCTTGAACGCCACAGAGTCGAACGAACTACCGTAGGCATCGTTGACACCGATGCCGAAGATGACGAGGTCGGGGCGGAGCAGTTCCATGTCACGGGTGAAGTTCCGGCAACGCAGATAGGAGCCCGTCTGGGCACCGTTCACGCCGATGGAAGAGACCGTGACACCCGGGCGTCCGTTGCGCAGCAGAATGCCGTTGACCACAAAAGTGTCGCCCTTGCTGCACGGGAGAAAGAGCGTGAAGTCGCGCACGGGATGGTCGAAATAAAAATGGTAACGTCCGTTCTGGTAATCAATACTGTCAGGAAAATGATAGATGGTATCCTCCTTCAGGATGGGGTCGATAGGCCAGCCGTGGGCGTCGCCCAGCAGGATGATGGTGTCCGCCATGAAGTCATAGCCTTCCGCATTCATCTTCACCGTGATGGAGTTGAGGGTGTCGCTGTTCCATACAGCGATGCCGGCGGCCCCGAGGGGGAAGGTGTAGTCCTTATAGACATTGCGTATAAGGCTGAAGGTTTTCAACTTCGAGACGCGGTAGTCAACGGGATTGTTGCACTTGTTGGCGGTAGAATAGGGGAAAATGAACCCTCGTGCGGCAGGCGGGCCGCCGTACTCATCGAGCAGATGCTTGCGGATGCGGTGCGTCATGGTGCCGGCCTGTACATGCGAGCCACCGATGTGGACAATGTGCAGGTTGCCCTGCCGGGTGGCCATGAGGCGCTGCCACTTGTCGAAGAAATGTTTCAGCGTGGTGGAGTCGCCGCCCCAATAGAGTGTGTCGATGCCATACTGGATGCTTGTCTCGCCAGGCTCGTAAAGGTCCTCGGCGACAACCGTGTCCACCACCACGGTGTCCGGCACAGTTATCAAGTCGATGCCGGTCGTGTCGGTGAAGGTGGGAATCTCCGGAATGGAGTCGGACTCGACGACCACCTGGGCGGATGTGGCACACGCTGCGAGCACCAGCAGAAAGAGCAAGACTATCGGGCGGAGGTGTTCCATAGCGTGTCGAATTGGTTTTGGGGAATATTCTTGCGGGTGCGGTACAGCTCGTAGAGGGTGGCGAAGTTGTCGGCCAGGGCCTTGCCCACACGCCGTGCCCCCGCCGGGGTGAAGTGTACATAATCGGGGCCGGCCAGTCCGTTGCGTTGCCAGGCAATCATGGAATTGTGGCCGCCCATGTACTCGTAGATGTCCCAATAGGCGGCATGGTTGCGCAAGGCGATGGTGCGCAGGCTGTCCACCACACGGGGCAGCATGGGGTAGGTCTGCAACACACCGCCACGCCGCGTGCTCATGTCAGAAGGGCCGATGAACAGCAGCGTCGCCGACGGACAGCTGTTGCGGATGCGGCGGATTTGCCGCTCAATGCTCACACAATACCTTTCAAGCGACTTGTCATTGTAAATCACGGGCATGGAGTTGCCGCCGAACTGGAGGATGATCATCCCCACATTGGCCTGCCGGTAGTTGGTGCGCAACAGGGTGTCGGTGATGAGGGTGAACTGCTCGCCGGAGGAGCCCCGCAGGGGGATGTTGTCCACCGCGACACCATATCCGTCATCCAACATGATGCCGTAGAGGTCGGCGTTGCCCTGCATGGAGATCTGCACGGAAGTGGTGGCCGAATCCAGCTGCCAATGGCATGCATGAATGCCCATAAGACCAAGCGAGCATGTATCTTTATAGGAGCCCATGCGGTCGCGGAGGGTGGCTTTGAAGTGGCCGTCACGGTCGTTGTAGAGCAGGGTGATGTTGGAGAAGCGCTTCACACGCGGGTCGGTGTCTTTGTGGCGGGAGGCGTAGGCCGTGAAGGTGGCGCCACCCGTAAGACGGTAGCACTTGCACATGAGTCCGTAGTTGCCTTTCGTGCGCGAGCCCTCGCCGTAGGACGAGTAGAGCGTCAGCGCACCGCTGGCCGACTGGCTGACAGCAAAGGAGGGGATAGTCTGGATAACCGGCACCAGTCCGGGACCGCCGCCGCCGAAAAGCCGCTGGAAATAGCTGCGCAAATTGCAGGAGATACGGTCCATCTCGATCTGCGAGTCGCCGTAGTGCAGCACACGGACCACCTCCTGGTTGCCACGCGCCCGCTCCATGCGCCCAAACAGTCGGTCGAAGAAGGTGACGTCGTTGTCGGGAAGGTAGAATTGCCCTGCCTGCTCGGTCAATGCAGTCTGGTAGTGGCGAAGTGTGTCCTTGATGTCGTTGAGCCTCTTTTGCGCCACGGAATCGGCCTTCTTCTCCTGGATTTTCAACTCGGGCTCGTCGGGGCCCACCAACACCTGTTCCATCGTCGGAAAGTGCAGTTCTTCCTTTCCAATGCGCACGCCGTCTTTCGGAAAAAAGAAGACCACAGCACCTAATGCACAGATTATTAGAACGATGAAAATCAGTATCTGATAGGGTTTCATGCCATTTTTTTGAGGGCGCAAAGGTACAAAAAATTGTAGAGCCGTGATATAGCGAAACTCTACATCTGCGCTGGCATGCCCGATTGGCGTGATTCCCCTCTGATAAACATGGAATGCGGATCAGGTTTCTGGCTATCTATCACATTCATCTTGCTCACATTCAAGAGCATGCCCACGGCGCATCCCGAAACGAAGAGAGAGGCGCCGCCCGTGCTGATGAAGGGCAGCGTCTGGCCAGTGGCGGGCAGCAGCTCACAGTTCACCCCGATGTGCACAAATGCCTGGCAGGTCATCCAAAAACCTATGCCAAAGGCCAGCAGCGAGCCCATTGCCGACTTTGAATTGCGCGATATGTGCCACGATCGGTAAAAAATGGTCATGTAGATGAAGATGACAATCAATCCGACAACGAGGCCCGTCTCCTCGAAGAGGGAGGCAAAGGCATAGTCGGTGGAGTTTTCGGGAAGACGGTACTTGATGACGCCGCGGCCCGGCCCGGCGGGATGGAGGCCGGAGCGCGCGATGGCGGCCCGCGACAGGATCATCTGGTCGCCATAGCCGTCCTGGTTGTCCTTGGTGAAATAGTATTCCCAACGGTTGACAAACGTGGAGATACGTCCCACATTGTCCAACTTGCCCGTCGCCACCAACAACGTGACAATCAGCACCAATCCGCCCACAAGCCCGACCAGCGAAAAGATGCCGCGCCATTTGAAGTTGCCCACAAAAAACATAGCCAACCCCGTGAGGAACAAAATAATGGCCGTGGACATATTCAGAAGTGCGATGCCACCGCAGAAACCGAGCAACACGATGGACGCATACACCATCTCCTTGTTGTCAAGCTCGGTCTGCCCATTATCAAAACGGCGACCTATATAGTTGGAAATAAACACAATAATCAAAAAACCGATAAAATAGAACGTTTGCAGGTCGAAACCAAAGAGCGTCACGCCGCGCACTGCCGAGGAGCCCAATGTCCAAACCAACAAGACAATAGCCAACAACAGCCCTAACAAAGAGAAGTTGGTCACCAGTTTCTTGTAGTTGATGAAATAGAAAATCCCCAACCCCGCATAGCAGAACAGCAGGTGGACGATGTGCGTCACCACCCGTTTGCCCTCCGTGCTATACACCAGAAGGATGGATATCAGCGACAACCCCACCACCAAAATCAGGATGATCTTGTCGCCACGAAAACGCCGGATTCTCTCTATAATGCCAAGGCTCATGGATAAAACGGTTTATAGTTGTCCTACTGCCTCCTGGAACTTGTCGCCACGCTCACGGTATGTCATCTGCGGAGTACCGTTCACGCCCGGGGAGAAGAGAACCGCATAGTTCCTGTCGCAAGCATAGAAGGCTTGGCGCACGGCATCTTCACAGCTCATCTCCACATAGACGGGAATATCCAACGAGGAGAGGAAATCATAGACATCCGTGTTGTAAACACTCTGCAACACGATGGCTTTCACATGCTGGCGCACCTGTTCCACCAGATCCTCGGATATTTTCTCCACATTGTCGATGCTGGTGATCCACACTGTCGGCTTGGTCATGCTCTGCAAAGCATACCAGACCGAATTGACGTTCGTGGAACGGGAATCGTCGATAAAATCAATGGTGTTGATGGTCTTGACGCGCTCTAACTTGTGCGAGCTGCCCTCAAAGTCGGACAACGAGGCGGCGATGTTTTTCTTGCGGATGTTGACCAGACGGCTGGCCAAGGTGGCCACCATGGGATTGTCTTTTTCTCTTTCTCTCTCGAAGAGGCTGAAACTGTTGGTTTTTTGGGTCGGCATAGGTTTTGGTTTTTAGTATTGAGGTTATTTTGAACTAATTTTCTTTTTTGCGTAATGATTATCTGATCTTGAGTGTGACAACGGTGAGGACAGCCAGGAGAAGGCTGATGATGATGAAATGCTGCACGATTTTGGATTCGTGCACACCCTTCTTTTGGAAATGATGATGCAGGGGCGCCATCAGGAAGATGCGGCGACCCTCGCCATATTTCTTCTTGGTGTATTTGAAATAGGAAACCTGCATGATGACAGAAACGGACTGGGCCAGATAGACGCCGCAGAGTATCGGGATGAGCAGCTCCTTGCGGACGATGATGCAAGAGACAGCCACGATACCGCCCAGCATCAGACTGCCGGTGTCGCCCATGAAGATCTGTGCGGGATAACAATTCCACCAGTAAAAGCCCAGACAGGCGCCAATCACGCCGGACACAAAGATCACCAACTCCCCGATATTGGGTATATACATTATATCCAAATAATTGGCAAACACCACATTGCCAGACACGTATGCCAGTATGGCGATACCCACCGCGATGACGGAGGTGGTACCCGTCGCGAGCCCGTCCAACCCATCGGTAAGGTTGGCTCCGTTGGAGACCGCCGCGATGATGAAGACAATGATGGGGATGAAGAGCAGGAACGACCACTTGCCGGTCTTGTCGCCCATCCAACGGGTGAGGGAGCTGTAGTCAGCCTCATTGTTCTTGAAGAACGGGATGGTCGTCTTGGTGGAGTGGTGCGCTTCGCCGAAAATCCTGGGGGTCTCGGCGTTGGCTTGGTTTTCCACCTGCAAGGCGGATTCGAGCGGCGTCATCACGTTTGCAGTGGCGTTCTTCTCGCAAATCACGGCATCGGGATGGAAATACATCACCGCACCGACCATCACGCCGAGGACAATCTGCCCAATCAGCTTCTTGCGCGGGGAAAGTCCCTCCTTGTTTTTCTTGAAGACCTTGATATAATCGTCGGCAAAGCCCAAGCCGCCGAGCCACACAGTGGTAAAGAGCATCAGCCGCACATAGACGTTGTTCAGCTGGCAAAAGAGCAACGCCGGAATCAGGATGGCCGCGATGATGATCAGTCCGCCCATGGTCGGGGTACCGGCCTTCTCAGCCTGCCCCGCCAGTCCCAAGTCGCGCACCGACTCGCCGATCTGCTTTCTGCGCAGCAAGCGGATGAAAGGCTTTCCAAAGAAGATGGATATGATCAAAGCCACCACGAAAGCCATG
Organism: Bacteroidales bacterium; assembly: GCA_017394765.1. The sequence continues at coordinate 78,666 of JAFPXF010000007.1, read as the reverse complement.
GCAGACCGGAAAGAGATGTATTGGAAAATACCCGATCCGGGCATTCCCAACTTGTGCAGCCATTCAAAAAGGGTGTATAACATATTCTTGCAGGTTAATGGTTTCTGGTTTGGATTTTGTCTTGTTTTTTAATTCATCGCGAAGCAGTCCCGCACCTCTTCGCTGTCATCGAAATGGTGCTTGACGTGGTTGATTTCCTGATAGTTCTCATGGCCTTTTCCGGCGACGAGCAGCACACCGTCTTTGGGCAGCATCATGCAGGCGGCCTTGATGGCCTCACGGCGGTTTTCGATGACCAGGATGTTCTTCTTTTTGTTCTCGGGCACCCCGGCGAGCATCTCGTCAAGAATCGCCCCGGGATTTTCCGTGCGAGGGTTGTCGGAGGTGAAGACCACACGGCTGCTGTATTTGCAGGCGATGGCAGCCATCTCGGGGCGTTTGGTCCGGTCGCGGTCGCCGCCGCACCCCACCACAGTGATCACCTCGGCACGGTTGCCGATGGTCTCGCGGATGGTCTCCAGCACATTCTGCAAAGCATCCGGAGTGTGGGCGTAATCCACGATGGCGGTGGCCCCGTCCTGGCGGTACAGCAGCTGGAACCGTCCGGCGGCGCTCTCCAACAGGCTCATTCGTGTCAACACCTCGTCCTCATCGGCGCCCAAAAGCACCGCCGCGCCGTAGATGGCCAGCAGGTTGTAGGCATTGAAGCGGCCGCAGAGCTTGAAGAAGACCTCCCTGCCGTTGACACGCATCTGCAAGCCCTTGAAAGAATCGTCCAAAACCACGCCCTTGAAGGTGGCGGCGGTGAGCAGGCTGTACGTACAGACCCGCGCCTTGCAGTTCTGCACCATCACCATGCCGTTCTTGTCATCGGCGTTGGTGAGGGCGAACGCATTCTTGGAGAGTCCGTCGAAGAAAGCCTTCTTGGCCCTGATATAGTTCTGGAAAGTCTTGTGGAAGTCGAGATGGTCGTGGGTGATGTTGCTGAAGATGGCGCCAGTGAAATGCAGTCCGGAGATGCGGTGCTGGCAGACGGCGTGGGAGCTGACCTCCATGAAGCAGTACTCACAGCCGGCCTCGACCATGCGGGCCAGCAGTGTGTTGAGTTCCACCGCGTCGGGCGTGGTATGCGTGGCGGGCACTTCCTCCTCGCCGATCTTGTTGACGATGGTGGAGAGCAAGCCGCACTTGTGGCCGAGCAGCGTGAAGAGACGGTGCAGCAGCGTCACGGTGGTGGTCTTGCCGTTGGTGCCTGTGATGCCGACCAGCTTCAGCTTGCGGCTGGGGTTGCCGTGAAACGCGCTGGCTAAGCAGCCCAATGCCACGGAGCTGTCGCGCACCTTCACATACGTGACGCCGGGATGCGGTTCTTCCGGAAGCTCCTCGCAGACAATCACCCGACCGCCGGCCTCCACGACCTGCGGGATGAAGCGGTGACCGTCCGTCTGCGTGCCGCGTTGCGCCACATAGAGCGGCAGGCCGCCCTCCGCCACCATGGCGGCCACCCGGCGGGAATCGAACACGATGTCGGTGACATTGCACTCCACGTCGCCAAGAATCTCTTGCGGCTTGATGCTCTTCAGCAATTGGGTTAACGGTTTCATCATATAGGTTTCTTAATAGGTTAATGGGTTTTCATTGAGGGTCAACGGACCGGTTCCAGATAGAGGCGCACGAGCTTGCCAGATTCCACTTCGTAGCGTTTCACCACGCCGCGTCCCTGAAGGGCGGTGCGGTAGCCCTTGCGGGTCAGGACGGCCACGGCGTCGGAGGCGATCATGCCCCGCAAGTCGGGCAGCCCGTTCTCCTTCGCCATCTGCAGCGGCTGCACCAACACACACCGCAGGGAGTCATCCGTGCGGACAGAATAGAAGTCCTGCGCCTCCGCGAAACGCACCGTGTCGTAGCCCATCGCCAGGAATATCGGGTTGACAAGGCGGCGGTTCACAGGACCGGTGTTCTTCAAGGGCCGAAGCTCATACTCCTCGATATTGTGCATCGCGCTGTAGTTGTTGCTGTTCATGATGCTGCGTGCGATTTTTCCGAAGACATCCACCGCGACCTCGCTGTGCTGGAGCACGTCGTAGATATAGACAATCATCGTGTATTTGGGGTTGTCCTTGGGGAAGTATCCACAGAAGGAGACAGCGTTGCGGTCGTAGTTGTAACTCTTGGTCTTCTCGTCCCACAGGTCGCGTGTGCCGGTCTTGCCGGCAAAGGGACAGGTGGGGTCCTTGTAGCGGCGCCCCGTGCCGTACTTGCCCCATACCACGCTGTCAAGGTAGGCGCGCGCGATGCGGAGAGTGCGGTCGGAGACCATCTTCTCCATCACGACCTCCGGCACAAAACGCTCCAGCGTGTCGTAGCCGTTGGTGATATATTTCACAAACAGCGGGGCCATCATCCGCCCATTGTTGGCAATGGCGTTGTAGTACATCAGCGTGCGGAGCACGGGGATGTTGAAGCCGGCGCCGAAGCAGGTGGCGTAATAGTTGTCGAAACGCCCGTCGTTGCGGATGCCAGCTGGCATGAGGTCGCCCATCTGTGTATGGATGGTGTCGAAGAGGCCGAACTTGGCCAACTGCGCTGTGTAGGCGGGGAAGTTCTTCATCCCGAAGGCATGGAAGATCATCGAGGCGATGCCGATGTTGGAAGAACGCTGGAACACCTCGTTGGGGGTGCCGAGAGCCTCGCCGCGCACCTTGCTGTCCGCCTTGTAATAGGAACGGAAGCCGCCCGACTTGAGCGGATATTTGAAGGTGTGGACGAACATCGGGTAGATGCGCTCGGTGTCCGTCGGCATGGTTTCCAAAAACGCCAGCAGCGAAGCCAACTTGAACGTGGAACCCGGCTCCACCTTGGCATTGAGGGCATATTCCATGCTCTCGTCATAAACCCAGTTGTCCTTGTCCTTGCGGCGCAGGTTGGTGACGGCCTTGATCTCGCCCGTGCGCGTCTCCATCACGATGGCGCAGCCCCACTCGGCGCCAAGCTCCTGCAGCTTGCGTGACATCTCGTTGTGAACCGCGTTCTGGATCTCCAGGTTGAGGGTCGTGTGAATGTTCTTGCCGTCCACGGGGTCGATGCGTGCATTGAGGGGAACCACGGCATGGTTGAGTTCCAGAAACTTCTTGCTCCCCTCCTCGCCGGCCAGGATGTCGTTCAACTCGGCCTCCATGCCATACTGGCGGTCGCCCAAGCTGATGCCGAGCGTGCGGCGCGCCATTTCCCCGTAAGGGTTGATGCGCACCGGGAAGGTCACGAAGTTCAGGAAACGGGTGCTCTTCACCGTACGCACAATCTCGCCCGTCTTCTTGTCCTTGATCTTGCGCTGCAGATAGGGCAGCCTCTTGATCTGCGCCGTGTCGATGCTCGACACCCACGTGCGCTCGTTCCAGACATTCACGGGGAACAGGGTCTCATAATGCCGGTTCTTGTAATTGCGGGTGAAGAAGTTGTAGTAAAACTGCTCCGAGCGCTTGGGATAACGGTCCTTGAACTGCTCCTGAAAGTCCTTGGCAAGGCGATGGAGCATCTCATCGACCTCGGCGGAGGAGTATTTGGTGCTGTCACCGTACTCCTTGGCGAACTGCTTGCCATCGAAGGCCACCTCGAAGACGTTGTAGTTGCCCACGAGCAGGCGGCCGTGGTCGTCGTAGATCTCGCCGCGTGCTGGACGCAGCGTGTTGGCCCGCACATAGCAGAGGAAGTTCGTGTCGCGGTCGGGGTCGAAGTCGGGGGAGGTGGCGTCCACGCACTCCTTGCTGTCCGTGCCGGAAGCGATGCCCCGTTCAAAGAAGGAGAGATAGCAGACCTGCACCACACACAGCACCCCCAAAAAGAGCATGGCGAGCACCGCCACCGTCATCCTGATGGGGTGAATGCCGCCGTTCTTGCCTTGTTGTCTGCCTCTCTGAGCCATTTTTTATCGGTTTTATATATGATTATTGTATAATCTCTTCATCATCCCGGTCATCCGCCACCGCCACGGAATCGGACGCGGCGACCTCTTTCTTCCTGTTCTTCCAGAAAAAGAGGACGTGATGCTTTTCCTTCACCGGACGCGGCACGTGAATGGTGTAGTTGTGTTCCTCGTCAAGCACATAGCCGCGGTCCTTCATCTTCTGGATAAGGATCTGGTTCTCCTCGTAGGGGATGAACTGGTTGTTGGCCTTGAGCCTGCTCAATTCCGACTTGTACTCGTTCTCCAGCCGGCCGATCTCCGCCTTCTTTTCGTTGACCAGCTGCTCGTTGAGCACGAGGATGGCGGCCAACAGGAGCACGAAGGCGATGTAAGGGTACCACGGGCGCATCTGCTCGCTGAGCAGGAACTCGCCGCCGAACACCTTTCTCAGCCAGTGCTTGCGTTCCCGTTTTTTGCTGTCATTGCGCTTAGTGGTCGAGTCCATGGGCTTGGTTTTCTATTTTTTCGGCGACACGCAGCTTGGCGCTGCGGGCGCGCGGGTTGTTCATGATTTCCGCCTCGTCGGGCACGATGGCCTTGCGGGTGATGAGCTTGAAGGGGGTGAGCGGGTTGCCGAAGAAGTCCTTCTCCACCTCGCCGGAGAAGTTGCCGGCGCGCATGAAGTTCTTCACCATTCGGTCCTCCAAAGAGTGGTAGGAGATGATCACTAACCGTCCGCCGTTCAGGAGGGCGTCCGGCGTCTGCGACAGCAGGGCCTCCAGCACCTCCGTCTCGCGGTTCACCTCGATGCGGATGGCCTGGAACACCTTGGAGAGGCTTTTGTTCTCGCGGCCACGGGGAAGGCAGGGCTTGAGGGCCTCCACCAGTTGGAAGGTCGTGTCAAGGGGCTGCATGTCGCGGGCGCGCACAATCCGGCGGGCCAGACGGCGTCCGTCGCTCAACTCGCCATAGGCGAAGAAGACCTTGGCCAGCTGCTCCTCGTCGTATTGGTTCACCACATCGTGGGCGGAGAGATCCGCGTCGGCGTTCATCCGCATGTCGAGCGGCCCGTCATGGCTGTAGGAGAAACCGCGCCCCGGCGTGTCGATCTGGTGGGAGGAGACCCCCAGGTCGGCGAGGATGCCATGGACGGGATAGGCCTTGTGATATTGCAGGAAGCGGGTGAGGTTCTTGAAATTGGACGGCACGAACCGGAAACGAGGGTCGTCAATGGCGTTGGCGCGGCTCTCGGCGTCCTGGTCGAACGCTATGAGGCGGCCGTCGGGCGAAAGACGCTCCATGATGGCGCGGGAGTGACCGCCGCCGCCGAAAGTGGCATCGACATAGATGCCGGAAGGGTCTGTCACAAGATGGTCAACGGAGGTTTGCAGGAGCACAGGGTCATGATAGCGCATCCGAGGCCTCCTTTTCCGCTTGAAAATGTCCGGTGTGAATCTGTTCGTTGAGGGCTTCCAGCTCCTCGGGCGACATGTCGAACTTCTCATGATACTTCTGGCAGTTCCATATCTCGATGCGGCCATTGTCCAGCAACAGCACAATCTCCTTCTGGATGGCGTACTGTTCCATGAGAGGACGCGGGATGACGATGCGGTCCTGCGCGTCGCACTCCAGGCATGCGGTGTTGCGGATGAAAGCGTTGCGGTAGCGTTTCACGGTCACGATGTTGCGGTCGAGCGAGTCGAGGTAGGCCATCTGCTCGAGGTAGGCCTTTTCGGACCAGAGCATGATGTGTTCGCCGAAGCCGTGGGTCACATGGAAGACCTTGCGCTCGTCTTCCGGCAGGGCACGCAGCAGCGCCGTGGGCAGCTTCACGCGCCCGCTCTTCTCGATGGATGCCTCCCAGTAGCCGTATGCCAAGTTCGTGGTCATTGTTCAACTTTAAAAAACGAGCCAAAAATAGCATTTTTTCACATCACTTCCATAAATTCACACAAAAAAGTTATTAACATCCTCAAAATCGACATAAAATACTGATTTACAATATGGAAAAAAATGGATAAAATTTTACAGACACCATGTTATAAATAACAAAATGTTGATAACCCGATGTTTATGTTCCATTGTATGCCACTAATTATTATATAACTGAACAATAGGTATTTAGCATAAAAGATATGAAAAATGAATGTTCATATCCCTCTTTCACACCTCAAAAATTGGAATTTTTTGGAAAAAAATGGAAAATCGCAACTGGGGAGTTTCGCGGCGAGCAACCCCCAACCTCGTCCCAACCTTCTCCCGCGCCGCGACTTTCCCGCGCACGCACCCCTCCCAGGGGTTGCAGCGCTCGTTCCTCGCGCTTTAACCCCTGGCTACCAAGCTCTTGTCCCTTTTTCCCAAAAAAATATGAAAAAAAATGAAAAGATGTTGGAAAAAATATTATTTTTGCAAGTTTGATGAATACATATAAGGAATTGTAAGGGAATAGAAAAATAAAGTATTGACTTATTGATAATTATATGATAAAACAATATTACAAACTAAAAAAAGAAATTATGAAAAAGTTGCAATTATGCGTGGGAGGCTTGCTTCTCACTGCAATTTTCGTGCTGGGTCTGTTCATGAACCAGCTCTCTGCACAAACACCACCTACAGAGGTGGCGTTCACGACAAGCAATTTCACGACATGGGATAGCGACGGCCAAGACTACTCTTGGCAAGTTCCCGCCGGTGTCAACGAAATCACCATCATCGCCATCGGCGGCGGTGGCGGCGGCGGCGCCGCATGCCAATTTTCGGGATGGCAAGCCACACACGGCTATCCTGGCGGTGGCGGTGGCGCATGGGTGAAAAGTACCATCGCTGTCACACCTGGTGAAACCCTCAACATCCATGCAGGTTCCAAGGGCAGCGGCGACTGTAGCAAATCGGCAACAAACCCTGGCTGGGGCGGAAACAGTTGGGTTTCCCGCGGTAGTACCATACTGATTAGGGCCACCGGAGCCGGTGACGTTGGCGATGGCAGCGACGTAGCTGGAGTAGGTGGACAACTCAATGGACCCAGAGGCACTTGCATTGGTGATGACAAACATCCTGGCGGCAACGGCGGCACAGGCTCCGACGGCGCTTGGTGCGGTGCTGGCGGCGGCGGCGCCGCTGGCGGCGGCAACGGCGGAAACGGTGCTAATGGCGGTCCCATCTCTGGATATAAACCTGGTGCTGGCGGCACCACTTCCCTTGCCCATGCCGGCAATGGTGCGGAAGGTGCGGTAAGCCATACTGGAGGCCGTAATGGTAAAAACGGTTCCAACTATGGCGGCGGCGGCTCCGGTTGCGCAACAGGAGCTGGAATTATTGGCGGTGGCTTTGTCGCCAGCAACGGTGGCGACGGTGCCCCCGGTGCCGTGTTCATCTATTACACGGCCAGCAACTGCAACAACCTCACCGCCGGTGCCATCTCAGCCGGCACATGGACCTGCAGCAGTACCGACACTGCCGTGGTCCTCAACAACGTCACAGCCGCCCACAGCGAAGTGACCGGCACCTATATCTGGCAAAAGAACGGTACCACCATCTCCGGTGCCAATGGCGCAACCTACACGGCTACCACCTCCGGCACCTACCGCAGAGGCTACCAGGTGACGGGCTGCAGCACCGTCTATACCGATGCTGTCACCGTGACCCGCCCGAGTGATGTCAACCCCGGCACCCTGACCGACAATGAGAACAAGACCGTCAAGAACGTCTGCAAGAACAGCGATGTGAGCGTCAACCTCATTGCCAGCAACTCCGGCAACATCACCTGGCAACAGTCCACCGACAGGGTCAACTGGACCGATGTCACCTCCGTAACCCCCTTCACGGTGAACAATATCACACAAGACGTCTATGTGCGCTTCGTGTACAACTACACCACCACTTGCGGTGTGCCTTCTAATAATATATATACAATTCATGCTTACAACCGTCCTGTGGTGAACAGCCTCACGGCTCCCACGAACCTCTGCCCCAACCAGAGCAGCTATAGCATCGTAGCGGACGCCACAGCGGGCGGCGACGCCATCATCACCACCTACAACTGGACCGGCGCAGCCGGCAGCGAGACCGGCACTATCGTACCGTCCGCCAACGATTGCGGCAACACCTACAACTACTCCCTGACCGTCACCGACAACAACGGCTGCACCAGCGATTCCAAGCCGGGCAGCTTCACCGTAAGCGACGATGTGAACCCCACCGTGGGCACCATCACCGCAGCACCTGCTGCCGTGGATCCGTCAACCTGCAACTACCTGGTTCCTGACCTCTCCGAAGCAGTCAAGGCTGCCACCGGCACCGGCGACAACTGCACCTCGAACGACGACCTGACGGTTGTTCAAAACCCTGCCGCCAACACGCCCATCACAGCGACCGAGACGACCGTGAACTACTGGGTGGTTGACAAGTGCGGCCATGAGAGCGAGCACAAGCAGCTCACGCTGACCAGACCCGACATCACGACCAGCGATGCAGCCAACATCACCATCGCCCCGACGGAGGTCAACGTAACCCTCTACTTCGGCGCCTGCGACACGGCATACACGTTCCCCGAGCCGACAGTGACCATCGACATCCCCGAGTACAGTGGCGCGCTCGAACTGACGCACACCGCTCTGCCCACCCGTCTTGAGCCCGGCACCTACAACATAACCTGGACCATCTCCGATCCTTGCGGCAACTCCGTGCAACGTCCGCAGACCATCACCGTGGTCTATCCCGACTGCCCGACCGCTACCATTGACGGCTACACCTACCAGTCCGTCCGTATCGGCTGCGAGTGCTGGACCACTGAGAACCTGCGCAACACCAAGTACTCCAACGGCAACTCTATCGCTGTGGCCAACATCTACAACAGCACCGATTATCCTGACGAGACCGCAAACCTGAACAAGTTCGGCCGTCTCTACAGCTGGTATTCCGCCATGAACGTGCCCGAGGGCAACAACAGTGCCACGCCCACCACGACCAACAGCCCCGTTGGCCCATTCGTGCAGGGTGCATGTCCCGAGGGCTGGGCTATCCCGACCGAAGCCGACTACCTCACGATGAGAAACATTGCCGGCTCTCTCCCCAATGTCAAGTCTCCCGATGTGACCACCTGGCTGCCCGGCCATGCTGGCAACGATCCCGGCAGCGGCTTCAAAGCCAAGGGCGCCGGCTACTATGACGGCAGCACAAGCCAATATATGAACCTGCTCGGCCAGACCGATTTCTGGACCAGCACCACCACATCCGATGTCACGAAGGGCGTCTGCAGCGAAATCACGCACGTCTGCCCCGAAATGCTCATCATGAACTATGACAAGGGCCTCGGCTTCAGCATCCGCTGTATCAAGAGATAAGAATAATTTATCATTCATAATTGCAAGGGCGTGGCCGCGAGGCCGCGCCTTTTTTTTGGCCATTAGGGGTTGGAGTGGAGGTTCCGCCGGCTGTCGCCGCAAGCAGGCCGCCAGGTCTGCGGGGGTTGGCTGGAGGTTCCGCGCGCAGAGCGCGCGGAATGGTGCGCGGTGGAGGGGGGGGTAAAAAGAGGGAAAAGATGGGCGGCGGACAATACCAATTCCCAATTTCGGCACAGCCTCCCGCCGCCCATCTTTTCCCTTTCCCTGCCCGTCAGCGTGCAACCACCATTCCGCCGCGAACGCAGTGAGCGAGCGGAATCCCCAGCAAAGCGGTTGGCGATTGGTCGTTAGTGATGTATTCAACGCGAGGAACAATGGATAAAACACAAAATTACATTAATCCATGCAAAATATAAAATATGGTTTAACTAATTATTATTAAATTATTGTATCTAAAAATTTCATAGCATTGATTCTTAGCCAAATAAAAAATTTTCAAAAATATTGACAATAGCTTGTTTTTATTGTATATTTGCAATCTTATAAAACATAAAAACGACAAGGTTATGAAAGATCCTATAGAGGAAGCACAGCGCTATGTGGCCAATGCCGAGGAGGTCATCAAGAAGGCCAACTATGACCCGGACCTGAAAATCTACATGGACAACAAATATATAAAAATAGCGGGAAACACCTTATGGAATGGATGCCTGATTGCCCTTGACGCTGTATTGCAGATACGCAAGGGCAAAGGCCGCCCCTCCATCGATAAATACAAGGAAGCGGCCGGCAAGCGAAACAGAAAACTTTTGGCAGCTATTCTGGCCGGCTACAATATAATGCATTTGACCATGGGCTATGATGGCACACAAAGCAAAAAGACCTGCGACGAGGGCTTTGAGTGGGCCAATGCCATCATCGACCACTGCGCCAAGCTGATGCCGGCAACAGTAGTGGTGTAAGAACGCGATCTTTCTCATGCTGCCCTGTCAGGGGCAAGAGCTCGGTAGCCAGGGATTGCGGAAACGGCTTCTACAAATGCTCCAAAATATATTTGGCCAGTTTATTATAGAGGTATGTTCTGGTGTTGCCGCCCATGATGAAATGGTTCTTGTTGGGGAAGAAGAACTGGTCGTACTCCACGCCGGCCTCGTTGAGGGCCTTCACCAACTCCATGGCGTTCTGGAAGTGTACATTGTCGTCGGCGGTGCCATGCACGAGCAGGTAGCTGCCCTTGAGGTCCTTGGCGTAGGTGGTCGGTGAATTGAGGTCGTAGCCGTCGGGGTTCTCCTGCGGGGTGCGCATGAAACGCTCGGTGTAGATGTTGTCGTAGTAGCGCCAGTTGGTGACCGGGGCCACGGAGATGGCCATCTTGAAGGCACCGTCGCCGCGGAACAGCGACAACGCGGAGAGGTAGCCGCCGAAGCTCCAGCCCCAGATGCCGATGCGGTCGCCGTCCACGAAAGGCTGCTTCTTGAGCCAGTTGGCGGCGGCAATCTGGTCGATGGCCTCGTACTTGCCCATCTGCTGGTAGATAACCTTTTTGAAGGCGTCGCCGCGGGTGGCGGTGCCGCGCCCATCGACACAGACGGAAATGTAGCCGTGCTGCGCCAGCATCTGGTAGAAGGCAAGGTCTTGTGCGCCACTGTAGGCGTTCATCACCTGCTGGCTTCCCGGACCGCCGTAGCAGTTCATCATCACCGGATAACGCTTGTTGGGGTCGAAATCGGCGGGCTTCATCATCCAGCCGTACAGCTCGGTGCCGTCATCGGTGGTGAAATGGATGATCTCGCGTTTCACAAAGCCGAATTTGTCCATCGTCTCCTGCACGTTGTGGTTGTCGTTGAGCACCCGCAACTCCTTGCCTGTCCTGTCGTTGATGGTATATTTCGGCAGGGTGTTCAGATCGGAGTATTGCAGACGGTAGTAGTTACCATTCGGACTGAACTCCGTGCTCGCCCAACCGTCGCCCTTGCTCAGCAGCTTTTTCTTCTTGCCGTCGAAATTGATGACGTAAAGGTCGCGGTTCAGCACACCGCTCTCGTTGGAAAGATAGTAGATGAGCTTCTTATCCTCGCTGACATATTGGATCTCGTTGACTTCCCAATTGCCGGAGGTGAGTTGCTGCAGGCCATCGCCAAGGGTCACCTTGTAGATGTGGTTGAAGCCGTCGCGCTCGGAGGTGACGATCATCGTCTGGCCGTCCTTGAGGAAATAATAGTTGTCGGTGACATCCAGCCACTTGTCGTTCTCGTCCGTATAGACGACATCCTGCTGTTTCGTGACGGTGTTGTAGCGGATGAAGTCGAGACGGTTCTGGTGGCGGTTGAGCTTCAAGATGATGGCGTCGCGGCTGTTGGGCATCCAATAGACGCGCGGGAAGTAGCAGTTGGTGTTGTCGCCGAGGTCAACTTTCGTGAGGGAACCGGTGGCGACATCGTAGATGCAGACATCCACCAAAGAGTTGTCCTCGCCGGCCTTCGGGTACTTGTACTTGAAATCGGTGGGATAGAGATCGTCATAGAGGGCGAAGTTGTACTCCTTGACGCGACTTTCATCGAAGCGCAGGAAGGCGATCTTGGTGCCGTCGGGCGACCAGGAGGCGGCGCCCGACATGTCGAGTTCCTCCTCATAGACCCAGTCGGCATAGCCGTTGAGGATGGCGTTGGGCTTGCCGTCATGGGTGATTTGGGTAATCTTGCCGGTAGCCATGTCTTGGTAAAAGAGGTCGCAATCGCGGGCGAAGAGCACCTTGGTGCCGTCCTCGGTGAGCTCGGCGAAGTGGAGCTTGGTTTCCGTGCCGGCCACGCGGGTCAGCGTCTGGGCGGCAATGTCATAGACATAGTAATATGCGAGGGTGGAGCGGCGCCAGATGCTCTCCTCATCGATGGCGAGCACGATCTTGGACTCGTCGGATGTGAACTTGTAGCTGCTGACGCTGCCCATATTCACGGCACCGTCGCTGAGACGTGTCAAATCCGCGTTGGAGAGCAGCATGTCAACCATCTCGCCCGTGGCAAAGCTGTAACGTTCAATGCCACCGCGCTTTACGACAGTGTAATAGTCGCTCTTGGGCATGGCGGTATAACCGGCGACTCCACGAGGGTAAAAGTAATAATCGTTCCAGATTCTTTCAACAGTGATTTTTTTGTCCTGGCCGAAAACGGTCATGGCGAAAGCCAACAAAAGGAGAGGAAGCAGAATTTTTTTCATATTGCGGGGTGTTTTTATTATCCGTCACATTCGGGCGGCAAAGATAGTAAAAAAGCTCTTTGCCGCCATCGGGATCGCCGGCACGGTTAACCGCGAGCTGTCCGCCTGACACCTGAGACTTTGGCAGCATTATCTTTTTTTTGTACTTTTGCACGCTATAAACAACGTTTTTGCGTTATGTCCATTCAAATGCACCACAAATGAAGAAGACCTTAATCTTGTTATGTGCCATCATCCTGTCTGTGACATTGCGTGCGCAGTACGACGCACGCTCCATCCAGCTTGAGAACCGCATCTACGAGGAGGGCATCCGGAGTGTCACGCTCTCCACCGGCCACCTGCAGGACCACCCCGTCATCACGCTCTCCACCGGCGAGCTGTATCTTGATTTCGACGACTTGGTGGAGACCTCGCGCTACGTCAAATACACGCTCATCCACTGCACGCACGACTGGAAGCCGTCCGACCTGAACCCTATCGAATACATAGAGGGCTATATCGAGGACGAGATTTCGGCCTACGACTACTCATTCAACACGATAGAGCACTACATGCAGTATCATCTGACCATTCCGAACGACAACCTGCGGCCCACCAAGTCGGGGAATTATGTCCTGTTTGTCTATGACGACACGCCGGACCATCCGTTGCTGACGCGTCGTTTCATGGTGCGGGAAGACGAGCAGGCCGGTGTCACCGGCTCCGTGCACAGTTCCTCCGTGGTGGCCGACCGTTTCACGCACCAGGAGGTGGACTTCGTGGTGAACAGCGGTCCCTACATTGTGCGCAACCCCGCCATGAACCTGCATGCCGCCATCCAGCAGAATGGCCGTTGGGACAACGCCATCTTGGGGCTCACCTACCGTTCCGGGTTCCCGGGGGAGTACAGCTTCGACTATGACGACGGGCGCAACACCTTCCCCGGCGGCGCCGAGTTCCGCACCTTCGACACCCGCACCCTCCGCAGCAACGGCGACCGCATCATCGGCATCAGCTTCGACCACCGGCAGAACCACGCCTACGTGCTGGAAGACGAAGCCCGGCCTTTCGGCGCATACGAGAGCCGCAACACCCTCAACGGAGGCAGCTACTATCACAACATCGACATGCAAAACCCCTTTTCCGAGGACTATGTTCACACCCACTTCACGCTCAAGAGCCCTTTCCCCTTCGACCAAGGCGATGTCTATGTGTTCGGGCAACTCACCGACTGGAACATCCTGCCCGAGGCAAAACTCCATTACAACGAGCAATACCAGTTCTGGGAGACCGACTTCCTGTTGAAGCAGGGACTGCATAATTACCAGTACGTCCACGTACCCCACGGCACCCATACCATTGACCCGTCCTACATCGAAGGCAATCACTACGAGACACACAACGACTACACCGTTTACATCTATTTCCGCGAAGACGGCGGCACCTACGACCGCCTGATCGGGGTATGGTACTCACAACCCTAACATCTAACATCCAACTTCCAACCTCCAAAATATAATCTTGCCAATTGACATAAAAAACGTATATTTGCAAGTTTGACTTACTATGGTTAAAAATATATTCAACATATTGGTAATAATGCTGTTAGTTGTCGCAGCAGCCGGTCGGGGCGCGGAGTCTCCCCTGCCCTGCGTGCCAAACGCGCCGACTTCATGGTCGGTGCAGGACACCACCAAGCCTGCGAAGGGGAACAAAAGAAAGGACAATCAGGCCTCCAAGCGTATCAAGAAAGTCACTTTCGAGAACTTCGACCAGTGCTATGAACGTGCCATGAAGTTCTACGACAACCGACAGTACCTTTCTGCCGCCACGCTATTCGAGGAGCTTTATCCGCTCTCACTCGGCACGCCGCGCGCGGACACCATCCTCTACCGCTTTGCGGAATGCTACTACAACAACAAGGACTACAACATGGCAGCCTTCCATTTTCGAGACTATGTGAGGCGCTATCCCAACACCGACAAGACGGAAGACGCCTATTACTATTGCATCTCCGCCATCAGCAAGACCTCCCCGGACTACAGTCTCGACCAATCCAGCACGCAATATGCCATTGACGAAATCAAGGCCTTCCTGCTCGCCTATCCCAACAACGCCCACATGGAAGAATGCAACGTGATGTTGGACGACCTTCGGCTCAAGCTGGCCCGCAAGGATCTGGAGGTGCTGAAACTCTACTACAACACCGATCACTACGAGGCATGCCAGATTGCGGCCAAGAACTTTTTCAACGAATATTCATACTCGCCCCTGATGCCGGAGGCAGTTTATTATTTGGTGCTCAACAATTACGAGTACGCCAAGCGAAGTGTGGAGCGCAAACAGCAAGAGCGCTACAAGGCCTGTTTGGAAGCGTGCGACCGCATGGAACGCGACTACAAGGACACCAAATATTTCAAAGAGACCGAAAAAATCGCCAAAGAGGCAAGAAAACATATTGTAGAAACACAAAACAATTGATATTTTATGAAAGCAGCTGATTACAAGAAACTCAAAACCGACCTTTACGCCAAGACCAAGGACATTCGCCAATACGACAAGGCGACGGGCAACTTTTACAAGAGCATCGTCATCATGTCGAAGCGTGCCGACCAAATTGCTGCCGACTTGAAGCAGGAGTTCCAGGAGAGTTCCCTGCAGTACGCCACCAACGCCGACAGTCTGGAAGAGGTCTTCGAGAACCGCGAGCAAATCGAGCTCTCCAAGTTCTATGAGCAACTCCCCAAGCCCACGCAGTTGGCCTTGTACGAGTTCGAGCACGACCAAGTCTATTTCCAGGACACTGACAACGACTAAACAGGGCCATGGATACCGGGCGCAACCACATTGTCATTGGCATCACGGGGGGCATCGCGGCCTACAAGTCGCTGTTGCTCATCCGTCTGTTCAAGAAGCACGGCTACGAGGTCAAGGTCACGGCCACGCGGCACGCCTTGGAGTTTGTCACGCCGCTGACCATCGAGACGCTGTCGCAGAACAAGCTCTACACGGAGCTTTTCGACCCCACGGAGCATCGCGACGTGCAGCATGTCAGCATGGCCGACTGGGCGGATTGCGTGGTGGTGGCGCCGGCCACGGCGAACATCATCGGCAAGTACGCCCATGGCATCGCCGACGATGCGCTCTCGACGCTTCTGCTGGCGGCCCGCGGCCCTGTGTTCGTCGCCCCCGCGATGAACGACCGCATGTTTGCCGAGCCCACTGTGCAGCACAACATCGAGTTGTTGCGCCAAAAAGGTTGCCGCATCATTGAGCCGCAGAGCGGATTCCTTGCCTGCGGCACCACCGGCACAGGCCGCATGGAGGAACCGGAGCAGATTTTCGCCATTGTGGACCAATTCCTGCAAGGCGGGCAAATCCTTGCCGGCAAGCGCGTCATGATCACCGCCGGGCCCACCTACGAGCCTATCGACCCCGTGCGTTTTATCGGGAACCACTCCTCCGGGCTCATGGGCTTCTCCATTGCGGAGGCCGCCGCCGAGTGGGGCGCCGAGGTGACCCTCGTCACCGGGCCCACCAACCTGAGCACCCGGCACCCAGCCATCAAACGTGTTGACGTGACCACCGCCGCCCAGATGTTCGAGCAGTGCATGGCCGTCGCCGACCGGCAGGACATCATGGTCATGTCTGCCGCCGTCGCCGACTTCACACCCGAACAGACCGCGCCCGAGAAGATCAAGAAGACCGCCGATCACCTCGACCTGCATCTGGTCAAGACCCGCGACATCCTCGCCACCATCGGGCAACAGAAGCGCGCGGACCAGTTCCTCGTGGGCTTTGCCCTCGAAACAGAAAACGAAAAGGCCAACGCGCTCAAGAAACTGCACACTAAAAACGCCGACATGATCGTTCTCAACTCGCTGCGCACAGAAGGCGCGGGCTTCCGCACCCAGACCAACAAGGTGCTGATGATCACCCGCGACGAGCAGACCCGCGAGAGCGAACTCAAGGACAAGAAAGAGATCGCCCGCGACATCCTGCGCTTTGTGCACGAGCTCACAAACTCCAAAGAAGCATAACCAACGAACACTATGATGAAAAAAATCTTGATACTGACCTGCGCGCTCCTCATAGGCTGCATGTTGCACGCCCAGGATTTCCAATGCCAGGTCTCCGTCAACGCCCACCAAGTCACCGGTGGCGTCAACCAACAGCGGTACAACGACCTGCAACAAAAGTTGTATCAATTCATCCACGACCGCAAATGGTGCCAATACAACCTGAAGATGACGGAGCGCATCGAGTGCGCCCTGCAAATCAACCTCACCAAGGTATCGGGCGACGTATTCGAGGGCACGATGACCATCCTGTTGCAACGTCCTGTCTATAAGGCCAGCTACAAGACCACGCTCGTCAACTTCCAAGACAAGAACATCCAGTTCACCTATGCCGAGGGTGATCCGTTGGAGTATGCCGACGACCAGAACCTCTCTCAGTTCACCTCGCTGATTGCCTATTACCTCAACCTTTTCTTAGCTGTTGAGTTTGACAGCTTCTCCCCGAACGGCGGCAGTCCATACTTCAGCAAGATGCAGTCCATCGTCGATCTCAACCAATCTTCCAAGGAGAAGGGCTGGACACGTGCCGACAACGGCCAGAACAACCGCTACTGGATCATTGAGAATTTCACCAACAGTTCCTACAGCAAGCTGCATGACTTCTTATATCAGTACCATCGCCTCGGGTTAGACGTGATGAGCGAGTCACCCGATGCCGGTCGCGCGGTCATCCTGGAAAGCCTCAAGTTGCTGCAACAGGTGGCGCAACAGCGTTCCAACCTTGCCATGGTAAAGGCTTTCGCCGCTGCCAAGTGCGATGAAATCATCAACATTTTCAAAGAGGGCATGCCAAGTGAGAAGTCGCAGGTCGTCAACATCATGAAACAAATCGACCCCACCAACTCTTCCCGTTACGACGCCATCAACTCCGCATCCAAATAGCCTCTTATGCTCCGCGCCCTGCAGATAGAGAACTATGCGCTCATCCGGTCCTTGCGGATGGCGTTCGACCGGGGCCTGACGGTCATCACGGGCGAGACAGGTGCGGGAAAATCCATCCTTATGGGCGCGTTGTCGCTGATCTTAGGCAGCCGCGCCGAAACAGAGGTGCTCCGCGACAAGACACGCAAGTGCATCGTGGAAGGACTTTTTGACATCGAGGGTTTGGACCTCCGGAATTTCTTCGAACAAAACGACCTCGATTACCAGCCGCTGACCACACTGCGCCGCGAAATCAACGAGAGTGGCAAGTCGCGCGCCTTCATCAACGACACGCCCGTGACTTTGGTCATCCTGCGCACATTGGCCGGCAAGCTCATCGACATACACTCCCAGCTCCAGAACCTGCTGCCGCGCGACTCCTCATTCCGCCTGCGCGTCATCGACCAATATGCCCAAAACGGCGACTTACGCATCCGTTATCGACAAAATCTTTCCCAACTTCGTCAGTTGGAACAACAACATGCGGATCTCAAGCAAAAATGCACCGAGGATGCCTTGCGGCAGGAATTCCTGCAATACACGGTTGAGGAGCTGGACAAAGCGCAGCTGCAACCCGGCGAGCAGGAGCTGACTGAACAGCAGATACGACTGCTCAGCCATGCCGAGGAGATCAAATCACACCTCTACGCCGCCGCACAGCAGCTCTCCGAGCAGGAGGAGGGCAACGTGCTGCAACAACTCAAGGCCGTACAAGCCGAATGTGAATCCTTGCGCGACTTGGGTCCCGATTTTGAAGAGATCCGGCACCGCCTCCACGAGGCCGCCGTGGAACTCAAGGACATCGCATACGAAATCGCCCGCAAAGAGGACGAGGTGGAAGTCAACCCGCAAGAGCTGGACCGCCTCAACGAACGCATCGACCTCATCTACACTTTGCAACACAAATACCAAGTGGACAACATACCCGAGTTGCTCGCCTTGGCTGACCGTCTCCGCCAAGAACTGTCGCAGCAAAGCAATGACAAGGAGCAACTCCAGGAGTTGGAGAAAGCTTGTCACGCGGCACGGAAAGAGACGTTGGCGTTAGCGCAGCAGCTGTCGAAAAGCCGTCAGCAAGTCATCGCAAAACTCCAGAAGGAGATTGAGCACCACCTGCGGGAGTTGGGCATGCCTGACAGCCGCATGGAGATTGTGCTCGAACCCGTGGACGAGATGCAGGAGTCGGGCATGGACCGCGCCACATTCCTTTTTACGGCCAATCCCGGCATGGAGCCGGCTGATCTGGGGAAGGTGGCCTCCGGCGGCGAGATGTCCCGTATCATGCTGGCGCTCAAGTCGGTCATCACAGACTCCACGGTATTGCCGACCGTCATTTTCGATGAAATCGACACAGGCATCTCCGGGGAGACGGCCCACAAGGTGGGCGTTGCCATGCAGGCTTTGTCGCAGCGCCACCAAGTAGTCGCCATCACCCATCTGCCGCAAATTGCCGCACGGGGCAACCGCCACCTCCTGGTTTTCAAGGAAAACCGCGAAGGCGAGGCGGTCACCGACCTTCGTCCTTTGGAGGGGGAGGAGCGTGTGGAGGCCATCGCCACCATGTTCGGGGGTGCCGGCACCACCGAAGCCGCCCGCGCCACCGCCCGTGAACTGCTGAAAAAACAATGACCATTCTTACAATTATTATATAATGCTAATTAAACACCTTTTTGATATGCGAAACCCGAATTTCATGAAACATACCGCTCTCCTCCTGCTCCTCGGCCTCCTTCTCGCCGCGGCCCCGAACGCACAAGCCCAACGCAACAAAGTGCAACAACAAAGAAGATTCACCTTCATGACCTCCCTGGGCTACGGTGGCGGCGTGGGTGAATTCCGTCTGGCCGCCCACGACTGCCACGACCTCCTCCTGCCGCCGGTACTGGAGGACGACGATGTGCTGAAAACGGTTCGCAACAAGAACTTCAACATCCAGGTCGGCCAACTCATTGCCTACCAGTTCAACAATTTCTTCTACATGGGCGTGGGTGCCGGCATCGACTTCTGGAACAGAACCGCATTCGTGCCGTTGTATCTCAACTTCAGCGTCAACATGATGCAAAGCAAGGTGGCGCCCATGGCATTCATCAACCTCGGCTGGGGCTTCAAATGGTATATCTCCTCCGAGCCTGACAAGGACCATGTGATCCATGGCAGCAACTGGGGTCCCATGGGCGAAGGGGGCATCGGCATCAACATCAACCTCACAGACAAGGTGTCGCTGATCCTGGCCGGCACCTACAAGGTGCAGTATTCCAAGATCCGCTACACCATTCCTGTGGAGGGCGAGACCGACTATTCCGCTCTTTTCGCGAACAGCATCCAACCCGCGCTCTACCATTTCGCCGGCTTCAAGGTCGGTGTCAAATACTAACTTTTGTTTTGGAAGAGATGAAAGAAAACCTGACCTATACCGAAGCATTCGAAAAACTGCAGCAGATTGTGAAACAGATGGAGGATGCAGACATCTCCGTGGACGACTTGGCTGACAACATCAAGACTGCCACCCAGTTGATCAAGATTTGCAAAGACAAGCTCACCAAAACAGAAGAAGAGGTGAACAAAACCATAGCAGAACTATCATAGACATGTCCACGTTCGACCTGATTGACCACGACATCGAGGAGTATTGCGAGGCCCACAGCTCACCTGAAAGCGGCTTGCTATATCGCCTGAACCGGCAGACGCATCTGGAGACCATCAATCCAAGGATGCTTTCAGGACAGCTGCAGGGATTATTCCTGACAATGGTGGCCCGCATGTTGCATCCCCGCCACGTTGTGGAGGTGGGCACCTTCACCGGCTACTCGGCCCTCTGCCTCGCCGAAGGAGTTGCATCCGACGGCACGCTGCACACCATCGAACAAAATGTGGAATACGAAGACCGCATCCGCGGCTATTTTTCACAATCCCCGCTGTGCAACCGCATCGAGCTGCACATCGGAGATGCCCGTGATATCATCCCCACTTTGGACTGCAACTGGGACCTCTGCTTCATCGATGCCGAAAAGGAGGACTACGGCACCTACTACGACTTGCTGCTGCCCCGCACCCGCAAAGGCGGTTTCATACTGGTGGACAATGCCCTTTGGAATGGCAAGGTCGCCGGGAAGGTGGCCCACAACGACCGCGACACGCACGCCATCCTCGCTTTCAACGACAAAGTGCAAAGCGACCCGCGTGTTCGCAACCTGCTCCTACCCTTTCGGGACGGGATTATGATGATTGAGAAAATAACGGATAACTGATAATTCATGCGCATAGACATACTCACTTTGTTTCCGGACATGTTCGAGGGCGTTTTTGGAAATTCCATTCTGAAACGGGCTGTGAACAAGCAGCTATTGGAGTTGCACACCCATGACATCCGGGCCTACACGACCGACAAGCACCACAAAGCTGACGACTACCCTTTCGGGGGCGAGGCCGGCATGGTGATGATGATTGAACCCATCGCACGCTGCATCGAGCAGCTGAAGAGCGAGCGCACCTACGACGGCATCTATCTGATGGCACCCGATGGTGCGGTCTTCAACCAACACAAGGCCAACGAGTTGTCGATGTTGAACAACATCATTCTGCTTTGCGGCCACTACAAGGGCGTGGACGAGCGTGTGCGCGAACTCTACGTCACCGAGGACATCAGCATCGGCGACTACGTGCTTTCCGGAGGCGAGATCGCCGCCATGGCCATCACGGACGCCGTGGCGCGCGTCATCCCGGGCGTCATCGGCGACGGCACCTCCGCCCTCTCCGACTCCTTCCAAGACGGATTGCTCTCCGCCCCCGTCTATACGCGCCCCGCCGACTTCCGGGGCCACCGCGTGCCCGACGTGCTGCTCTCCGGCAACGAGAAGCTCATCAACGAATGGAAACTCGAGCAACAGCTCATCCGCACCAAAGAGCGCAGGCCTGACCTCTTAGACAAATAACCATGCCAAACCCGAAAGAACTGTTCTCTGACAACAAACACTTCAACGTGCTCTATGCACTGTTGTTGCTGGCCATGGGCACCCTGCCTTTCACCAACTGGCTGATGCTGCCCATAGCCGTCGCCATGGTTGTCAACTGGATATGGGAATGGAACTGGCGGGAAAAACGCGACCACCTGCGGGCTCGCCACACTCTCCCCGCTGTCATCATCTTCTCCGCCCTATACCTGCTCACCATCGTGGGATTCCTCATCTCCTCCCGGAAAAGCACCGCGCTGGCCGCATTCGACTGCGATATATGGTTCTTGGTGGCGCCTGTTGTCATTCTCTCCTGCAAACCCGAACTCTTCACCCCCGCCCGGATGCGCCTCCTGTTCGGAGTCTTCGTTGCCAGCTGCGTGCTCCAATGCCTGATCATCGTGCCGTTTGGCTTATACCGAGTCGTCTATAGCGGAAACAGCAAATACCTCTATTATATCTATCTATCCCTCTTCAAGCATCCCTCATACGTGGCGATGTACATGACTTTTGCCTTCTTTTGGCTGCTGCGAGACATGCATCTGTATTGGCACTCCTCCACCACAAGATACAAGACGATCTCCGTTCCCGCACTCGCGATGCTGGCACTGACTGTCGTCCTGTTGCAATCCAAAGCCGGTCTGATTTGTATCTCCCTGCTCTCCACCCTTTGGATCCTCCTCTATTTCGCCATTCGCCGGCATCATCCTTTCATCAGCCTGCTGATCCTCGGCGCCGTGGTGGGCATCTCCATCTTCGTCTATCAATCCGGCATCATAAGCAACAACCGCGCCCTCATCGCGCTTGAACAAATCAAGAACCACAAGGACGAGCCATACGGCGAGGGAAGCGGCGAGATCCGGCTCACCATCTGGAAATCCTCTTGGGAAGTGGCCGTGAACAACCTGCCTTGGGGCACCGGCACCGGCGACGCCACCGAAGACCTCAAGCTCAATGCCCTCCAGAAAAACTACACTAACCTCATCGAACACAACTACAACGCTCATTGCCAATATCTGCAAGAACTTGTCGAAACCGGCATCCTCGGCCTGGCCATCCTCCTCGCCTACTGTCTCTACCCCCTTTTTGAGAGTATTCGCCGCAAAGACATCCTGCAGTTCTCCTTTGCCATTCTCGTCATGCTGAACATCACGGTGGAGTGCATGTTCGAGACCCGCTCCGGCGTCGGCTTTATCGCCTTGACCAACGTGCTGCTTTGGACAGGCGCCCCACGGCCAAAAATTAACAAATAATATTTATTTTTAATTTATTATAAATATTTACTTGATTTATTATTAATCGTATTGATATTTTTTATACTTTTGCCGCATGAAAAAGAAAAACGGCATTTCATGTTGCAGACAAAACATATATATATCAATATCAATTAATTAACAAGAATCAAAATGAAAAGAAAAACATTTCTCCAAGAGGAGACCAACATAAGGAAGGGAGCCAAACGGCTCCCTTTTTTATGGATTCTGATTTTAACAATTATTTCTTCATTTTGGACAGATTCGTCCTTAATCCATGGACAATCAGTATGTAACGTCCGATTGTCTGTCGCCACAGAAGCGGCCTCGTGCCAAGCAAACGGAAGGATCAGCTGCACCCTGTCGGACACTGCGGGGGCGAGTCTGGAGCAGATCCGTTTCAGCTACGTTCCCATTGACAACGGCAGCGATTCCATCGTGGAGACCACTGATGCGCACATCGGCCACCTGAGGCCCGGCAGATACAAAGTCAAGGTGTCAGCGCTTTGTGCCACGGGATTGTCGTATGGAGATGCTTACACCATCGTGACGGACTCCGTGGAGGCTGAAGTGGAAAACTCATACAGGATTCCCACCGCCGGCGTTCTCTACAACCTGTTCACCTACAGCACGCCATACGGCATTGTGCCCTCGTTGAGCTGCAGCCCGACCGGCAAAGTCCAAGTGCGCATTGAAGAGGGTTCCTTCCCTTACACAATCGATGTGTGGAGGTATTCCGCCCACGACACCATCCTTGTGCGCCGTGTTGTCTTTGATGCGCCGCAGCAGAACGGTGAGGATCCGCTACGGTACGATTACCGTCACTATTACACGATTGACAGCCTCGAATCCGGAGACTATCGGCTGCTCTGCCACGACGGATGCGGATATTACACTCCGCAGCTCTTCGTCAGTGTGCCGACGGTCCGGCACGACACGCAAGAGGGGCATTTTCTGCTTCGCAACAGCTCGGGCATCCCGACCAGCCGCAACATCGTCGTGTTCAAGGAGGTTTTCGACCTGCACACCATCGACGCCCACAACGACGAGTACTATTTTTACATGAACGACACGACACCCATGTTCGAATATCGTTTCGTGAATCCCACAAAAGGTGCGGACAAAGACACCACACGATGGTACGACATGCCGCGAGCCGTTCAGAACATGGCCTTCCTGTACGACACCATGAGCGTTCTGGACAATTACGGCGAGGCGTGGTTCAAGGAGATCATCTTGCAGACCCGCTACAAACTGTGTCCCGACACCATTTGGAGTCTCAGTTACACCATCTACCCGCAAGGACGGATTGGCGGAGGCATGTACGGGTACAACGAGACTTTGGAGCAGGTCTCTACAATTTTCGATTATTGCGGGCTTCACACGCCAGGCTATCGGTATCGCTACCACTATAGTTATCACTACTACTATCACACAGCGGACCACACGCCTTCGAATGCCGACAGCACCAACAACAAGAACGACAATTTCTACACGCACAGCGGAGGCATCCCATCCATTTCCGACGGCATGAGTCGCCATTCCTACCTCACACTCCCCGTGCATTGCAAAATCACGGACATCACCCGCGACAGCGTTGTGTACATCTTGACGGACAGCAGCATGACATACACATGGTCATTTTTCTGCCTGAGGGACACGTCTCTACGAGGCGACACCCTCTTGCTGGAGTTCTATGACGACATGGGGTGTCCCCTTTACACCAGTCGCGTTTATTTCAACTACGATACAGCGCTGCACTATAGCGAGCCCATTGACAGGCACAACTACTGGATGATCGGCGACGCAAACGAAAACATCTGTTCCGACTTGCCACGGTCAATCGGCTTGTTCCAGTACTCCTACACGATTTACTCATACAATTATCAAGGAAGAAACATCTACTCCTATTTTGGCGACACCTTATATTTAGTTGAAAGTCCGCGTGATAACTTTTACAATTTGAAAATCCACACTGTCGGGCCTCAGCAGTTTGCGATGGAGAAAGAGCGGTTGGACAACCCCATGGTGCTGGAATACCAAGAGTATTATCACGAAAACTCATGGCGGCCAGGATTCAAATTGAGCAGCATCGGCTTGACGCCGGGCTTGTATGTATGGGTCATCAAGCACGCTTGCGACCGGCCCGACGACACAATCCGCCAGGAAGTGGACTTTCTGCCAGACCCCGTGGTCTCCGAACCGCCCAGCTATGTTTTCGACAGGCGGTGCTCACAACTGGAGATCACGCCCGTCGCAGGACAGCTCAAGTTGGAGGGAGCCGACATCGCCACCTTCTTCCAGATCCACCAGGAGGAGAGTGTCACCCACTCGGCCAACTCCGTCACCAAAGGGAATCCCATGTATGTCGGCATACCGGGCACTTATATCATCAGCATGTACGCTTTGCCCCAAAACAACGACGGTTTGTTGCAAAACGACCTTTGTTATATCAAGGACACGGTCATCGAGTGGGACGGGGCCACCATCCAGTTCGACTACCTCTACTCGCATGTCTGCAACGAGGGGGACACCATCGGATTTGTGCGGGCAAGGGGCAAAAACGGCACACATCCTTACACATACACGCTTTATGACGCCCCCGATGGCGAAGGGAACATAATCGGCCAAAACCAGACTGGTGATTTCGACAACATTCCGATACACTTTGGGCAATCGCTCTCCATTGAGATGTCGGATGCCTGCAACGCGCACTTTCTCACCAATTTCTCGGTCAGCGACATGAGCAAGATCCGCAAGGGGTGGGCGGAAGAGAACATGAATGCGCTTTCACTTTGCGAGGGCGCCACCTGCCATTTCTTCGGCATCGCATTGGGCGGGGCCACCTACCATTGGACGGGGCCGGCAGGCTTCGATGAGAACAGCCAAAACGCCGAACTGTTTCTGGCACGCGGCAGTGCCGCCGCCGGAACCTACCATGTGGAAGTTTCGGGCGCGGGATGTTCCAACCTGCGCGACAGCATCCACTTGGACATCATCTCCGCACCGTGGGCTGAACTGCTCGGGGACACGACTGTTTGCCCCGGCACCGAAGTCCCCGTGCAAGCCATCGTCCACGGCTTGGCACCCATCAGCTACACCATTGCCTGCCGGGATTTGGAGCAAACCGCCCTGACACCCTTTACCAACCGTGGCGACGGCGACCGCGACACGTTGTTCAGGACTGTCGTCCACCACGGCACATATTGTTACATCTCCGAAATCCAAGACGCGCGGTGCAGCTACCATATTCCCGAAGACACCGTCACATTGCAGTTGTCAAGAGGCGACCGGGAGATCCGGCTCACCTGCACTCATGACACTGTCTGCCGCGGCACGGCAGCCATGGTGACGGCGCAATCCAATGCCGCCGCCCCCTACTGCATCCAATGGCAGGAGACTCACTCACACGAGATCATCAGAACCGACACTATTGATTCAGATGGAAAATTTGCCTCCTTCATCTTCGATGCTCTGACAAATGACACCACGATAATTGCGGCGGTGGAACATGGCCGGGCATGTCCATACAGCCCCTCTTATCTATACGGGGCCATCCATTTATGTGACGACACTTTGGAAATAAGTCCGGGCGAAAGCATGCTCGTGTACGACAGCGGCGGCCCTGACGCGCCCTATTCCGCCTATGAGTCCCACATCCTGACCTTGCGGGCCACGGATTCGAGCACAACGCTCCGTTTATTGACCGACTATTTCGCGTGTGCCGGCCCCGCGCCTGGGGACACCGCTGACGTGTTGTACATTTTCGACCATGAAGGTATTTCCGGCACGCCGGTTCTGACCTTGAGAGGCACACATGTCTCCATTCCCGAGCTGATATCGGAAAGAGGTTTGTTCACCTTGCTTTTCCAGTCGGGACAACACACGGCGGGCAGCGGGGCGTATCAAGGCTGGCAGATGCGCGTGACAGCGCCGCCCATCACCCACACCGTCAGTGACACAGCCTCCGTCACGGTGCATCCGAACAGCATCAAAGACACCACGTTGCGGCTGACCGTCGAGGAGGACGAGCTGCCCTACGCATGGGACGGGATTCTCTTCACCCAAGCCGACAGCGTCACGCACCTATATGAGGGTGCCTACGGATGCGACAGTACGGTGACAAGGATTCTGAGCATTCACAGAGAGCCCGCCTGCCCGGAGGTCGTTGACTACGACGGAAACCGTTACCCATCGGTGCGCATCAACCACGTCTGTTGGATGCAGTCCAACCTCCGTAGCCGGCATTACAGCGACGGCCGCGCCATTCAAGGGGCCGCGCCCTACTACTCGGCACTTCATCCTGACAGCACCGGAAACGAGCGGGTCTTCGGGCTGCTGTACACCTGGCATGCGGCCGTTGACACGTCGCAGACGCCCGTCTTGACGCCGGCGGGGCACCTGCAGGGCATTTGTCCGGAGGGATGGTTCCTGCCTGAGCCGGAACATTACGCCGCACTTTTCGCACACGGCAATGCGGCCATCAGATCCCCGCACCTGTGGATCAACGGGACTGGCGGCCACAACAGCACAGGCTTCACCGCCCTGCCCGCCGGATTTTACAACGGACTCACCCAACGCTTCGAAAACCTCCTGGGCGACACGCGATTTTGGTCCACCCATAACGACTTCCGCTTTGAAAGTTCCTTTTCTTTCCGGATAACCTACTACTGCGAGGAGGTCATGACACCCCGTTCCAACCCGTCAGACAGGTACTCTATTCGCTGTATTTTAGAAGAATAGGCAAATAAACATTTTTTTTGTAAACATTGAATTGTGGAATCAGAAAAAAGTGTACTTTTGCCGCCCAATTCAAAAATAGATTTTTAACATAAAAAACAATAGAGAAAATGTCACGAGTTTGTCAAATTACAGGAAAGAAAGCGATTGTCGGCAACAATGTTTCCCATGCCAACAACAAGACAAAGAGAAAATTCAACCCGAACTTACATACCAAAAAATTCTATGTTCCGGAACTTGATGAATGGATTTGGCTCAAGGTGTCCGCACACGGCATGCGTCACATCAACAAGAAAGGTGTTTACAAATGCCTTGTTGAAGCATCCGAGAAGGGTATTTTGTAATCCATCCGTTGAAACGACCCTTAAGCTGCTGTAGTTGCAAAACATCACAGCAGCTTTTTTTTTGACATCACACAATAATCAGGGTTTTCATTCGTAATACTAACCTTAACAACAACCCTTTTCCAGCTTGACAAGAAAAATTTTCGCCATCTTTACGATTTTAAGTCTGTTTGTCCATGTCGTGCATGGGCAAAAGGCAGTCGTAAAGGGCACTGTGCAAGACGAAGAGGGCTATCCCATCGAGCATGTGGTCGTGCGCGTGTTGGACCACAACTATCAGACGCTCACCAACGACTATGGCCAATTCACGCTCAATGTTCCCGACGACCAGGACATCCGGTTGTTCTTCCAACAGATCAGCCACAAGGACACCGTCTTATCCCTGCACCTGAAAGCCAAGGAGACGAAGGTGATCACGGTCGTGATGCCGACCGTCGGCACCCGTCTGGAGCAAGTGAACATCCAGGGGTCTTCCAACAGCGGCTATATCCAAGTCAATCCCAAGTTGAGTTTCCAGATGCCGTCGGCCAGCGGCGGCATGGAGTCGCTCATCAAGATGCTGCCGGGCGCCTCCTCCAGTAACGAGTTGAGTTGGCAATACAACGTGCGCGGGGGCAACTACGACGAGAACCTGGTGTTTGTCAACGACATACAAATCTACCGTCCATTTCTGGTGCGCAGTGCGCAGCAAGAGGGACTGAGTTTCATCAACACCGACCTTACGGGAAACGTGCAGTTTTCGGCCGGCGGTTTCGAGGCCAAATATGGCGACAAGATGTCCTCCGTGCTGGACGTGCAGTACAAGACCCCGACGCAGTACGGCGGATCGGTCTCCGGCAGTCTGATGGGTGCCTCTGCCCATGCGGAGGGACGTGTGGACAGCTGTTTCTCCTTCCTGATCGGAATTCGTTTCAAAGACAACTCTTTCTTGCTGAAAACACTGGACAGCATTGTGGACTACAAGCCCCGTTTCTTCGACTCGCAAATGCTGTTGAAATGGGACGTGTCCAAGAAATTCAGCATTAGTTTTCTGGGCAACTTCGCCCTCAACAGCTACCGCTACATACCCACTTTCCGCAGCCAGCGCAGTGGCTCGGTGAACGACATCAAGTGGCTGCGCATCTACTTCGACGGGCAGGAGATGGACAAATACGAGAACTGTCTCGGCGGCTTCACCTTCGCATACCGTCCTTCCGACAACACGCTGCTCCGGCTGATTCTGTCCTCCTATTTTGCCAAGGAGAGCGAGACCTACGACATACAGGGCCAGTACTTCTTGAGTGACGTGGAGGCCGATCTGGGTGCCGAAGACGGCAACATCGCGCAGGAGGTCTCCGTGCGCGCCTACGGCACCTATCTGGAGCACGCGCGCAACCACCTCACCTCTATTGTCTCCGCCGCCAATTTGCTGGGCGAGCACAAGCTGCCGTTCGCCAACACGTTGAGTTGGGGTTTCAAGGTGCAGAACGAAGTGATTCGCGACAGGATTGACGAATGGACCATGCGCGACTCGTCGGGCTACTCTCTGCCTGTGGCCCACGGCACGCCCGGAGAGGTCCTTCCCCTGGACGACCCTTCGCGTCTTCTGGCCTTTGACGAGAACGACATCCTCGTGGCCGCCAACGATCTCAACACTTTCCGCTTCACGGGGTTCATCCAGGATGTCTGGAAAATCGACGGCGATTCCATGCCGCACTACATCCTGAATGCGGGCGTACGCTTCCACTACTGGACCTACAATCCCAAGGAATTCACCGTATCCCCGCGTATTGCCGTCATCTTCAATCCGCGATGGAAACACGACTGGATTTTCACAATCCGGACAGGCCTCTACTATCAGCCGGCCTTTTACCGCGAAATGCGCTACCGCGACGGCTCTCTCAACCCTGACATCCGTTCGCAACGATCCTTCCAGATAGTGGCCGGTGCCGAATACAACTTCAAAATGTGGCGCCGTCCCTTCAAGTTCACTGCGGAAGTCTATTACAAGTACATGGACCGCCTTATCTCCTACAACATCGATAATGTGCGCATTATCTATAGTGGCCGGAACGACGCCATAGGGCACGCCGCCGGCCTCGACACGAAAATCAGCGGCGAGTTCATCAAGGGTTTGGAGTCCTGGCTTTCCGTCTCCATCATGAGGACGGTGGAGGACATCATCGACGACTATTACTACGACAAGGACGGCAACCTTGTGGAGCCGGGCTACCTGCCGCGTCCGACCGACCAGCGCGCCTCCATCAACCTCTTTTTCCAGGATCACATCCCCGGCTACCCGCAATTCCGTGTACACCTCAACTTCGTGTTCGCGTCCGGCCTGCCGTTCGGGCCGCCCAACTCGCCCGCCTACAAACGCGTATTGCGCACCACCTGGTACCGCCGCGTCGATATGGGGTTCTCCTTCATGCTCCTTGAGCAGAGCCGCGACCGCATGCGCCACAAGTCCGCTTTCGTCCGCAGCATCAAGAATGCCGGCATCTATGTGGAGGTCTTCAACCTGCTGGGCATCTACAACGTCTCCTCCTATTTCTGGATCAGCGACCTCAACAACGTGCAGTATCCCATGCCCAACTACCTTACTGGAAGACTTGTCAACGTGAAGTTGGCAGTGGAGTGGTAAGGAGATATTCAATTTTTTTGTACTTTTGCCGCGCCATTTGGGAAAGGATTTGTCACAAGAGCAAATCCAAGGGAAACAGGTGCGAGACCTGTACAGTACCCGCTGCTGTGAGTCTCATCCGTTTCCGGGACAACATGGCCACTGTCGCAAGACGGGAAGGCGTTCCGGAAGAGACAAGTCAGAAAACCTACCATCTGGCATGACTGTAACCGCTTCGGGAGTTAAGGCCGGTTGAGACCATCGCACGGTTCTCGTGCGAGTCCTTCCTCTGTTCCGAAGCATATTGTAAGAACTAAAATGCCGAGGAAATGCATTTGAGAAAAACTTCTTCCTTTGTGTACGCCCTTCTGGCGGCGTCCATGCTTTTGTTGACCGCCTGTCCCGGCCCGGTGCCGCCCGACCCCACGCCCCCTATTGACGCCCACGCCAACGGGATTTATGTGCTCAACGAGGGCACCATGGAGCATAACAACAGCTCCATCTCCTATTACGACATCCAAACGGGCACCTTCACCCCCGACATATTTCTCACGGCCAACCACCGAGGATTGGGCGACACCGGCAACGACCTGCAACGCTACGGTGCCAAGCTCTATGCCGTCGTCAACGTCTCCAACCGTGTGGAAGTGATGAACTTCGCGGACGCAACGTCCCTGAAATCCATCTCCTTGGACGGCAAGCAGCCACGCTACATCTGTTTTCTCAACGGCAAGGCCTTTGTCAGCTGCTTTGACGGCGATGTGGTGCGCATCGACACCGCCACGCTCGAAATCGACGGCACCGTGCGCTGCGGACGGAACCCAGAAGGCATCTGCGTCTGCAACCACAAGCTGTATGTCGCCAACTCCGGCGGATTGGACAACCCCAACTACGACAACACTGTCTCCGTCATCGACCCGAGCAGCATGACCGTCACCAAGACCGTCACGGTAGGCATCAACCCATACCTCGTCGAGGGCTACAACGACCAATATGTCTATGTGAACACACGCGGCAACTACATGACCGTCCCCTACGATTTCTACAAAATCGACGCCACCACCGACGAAGTCGTCAAAGACTACGGCATCGAGACACTCAATTTCAAGATCCATGGCGACAAAGCATACGTCTATTCTTACAATTTCACGACATTCAACTCCTGGATCAAAGTACTTGACCTGCGCACCGACGAGCTCTCCAACGGCAGCTTCATCACCGACGGCACGACCATCGAGACCCCATACTCCATCTCGGTCAACCCGCTGAACGGGGATGTCTATATCACGGATGTCCATAACTTCACCGTCACAGGCGATGTGTATTGCTTCGGGCAGGACGGCAGGAAGAAATTCTCCTTCGAGGCCGGCATCAACCCCTCCAAAATCGTTTTCAATTCCGACATAAATTTAATCACAAAACTATAAACAAAACATCATTCCTATGAAAAAAGTCATTTACTTGTTTGCGTTATTACTCGCAACCGGTTTTGCCTTCGCGCAGAACAATTATGCACACCAAAACGGTGGTACAGATTTCCAGCCCGTGCGCGGCGTGCAAGTGAACATCCCCACCGACAGTGTCCAATACTGGATCGGCACCGGCGCCAACCAGATTGTTACCGCCATCTTCTATTGCAACAACGAGAATCCCGTCGGGATTGTCTATGGTTATCGTTGGGATGGCACCAAAACCATCAAGGACATGTTCGACGACATCGCCGCCGAGGACAGCACCCATCTCTCCGTGTCGTACAATTCCACGAACACACTCTTCGATGTGATCTCCTACCACAACACAGATTTGGGGCTGAACCTTACTTTCCCTTCCGGATACTGCATGTACACCATGGATGGCAACTACAGCAGCGGCATCACAGACCCTCTCGTCAACAACGCCTATTTTGAGTTGCAGGAATGGTCCATGGATTGTGACGACTACGACGACGCCACCATCTATTACCTCGCCGCACCTGCCGCACCTTACGCCCCTGTTATCGACCCTGCGAACATCAACTTCTGGATTGGCTCCGGCAGCCAGGAGACCTACGTTACCTTCGCATGGTGCCAGAACGACGTGCCTGTCGGCATCGCATACGGTTACAGATGGGATGGCAACCAGGACATCCAGACGATGCTCAACGCCATCGATGCCGCCGACAGCCGTCTGACCATCACCTACAACGACTGGGGCGTGAACAACTACACCTTTGTCGATGACACGCACAACTACATCCTCGCCAATGAAGGCTGGCTGTCCTACACCATCAACGGCGAATACTGCATGGGCCTCACCGACCCCATCGTCGATCACAGCTACTTCGACATGACCGAATACGCCTCCTGCACCTTCACAGACTTCAGCATCCTCTACGTCAACGAGCCTGTCGGCATCGCCAGCCACAGCATGGATGCCTCTCTGAAGGCCTATCCCAACCCGACCACCGGCAGTGTGCGTGTCACCTCCGACAACACCATCCAACAGGTGGAGGTTTATGACCTCTTCGGCAAGTTGCTGCAAAGCGTCAATGGTCAGGACAGCCATGAGGTGAACGTCAACTTGGACGGTCTTGCCAACGGGCAATATCTCCTCAAAGCCAACAACCAGACTCTCAGAGTCGT
Organism: Bacteroidales bacterium; assembly: GCA_017394765.1. The sequence continues at coordinate 45,718 of JAFPXF010000007.1, read as the reverse complement.
CAAGCAAGACTAATCTATGAAAAACATACTCCTCTCCCTTCTGCTGCTGTTGTGCGCATTTGCGGGCACGGCACAAACCGACACCCTCTTCGACGGTCCTGTGGGAAGTGCAGACTGCCAGGCCATCTGGTTCGAGGACAACGCCATCCTCGGCTGGGCCACGGGCTGCACCATCACCCGAGGCTACACGGACATCGCCGATGCCACAACCTACGTCAGCTACGGTGCCGATTCCGACGGCATCGGACCCTCTTCGCAATCCACCACCGACGGTGTGGTCAGCTTAGGCGACGGCGGCATGGCCGTGCTCACCTTCGACATTCCCATCCAGAACGGCGACGGCTATGACTTTGCCGTGTTCGAAAATTCCCTGAACGACTATTTCCTGGAGATGGCTTTCGTGGAGGTCAGCTCCGACGGCGTGAACTATTTCCGTTTTCCGGCCACCTCCCTCACCCAAACGGAAGTTCAGATCGGCAACGGCGGTTCCGTGAACCCGCGCGAAGTGGACAATCTCGCCGGCAAGTACCGCGTGGGCTGGGGCACCCCGTTCGACTTGGCGCAGCTGAGTGGCATCCAGGGCCTTGACATCAACCATGTCACCCATGTCCGCCTCATCGATGTCGTGGGCAGCATCGACCCGCAGTACGCCACCCGCGACCAGTACGGGCACATCGTCAACGACCCCTACCCCACCCCTTGGGCCAGCAGCGGCTTTGACCTCAGCGGCGTGGCCGTCATGAACGGCTGGCGACCTTCCGCCATCGAGAGCCACACGGCGGATGCCCGCCTCAAGGCTTGGCCGAACCCCACCGCGGATGTCATCACCCTTTACAACGAAATCAACGGCCTCCACGAGATCACCGTACATGACATCTACGGCAAAACCGTGCAGTGCATCCACGCCGGAGGCGACATCAGCGTCTCCCTCGACCTCGGCAGCATGCCCGCCGGCATGTACCTCATCAAGGCCGACGGCCAGACAAGGAAGATTGTGAAGAAATAATCCCCGTCACAACATTTTGGAAAGGAGCCCGTGCAACACAGGCTCCTTTTTTCTTATTCCCGAATATGAACATCAGATAAAAAACCATTGCAAAAGGCATGGAAACCTGTTGTTTTTTTTTGTACTTTCGCCCCTTGTTAGAATAGAAGAAATATATATAATTCATTACAATATAAATAACTAAATTACAACAACTTATGACAATGCAAGATAAAATCAACGAGCTATTGTCCCTGCGGGAAAAGGCTCGTTTGGGCGGAGGTCAGGACCAGATCGAAAAACAGCACGCCAAAGGCAAGTACACGGCGCGCGAGCGCATCCTGATGTTCCTCGACGAAGGCAGTTTCGAGGAATTCGACATGTTCGTACAACACAGATGCACCAACTTCGGCCAAGAGAAGAAGAAATTCCTGTCCGACGGTGTGGTCACGGGCTACGGCACGGTGAACGGCCGTTTGGTCTATGTTTTCTCCCAAGACTTCACCGTCTTCGGCGGCTCGCTTTCCGAGACGTTTGCCCTGAAGATCTGCAAGGTCATGGACCAAGCCATGAAGGTCGGCGCTCCCGTCATCGGGTTCAACGATTCCGGTGGTGCCCGCATCCAGGAAGGCGTGAACAGTCTGGCCGGCTATGCCGAGATTTTCCAGCGCAACATTCTCGCCTCCGGTGTGATTCCCCAGATTTCCGCCATCTTCGGTCCTTGCGCCGGCGGTGCCGTCTATTCTCCGGCATTGACCGACTTCATCATGATGACCAAGAACACCAGCTACATGTTCGTCACCGGTCCGAAGGTTGTGAAGACGGTGACCAACGAGGACGTCACCACCGAGGATCTCGGCGGCGCATCCATTCATTCCAAGAAATCCGGTGTGGCCCACTTCGCCGTTGATAACGAGGAGGAGGGTATCGCCATGCTGCGCGAGCTCATCGGCTACCTGCCCTCCAACAACATGGAGGAGCCTCCCTTCGAGGCCACTGAAGACCCCATCAACCGTTTGGAAGACAGCCTCAACTCCATCATTCCCGACAACCCCAACATGCCGTACGATGTGAAGGATGTTATCAACGGCATTGTGGATGATGGCAAGTTCCTTGAGATCCAACCGCTCTATGCGCCCAACATTGTCATCGGCTTCGCCCGTTTCAACGGCATGTCCGTCGGTATCGTGGCCAACCAGCCCAAATATCTGGCCGGCGTGCTCGACATCAACGCATCCCGCAAGGGTGCCCGTTTCGTCCGTTTCTGCGATGCCTTCAACATTCCCATTGTGACGTTGGTGGACGTGCCCGGCTTCCTGCCCGGCACCGGCCAAGAGTACGGTGGCATCATCCTGCACGGCGCCAAGCTGCTCTACGCCTACGGTGAATGCACCGTCCCGAAAGTCACGGTCATCCTCCGCAAGAACTACGGCGGCGCTTACTGCGTGATGAGCTCCAAGCATCTGCGCGGTGACATCAACTACGCATGGCCCACAGCCGAGATTGCCGTCATGGGCGGCAGCGGCGCTGCCGAGATCATCTACGGTTCCCAGATGAAGAAAATCGAGGATCCCGAAGAGAAGACCAAATTCCTCAACGAGCGTGTCGAGGAGTATCGCCAGATGTTCTCCAACCCATACGTGGCTGCCCAGTATGGCTACATCGACGATGTCATCGAGCCGCGCAACACCCGTTTCAGAGTCATCCGCGCCTTGGAGTCTCTCAAGAACAAACGTCTGGAGAATCCCGCCAAGAAACACGACAACCTGCCTTTGTAATATTATCCGCAGAGGCGCACTGCCATGCGTCTCTGCACATTAACCCAAATATCAGAACATATATATGAAATCATTTTCAAAATACATCGTCTTGTTGGCCGCCGTGCTCCTCACCGGAGCCGCCTCCGCCCAGTCGGTGCGCGACCTGCGCTTCAACGAGATTCTGATCAAGAACGTCGATAACTTCGACGACGAATACGGACGCCATGTACCTTGGATTGAGGTCTTCAACACGGCCTACAACTCCGTGAACATGGCGGGTTGCTTCATCACCGACGACACTACCGGCTACGCTGCCGGCAGAAAGAAGGGAGGCAACATTCCCGAACATTGGTACCGCATCCCGAAAACGGACATCCACACCAACATGCCACAGCGTTCCTACTTGGTGTTCTATCTTGACGCGCAGCCGCTCTACGGCTCTTTCCACGTCAACTTCGACCCGCGCACGTCCAAGACCAACTACATCGCCTTGATCTCTGCCGACGGCAAGGACCTTATCGACATCATGTACTATCCCAAGCAAGAGTTGATGGACAGCGTTGTTTCCTTCGGCTATGAAAAAGACGGCATCACCGAGGACAAGGCCGTTTTCATGGAACAGTTCACCCCGGGCTGCAGCAACGAGGTCAAGATGACCGTCTCCAAGCAAGAACGTCTCAAACGCGATGACCCCTACGGCATCGGCTTGGCCATCATCTCCATGTCCGTGGTCTTCACAGCCCTTGTCTTGATTTTCCTCATGCTGAAACTCTTCGGATACAGTTCCAAGAAGATTGCCCAGCGCAACGCCAAGAAGAGCGAAAGCGAATCCGGAGCCAAGACCGCTCTGGCAAGCACAGAAGGGAAAGACGAGGATGAGCAGATCAGCGGAGAGCAGATTGCGGCCATCACCATGGCATTGCATCTGCATTTCAACAGCATGCACGACGAGGAGAGCGAAGTGATCACCATCGACATGCCGTCCGCGCACTACTCTCCATGGGCGCAGAAAGAGCTTACCATGAAGAAAACACCCACATTAAGAAGAAAATAATTTAAAAAGATATTGAAGATGAAAAACTATAAATTCACGATCAACGGCAACAAATATTCCGTAGAAGTAGGCGACATCAACGAAAATGTCGTCAATGTAGAAGTCAACGGTTCCGCATACAAGGTGGAGTTGGACACCGAGCTCAAGGCTCCCGCGAGGGTAAAGCCGGTGGTGCATGTCAACACCTCCGCCAACAGGCCCGCCGCTCCTGCGGCAGCCACGGCCAATGTCAAGAACGCTCCCGCAGCCGCCACCGCTGCCGGTGCCACCCTGAAATCGCCGCTGCCCGGCACCATCCTCGATGTATTCTGCAAGCCCGGTGACGCAGTGAAGGCCGGCCAACGCCTCTTCCTGCTCGAAGCCATGAAGATGGAGAACAACATCGATGCCGAAAAGGACGGCGTCATCAAAGAGGTCAGGGTTCACCGCAGCGACTCCGTCATGGAGGGCGACATTCTCGTCGTGTTCGAATAACCCCGTCTAACAAAATATATCCATAACCACAATTAAAGTCAGAGAGATATGTTTGATTTTTTTAAAGAAGGTCTTATCCAGTTCTTCGGCTATTCCGGCTTCGGGAACTGCACGTGGGGCCACATCATCATGATATGCGTCGGCTTGTTCTTCATCACCCTCGGCATCGTGAAGGAATTCGAGCCCATGTTGCTCGTGCCAATCGGATTCGGCATGATCATCGGCAACATCCCCTTCACCGACGGTCTGCAGATTGGCGTTTATGAGAACGGAGCCGTGCTCAACTACCTCTATTTTGGTGTCATCAAAGGTTTCTACCCACCCTTGATATTCCTCGGCATCGGAGCCATGACAGACTTTTCGGCGCTGATATCGAATCCCAAGCTGATTCTGGTGGGTGCGGCGGCGCAGTTCGGCATCTTCGCTGCCTACGCCATCGCCCTGCTGCTCGGTTTCACGCCCATGGAGGCCGGTGCTATCGGCATCATCGGCGGCGCCGACGGTCCTACCGCCATCTTCCTGTCGTCCAAGCTGGCGCCCAGCCTGATGGGTGCCATCGCCGTGTCCGCATATTCCTACATGGCCTTGGTGCCGGTGATCCAACCGCCCATCATGCGCCTTTTCACCAACGAGAAGGAGCGTCTTATCCGTATGCGCCCGCCCCGCGCCGTCACGCATCGTGAGAAAGTGCTCTTCCCGCTGTTCTGTATCCTGCTCACCGCTTTCCTCGTGCCGTCCGGTATCCCATTGTTGGGTATGCTCTTCTTCGGCAACCTGCTCAAGGAGTGCGGCGTGACCAAACGTTTAGCCAACACAGCCTCCGGTCCGCTGATCGACATCGTGACCATCCTCATCGGCCTCACCGTGGGTGCCTCCACACAAGCCACCAACTTCCTCACACCGAAGTCCATCCTGATCTTCGTTTTAGGTGCTTTCTCCTTTGTGGTCGCCACCGCTACGGGTGTGCTCTTCGTGAAGTTCCTGAACCTCTTCCTCAAAGAGGGCAACAAGATCAACCCGCTCATCGGCAACGCCGGCGTTTCCGCCGTGCCCGACGCCGCCCGCGTCTCATACGTGGAAGGCATGAAGTACGACAAGACCAACTATCTGTTGATGCACGCCATGGGCCCGAACGTGGCAGGCGTCATCGGCAGCGCAGTCGCCGCCGGTATCCTGCTGAGCTTCCTGTACTAAAGAAATTATATACCCCATATCCAAGAAGAGACGCACGGTTTGTGCGTCTCTTCTTTTTTAGCGCATATCGTTCACCTCGACACCCGGATATTTGCTCTTGTCAAAAGTAAACAAGGCATCCGGCAAGGTGACGTTCGGCGTGAACTGCTCGATGTAGTATGTGTAAACCGTGTTGTCCTTCTCATACATGGCGACCCGCAATATCTGCTTGTTTGATTTGTTGATATACAAACGGATACGATAGAAGGACTGCGTCACTTTCGGAGTGAGATCGACCAAGGCCACGGAGACATTGTTGATAAACTCATCGCGAATATATTTGGCACGGAAGTTTTTCTCCCAGTTTTTCAGGAGGAGTTTCGGGTTCAACAGATTATCGTCATCCTCTGCGTCATACTCATAAATGGAAACCTCGTTGGTGGCTTTCTGGTAGTTCCAGACGGAGACGCCGTCGCAGAAGAACTCCTGGCCGGCATAGACAGCATGGTATTTGTCGCCACGCAGGGCAAAGTCGCCCTGTGAGCTGCTCAAGGTCTTGCTCTCTTTCGTGGCCTTCAAGGTATAATGGAACTTCATGGAGGTGTAGGCCTGATATTTGGCAGACACGGAGCGCACCAGATCGGTGCCGCCGGCGTCGGTGTTCTGGGCCATGCAAGCACCGCAAAACAGGAACAGACAGAGGGATAAGATGGTTTTGTACCGCATTGCTATAAAAATTCAAATCAGAAAAACAGCAGAGTAGATTCTTTGGCGGGATGAAAGTTTAACGGGCGCTACAGCATCCCCTTGTCGGCGAGCATCTGCCGGAGCTGGCTTTCGGTCTTGACGAGCACCTCGCGCGGTTTGCTGCCCCTTGCGGGCCCCACGATACCGAACTCCTCAAGCTGGTCCATGATGCGGCCGGAACGGTTGTAGCCGAGTTTCATGCGACGCTGGATATTCGAGGTCGAGCCCTGCTGGGTTTGCACCGTGAGCACAGCGGCATCCACAAAGAGGGGGTCGATCTCGCCGGAAGAGGGCTCATTGTCGAAATCGTCCTTGGGTTCGCTGCCGGGCTCGGGCACATCAGGCAGCTGGTATGGTTCCAACAACGGAGAGACCAGCGACTTCTGCTCGATATAGGTGGAGATTTTCTCCACTTCGGGGGTATCGACAAAAGCGCATTGCAGGCGCACGATGTCGCTGCCGGTGGAGATGAGCATGTCGCCCTTGCCGATCAGCTGGTTGGCGCCCGTGGTGTCGAGGATGGTGCGCGAGTCGATACTGGACTGCACGCGGAAGGCGATACGTGCCGGGAAATTGGCCTTGATGCTGCCCGTGATGATATTGACGGACGGCCGTTGCGTGGCGATGACCAAGTGGATGCCGATGGCGCGGGCCAGCTGTGCCAAGCGGGCGAGCGGCTGCTCCACCTCACGACCGGCGGTCATGATGAGGTCGCCGAACTCGTCGATCACCAACACGATATAGGGCAGGTAACGGTGCCCCATGGCGGGCGACAACTCGCGGGCACAGAACTTGGCGTTGTACTCTTTGATGTTGCGCATCTTGGCGAGCTTGAGCAGATCGTAGCGGTCGTCCATCTCCTTACAAAGCGAATTGAGCGTGCGCACCACCTTCTTGGTATCGGTGATGATGGGCTCTTCATTATCGGGCAATGAAGCCAAATAGTAGTTCTCGATGACCGAATAGAGGGTAAACTCCACCTTTTTGGGGTCAATGAGCACGAATTTCATCTCGCAGGGATGCTTGGTGTAGAGCAACGAGGTGATGATGGCGTTGAGGCCCACCGACTTGCCTTGTCCGGTGGCGCCGGCAACCAACAGGTGGGGCATCTTGGCCAGATCCACCACAAAAGGCTCGTTGCTGATGGTGCGTCCCAACCCGATGGGAAGAGCGTAGTTGTTGTTCTGGAACTTGTCGGAATTGATGATCTCCTTCATGGAGACGATATTGGCATTCTTGTTAGGCACCTCGATGCCGATGGTGCCGCGTCCGGGAATGGGGGCGATGATGCGGATGCCGAGTGCAGCGAGGCTCAGGGCGATGTCGTCTTCCAGGTTTTTGATCTTGCTGATGCGCACACCTTCGGCGGGCACAATCTCATACAATGTGACCGTGGGCCCCACGGTGGCACTGATGCGCTGTATGGGAATGTTGAAGCTCTTGAGGGTGGACTCGATGCGCAACTTGTTGTCAAGCAGTTCGCGGCGCATCAGCTCCTCGTTGGCCTCCTTGGCAGGATAGTCGTTAAGCAGGTCGATGGGAGGAAACTCGTATGTGGGGAGCTCCGCGCGGGGGTCGAAGGGCGGCAGATTGCGCACCTCTTCCGGTGTCAGTGCAGGGTGCTCCTCTTCCGGAACCTCAGCGGGAAGGGATTCCTCTTTGAGATTGACGAGGGCGGTTTCCACGGAGCTGTTCGGGGTAACCAGCTCAAAGGGCACTTCATCGGGGACATCCATAGCCACACGTTGCTCGTCCGCGTCAGCCTTGGGCTCATCAGAACGCTCGATTTCCCATGTGTGGGTCTGGGCGCCATACTCTTTGCTGAGGCAGCCATGATCGGAAATGTAAAGGTCGTCAAGATCCTCCCGCTCGGAGCTTGCCTCCTCCTTTTTGCCCTTTTTCCGCTCACGGCGCTTGCGGCGCTCGTCGGCCACCTCCGCATCCGGGTCACGCTGTTTAAGCTCGACAAGCGACTGTTGGAGTTGGTCAAAAGAGGCAATGGAAAGCTCTTTCAAAGCCATCACGAGCGGCTTGTAGAACAGCACCAGGATGATGGCAAAGAGGGCGACAATGATGAGAGCCGCCACAAAAGTGCCGAGTCGCATCAATCCATCGGCGGCGTAGTTGCCAAAGGCACCGGAGACAAAGGAGTGGTTGCCGTCGCGGAAAAACATGCCGAACAGCAAGGAGAGCCATGCCATGGTCAGCAGCACGTTGAGCGTCGTCTTCAAAAGGGGCATCGGACGGAGGCCGAAGGTCATGGCCAGTCCATACAAGAAGAAGAGGAAGGGGAAACCTATGGCGAAGACACCGAACATCTGGTCCACGAAGAAGTATGCCAGCCAGGCGCCGACTCCCAAGGCGACATTCTGGGGTTCCACGGCATGGTGGTCGCCCAGCACGTATGTGATGTTGTTATGGGCATGAAAATAGAAAGAGACGATGGAGATGGCCAGCAAAAGGGCGAAGGCCATCAAGATGACGCCATATACCTGCACGGCGCGCTGTCCGGTGATGGTTTTCCAAAAGCCGTCGCCGTTCCTCTTGGTCTTCTGCTTGGGTGCCGACTTGGGCTTGCTTTTCTTCTGCTTCGGGGCGGCGGCCTTCTGTTGGATCTTGGCGTGGCGCGTCAAGGTCGTGGCCCTGTTTTTTGATTTTGATTTGCTTGATACAACGTGGTTTGTGACTTTCATCGCGGGAAAGGGGCTTGACAAATGTGGATTTTTCGCTAAGGAAAGCAAAAATAGACAATTTTAATGGAATCTTTCCGTTAATCCCAAAAGAATATAAACAATGCCATGTTAGAAAAAAAGGGCCGTTCCTTTTTGATTTTTAGGAAATAGATACTATTTTTGCTGAAATTTTTTAGAAGCTATGAATCACCTTATGTTATTGCAGGTTGCCACCGAGACGATACCTGTGGCGACCGAACAGACCGCCGGGGTGCAAGAGACATCCTACTTCAAATTGGTCTTTGCCCTCAACAGCCTTTGGATCATGATCCCCTTGTTTTTGATGCTGGGATTTGCCATTTATCTTTTCATCAAGAAGCTGATGGTTCTCAACCGTGCCTCGCGCGAGGAGTACAACTTCATGAACAACATCCGCGATTTCATTCACGACGGCAAGCTCGACTCTGCCGTGGCATTGTGCAAAGGCACCGAAAATCCTTCGGCGCGTTTGATTGAGAAGGGCCTGTCGCGCATCGGGCGTCCGTTGGACGACATCCGCACAGCCGTGGAGAACGAGGGCAACATCGAGGTGGGCCGTCTGGAGAAGGGCGTCTCCGCCTTGGCCACCATCGCCGCCATCGCCCCGATGATGGGCTTCTTAGGCACCGTCGTGGGTATGGTTTCCGCCTTCCACAACATGGCCGCCGACCCCAACAACTTCAACATCGGCACCCTGTCGTCCGGCATCTACACCGCCATGATCACCACCGTGGCCGGTCTGATTGTCGGCGTGCTGGCCCTCGTGTTCCACAACATGATTGTCTCCAAGATCTCCAACGTGGTCTATATGCTCGAAATCCGCACCACGGAGTTCATGGACCTGCTCCACGAGAACGTCTAACCCATAACACCCTGCACTATGGCAATCAAGATGCAAAACAAGATCGACACGACCTTCAGCGCCACCTCCATGTCGGACTTGGTGTTCTTGCTGTTGATCTTCTTCATGCTCACCTCGACCATGGTTTCGCCCAACGCCATCAATCTGGTGCTGCCGAAGAGCGATTCCGACAAGCAGTTGGTGTCGAAGAACATCGAGGTGTATATCAACGAAGACCTGCTCTATTTTGTGAATCCGGAAGGTTCCAATGCGCAGCCCATCCCATATGACATGCTGCTGCCCGCCCTGCAGGAGGCGGCCGCACGCGACGACTCCGGCATGCGTTCCATCATCCTGCGCGCCGACAAGAGCGTGCCCGTCGAGAACGTCGTGGCGCTCATGGACGTGCTCAACCAGCTCAACGAATCGTTTCCGGAGGACGACCGGTATAAAATGGTACTTGCCACTGAAGGAAAATGAAAAAAGAACTCGACCATAACACAAAGGACGACCTGATTTCGGGCAGCGCATCCATCGGTGCGATGATATTGATCATTGTGCTGTTGCTCACCTTCGGGCTCAAGTCCGTCATTCCCCCACCCCCGCCCAAGAAGACCTTCTACGTCGATATTGCGGAGTATGCCGGCGGTGGCGGCGGCGGCGGCACACCCGAGCCCACAAAGACCTCCTCGCGCACGCCATCAGGCCAGACCTACGCCACACAGAACGCCCAGGACGCCCCCTCCGTGGCCCGTTCCGACAAGCCCTCCACCACCAACAGCCAACCGGCCGTCTCCACCCCCAAGCCCGACCAGTCGGCGATGTACAGGGGACGCGGCGGCTCCGGCTCGGGCGGCGGCTCCGGCTCGGGCATCGGTTCCGGCGAAGGCTCCGGCCTCGGTCCCGGCACCGGCGGCGGCCATGGCGGCGGCGTCGGCTACGGCACCGGCTCCCGAGGGATGATCAACAACATCAACACCACCGTCAACGAGGAGGGACAGGTCTGCGTGGAGGTCCACGTCACCGAAGAGGGCAACGTCATCAGCGCCCGTGTCATCAACACCTCCAAATTCAAGACCACCATCACCAACAGCACCATCCAGGCGCAATGCCTCGCACAGGCCAAACAGGCCCGCTACAAGCCCGGCAAGGAGGAACTGCGTGTGATTATTTTCAAATAATTACTACAGAAGCTAACCTGACGCTCCAGTTGGTTTTCGTCATTCTCATACGTCTTCGCAGGCTTAGCGGCCTGTAGAGAGCGCGTGCCTCCGGCACGCTGTCACACTCGACCGCGCGTCTCGACCCCACATTTCATGCGGGGTTACTGAGAGATGCTCCCTCCGGGAGCTGCCCGAGTATGCAAAAAAGTCCACAAAGTAGCAACCTGATGTTCTTCACTGTCCTTTCGCCCTCAGCACCCCACACGACAGTGTGAGGCACGGCGGCCACACCACGCCATGGAGTGCCGGAGGCACATACTCTCAATAACCCCACACGACAGTGCGGGGCACGGCAGCAACGCAGGACAATGATGTGCCGGAGGCACATACTCTCAGTAACCCCACACGACAGTGCGGGGCACGGCGGCCACGCAGGACTCATCAGCTGGTTTATCACCGCTCTTAGTTTCCACATACAGAAATTATTTAATGTGGATTTTTTTACACAATAAATAAATTAATATTTCGTTAACGAAATATTATGAGTTACATACAATCTATATACCATCTTGTTTTCCGCACCTACTACAGTGAACCAACAATTAACGAAGAGCATGAGCGCGAGCTCTTTGCTGTGATTATGAAACAGACCGAAACGCTTCGGGGTAAAATCATCCGCATAGGCGGCATGCCAGAACATATACACATTCTCGTCTCTTTGCCATCCGACATCTCTTTGGCGAATTATGTACAGGCCATCAAAACTTTCACCAGCAGATGGCTTCGCGAGAACCCTCATTTTCCAAGCTGGAACGGATGGGGCAGGGAATACGCAGCCATTTCCTATAATGCCCGCGACAAGAATATGATAGTGAATTATATCCGAAATCAGAAAGCACATCACAAGAGAGTGAGCTTTGCCGAGGAGTACCGCGCATTTTTAGAGGAAAATGGAATTCCTATCAGGGAGGAGTATTTTCTGAAGGATTGATACATGGAGGGCGCGTGCCTCCGGCACGCTGTCACACTCGACCGCACGTCTCGACCCCACATTTCATGCGGGGTTACTGAGAGATGCTCCCTCCGGGAGCTGCCCGAGTATGCAAAAAAGTCCACAAAGTGGCAACCTGATATTCTTCACTGTCCTTTCGCCCTCAGCACCCCACACGACAGTGCGGGGCACAGCGGCCACACAGATCAATAGCATGCCGGAGGCACATACTCTCAATAACCCCACACGACAGTGTGAGGGCACAGCAGCGACACAGAACAATGGCGTGCCGGAGGCACGCACTCTCCTTTTATTGCCATCCTCTACTGGAACGCGTTCTCGCTGAGACCGTCGCCGGTAATGGCAAGGCGGCTCATGTAGTCGGGACACGGACGGCCGAGGTACTTATCGACATAGATCTTGGCCAAGTACTGCCCTAACATGAAGCCGTGGCCGCGCATGCCGACGAGCAAGCCATTGTCCGGGTCCACGATGTAGCGCGGCTCCGTGTAGTAGCCGGCCCAGGTGGCCTGGAAGCTGACATTCTTCAGCTGCGGAATCCAATCGACGAACATCTCGGCACACACTTCCAAGAACTCCTTGGTGTTGAACTTGAGCTCCTTGCCGGCCTCCTGGTTCTCGAAGGCGGGTGAAGCACAGCCGATAATCTGGCCGGTCTCCGCAAACTGCTGGCCATAGACAGCCGAGAATCCTTTGTACTTGCGGCGGTCGATGAGCATGTCAAGCGAATCGCCATTGATGCCTAACATCGGCAGGCGGTGCGTGATGAAGGCCTGGTGTTTGATGGGATAGAGGCCAATTTCAAGGCCCAACTGACGGGCGAACTTGCTGGCGTTGGGTCCCAAGGCGTTGACGAAGTGCTCGCAATGGTATTCCACATACTCCTTGTCGTGCGTGAGCACCAAGGCCATGAAACCCTTGGCGGTGCGCTGCACCTCCAACAGACGGCAGTCCTCGAGAAGCGTGCCGCCGTGCTCGATGGCGATATTGCGGATGTAGTGAATGGTCGGGCCGGGCGTGGCCTGCCAGCACTCGGTGGTGATACAGGCGGCCTGGTAGGTGTCGAGGTTCTTGTTAAAATAGGGGGAGACCTCCTTCACAAAGTCCTTCTTATCGACCATGTAGCCGTTTGACCAGCCGAGGGATTTCTCCAATGCCTTGTAGTTGGCCTCGTCATGGGCGAAGCTCACATAGCGGGTGGGCTTGTAGTGGATATTGTAGTGCTTTTGGATCTCCTCGAAGATGACGCGGTTGTGAACGGCGATGTCGGCGATTTCAGGCACAGAGAAGCCAGGACGACCGCCACCGATGCAGCGCCATGAAGAGCCGCGCTCAGCGTTGCAGAGCACAGTCTTTTTGCCAGCTTCGGAGAAATAGCGGAACAGGCCGCTGCCGGTGATGCCGCCGCCAGCCACAAAGACATCGCATTCCACCTTGCGGGTGGGCGCACCGTTGACGTTGGTGACGAATTCCGCCGGCTTGTCGCCCGGGCAGAGCTCGCCGATGTTGAGTTGTGAAGAGAGCGGACCACGCGGGGTGGCGTCGCCCACCACTTCCACGCCGTAGCCGGCGAGAAGCTGCTTGACGCGCGGGATGCAGCGCTTGCCACGGCACGGACCCATGCCGATGCGCGTGATGTGCTTCAGCTCATCGACAGAGATGATCTTCTTGCCCTCCACAGCCTTGAGCAACGTCTCGATCTGGACATCATCACAGTGGCAGACGTAGGCGGGAGCGGCCTCTTTGGCGTCAAGTTCCTCCCAATGCAGGGGCTCGGGATAGCGATCTTTCAGCACAAAGCCGGTGACGTCGATCAAGGCCTCGCCCGTGAGGTCAAGAGCGCGCACGCGAGCCACGTGGGTTTTGTTCTCGCCCTTGGTGATGCGCTCGATGACACCCGTGCCGATGTTCTCGCCACGGTCGTTGACCAAGACCACCTCGGCATTCTCCTCCGCTTCGTACTCGAAAGGCAGGAACAGCCAGTTTTTGGGCAGGTTGTATCCAAACAGAGCGAGGCCGGGACAATGGTTGACACACTTCATGCAGCCGATGCACTTGTCGTAGTCGATTTGGGGCACGCAGTTGGTCGCCGACTTGGTGATGGCGCCTTGCGGGCAGGCGAAGGAGCAGGGATTGCAAGCGAACCCATAGAGGCAATCGGCCATGACGAAGGGTTTCTGCAGGCGTTCACCAGTGGGGCGGTTGGGCTTGTCGAGCACACGCACGGGATGCTGTTGCGAGTCGGCGTAGTCCTTGGTGACGGCTAAGTAGTCGTCGTAATTGAAGCGCACGCCGGCCTCCATGGCGATTTCAAGGGCGGCTTGTCTGCCGCGGAGCACGGCACAGGTGCCTTCACCCACACGGGTGGCGTCGCCGATACCGAAGGTATGGAGACCGAAGGTAACCTTGCCCTTGCGGAGCAGCTGGTCATCGGGCTTGAGGCCCGTACAGATATTGATGAGGTCTATGTCTTTGATGATGCGCTCGGTGCCGGGCACGGGCTTGAAGTTCTTGCACTCGGCAATGACGGCACCCACCACGCCGGTATGGTCCTCATTGGGAATAGCGCGCAACAAGGTATGTGACGTGAGGATGGGGATGCCGAGACGGCGCACGCGGTTGGCCTGCACAGGGAAGCCACCCTCGTGGTCCATGGCCTCCACAATGGCCACCACCTGCGCTCCGGCCTGCATGGCCTGGTAGGAGGTGAGGTAGCCGATGTTGCCGGCCCCGATGGTGAGGATACGCTTGCCGAGCAGGGTATGTTGCAGATTCATCATCTTCTGTACCACAGCGGCGGTATAGACGCCGGGCAAGTCGTCGTTCTCAAAAGTGGGCATGAAGGGAAAGGCTCCAGTGGCGACAACCAGATAGTTGGCATCGACATAGAAGAGGGAGTTGTCCTCCATATTCTTTGCCGCCACGCGCTTGCCCTCGAGAATATCCCACACGGTGCTGTTGAGCAGAATACCCGAGTGGTCGTCACCGGCGAGGGTCTTGGCGATGTCGAAGCCACGCATGCCACCGTATTTCTGCTCCTTCTCGAAGAAGAAAAACTGGTGGGTCTGCATGGTGAACTGGCCGCCAATACGGTCATTGTTGTCGATCACAATGTTAGGGATGCCGAGTTTGTTGAGTTGCTCGCGGCATGCCAAGCCTGCGGGACCGGCACCGATGATGGCGACTTCAGTCTTATAGATGCGCACCTGAGGTTTATCCGGGGAGTCGGAAGCCGTTTCGGAGAGATAGTCATGGCTGATCTCTTCCACCTTGCGCACGCCATCGACCTTAGTGATGCAGATGCGCTTCACTTCGCCATCAACGAGCATTTCGCAGGCACCGCACTTGCCGATACCGCAGTCCATGCTGCGCTCGCGGCCCGTGAGACTGTGGCTGTGGATGGGGAAACCGGCTTGGTGCAACGCTGCCGCGATGGTATAACCTTTTTGTGCTTTTACTTGCTGGCCTTTAAATTCAAAGGTCACTTCATCACCGACAGGGATGGAGAGAATCGGGTGACTCTGAATCTTGTACATGTTGAGAAAGTTTTGGTTTTTATGCAGTTGTTGTTGTATTGTTTCGTCTGTATCACGTCAATTCCCGCTCAGGAAAAGCGGGGGCAAATATACAAAAAAAAACTTCCAAGGATTCGCCCGTGAGAGGTAAATCCTTGGAAGTTGTCAATTCAATGCGGCGGATTATAAGTTTTTAACGCAGCGCAAAGGATTGTAGTTGGTCTTGTCGGACGTGTAGTCGTTCACATCCGGGCTGTTGAAGTTGATGTCGCGGACATAAGCCTTGTCAGCGTTATACTCCGTAGCCGTCCAGAAGGTGGTGATGTTGCCGAAGCCGTTGCAAACGGGATCGTCATTACCCACCGGCATGGCGTTGAACTTGCTGTTGTTGTTGTCAGCAGGTTCATTACCCACAGCGCAGTCAACGGTGGAATTGATCCAGCCGAAGGTGGACGCCATGGACTTGCCAATTGTGTTGTTACATAAGTTGCCGGACTCATTGGCGAGGTTGCTCTGGAGATCATTCCATTCAGCAGTGGTCGGGATGTGCCAGCCCTTCGGGCAGATACCTTGGACGTTGTCGCCCGGGGTCTCGCCGTTGAAGATGCTGTTCCAGTCGTAGAGGTAACCGAAGATTCTCGGATCCATCACTTCACCATTCTGATCGGTGACAGACTTGCTGTCAGCAGTCGTATAACGCATGTTCTCAGTCATCCAGCAGAGGTTGCCCACCTGCATGGTGCCATAGCCGTTGCCTTGCAGATCGCTGACACCGGTCACACCGCATTCGAAGACGGGTTCTTTCTTGACACAGCGGATGCTGTAGCCGAGGCCCTTGTCTTCAAGATTCTCGAGACCGTTTTCGCAGTAGTAGTTCAGCTCGAAGTTCTTGGCCATCATGGCTGTGCGGGAAGTGTCGGAAGCCCAGAAGTGGGTCTCACCAAGCAGGTTCTCGTATCTCTCGATGGTGGGAGCATAGTAACCGGCACCGAAGGCGTTGAACTTGTTCTCGGCGATACCGGCGCGCTCCGGCAACCAGACGAGGGAAGAGGGGCTCTTCACCAGGCCGGCTTGACCACCGGAGACATTGTACATGGTCCAGAACTCGGCCATCTTAGGCAGTGCCCAGCCTTCCGGACAAATGCCTTGCACGTATGCACCCGTGGTGGTGATAACCTCGGCAGGAACAGCCATGTCGTCATCCTCGGTCACGCCAGCGGCAGAGTACCAAGTGTAGAGCTTGCCGTAGATGTTCTCCAAGGAATCGCTGTCTTTGTAACGCCAATACTTGTTCACAGGAGTGCCGTCGCTGTATTGCGTGCTTCTGAGGTTGTCCACCGTCCAGCAATCGCAACCGATACGTTTTGCACCGTATCTGAAGCCATCCAGATCTTCCACCGTGTCGCACGGCGGGTAGCTCACCGTCACCACTTGGGTGCAGTGTGTGGAGGCCATCTCTACGCCGCAAGCATCGAGGACAGACCATGTGATGTTGTAGGTCTGACCCGGCTGCAACGGATTGAATTCATCGACGTTGCTGACGAACTTGACATCCGGATAAGCCACATTCGGGCTCAAGGTCGGGAAGGCCGGCATGTATGCCACGGTGTCGCAGCGACCGTACCACAGCACGATGTCGTATTGCGGCGGACAAGTCAGGTTGTCGGAAGGAATGTCTGTCACCTCCAACGTACCATCCTCATAAGAGATGTTATAGCTGTTGTTCACAACCACATTGTCGGAACGATGCTTGATCTCGGCATTGGAAGGCTCATTGGCGGATTGCCCCACACAAACCTGGGAACCCGTCACTGTCACAGTGGTGATATCATCCGTCTCGGCGAGGCCGCTTTGGGAATACGTGGAGTTGGTGAGTGCCGTGCCATCGTATATCTTGGTGTCACTGCCACCCGTGATCGTGATGTCTCTCGGAACGATAGATACATAAATGTGGATAATGAGATTATAGTTCTCAATACCATTCGTGGTCTGGAACGGAACGACGATGGAGGCCGTGCCGTTAGTCATCGTGCCGGGAACATAGCTGGCACCGTCAAGCACAGGATAATTATAGGTGTAATGACCGGCAATATAGCCGTCGGTGGTCACTTTACCGGCAGTCAAGGCATCGCCGGAAGCCAAACCGATCACCTTGTCAAGCTCGTTGAAGTTCAGCACCAAAGGTGTGCCGTCATAGATCTTGTTGAAGACGCTGTCGATAAGAACGAGGTCGGTCTTGTCCACGGTAAGAGTACCGTTGACCTTGTTGATGACGTAGTATTCAGTCATGTCTTCAGAACCGCGCACGATGGTGACATTATCGACCACATTGGGCACAGAGCCGGCATTGGTGATGGTGCCGGTGATGACAGCCGTCAGTTTGTCGTTGTTGGGCAGATCAACGGGCGTGCCGGAGGTGCCACTGGCGACAACCGTGCCGGAAGTCAACACATAGCCGTTGTCGGTGTGAGCGGTGCCGTTGTAATCAAAATGCTCGGAGTTGGCCGTCACGGTCACTTGGGCCTTGACGATCACATCGAAGGAGCACTGATCGGTAAGATCGCTGTTGTCAACGGCCGTCCAGGTGACGGTGGTCTTACCCACATTGAAGGTAACACCGTTCAAAGAGTTACCATTACCGGAAGTGGCACCCGTGAGGGTGTAGGTCAGGGACTTGATACCGTCGTTGTCGGCAGCGGTCACATTCCAACTGTTGTCACTGTGAGTGTAAGTGAACTCACCGGCAGCAAGTGTGATGTTGTTGGTTTCGGAAGCGATAATCTTGGCACAGCTGTTTCCGTCCGTAGCCTCAGGATCCAAGTTGCCGGGAACGCAGCCAATGCAAGGCGATTGGTTGTCAATCACCGTAATGGTAAAGCTTTTCACCACTTCTTCAGGACAATCGTTGGAAGCCGTATATGTAATGGTGGTCGTGCCAACCGGGTAGTGGTTGTCCGTAGGCAGGGCGTTTGCTGTCGTGCCATCGGGATATTCAACCAGGATCGTCATCGTCGCATCGTTGTCGCTCGGTCCGAACGTCGGAGCAGTCCATGTCACTGTGGCATAACCCTTATCAGGATCACAGAATTCAGAGACATTGTCGGTCGGGAAACCGTCGATGTGGAGGGCGTCGGGTTCGGTAACGGTCACCGTGATTGGGGTGGCAATTGTGCAGTTGTTGGCGTCCTTCACCATCACGCTGTAGGTACCGGCAGTCAGGTCGGAGAAGGTGTTGCTGGTTTGATAGGCACCACCATCACGGCTGTATTGGTACGGCGTTTTGCCGTCGTTTGCCGTAACGGTGAAAGAACCGTTGTTGCCACCATGGCAGGTGACATTGGTGATAGCCGTCTCACCCGTGACATTGGCTGTGACAGGGGTCGGGACCGTGACTTGCACATCCGTGGAGCTGCTGTTTCCGGCCTTGTCAGTCACCGTCACCGTCACAGTCGTGGTCTCCGTAATTTGAGTTCCAGCCGTGGGATTCTGTGAGACGGTGAAATCGTTATTGGTCGTTGAGCTGCAGTTGTCCGTGACAGAGCCGATCACATCGGGAGTCAAGTCGGGCACATAGAAGGTACAGTTGGGTGTTTCAGGCACTGTGGCCGGTTTCGTGGTGATCACGTCGGCATTGAAAGTGGGGTCGGTCTGGTCGTCCACGGTGTACACAAACTGCCAGTCATTATGGCTTCCGTCGCAAGCGGTGTAGCGATAGGTGTAGGTCACCGTGCCCTGGTCCACAATAGGATTGGGGTTGACAACCGTGCTATACAGCTCACGGGTCGTGGCCTGGCCGCAGCCGTCCTTAATTTGAGCGCCGGTAGGAACTGCAGTCGGCTCCGTGGCGTCAGCCTGGCATTCCACGTTGGCAGCGCCTGCCGGGAAGTCGGTGGCGTTGATGGACCATGCGGGAATCCTGACTTTCACAGTAAAAGCATCTGTGGCCGTGCAGTGGCTCTCGTCGGTGTATGCCACCGTGAAGAGGTAGGTCGTGTCACACTTTACAGAGGGCACAGCGAAGTTATAGCTATCAGTCGTGGTGGCGGCAGGGATGTTGTTTGTCGTCTTCACCGTTGTCTGATTATCCGTCGGACCCATCGTCCAAACCACGCTGTGGATGCTGTTCACGTTCGAGAAAGGAGCGGTGAGCGTGATGGTGCCGTAGTTCGGGCACACTTCTTTGGGTTCAACATCGACGGTCACCGTAGGATTGATGGTCGCGGCGGCATTGATCGTCACGCTGCTCGGAGTGGCATTACCCACGCAAACACCGTTCTTCGGGGTAACCGTGTAGGTAACCACAATCGGTGCGTTGGTGCTGTTGGTCAGCGTACCGTGGATGCGTGATTCGTCTCCAGTGGATGCAGCCAGTCCGCTGATACCGCTGATGGCAGCAGGCTGAGGCCAGCTGTAGGTGGTTCCAGTAGGGATGGTGCCGTCCGTGCCGTTCGCAGGAACGTATGAGAACTCATAGCCGGAGCAGACCGGCGGGATGGTGATATTGTTCATGGCCAACGGGTTGTCGAGCGTAATGGTGACAGAGCCGGGGCTTGTGCTGGTAGGCGTACAGCCGTTCTTGTCGGTCACACTCACCGTGTAGGTCTTGGAAGTGGTCGTCGGGGCACCGCTGGTGAGATCGGTGAACTTGTACTTGCCTTCCACCATCGTGGGTGTAAGGGTGTTGCTGCCATCCACCAATCTGACGGTGTAGGGAGCCGTGCCGCCCGTCACTTCAACCGTGGCGGTAGCGTCGTTGCCATTACAGGATTCCGGTGTGGAAGTGATGTTAGCAACGGCCAGGTCGGCGGCAGGTTGGCCAACCACAATGCCAGTGACAGTCGTGGGACAGCCCTTGGAGCTGACCTCAGCGCTGTAGGTGCCGGCAGCAAGGCCCGTCTTGGTATAAGTAGTGCCGGTAACGGTCTCGGCTGTAGTAGCGCCATTCCATTTCACCTGATACGGAGCCTCAGCGTTGCTGATGGTAAGGACCACCTGGCCGTCGGTGCTGCCTTTGCACTTCGCAGCCGTCACCGCAGGGGTGACAGTGGGTCTCGGGTTCACCGTGACGGCCTTCTCGCCAAAGCTCTGGCAGCCGCCGCTGGTCACGGTCACCTTGTATGTACCCGTCGCGTTGACGGTGATGCTTGCGGTGGTCTCGTTCGTGCTCCACTTGTAAGTGTTACCGGTCACCTCCGGCACGGAGAGCGTTGCGGTCTCTCCGGAGCAGATCGTGGTGGCAGACGCCGTGATCTCAGCAACGGTCGGATTTTGGACGGTTATATCAATTGAATAGGTCTTGGCACACGTCATATCCGTCGGCGTGAAGGTATAGGTTTGCGTGCCGGGGTTGGTGGTGTTCACCGTGGCCGGAGACCATGTACCCACAATTGAATTAGCAGATGTTGTAGGCAGCGTTACAGATGCACCATAACAATATTCCTCCTGTAAATCGAAAGCCGGTTCAACCTTGGGATTCACGACAACATGAAAATCCTCCTCCGTACGGATAGCGCATTTGGAAAAGGTTGGCACATCATTAATTACAGACTCATCGGCCACAAACATGCGATAGTAGCCAGCATCAGAAGTCGTTGCGGCTGAAATGACATAATCATCTACTGTTGTAATGCCAATAGTCTGCCATGAACTCTCTACATTCGGGGTGGACGTTTTCTGCCATTTGTATCTAGGATTAGGGATAATGGATGAGGATGAAATTGTCACCGTTGTGTTCAATTCCACGCTTTCGCCCTCACAAACCACGATGTCTGGATTATGTTGTACAATATCGATGCCACAGAAAGTAACCTTGATGTCGTCGATGCCATAGTCGTTGCCCATACCGTTGTTTTCGCGGTTGACCAAACGGAACTTGACGCTGGTCAAACCCTCAGGAACAACATATTTCACGCCATACTGATACCAGCTTTGGTTTTCGGTACGGGTAGGAGTGCATTCACTCGTCTGGACCAGAATATTACCAGAGGGGTCAATGAGCTGCATGTCGAATTTCGGCACAGAAGGTTGCACACCCGAATGACTTGACGCGAAATTGTTTGCATTCGAGGTACTCCACATATCGGAGGCCCAGAAAGAGAAGGTGAGCTCAGAGTTGTCGCAGAGGTTGCTGATGGTGGTCTCCGCCACAGTTTGGCCCATCGAGTTGTCACTCGGGTCTATGAACATGAAATAACCGACATTTGTGTTGGGAAAATTCGTATGGTCGGAATTGTTGGCCACAGGCGTAAATCCAGAGAAGTTCTCAGGAATGTGTTTCAGAATACCATAGCCGCCACGACCGGGCATGCCACCGGGAACGAATGTCATTTGAGAGGTGAAGCCTGCGTTCGTGGAAGAGTAGTTCGGATCAGAGGCATTGTTGCCGCCGAAGTCTTCACTATAGATAACGGTGCCATTTGTACAAGTCAAATCGGAAGTAGAGCCGCAGAAGTCGTTGACTTCAACAAGAACGCTTTTTGCCGTTCCAACTGCTGAGCCGCCATAAACAACCTTCACATAGGCTGTCTCTGTACTTGTACCGGATTTGATAAACGCATGATGATTCGATGGATCACCATATTGTGTACAAGCTGCATCTTTAAAGACTGCCCAATCGTAACCACTTGGCAATGCTTCTTTCGGCTGGATATCAACCTTTGCATTTGGGCAAGCAGAGTACTTTTGAGCCATGATTTCGAAATCAGGAACAGTTGCCGACACCGTTACATCCACAGAACCGGATGCAGTGCGAGCACAAGTGTGCGAAGCATACGACAGCTTATTTGTGAGAGTAACTGCATAATTTTTGGTAGATTGCAGGTTGTTCAACGTCACGGTTGAACTAGTCGAGCTATTGGCATTGGAATTCCATTGGTAAGAAGTGGAAAAATTAGTGCCCGTAAGATTATTATGGGGCGTAGCTGTAAGCGTTACGCTACTACCCGGTGTCACGACAGTAGAACTTGCGGATGCCGTCACCGACATGGTGCTATTATTGTAAATCTTAAACCACACACGGACAAAGCCATTGGAACCGCTACCGCCATTGTTGTTACCACTTCTCGCCTTCGCACGGGCACCTCCGCCGCCACCGCCAGGGTAGCCACCAGTGCTGCCTGAACCCCAACCAGAGTCATGGAACAGACCTGCACCACCATTACCACCTTTGTACCAAGTGGTCACGTTAGAGTAATTATTGGTAAGGTTATTGGCAGAACCGCCACCACCAGCGCCATAAACACCCTTCGCATTGTCATAGTGACCTGTCGGTTGGTTCGATGTACCACCGTTGCCGTTGCCGCCGCCAGCACCACCACCGCCACCGGATCCCACATTATCATGAACCCAACCTGTTTCCAAGTCTCTGTTGTCGCACACCTTACCGCCAGTGCCGCCTGGATAATTGGCATCACCACCGGTTGCCGTCCCACCAGCACCACCGGTTCCTGTTGTGCCAACACCATGTATGTTGCTTTGACCAGCCTTTCCGCCGCCAGCAGTAATGTTACAGCCAGAACCAGTAACTGTGGTTGCTGTACCATCTGCACCAGAACCGCCACCGATACCGATTGTAATAGTGTAATTGCCCGACGGGCTGGTAACATGCTTACGGGCATACGCACCGCCACCGCCGCCAGTACCAGTTCGCGTATTGGCATTTAATATGCTATTGGACGGTTGGTCTGCCCTACCGCCACCGCCACCGGCACCGATAGCTTCAATATAAAGCTCGGTACAGTTGGCTGGCACCGTAAATGTACCATTTCCAGCATAATCTCTGTAGCACCAGCCATTCCATGTCTGTCCCCACGCGCTCATCGAACCGAAGAGCAGGGCAAACACAAAGAGGCTGGGCAGAAGTGTTGCGCAAAATGTGTGCAGCGCGCCGCGTTTGCGGTTGCCGCCTGTAATTGATAATTTTTTTAGCATTGTTTTTGTATTTAGTTAATATTTAATATTTTACGTTTCTAATTTAGGTTTTTTACATTCGCACAAAATCTATCTTTTCACAATTATACAATTAACCTGCAAATAAACAACTTTTTTTTTAAATATCCAAATGTGTTTTCAAAAAAATTATGAAAAAAAAGACCGAAGACAGGCGGGAAAAGAGAATGGAGGGGATACAATATATTACATATACATTATGTATAATTCGCGGTTTGCGATTGTCAACTATTACCTCTTATCTATCAACTATTATCTGTTGTGGAGGTTCCGCCAGCGGAGCTGCGAGGGGTAAGGTGGGGGTTCCGCGCACAGAGCGGCGAGGGGTAAGGTGGGGGTTCCGCGCGCAGAGCGGCGGGGGTTAAGAGGGAGGTTCCGCGCGCAGAGCGGCGAGGGGTAAGGTGGGGGTTCCGCCAGCGGAGCTGTGAGGGTTAAGAGGGGGGTTCCGCCAGCGTTGAGCGACGAGGGTTAAGAGGGAGGTTCCGCCAGCGGAGCTGGCGGAATGGTGGTGGGCGCGCGGCGAGGGTAAAAAAATGGGCGGCGGCGGGTGGGGAGTGGTAGTTGGGGATCAGCTCCCGCCGCCGCCCATTATCTTTTTTTTTTCGGCGACACCGCACCATTCCGCGAAACGCGCCAGCGTTGAGCGGAACCTCCTGCCAATCTGATCGAGGCGGCGGAACCTCCAACAATACCGGATGTGACCAGACACTAACCGCCACAATTATCCTGTGTTAATTCATCCATCACTCTCTTCACCTTTTCGCTCCACGATTCAGGTTTTTGGCAAAAACCATTCTCCGTCACCAGCTCCTCCCAATTCGGATTGGCCGCGAGGATAAGGTCGAGTTTTTCCTGCCGGCTCATGTTCTTGATTTGGTTTTCGCGTTTGATGGAGGAGGCGTAGTCGGGAAATTCCTCAAAATACACACAGTATTCGCAGTTGTATTTGTCGGTGAAAGCCCCCTTGTAGAAGTGCTTCTTATGTTGCCAAACTCGTCTGACAAGGTCAACGGTGCAACCTGTATAAAGCACGTTGTGGTGCTTGTTGGTCATGATGTATGTAAATCCAGATTTCATAATAGATTGTTTTAATTTGTTAAGGCGGCAAAGATAGCCAAAACTTCTTAAACAACTGACAATCAATGTGATTTTAACAATTATAAGTTAAAATTTGTGAGGTTAAGGGGGAGGTTCCGCCAGCGGAGCGGCGTGGGGTAAGAGGGAGGTTCCGCCAGCGGAGCAGCGAGGGGTAAGGTGGGGGTTCCGCGCGCAGAGCTGCGAGGGTTAAGGTGGAGGTTCCGCCAGCGGAGCTGCGAGGGTTAAGGTGGAGGTTCCGCCAGCGGAGCTGGCGGAATGGTGGTGGGCGCGCGGCGAGGGTAAAAAAATGGGCGGCGGCGGGTGGGAAGTGGTAGTTGGGGATCAGCTCCCGCCGCCGCCCATTATCTTTTTTTTTCGGCGACACCGCACCATTCCGCGAAACGCGCCAGCGTTGAGCGGAACCTCCTGCCAATTCGGTTGCGGCGCCACAGCAGGCAGGCCAGAGGCCTGTGTGGGTCGGTTGGAGGTTCCGCCAACGGAGCTGTGAGGGTTAAGAGGGAGGTTCCGCCAGCGGAGCTGGCGGAATGGTGGTGGGCGCGCGGCGAGGGTAAAAAAATGGGCGGCGGCGGGTGGAAAGTGGTAGTTGGGGATCAGCTCCCGCCGCCGCCCATTATCTTTTTTTTTCGGCGACACCGCACCATTCCGCGAAACGCGCCAGCGTTGAGCGGAACCTCCACCAATACCCGACCACCCGGCACACAGCACAATCACCGCCCATCTATGGAAATTCAAAAAATTATGTACATTTGCAGACTTTTCCGTAGAAGCGGATATTTTTATTATTTTACTGAATAAGAATAATTTATTATAAAAAACATACGAATATGAAACGGATTTTCCTCTCATTACTGTTCATAGGAGCCTTGGTTTTCGTCAAAGGACAATCGGACAACGACGTGCTCATCCGCATCGGGAAGGAGAACGTGACGGTCGGCGAGTTTGTGAATGCCTTCCAGAAGAACAACTCTCTGAAGGAGGCGTCGGAGAAAGAGTTGCGCGACTACCTTGAACTCTACACCAACTATCGCATGAAGGTGCAGGAGGCAACGGCCCTGAAGATGGACACCTCCGCGGCGTTCAACAAGGAGTTAGCCTCCTATCAAAGCCAGTCCGCACAACAGTATCTGGTGGACTCCGAGGTGAGCGACCAGCTGTTGGAGGAGGCTTTTGAGAACTCCAAATACCAGGTGCGCGCCTCGCACATCCTCGTGAAGTGCGGTCCCAACGCCTCCCCTAAGGACACGCTGGCAGCCCTGCACAAAATCCTGCAGATCCGCGACAAGATTGTGAAAGGCATGGATTTCAACGAGGCCGCCTATCTCTATTCCGAAGACGAGTCGGCGCAGGATCGCGTCAACCCGCAGAATGGCCGGCTTCACCACGGCAACAGGGGCGAGTTGGGCTATTTCTCCGTGTTGGAGATGATCTATCCCTTCGAAAAAGGCGCGTTCAGCACGCCGGTGGGACAGGTTTCCATGCCCATCCGCACGCAGTTCGGCTACCACCTCATCTACACGCAGGACAAGATACCCGCCGTCAGCAAGGTTTACGTCTCGCAAGTGTTTGTGGAGGACACGGGGGCGCTGAACGGGGTCAAGCCCGCGATTGCGGAACGCCTGCGCACCATCCAGGACCAGTATGCAAGCGGGAAGATGACCTTTGCGGAGTTAGCGCAGAACTACTCCGACGACCGTGCTAACCGCGACAACGGCGGCCGCATGGAGCCCTTCGCACCCAACCGCCGTCCCGGCAACTATGTGAGCGCGGTCATCAGGCTCAAGCCCGGCGAGATCTCCCAACCCGTGCCCACCACGATCGGCTGGCATATCCTCAAGCTCGACTCCGTGGAGTACGTCCGCAGCAGCGAGGAGAGCAAGTTCATGCTCAAATCCGCCCTGGGTCGCGACGCCCGCGCCCGCAAGAGCAAGGAGTCGCTCGTCGCCAAGCTCAAGAAGAGCTACAACTTTGAGGAGAGCGGCAAGAAGGCCACCATGAAATTCCTCAAGAAGAACCTGCCTGCCAACTACTTCCAGTCCACCGCGACCGACATCACCACCCTGAAGGGCATCGACAAGCTGAAGCCCATCTGCACCTTCGCCGACCAGTCGGTACCCGCCCTCGATTTCGCCAAATTCATCTCCCGCTACCAAGGCACTCCCCTCAACGAGCCGATCATGGACTTCGTGGAAAGCCTCTATCCCAACTTCATCAACGAGACCATCATCCGCTACGAGCGCAAACACCTCGCCGACAAGTATCCCGAATACAAGGCATTGGTGCAGGAATTCCACGACGGCATGATGCTCTACGAGATCAACTCCGAGAAGGTGTGGAACGCCGCCATCAAGGACACCGTGGGCATCGAGCGCTTTTATGAGAAGATCAAGACGGAATTCCCCGTCACGGACAGCACCGGCGCCACCACCTACAAGCCGCTCAGCGAGATCCGCGCCATCGTGGTCAGCCGCTACCAGGACTATCTGGAGGGTGAATGGATCAAGGAGTTGCGCGCCAAGTATCCCGTCGTCATGGATGAGAAGGTGTTCCAAAACATCCTCAAGAACCGATGAAAAAAACGCTGTTGCTGTTTTGCCCGCTGCTCATAGCCTTGTTCCTGACCTCCTGTCACGGGAAGAGGGACAAGGTGCTGGCACAGGTCTATTACTACCGGCTCTATGAATCGGAGTTGCGCCAGAACATGCCGACGGGCCTCGCGCCCGCCGACAGCATCGCCTTGGCCAACGATTTCATCGACAACTGGCTGAAGGAGAAAATCCTTCTGCACGAGGCGGAGAGAAAACTGTCGCTACGCGAGAAAAACTTCGACAAAAAGATCGAGGCCTACCGCAACAACCTGCTCATCAACCGCTATTACGACAAGCTGACCGCCAATGCCGACACCATCCAGATATCCGACAAGGAATTGGACGATTTCATGAAGGGTTTCGACAACCGCTACACCATCGAGAAGGAGATTGTGAAAGTCAACTATGTGAAGCTTTCCAAAGGCTCTCCCCTACTGGCCGTGGCCAAGGGCATCCTCTTCGACGACAACCGCCGCGCGGAGGAACGGGACGCACTGATCACGCTTCTCGGCGACTCCATCGAGTATCTGTTGGACGACAACACCTGGTTTTATTTAGACGACATTCAAAACGAGGTTTCCTTCGACTTCTCGGAGGATGCCGCGAAGCGCAAATATGTGGAACGGGAGATCGGAGACTACCACTACCTCATGGTCATCCTTGACTACAAGAACCAGCGTTCCGTCAGCGAGACCGAGGAGGAGCGCGCCGCCGCCCGCATGATGCTGCTCAACCAACGCAAGCAGCAGCTCATCCGCGAGCATGTGGACAAGCTGTACAACGAGGCGCTGAAAAGCGGGGAAATCGCGCAATGACCGACACTGTCGGCAGGGAACGCCTGAAGGTGTTGTCAGGACCCCTCAATTCTTCACATGCACATCCAACTGGTTGAACGGGATTTCAACGCCCTCTTTCAACAGGGTTTCGTACACCTGCTGGTTGAGGTCGTAGAGCACGGTCCAATAGTTCTCCGGCAGCGTCCAGACAAAGAGGGTGAAGTTGACGGAACTTTCGCCGAGATTGTCCACGGGGGCCATCGGGGGCTTGGGGGTTTGCAGCACAAGGGGATGGGCTTTCGCCACACGCAACAGTATCTCCCGCACCTTTTCCACCGACTCGCCATAGGCCATGGCCACGGGTATGGTGACCCGGCGCTGCGGCATGCTGAAGTGGTTGACCAGCGACTTGGTGGCCAGCTCCGTGTTGGGCACCACAATCATACGGTTGTCGTACGTGCGCAATGTCGTGCTGAAAATCTGGATGCTCTCCACGAAGCCGGCATACGTGCCTTGCTCAATGAAGTCACCCACTTTGAAAGGCTTGAGCAACAAGATGATGACACCACCTGCAAAATTCTGCAAGGTGCCCTGCAGGGCCATGCCCACGGCCAAACCGGCCGCACCGACGATGGCCACGAACGAGGTCATTTTGATGCCGGCGATGCCCATGGCGGTAAGAGCCAACAATATCTTCAACGTAATATCAATCAGAGAGTTGAGAAATTGCTGCAACGACGGATCGACCGTATGGCGCTTGTAGGCCTTCAACAAGACCTTGTCCAACAACTTAATGAGTTTCCAGCCGATCCAAAATACCAGGATGGCGACGATGAGCTTCGGGATGCTCTTGAAAAGGACGTCCGTCATGAACGCCTTGGCGGCATCGACAAATTGATCCATATTGTTTTTTTAAAAATAATTATCCTGTTTGACCTTCGTAAGGTTATTCACGGTATTGTATTCAGGGCTATTCGATTTGTAATGAATTTTCAAATAGGCCACATCTTTGAGAAAATTGATGTGTCCCACCTCGACATCGAGAATCCGGAGTCCCGTGCGCTCTTCGAGATCGGCCTTCAGTTCCGCCTCGCGCCCTGCCTTGACCAACTCTATTTTCTCGTAAAGGACAATTTTGGTCTCGGTATGGTTCTTCCATTTGAGACGCTCGAAAATCCACACCGCAGCCAGGATGATGACGTTGGTGAGCAACAACTCGGCATAACTGGCTGTCATGGCGAGTCCGTTGATGACCGAGAGCCCGATGGTGACAAAGAGGTACGTCATTTCGCGGATGGGTATCGACTCCGTGCGGTATCGTATCATGCCGAAGATGGCAAAGAGTCCCAGCGCGAAACCTATCTGCACCCTGACATTGTCCATCAGGAAAATCATGAAAAAGACGGTGATGCTGAACATCAGGAAGGTGAAATAGTAGTCGCGGCGTTTGCTTTTCCGATAATAGAACCGGCCTACGATCACCCAGCAGAAAACCATGTTGATGGCAAAGCGGAAGAGCATCTGCCACAACGTGGGGCCGTCGAAAAAGGGAATGCCGAACAGTTGTCCGACATTGTCAATGGTCTCTGTCCCAAACTCGCGGGCTATTTCGGGATCATATTCAGGAAAATCTTGAAGCATATTTATTATGATTGTAATGTTTTACTGACACATTTATTTATTTATTACAACACCCAAAGGCCATCGATCACGGCTGGCTGGCAACAGCCAACTCCCTGCCGACCAACTTGCTCACCATCCGTATTTTGGGCTTGAACCGATTGTACTTGACATGGTTGTCGGTAAGGAGCATGCCGAGACAGTATTTGCTGAGCCCATGGCTCTGGATGCGGGCATCGAGCAGCAGCCGCTTGAAGTCGGAGGGCATGTTGCCGTTCTGCTTGACCTCGATGATAACAAGTCCGTCGGCGGAGGCGTCACGGCCGGTGAGGAGGTTATGGAATGAGATACCCGAGTCGATGGTGACGCGCTCGCTCTTCTGCCGATTGACAAGTGTGATGCGTTGGAAGGCATTTTGCAGGCGCGGATGCAACTCCTCCTGCGTCACCCACACCTTCTCGGCCAAAAAGCAGCGTTTCTGCTCAGTGTCATACAAGGTGCCGAACCCTTCCATGGGAATCTCAATGCGTTTTTTCTTGGTCCGTCCCGTATTGACTTTGTTCTTGACCTCCAGGAAACAGGTATTGGAATCGACATAGATGCGTTCCCGAATCTTCTGCCGGTGGAGATGCTTGTTATGATGGATGGTGTAGGTGAGGGCATCGGGCGTGTCGAAATAGAGTGTCTTGTACCGTGACACCCTTTTTTGCAGATTCTCCTGCACGAAGAAACGACCCTGCCAGTGTTGCGCCAACTGCTCCAGCATCTGATTGTTGAGCAGATACTTGGTGTCAGTGCGGTTCATCAGCTTCACGGCATTCATCTCTTCCAGGGAGATGGGAGGCAGCATTTGCAGAATATCGGAAACCGGTGTCATCAGCAAAAAAACACATTAGGGTTTTATATACTCAAACTCCTTAACAGACAACAACTTGCCGTTTGGAGAATAATTGTACTGCTTATGTTTGGTGCCATCCGGGTTGTATTCAAACTTGCGAATGCGCACCACTTTCTTGTTCTCGCCATAGACAATTTGGCGCGACACCTTCCCGTCGGAGCCATATTCGGAGACGACACGGCTGCGGACAACCCCGTCAGAGGTGTATTCAATCTCCTCATACTTACGCCCTTGGGCATCATATTTGGTAACATGGTCCAAAATGCGGGTACCCTTGCCGTCCGCGTCCTTTTTCCACTCCTTGACCGTCAGGTTCTTCTTGGAGTCCTTACCGGATGATTGCGAGAAGGCATACGACACCAGCAGCACCAGAGAGAGCGTAATCCATATTTTTTTCATTGTACGGTGTTTTAAATAGTGTTAGAAACGCCGATCGAGAAGGATTATTGCAGCAACTGTCAGCTACTCGACCATCACTTTGCGGATAGACTTGCCCATCGGGGTGGACATTTCGAGGATGTAGAATCCCGGTGCGAGCGAAGAAACATTCAGAGTATGTGTGTTCGCGCCGGCGCCGGCGGCAAAGGACTCCATGCCGACGGTCTTCCCGGCGAGGTCGGTCAGATGGAAGCGGACAGAAGCCGGTTCGGCGAGCGTGAAGCTGACATGCACATCATTAGCGGCCGGGTTGGGATAGACAGAGATGTCATCCATGCCGTTGTGGTCCTCCACGGCATCAATGGCGTAGTAGCTGAGTTCGAATCCATCGCGCTGGTCGTAGTTGTCAGAGACGAAGTTGATTCTCATCTTACGGAAATCCACGTTGTAGATGCCTACCGGCATATTGTAGATATCGAATCGCTGATAGAGTGTCGGCGGGTTGCTGTTGGCATTGTAGATATCCACGAAGTCGCCGTAACCAAGGTCGAACTTGGTAAAGTTGAAGGCGTATCCTGCGATGTACTGCAGGGTGACATTCCAGGTACAGGTGGATTGAGCGCGGTACGGCGTGCCGTCGCCGCTGTTGTCGGACAAGATGGTGTGCCAGTCGGTCACGTTATGCACGCCGGCGCAGGAGGGTTCCTGCAGTTCGCTATCGTAGCTGATGAGGAAGCCATAGTAGTCGTTGTTTTCACTTGCCGAGCCTGTGGAGGTGAAGGTGATGAGCACACTGTCAGCTTCAACGTGATAGGTGGTGCCCGGCACTTGGGTGCCCGTCAAGGTGGCGGCCACGCCGCTTTCGACGGTGGGTCCGTTATAGATGGTCACGAAATCCACGTTCGGGTTCAGGCTAAGACGGTCGAACTTGAAGTTGTAGGTGTTGGCATTGGGGGCAGCCACCATCCAGGAACAGTCAGGGTTCGGCTGGTAGGGTTTCGCGGTGGGGGAACCGTCGGCCACATAGCCGAAGGAAGCCGTGTTGCGCTGGTGGCCCTGGCAGTAGGTGTCAGGCACTGCGCCGGAAGGGAAGATGCGGATAATGCAGCTGGCATTGTAATCGTAGTGGGTGTTGCCCGCCACAAAGTTCGTCAAGGCATAATCGCCATTGGAGGCCCCACCCCACCCGTAGTTCAGGTGGAAGCGGTCTTCATCGTCGTAACCGTCCAGCACGTAAGCGTGGCAACTGGTGTTGGAGCAACCGGAATAATAGACGGGACGGTTCATGTCGATTTCGCCTTTGAGGAGATCCGTATAATAGGCGTTGGCCACGCCAGTGGTATCATCCAAATAGACATCATATTGGGCGATGCTGGCATCATACCCGAACTTTTCCCTCAGCTGCTGGCGGGCATCCGAGGTTTGTGCGCCGGAGCCGTCGGCGGTGTAGCCCATCTGGATGGCCACGCCGAAGTGGTAGGCCAGCTTGGCAATTTCACAAGCGTAGCTCTCGGGTTGGTTGCACATGGCATCCCAATAGTAGTGGTGCTGATTGAAGAAGACCGTCTGACGGGGGTAGCCGGGGGGCAAGTATGTCGTGGCGCCAGTGGCATGGTCGGGATAGCGATGGTAGTTCATGATCTGGGCGCAAGCCAAGGCGACACAGCCGTTGGGCACACGGTAATCGTAGTACGGACCGGCAGCCACATCCCACGGGCAGTAGGTGTTATAAAATTTGTTCTGATTCCAACGGGTGGTCAACAACGGTCCACGGACCGGGGTCTTGGGTGCCCGTGGGGTGAAATTCTCCGCCAGGTATCGTTCCCACTTGGCCACCGACTTGGCGTCGGTCGGGGCATTGCCTGTTTCGGTGGCGCGCACCACCTGCTCATAATAGTGGAAAATATCCCGCACCGGGGGGATCATCTCAAAATCCTCGTCGAAAGAATAGGCCAGCACCGGCATCACACGCCGGGAGGCGGAGACAACGACGAATCCCGTGCCGTCAAAGCCGAAACGATACAGGCAGGTCATGCCCTCCGCATCCGTGTAGGTTTCCTGCAACTTGACGGTGGAATATCCGCCCGTGAGGGAAGCCTGATGGTCCAAAAGGAAACGCTGACAGACGAGAGCCGCCTGTTCAGGCGTCACAGTTTGCGCCATGGACACGCCTAAAAAGGCCACCCACAACGCCATAAAAAGGGTAAAGATTCTCTTTTTCATACTTTTTTTCATTAAGGGCGCAAACATACATAAAAAAATTGAGATTAGACACCCCTTTGTGGAGAAAAATTGCAGGGGACAATTCCATAAAAAAAGGGAACGGAATCACTGTTCCATCCCCTTTCTTGTACGTTGAATAATAAAAGACTACAGTCTGTCGATGCAGTTCAGGTCGCTGAAGGCGATCTTGAGGCGCTCGACCACAGACTTCTCGCCTTCGCGCAGGAACGCGCGCGGGTCGTAGTACTTCTTGTTGGGCTTGTCGTCGCCCTCGGGGTTGCCGATCTGGCCCTGCAGGTAGGCTTCGTTTTTCAGGTAGTACTTGCGAATGCCATCCCAGAATGCCCATTGGGTGTCGGTGTCGATGTTCATCTTGACCACACCGTAGGAGATGGCCTCCTTGATCTTGGCGGGTTCGGAGCCGGAGCCGCCGTGGAAGACGAAATTGACAGGATTCTCCGCCGTGTTGTGTTTGTTGCGGATATACTCCTGGGAGTTGTGCAGGATGATGGGTTCCAACTTGACGTTGCCGGGTTTATAGACACCGTGCACGTTGCCGAAGGAGGCGGCGATGGTGAAGTTGGGGCTGATCTTGCTGAGCTCCTCGTAAGCGTAGCAGACGTCTTCGGGCTGGGTGTAAAGGCGTGCGCTGTCGATGCCGGTGTTATCGACACCGTCTTCCTCGCCGCCCGTGATGCCGAGTTCGATTTCGAGGGTCATCTCGATCTTGGCCATGCGGGTCAGGTATTTCTTGCAGATTTCAATGTTCTCTTTCAGCGGCTCTTCAGAAAGGTCGAGCATGTGGGAACTGAAGAGGGGTTTGCCGTACTTGGCATAGTATTGCTCGCCGTAGTCGAGCAGGCCGTCGATCCAGGGCAGGAGCTTCTTGGCGGCATGGTCGGTATGGACGACCACGGGCACACCGTACATCTCGGCCATCTCATGAATGTGCATGGCACCGGAGATGGCACCCTTGATGGCTGCGGCCTGGTTGTCGTTGCTCAGCGACTTGCCGGCATAGAACACGCCACCGCCGTTGGAGAACTGTATCATGACAGGAGAGTTCACCGTCTTGGCAGCTTCCAGCACAGCATTGATGGAGTCCGTGCCCACCACGTTCACTGCAGGAAGGGCGAATTTCTCAGCTTTGGCAATTCTGAAAATCTCCTGGAGGTCTTTGCCATAGACCACTCCGGGTTTCACTTTTGACAAAATTTTTTCTGACATCTCTTTTTTGAAAATTTAAAGGTTAAAATTAAAGAAATTGTTGTTTCAAAGAACTATTTGCTTTTTCTCCGGTCCCAAAGCCATTTCACAACCTTGGCACCGATGGTGAAGGCCGTGGTCAGGCGCGAAGACTTGTTGGTCACGGAGGTGATTCCGCTCAGCACGTTTTTGGGGCGCACCTTGCGGATGTTGACCAAGCCGTGCCAAAGTCTCTTGGCGGTGTCCACGTCCTCCTGGTAGGCGTCGAAATCCTTGCTGAGACGTCTTTCCTGGGCTGAAATCTTGCGACGAAGCTGTTGCTTGCGGGCCGCAATCTCGTCGAGATTGTTGAAGGGGGCCTCTTTTTTACTGCTCATGAGCACCTCCTTCCTCCGGAGTTTCAACTTCGGGCACGATCACCTGCTCCTCTTCCTCTTTCTCCGCATAGAGGATGCGGCTGAACTTGCGGATGAGGGGGTTGATGAACAGCGTATCCTTATAATGGAGCACCACGAGGATGATTGCAACGAGGATAAGACACACGATGGTGTAGGCCCAGCCTGCATTGAGCGCGATGGTCAGCCAGCTGATCAAGGCGTTGGAGAGGTAGATGAGCACCGCCACCGCGCAGACCACCACGATGAGCATGGAGAGCACCACCGACAAGATCTGGGAGGATTTCTCCAGCAGTTCCAGTTTGAGCAGGTCATAGCGCTGCGTCAAATAGGTCTTCAGATCCTTGGCGGTCTTCTCGTTGCGAGGCGAATTGCTCGTCAATTTTTCGAAAAGGTTCATACCGGGGAATATTAGTCTTCCATTTCTTGGGAGCCCTCATCCTCAAATATCTCGTCCACCACGGGTTCTTCCTCCGACGGGGCTTCTTTCCGATAGTTTTTCAGTTTCTCGATGACCTTGTCGATTTCCTCCTTGGTCATTCTGGAGGCGACCTTTTCACGGATGTCCTTGCCCTTGTCAGTAGTGAACAAAAGGGTGATGCCGGCAGCAGCAGCTGCGCCAGCAAAGAATGATAAAATTTCAGAAGCTTTCATAATTTTCAAGGGGACCTCTGTTTTAACTGTTTACGAGCCACATCCCCAGACTATGCGAGGCCCGTTAAACATAATCTGAAAATATGGCGCCGCAAAGATACAAAAGAAACATAATAATGCCTACAATTTCACAAACTTTCTCACTATCACACCGTTCTTATTGCGGAAGGTAATCACATATAGGCCACAGGAGAGAGCAGACACGTTAAGCTGCAAAGTGTTGGCGCTACACTCTCGGGTAAGCACCACCACGCCAGTAAGGTCGCTCACAGTGAGCGTGCCGCAAGGGTTGTCTATGCCCTCAATGGATATGTGAAGCACATCGTTGGCGGGGTTGGGATAAATAACCATGCCGAAGGGTTTTTCTGGATAGTCAGCGTTGTCAAATCCGTCAAGATTTGCGTGCAAGGCTCCGTTAGCCTGCATGGCGCGCGTGTCGCCC
Organism: Bacteroidales bacterium; assembly: GCA_017394765.1. The sequence goes on along the minus strand of JAFPXF010000007.1, from coordinate 10,061 downwards.
AGCGGGGTCAGTTCCTCGTCGCAGATGTTGAAGAAGAAGCAAAGCACACCGCGGGCCATCACCGAGGAGCGTCCCGTGCCGGCATCGGCGATGTTCTGCAGCTCCAGGATTTGCACAGGTGTAAGCGTGTACCAATTGATTTGCCTATCAAAACCGCGCAATTCCCGTTTCAGGTTATGGAATTCTGTGTAATAATCGTCGGTTGCGATTGGGAATTCTGCTGCCTGCGACAGCGGAATAGCGGGATTGTTGTGTACAAAATCTTCGTCATATCCCAATACAAACCGCGTTTCAGTTAACGAATAGGGGTCAGCGATGGGTTGGGCGGCGACATGCCATTGCTCGAGGATATCCATATCAAGCAGGGAATCGGCCATCAGAGCGCGCACGGCGTTATAATATACGCAAGCCAACTGTTGGGGCATATCGCACACACTCGGCGGGAACCCATTCGTATTTGTTTGCGAACACATCGAATGGCCACCCGTCGTAGTTGAAGGTTCCATCTCCGATGCAACAGTGGTGTATGCGGACATCATTGAGGAGAACACCGACAATGGGACAGGCGGTTGGGGTACTTCACCGCTGCACAATGTGGAGGCACAGGCATTGGCTGCCGCGGAGAAGTTAAGTGTCACATTCGTTGTAGTCACATTGTATGGGGTATGAGAACTGCTTCGGCTAAAGTAATAGGTAAGCTGCTGGGCTCCATCGTTGTGAATACTGCTGATTCGAGTGTTAGTGAAGGTGTTGTCAGCTCCCTCATAAAGACTGCCTTGATTTGCTTTCAAAGAGCTCTTAAGTGACATGTAGATGTCGTAATCATTCCAGTCAAAGCTGTTACAGGTGAGCTGCAGCCCTTTCTTATTGTTACCATTGATGTTTTTCACATAAATACCATAGTTAAGATTGTAGAAAAAGTTTCGGTGTATTTCGTTCTGGAGGGTGTCCGAGTTCTTGACGCATATACCTGTGGAGGAAATGTTTGTCAGTTGGGCATGGTTACTTTTTGTGAAAGAATTTCCCTCCACTAAATAACCCGTACAGTTGTCAAGGTACAATCCGATGTTCTCCAACAATCCGATAGGCACCGACTGCAAGTCGAAGTCACACTCGGTAACGGTGGCGAAGTTGTTGGCGTTGATGCGCACAGCGGTGGCATTGCTGGCAAAGCGAGCGCGGTTGATGGTGACAGAGAAAGGCATACCGTCTGTGCTCGCCTCTATGGCGGTTTCGAAACCTTCGAAGAAGCATGAGTCCGAAAGTTCTGGCTGGCAACCACAGTAATCGGGTAAGACAGGTGGATTTTGAAGAGGATCGTAGCCGTCACATCTTTCGTCCACCAAAAAGCCTGCATTGTGAGCAAAAATAGCGTGGCGGCGGTTGTCAAGTCCGTTGGTGAGGTTCTGAAAGGTACAGCCTATAAACTTCACTCCTTTTACGGCACAAAGAGAAATGTGGTCGAGGAAAGAGATCCCGTTAATGGCAAACAGATTGGTGGTATCCACAGTGAAGGTACAGTTCTTGAAGCTGCCCAAATTATTGTTAACAAAGCCTGTGGCCAAAGTATCAGTGTAAGCGAGGAATTCTACAGCCTTGGCACAGTTGTGAAATATGCTGTTCTGAACGGTGACGATGCCACCCGTAGTATTCCAATTGTCATTTCCCAGACCAGTCCTAATGCCACAACGAGCATTCTCAACAAGAGCCCCGTTCTTAAACACAACAGTTCCCTGATCAGCCTCAGTCTGGTGCTTGGAGCGATCACCCACGACCTCAACACCTTGCCACATCTCATTGGAGCAGGCAGAGGTCAGGATACAGCCATCCATCATAAACTTGCCCCCAGGGCGAACTATGATTCGACAATCAGGCGTGCAAAGCACACGCTTATTTTGCCATGTCAAGACCGTCATACTATCAATTTCAATATTCCTGCTCAAAATGAGGGTGTCGGGATAGTTCATGCCGTTGTCAAGTGAAATATTGTCATACACTGCCTGGTTTGAAACAATTGGAACAACTAATTTGCTGACGACCGTATCGCTATCATGGACTATATGGCAACAAAGCTGTCCAATACCTCCATTGAAGGCTCTTACCCAAACACTGTCGGTGTTTTGTCCAGATAATATTTGTAGATTGTTGGAACAAGTCCAAAAGAAAGACACGCTGTCAATATTTGCATTGTGTGGTGAGCGAACAGTGTAGGCGTGATTAATGTCGCAAAGCGTGAGTGTGGAATCCCCATAAATCTTATGATAGGCGGCCTTCAGCACAGCACGGTGGGCATCAATAAGGCCATAGCCCATTTGAGAGCACCAAGTTCCATTTACATGATTAAATGTGTCAATATAGTTGTATAAATCCTTACGAACTTTCTGAGCTGTTTGTTCTATTATATTACAGACTTCTTGGCTTGTCAAATTCGGATTAATAGAAAGCATAAGTGCTGCTACTCCAACAACGTGCGGACAAGCGGAAGAAGTGCCATTAAACCAAACAGTGTAGTCAACATCATCGTAATCGTTTTCCACTAAATCACCACCCATATTATGATGTATAGGGATATTCGGGTTAAATCCTGCATTTCCTGGATAATCTGTAGTCGGGATCAAAACCCCAGGGGCCATTATATCCAATTGTTCCCCGTAACAACTCCCCCAAAATTCATGATCGCACGAGGATGGAGACTTCCTTTCCCCGCAAGGACTCATGGCACCCACAACAAGAATGTCTGGGGAAAAATTTCCCGGATATTCAATATTCGTATCATTTTCGTTTCCTGAAGAAAACACAACCACACAACCTTTACCTCCACGTCCTTCGTTTATTAATCTGTTAATTGCTGTTTCAATTAATGATGAAGTATCTATGCCTCCCCATGAATTATTAATCACGTCTATATTATTCTCCCTTGCCCAATTAAACCCACTTGCAAATTGTTCAGGTGTGTTTAATGGATTTAAAGCTATACTTATCGAAGTGATTCCAGACTTAGGAGCAACACCTGCTATCCCAACTCCGTTTTCTTCAGCAGCGACAATACCTGCACAAGCCGTGCCATGTTTGTCGTAAACATATGATGACGAGGATCCTGTTTGAGCATCAAAGCTATTATTGATGATATTGTCGTTCAAATCAGGATGATGGGGATAAACACCACTATCATATATGGCCACAAGAGTGTTCATGCCTTTGGAAATTTTCCAAGCCGCAGTTGCTTTAATGTCAATATTCGCATATTCATTAAAATATTGTCCGTCATTTCTCAATCCCCATTGATCTGAATAATAAGTGTCATCTGATGCAAAACGGCCTTCGAATTCAAATTCTGGTTCAGCAGAATAGAAAAAACCTGATTCAAAAAAATGGTTAGCACAATCTATGGCATCTTTTGAACAGTTGTAAGGACAAGATAGCACAAACCAGTCAGGCATATTTGGGATATCATATAATACATTGACATGTTGAGTAGTGGCAAAATCATAGAGTAACAGAGAGTCGTCAAGATTGCGTAATTGAACATAAAACCTATTCGACACACCGGTCCTTCGATTACCTTTCTTAAAACATTGAGTTGTAGTTGTTTGAGGAATTAAAGAAAGCATCAAGCATAAAGAATCTATTGTGTATTCATGATTGTTACTATCAGAAGATATTATTGTATAATAGGAACACCCTCTTTTATCCAAAACAGACACAAAAGGTTTTGATAGTGAAAAACCTCTGGCGGTTATTTCCTCCTTTACCCGTAAGGTATCTCCTGTTAAGACACCAAAAGACCATGTGTCTGGCTGCAAATTTACTTTATTGCCATGGTAATAATAATAGCGGTTCGTCTTCTGCGCAAAAGATTGTGAAAAAAAACACACTATTATCACCAATAAACCTAAAATATGCTTCATGGTTCTCATTTTCTTTATTCCAAAGCGCTTCATCAATGACAGTAATTAATGGCAAGTATGATGTCGGATGCATTATTCACTTTGGGGATAATATAATATTTATGCCATCCTTCGGCAACAGAAGTATAATCCTGTATGACATTTATCGTTAAATGATATAAAGAACCTTCATCCTTATAAAAATCAGTAATCACATTGACTATTCCATGCGTGGAAGAGCCAGACACTACAACCAACGATCGAGTGGTAAAATCAAAAGCAGGCGCATCAGGGCACATATTCGCTAAAGTAGTGATGTCATTCACTAAAGTTATAGAGTTCATCGATAATAACAGACACGGTATCTGCATGGTCACATCGTCACATTCAACCCCAGACTGTTCAGGATTCGGTTCGGGTTCTGGCCGTTCGCAAGCTACAAACGAGGTGCTCTCCCCCAGTATCACAGAACAAAGAAAGACATAGAAAAGTCTGCTTTTTATTTTTGCTAAAATCATTTTCTATTCCATTTTATTGTTGTTATTCCATATTTTTGATACCCAGTTTTCCTTGCAGCGCCTGCGCCGTATAGGAGCGCTTTTTCTCCATGAGTTTCTCAGGCGTGCCCTCGAAAACAATCTTGCCACCGCCGTCGCCACCCTCCGGCCCCATGTCGATGATCCAGTCGGCGCACTTGATGATTTCTGTGTTGTGCTCAATAACCACGATGGTGTTGCCACGCTCGATGAGGCGGTTGAAAGCGCCGTACAGTTTGTTGATGTCGTGGAAATGGAGGCCCGTGGTCGGCTCGTCGAAGATGAAGAGCTTGTTCTGCTGCTCATCGTCGAGGGAGAGATAGTAGGCTAACTTCACGCGCTGCGCCTCACCGCCGGAAAGCGTCGAGGAGGTCTGGCCAAGCACCAAGTAGCCGAGTCCCACATCCTGCAAGGGCATCAGCCGGCGGATGATGTTCCGGGTCAGGTCGGTGACGGGCAGCTGCTGGAAGAACTCCACAGCCTCCGACACCGTCATGTTGAGGATGTCGGTGATGGTCTTCTCCTTGACCTTGACATCAAGGGCCTCGTCGCGGAAACGGCCGCCGTTGCAGGAGGGGCATACCATCTCCACATCGGCCATGAACTGCATGTTGATGTGAATCTTGCCCTCGCCCTCGCACTCCTCGCAGCGGCCGCCGGCCACATTGAAGGAGAAGAAGCCCGGGCGGTAGTTGCGCTGCTTGGCCAACGGCTGGGAGGCATACAGCTCCCGGATGTAGTCGTAGGCTTTCACATACGTCACAGGATTGGAGCGCGTGGAACGCCCGATGGGATCTTGGTCCACCATCACCGCATCGGAGATCTTGGACATGTCGGCATCGATGCCGCTGCATCTGCCGGGCTTTGGCCCGTTTTTGTCAAGCAACCTCAACAAGCTGGGATAAAGCACATTGGCAACAAGGCTGCTCTTGCCTGAACCACTCACGCCCGTCACCACGGTGAGACACTCCAGCGGAATTTTGACATCTATGTTTTTAAGATTATGCTCTTTGGCTCCCTTTATTTCCACATAGTTGCGCCACCTGCGGCGGCGCTTGGGGGTCGGGATGTGCCGGCACTCCTCCTCGGGAAAGCCACCCACCATGCCACGGACGTAGGAGGCGGTGAGGCTCTCCTTGTCTTGCAACAAGTGCTCGAAGTCGCCGGTATAGACAACCTCGCCGCCGAACTGGCCCGCACGGGGACCGATGTCAACGATGTAGTCGGCGGCACGGATGATGGACTCGTCGTGTTCGACGACGACCACGGTGTTGCCGATGTCGCGCAGTCGTTTCAGCACGCGGATGAGGTTCTGGGTGTCGCGCGGGTGCAGGCCGATACTGGGCTCGTCGAGGATGTAGAGCGACCCCACAAGGCTGCTGCCCAAGGAGGTGGCCAGGTTGATGCGCTGTGACTCGCCGCCCGACAGGGTGCCGGCGGTGCGGTCGAGGGTCAGGTAGCCGAGCCCCACCTCATCCAGCAAGCCGATGCGCGTGCGCAGCTCCTTGAGCACGTTGCGCGCAATTTCCTCCTCATTGGAAGAGGCCAACTTGAGTTGGTCGAAGAAAATCTTGAGGTCGCTGACCGGCATGGCCAGCAGCTCCGTGATGGACTTGCCGCCCACTTTGACATATTGGGCATCCTTGCGCAAACGGGTGCCGTGGCAGTCGTGGCACAGTTCGCGCCCGCGATAACGCGCTTGCAGCACACGGTACTGGATCTTGTAGGTGTTGGCGGCCACGAACTGGAAGAATTGGGTGACGCCCTCCACATGGTGCTTGGGGTCGCCGAACCAAAGCAGGTCGAACTCCTCCTGGGTCAGGTCCTCAATGGCGCGGAAGACGGGAAAATCGAGTTTGGAGGCCTGTTTGATGAAGTAGCGTTTCCACTCGCTGAGCACCTCGCCGTGCCAGCAGGCCACGGCATCGTCGGCCACGGAAAGCTGGCGGTTGGGAATCACCAAGTCCTGGTCCACGCCCTCGACCATGCCCGTGCCGAGGCAGGTCTTGCACGCCCCGTAGGGATTGTTGAAGCTGAACAGGTTGACAGACGGCTCCTCAAAGGTGATCCCATCCGCCTCAAAGCGGTTGCTAAAGGATCTCTGGGAGACACTGTTTTTTTTATCGTCAGTATTTGACTGCGAATCCTGCGGGCGGACATCGCCCTCGGTCTGGATCATGCAGGAGCCCTTGCCCTCCGCGAAGGCGGTGTTCACGGAATCGAGCAGTCGTGCGAGATTGTCTTCGATGTTGTCGGACCTGAAGCGGTCGATGAGCACATACATCTCCGACACGCGGGTGCATTTCTTGCCGTTGAGGAACTCGTCGATTTCGAAGAGCTTGCGGTCATAGACCACGCGGCTGAAGCCCTGCTGGCGGAGGATAGAGAGCTGTTCGAGGAGGGTGCGCCCTTCGGGGAGCACCACCGGGGCGAGTACATACACGCGCTTGCCGGGGGCGATCTTGCGGGCATACTCCACCACGTCGTCAGGGTCGTCGCGGCGCACCTCCTTGCCGCTCACGGGCGAGAAGGTGTGCCCCACCCGCGCGAACAGCAGCTTCAGGTATTCGTAGATTTCCGTCACCGTGCCCACCGTGGAGCGCGGGTTGTTGGACATCACATGCTGTTCGATGGCAATGGCGGGCGGGATGCCGGTCACCGACTTGACCTCCGGCTTGTGCATCCTTCCCATGAACTGGCGTGCATACGAGCTGAGGCTCTCCACATAGCGGCGCTGTCCCTCCGCATAAAGCGTGTCGAAGGCCAACGACGACTTGCCCGAACCGGAGAGGCCGGTGATGACCACCAGCTTGTTGCGGGGAATGTCAACATCTATATTTTTCAGATTGTTGACTTTTGCGCCTCTTATGGATATGATGTCGGAGTTCATGTTTCGGGAGGGGGAAAGGGAGGAGGTTAATGGGTTAAGAAATTAAGAAATTAAGAAATTAAGAAATTAAGGGTAGTGGGGGGGGTAGTATAGGGTAATTGAGGGTTAGCAGAGGGTAATTGAGGGTTAGCAGAGGGTATTTGAGGGTTAGTAGGGGGTGTCGAGGAATAATATTGTGATATAGACGAGGGCGGGGATGGCGGCGAAGAGCAGGGAGTCGAAGCGGTCGAGGATACCTCCGTGGCCCGGCATAATGTTGCCGCTGTCCTTCACGCCCGCATTGCGCTTGAACAGCGACTCCACCAGGTCACCACAGGTTCCGAACACCACGATTATCAAGGCAAAAAGAATCCAGTCCCAGTGGCACTCGCGCAGTGCTCCGAAGTACGGGATGAGGGGCAAAAACCATGCCAACACCAATGTCATCACGCAACCGATGACAGTGCCTTCCCAAGTTTTTCCAGGAGAGATGTGGGGGCACATCTTATGCTTGCCCAACAGGGAGCCGCCGAGGTAGGCAAACGTATCGTAAGACCAGATCAGGATAAACAGGGCGAGTGCGTCAGAGGGTCTGATAAAGGAGAGTGTCGTGATGGCAGCCAGAGGAAAGACTATCCACACGGTGCCTCCCAGGCCCGTGGAAACACGCTCAATGGGATTGGGTTCGATTGATATAAGTTCGCGGATGGAGAATAAAAATGCAAGCAGGAAAATGGATGCGAGGACAAGTCCATGGAAGACAATCACGACGGTGGCTTTGCCGTCGTACAAATAACCGCCACCTTCGTTGTAGTATTCAAACAGAAGACAGACCTGGATAATAAGGGCTGTAGCCGTCATGATGAGCTGGGGGAACATGCCGATGGGGGTTGACGTGAGTTTCCCGAACTCGAAGACAGCCAGGCAGGAGACGGCAATCATGAGTCCGCACATGAGAGGCGGGCAGAAGGTGCCGGCTACCATGAGGGCCACATAGACGGCTCCTGCGGCGGTGCGGACCAGCAAGTTCTTAGTCTTGGGGGTCATCGGAAGATGCGTTTTCGGGTTGGATCTCGGGTGCGGGGGCTGGTTGGACCTCGGGATGCGGTTCCTCGACGAGCATCAGGATGATGCGGGGCTCGCGGGGCGAGTATTGCGGCACGCCGTTGACCTCCTCGGGGCGGGTGGGCACCACAAACTCGGTCATGGGGCACGACACATTGCCGTTGCGCTGACGCTGGTAGGCAAGGGCCTCCTCATAGTCGGAAAAGATACAACGCTCGCGGGAGACCACTATGATGTCCTTGGCCAGGTTCTTCACAGAGGCATATTGGGCAACCGACTGGGTGAAGCCAATGGCACCGGAGCGTGCAATCAGCACATCGGAGAAGAAAAGCGCGGCATCAACAGGCTCATTGAGGTTGATGGCATTGACATGACGCACCTTGTACTTGTCGAGGTAGGCGCCCAAGTTGGGACTGGTGTTCAGCAAGACGTTGTAATGCTGTCCCTGGGCTATCTTGACAAGATATTGCACCATGTTCTGGGTGTTGCAGGGTATATATTTGCCACCGGCAGCGCGGAAATTCTCCACGAAAGTCACAAACCTGTTCGGAATCTGATCAAACAGGTCTTCTGTGGTCTCCACCATGTCAAACGGGGCTGCACTTTTGTATGCCAACCCGTTCCTGATGTTTCTGCGGATGCTTTCCTTGCCTGCGAGAAGCTGGGGATCTATGGGATTGAAATCGGGCATGAGTTTAAGTTTTAAGGTTGTACAACAGGGGCAACGCCATCTTGTGCATCAAGAGCCTCGCCAGCCTTCTGTTCGTCCACGGGACGTTTGCCGAGGATGCGTTCCACATCCTCTGTGAAGATGACTTCACGTTCAAGCAAGAGGCCCGCCAATTGGTCGAGTTGCTCCTTGTGGTCGGAGAGGATCTGCTTGGCCTTAGCATAGCAGGACTCGATGAGATTGTGGACTTGCTCGTCGATGGCCTCGGCGGTTTTCTCGCTATAGGGTTTTTGAAAACTGTATTCTTGCTGTCCCGTAGAGTCATAATAGCTTACGTTGCCGATTTTCTTGTCGAGGCCATAGTAAACGACCATGGCGTAAGCCTGTTTGGAGACACGTTCAAGGTCGTTAAGGGCGCCGGTGGAGACAGATCCGAACACCACCTCTTCGGCGGCGCGTCCGCCGAGCAGGGCGGTCATCTCATCCACAAGCTGGTCGTAGTTGGTCAGCTGCCGTTCCTCGGGCAGATACCAAGCCGCGCCGAGGGCCTTGCCGCGGGGCACGATGGTGACCTTGACCAAGGGGGAAGCGTGCTTGAGCAGCCAGCTCACTGTGGCGTGTCCGGACTCGTGGTAGGCGATGGTCTTCTTCTCCTGCGGGGTGAAGACGCTGCCACGACGTTCCAAGCCGCCGATGATGCGATCGACGGCGGCGAGGAAGTCCTCCTTCTCGATCTGTTTCTTGTTGTTGCGGGCGGCAATGAGGGCGGCCTCGTTGCACACGTTGGCAATGTCGGCGCCGGAGAAGCCCGGCGTTTGCTTGGCGAAGAAGTCAAGGTCCACGTCGGGGCCGAGCTTGAGTTTGCGCACATGGACACCGAAGATGCCGCGGCGCTCGTTGAGGTTGGGAAGCTCGACGGCAATCTGACGGTCGAAGCGGCCGGCACGCAGCAAGGCGCGGTCAAGGATATCGGCGCGGTTGGTGGCGGCCATGATGATGACACCGGCGTTGGTGGAGAAGCCGTCCATCTCGGT
>JAFPXF010000006.1 GCA_017394765.1 Bacteroidales bacterium | reverse complement strand
CAAGAAGCTTCAGCCCAAGATGGTCAAAGGGGAATACATCGGGCAAACCTGGTTCTACGACTTCCTGCTCAAGGCCTTGCTGCCCATTCTAGCCATCCTTTCTGTCCCGTTCAGCATCTACTGGGCCGCCAACATTTTCGAGATGGCCTCCGTCTGCCGCAAAATATTCATGTATGTTTTCCTGAACAAACCGGGCATCATCCAGCTCTCCTTATTTAAAATATGTCTCGTCCTTGAACTTTACTTCATTTTCCGCTACCTGAACTACGCCATTCGGGCATTCTACCAGATGCTCAAGAAACGGAGAAAGAAAAACGAAATCCGTTCACAGGGCAACAGCACCCTGGCCTACAATGTCATTTCCATTTTGGTATGGGGATTGTATGTCCTCTTCGCCATGATGATATTGGAGGTTTCCGGCAAGGGCATCTCCATCGTGATGGCGGGCTTGGCCACAGGTCTTGGTTTCGCCATGAAGGACCTCTTGGAGAACTTCATCTACGGCATCACCTTGATGACCGGGCGTTTGCGCGTGGGCGACTACATCGAGTGCGACGGCGTGCAGGGCAAGGTTGACAGCATCAATTACCAGAGCACACAGCTTGTGACGCTCGACGGCAGCGTGATTGCCTTCCAGAACGCGACCCTCTTCAGCAAGAACTTCAAGAACCTCACTCGAAACCACGGCTATGTACTGGTGAAAATCCCTGTGGGAGTGGCTTACGGCGTGAATGTGGAAAAAGTCCGCACCATGCTGCTACGTGGCCTCCAACCGTTGATCACCAAAAATTCCGCTGGCAAATATCTGGTGGACAACAAGCAAGGATTCCAAGTGATTTTTGACGATTTCGGCGAAAGCAGTGTTGATCTGTATGTCGTCTGTTGGGTGTTGGTGGAGGAGAAAGCCGCATTCATCGCCAAAGTCAAAGAAGTGATTTACAACACGTTGAACAAGAACAAGATTGAAATTCCGTTCCCGCAACGCGATGTCTATGTCCGGCATGTTGAGTTGCCATCCGCTAAATCGAAAGCAAAGAAAGCGGAGAATCCGACACCGGAAAACGAACCTGAGATGAAAAAAGAAGTCGCGGCGACCGAAATAAAAACGGACACTCCGAAAAAAAGAGGCCGCAAGCCGAAAAAACAATTGGAAGCCAATCAAAACGTAAATAACGATAAACAATCTGTATGACAAAGCATTTGTTTGCTCACTACAACGAGATTTTCCCGCAATACTGGGAAGAACCCGCATTGACCGATTATAACGGCACTGACAGCTACACGTTCAAGGAAGTTGCCGAGCAAGTTGCCCGTTTACGGAACTATTTCCAAGAAATGGGCATACGGCAGGGTGACAAGATCGCGCTCTGCGGCCGCAACTGCGCCAACTGGGCGATTTCCTACCTGGCCATCGCCTCATACGGCGCCGTCATCGTGTCGGTACTGCACGAATTCTCCGGCGAGGACATCGAGACCTTACTCAACCATTCCGACTCGCGACTGCTTATCGTGGGTCCCTACGTCTGGAAAAACATGACCGCCGAACACATGCCCGGTCTCGAAGCCATCGTCTCCCTCACCGACTTCTCCATCATCGCCACCAAGCACGAAGGCGTGGAAATTTCGAAAGAGCCTTTGCACGTCCCGCAGAACAACCACATCTTCACAGTGCGTGACATCGATGATCTGTTGCTCATCAACTACACATCCGGCTCTACGGGTTCGCCCAAAGGGGTGATGCTGACCTACCGCAACGTGTCCGCCAACATTGACACAGGATTGCATTTCCTTCCGCCCGGCGGCCGTCAGAACGTGGTTTCCATGCTGCCACTGGCCCACATGTACGGTCAGTTGGCGGAGTTCCTATACCCGCTGGCATCCGGCTGTCACATCCACTTCCTGACGAAATCCCCCACTCCCACCCTGCTGATGAAAGCGTTTGCCGACGTGCATCCTTATATTATTGTCACGGTGCCGCTGGTGATTGAGAAAATCTGCAAACGCGCCGTCATGCCCGTACTCGAGAAACCCTCGGTGCAGAAGCTGCTCAAATATCCGGTGATTCGGAAAGTGGTCGTCAACACCATCAACAAGAAGTTGATGAAGGCCTTCGGCGGGCAGCTCAAGTACTTCATCGTGGGCGGCGCGGCCATCAATCCGGACGTGGAGAAACTGCTGCTCGACATCAAGTTCCCGCTTGTGGTGGGCTACGGCATGACCGAGTGCGGACCTCTTATCGGAGGCTGCTTTGTCCACGAGTTTGTGCCGCGCTCCGGCGGTCACATCCTCCCCGGCAACGAAATCCGCATCGAATCCGCAGACCCGTATAATGAGGTCGGCGAAATCCTGGTCCGCGGCGAGCATGTGATGCAAGGCTACTATAAGAACGAGGAGGCCACCCGTGCCGCCTTCACCGATGACGGCTGGATGCGCACCGGCGACCTCGGACTTATCGACAAGGACAACAACATCTTCATCAAAGGACGCAACAAGACCATGATCCTCGGCGCCTCGGGGCAGAACATCTATCCTGAAGAAATCGAGGGCAAACTCAACGACATGGAAGGCGTGGTCGAATCCGTGGTGGTCGAACGCGAGGGCAAACTCATCGCCCTTGTCTTCCCCGACTACGAAGGCGAACTCCGCTTCCGCCAGACCATCCCCGAGCTGATGAAGGAGAATCTCCAGAAACTCAACGAAAAGCTCCCCAAATACGCCCAGATCTTCAACATAGAACTCAAAAAGGACGAGTTTGAGAAGACCCCGAAGCGGTCGATCAAACGGTTCCTGTATAAGTAATGGTTATGGGTTATAGGTTATGGGTTATTGAAGTTTATGGTTAGATAGTTTGAAGGTTAGATAGTTTGAAGGTTAGATAGTTAATGGTTGAGCGTACGGAGTTCCAATTATCCATTATCAATT
>JAFPXF010000029.1 GCA_017394765.1 Bacteroidales bacterium | reverse complement strand
GGTCTTTGATGAGCTCGGGTTTCAGGTAGTTGGGGTTGCTGCCCTCGCCGGTGGAGATTTTCACGGCCACGCGGCCCTTGGCTTCCACGCCCAGCGCTTTGTAGATTTTCACCAACGCCTCGGGACTGATGTCACGGGTCAAATAGACGGTTGCGCCCTCATCGGACGGCTGGGGTTGGCTGCTCTTGCCGCTCTGCCCGCAGGAGGCAAGCACCACGGCGGCGATGACGATAAATGGGATGTTTTTCATTTTGATTGATTCCTGTTAACTAATGTGATTTTTTTCTGCAAAGATACACAAATTTCGAATATACGCGGACAAATGAAATTGCTCGGTAGGGACGCGCCATGGTACGTCTCTACCACTATTGGAGTAATTCACCCAGTATCTTGTCCATATCCACATCGCGGGCGATGATGGCGCCAGTCTCGCCGTCAATCAGCAGGACGGTCGGAATGCCGGGAAGGGTATAATCTTTCCAGGCCTTGCTGTCTCGTCCGGGCTGATCGTCACATACATTCACCCACGTCATACCTTTTTCTTTGATGAAGGTCTTCCAATAGTCCACATCGGGGTTTTCGGCCACGGAATAGATCTCCAATCCCTTTTCGTGATATTTGGTGTAGAGTTCCTTAAGCTGTGGAATGCTTTCCACACATCCGCTGCACCAGGTGGCCCAGAAATCCAGCAGGACATAGCGGTTGGCCGGATTGTTTACCACCGACTTCAGGCTGACAGGCTTCCCGGTAGCGTCAGGATAGGTCATATCGATGAAATAGTTGGGCTTACTGCCTTCCGGCGCCGGCTCGGTTTTCAGACGGCGTGTCAGTTCCTCACGTAATTCAGAAACGTATTGCTTATCAGCCAGCTCAGGTATCAGGCGGTCGAGAATGCCAAGCGCCTCTGCCGATGAATACCAATGTGCCGCATAATACAATGCCAACGGACCAGCTTGTTCTGCGTTAATCACTTCTCGCTTGATCGCCTCGACCGCCTCTTGATCGCCACTGTTTTCTAATTCGTCAATCTTCTTGAAGATATCGTTGGCGGTAGTGCCAGTCGCGTTGTTGACCTCATAATCCTTCTCGTCAGAGGCGTCCACTTCCACGACAATCGTTCCCGGCTCGAGAAAGAAATCTTTCAACTGCGTGTCGTCTTGTGAATACAGATACACGTGGGTTGGCGATGAAATACGAGGATGGAACTCAAAGTGTCCATCCTTGACACGGGTCGTCTCAATAACCTTGAAATGGTCAAACTCGTCTTCCAGTCTGATTTTTGTTCCCTCTTTAAGTCCCTTGATGGTACCTTTCACGGTACAATACTCGGGTTGGCTGTTACGGCATCCGCTGACACCGATCGCCAGCGCCATAGCCACCACCATAAGACAGCAAACTGTGAGAATTTTAGTAATGTGTTTCATATTGAATTTGTTTTAAAACTTTCTTTATTTGTTTTTGAGCGGCAAAAATACTAGTTTTTCAATGTCTTTGGACAAAAAACATCAATTCACAACAAAATGAAAATGCGAACTTTCGGGCTATAACTCGATTTTTTGTTGAGATATAGCCCGAAAGTCTGCAATATTGCTGTCGAGGCTATTTTATGCCTTGATGAGTGCCTTCAGGCGAATTATATCCTCTTCCACTCCCTCTTTTCCCCATTTGTCGGCCAAACGATACCATCGCAAAGCCTCTTTGTAGTTTTGCTCCACACCGTCGCCTTCTTCATAAAGGATGGCCATGTTATATGCAGCCTCTTCGTTTTTCTTTTTGGCCGCACGACGAAACCACTGCATGGCCGTTTCACTGTCTTTCTTCACAGAGATTCCGTCACTATAGAAGGTTCCAACGGTGTTTTGCGCATAATCATCGCCTTGTTCAGCCGCTTTCATGGCCCAGAAAAATTCCAATTCTTCGCTTTGATCCACACCAATGCCTTTCCGATAATACCACGAAAGGTCGTATTGTCCCCATGCGCAACCGCCTTCCGCCGACTTTTTTATCCAGCGGATGGCAGCAGGCAAATTCTTCCGCACTCCTTCGCCCCAGTGATAGCGGGTAGAAAGGGCCCACATCGCCAGGGTGTCCCCCTTTTTCACCGCCCGCTTAAGCCAATAGATATGCTTGGCTAAATCCTTTTCACAGCCTTCACCGTTATAATAGCAATTAGCAAGGTTATGCATTGCATCCCTGTTGCCATGGTCGGCCGCTCGCTGATACCACTCCACCGCCTTAGTATAGTCAACATCGCATCCTTGGCCATAATAATAACACAAACCGACCGCGAATTCAGCATCATGATCTCCGTGTGCAGCCGCCATTCGATACAATTCCAAAGCTTTGACGTGGTCGCATTTTAAATGTCGTTCTCCATGATCGTATGCGTAGGCGAGACGGTAAATCTCCAAAACCTGCTTGTCTGACAACTTATTGCCGGACTCGTGCAACGCTACCGCTTCTTCATACGTCAAAGGTTCGGATTTTTTGGATACTTTCTTTTTCATTGTTTGTTTGAACCTGATTTGTTGTTTTTATGTTCCATAATCAGTTTCTTCTTTGAACTTGCAAAAGTACAAATTATTTCGAATTCCGTTCAAAGAATTGTAACACTATGAAAATTCCGCAACATAGCCAGTTCCCTGATGCACCTCAACTCTTATACGAATTTTCATAGCTTATTCAACCAATCTGTAATTGGTGCTGCGGCCTCCTTCCTCGGTGCGGCAAAGGATACCTTTATCCACAAGGTCCAGTATGTCGCGCAAGGCGGTGGCTGTGGAAGCTTTTGTCATCTTTGCCCATTTGCTGGTGTTGAGTTTGCCCTCAAATCCATCCCAAAGCCGGTTGATGACCTTGATTTGCCGTTCATTCAACACAACGGTGCGGTTCTTCTGCCAAAACAATGATTTCCTTATTGCCCGTTGGGTTTTCTCAACCGCGGTGTCGATGGCGTCTTCCATGGTTTGCAGGAACCACAAAAGCCATCGGGTGATGTCCAACCCATGTTTGCCCATATACTCCAGCAAATCATAGTAGTTGTTCCTGTCACGCAAAATGGCCGCCGACATGCTGTAGAAACGCTGTTGAGATCCGTCGGCCCGTGCCAATAGCATATCGGTGAGTGTGCGTGTCAAACGACCGTTGCCATCATCAAAAGGGTGTATGTTGACAAACCAAAGGTGCGCGATGGCGGCCTTCAACACGGGATCGGTGGAGGGCTCGCTGTTAAACCATTGTATAAACTGTTGCATCTGACGGGGCACATAGTCCGAAGGCGGTGCCACGTAGTGGATTTTCTCCTTTCCCATAGCACCACTCACTACCAGCATCGGTTCTTCGCCTGTGCGCCATGCCGCCACGGTGATGGGTGTGACGCCACTTCTTCCGGTGGGGAACAAGGCAGCGTGCCAGTTGAACAGCCGTTCTTCGGTCAACGGAGTGTCGGCTTGTTGTACGGCATCCATCATCACCTGCACCACTCCTTCGGTATAGTGATCCGAATGGGACAATCCGCCAATGTCAAGTCCGAGATGTCGTGCCACCGAAGAACGCACGTTCTCGACATTGAGGAGCAAGCCTTCTATCTCACTGTTGCGCAACACGTCCTCAGTCATCACTTCGAGCGAAGAGGCGCTTTGCACATCAAATCCCAAGCCATCCATCAGACCCAGCAGCCGTCCTTGTTTTTCCCGAACCCGTGCCAGCGGAGCAATGATGCTGTCATTGTTCCAACAGAAACGGGGCCATTCGTCATATTGCCATATCCAATACGGAGTTTTCATATCAATATTTGAAATAAATAATATTCTTTTTTCGCTGCAAAAATACAAAAATTATCAAAAACGAGATGATATGAAGTAAATAAACGCAATATTCGCATCAAAAGTTGATTTGAATACCGTTGCGTATATGATGCCATACCCAGATGTTGTTCGCCGCAGAATGGAAATTCATTGATCGTGAATTTTCAACGTCTCGGAGAGACGATACGCACGCAGTGCGACTAACACCACACAAGCGAAGCGCAGTGTGGTGGAAACTACCGCAAATACACCCCCGTAACAGACCCCTTATCCTCCGCCATCGCCTTGGGCGTTCCCTCGAAGATGATGTCGCCGCCCGTCGCGCCGCCGCCGGGACCGAGCTCAATGAGCCAGTCGCAGGACTTCAGCATCTCGATGTTGTGCTCGATGAGGAAGATGGTGTTGCCCGCCTCCACCATCGTGTCGAAGAGGTTGAGGATGCGCTTGATGTCGCCCGCGTGGAGACCGTCGGAGGGCTCGTCCATAATAAACAATTGAGAATTGAGAGTTGAGAATTGAGAATTAGTGTTGCTCTTTTTGAGTGATGCGTTCAGGTAGGAGGCCAACTTGATGCGCTGTAGCTCGCCGCCGGAGAGGGTGGAGAGCGACTGGTTCAGATGGAGGTACCCCAAGCCGACCTTGCGCAACGGTTCCAGTTTCTCGGCAATCACACTTCCGGAAAACAGCTCGGCGGCTTTGTTGGCGGTGAGGTCCATCACCTCGGCGATGTTGAGGCCGTTCACCTTGTAGGAGAGGACTTCCGGCGAGTAGCGGAGTCCGCCGCAGGCCTCGCAGGTTGTCTCGATGGCATCCATAAAGGCCATGTCGTTGACGATGACGCCCTTGCCCTGACAGACGGGACAGCCGCCCTTGCCGTTGAAGGAGAAGAGATCGGCCTTGGTCTTGTTGGTCTTGGCGAAGAGCTTGCGGATGTCGTCGGCCACGTCCAAATAGGTGGCCGGGGTGCTGCGCAGGCTGATGCCGATGCTCTTCTGGCTGATATAGACGATCTCCTCGGGGTGCGGATAGGCGTTGCGGAAACATTCCATCAGCGAACTTTTGCCGGAGCCCGCCACGCCGGCGATGCCGCACATCACGCCCAACGGCAGCTTGACGGAAACATTCTTCAGGTTGTGCAGGTTGGCGTTCTCCAACAGGAAGAAGTCCTTGGGTGCGCGCACCTGCTCCTTGATGGCACTCGTCGCGCTCAGCATCGTGCCCGTAAGCGTCTGACTGTGCAGCAGTTCTTCGTAGCTACCCTCAAAGACGATTTCCCCGCCGTTCATGCCCGCGCCGGGACCCATATCGACGATATGGTCGGCGATTTTGATGATTTCCTTGTGGTGCTCCACGAGGATGACCGTGTTGCCGTGATTTTTGAGCTTCTGCACCGACTTCTGCATCAGCAGGATGTCGTGGTTGTGGAGCCCCACACTGGGTTCGTCGAGGATGTACATCACGTCGGATAGGGGAGAGTTGATGTATTTGGCGATCTTGCAACGCTGGGCCTCGCCGCCGGAGAGGGTGCCGATGGCGCGGTCGAGGGTGAGGTAGCCGAGTCCGATCTCCTCCAACGCCGCCAGTCGTTCGGTGGTGGCCCGCTTGATGTCCTCCGCTAACGGATTGTCGATGGTTCCCATCCATTGGTGGCAGTCGCTGATGCTCATCGCGGTCACCTCGGCGATGTTGAGGCCGCCGATCTTGCAGGAGCGTATCTTCTCGTTGAGACGCGTGCCGCCGCAGTCGGGACAGGTGCCCATCGTCAGCATCGGGTTGAGCACGGAGGCGTGGAGCAGTCCCTCCTCCGAGTTGATGATGCTGCGGTACATACGGGGGATGAGGCCTTCGTATTTGGCGGTCTTGGGCCAGTTGGCAGGCGGGTTCTTCAGCTTGATTTGTGGCGAGTTGAGGAAGAGGTCGAGTTCCTCAGGCGTGTAGTCCTTGATCTTCTTGTCGAGGTCGAAGAGGCCGCTGTGGGCGTAGCGAATCCAACGCCAGCCGCCCTTGCCGAAGGCAATGTAGTGGATGGTGTCCTCGTCGTTGAGCGACTTGTCGAAATCGACCAACTTGTGGATGTCCAGTTCGCGGATTTCGCCTAATCCACAGCAGCGCGGACAGCTGCCCGACGGGTGGTTGAACGAGAAGGCGTCGGAGTAGCCCACGAAGGGTTGCCCGATGCGCGAGAAGAGCAGTCGCAGCAAGGCGTAGATGTCGGTGTAGGTGCCGACGGTGGAGCGGGAGTTGGAGGCCGGCTTGCGCTGTTCGATGACGATGGCGATGGGCAGGTTCTGGATGTCGCCCACGTGCGGCCGCCCGTACTTGGGCAGGTACTGCTGCGTGAAGGAGGGGAAGGTGTCGTTGAGCTCGCGCCGCGACTTGGCCGCGATGGTGTCCAGCACCAGCGACGACTTCCCCGACCCCGACACGCCCGTCACCACGGTGATTTTCCCCTTGGGAATCCTGACGTTGACGTGCTTGAGGTTGTTCTC
>JAFPXF010000028.1 GCA_017394765.1 Bacteroidales bacterium | reverse complement strand
CCGTGGCGATGGCGGAAAAAAGGATCGTTTTCATAACTGTTCGGTTTTTGCGGGTGAATCATCTTGCGGAACGGAATCAATCATCCTGCGGATGTCGTCCAATTCTTCCAACGTAATATCCTGGTTGTTAGCGAAAAAGGAAACCATCGACTTAAAGGAGTTGTCGAAATAGTTGCGCACGAACTGCTGCATGAACGACTCCGAGTACTGTTCCTTGCTCACCAGCGGGTAGTAGCGGTTCGACTTCCCGAAGGTCTCGTGCGACACGAACCCCTTCTTTTCGAGAATGCGCACCACGGTCAGCATGGTGTTGTAGGCCGGCTTCGGCTCTGGGAAATTGGCGATGATGTCAGCGGCGAATCCCTTTTTGATTTGCCACAACACCTGCATCACCTGTTCTTCTGCTTTGGTTAATTCTTTCATTGTTCTTATTTTTTGTTTGTTATTTATCGTCATTCGTCCCAGGGTGAACGAAGTTAGCCCTGGGTTGACATACGTCGGGCTTTCAGCCCTGAATGTTGGCTGTTGCATCTAACGGAACCGCTTTCTCCCACTTTAATACTATAATCTCCGTCAGCCAAAAGACAAGGAGAAGATAAACCGCATGACCGAAACAGAAGACCAACCGCCACACCACTCGCCAAGCCATATCTGAAATGTCGTATTTCAAGGCAATAAAAATAGGCAAAGTAAACAATCTGCCCGTCGAAGCAGACATAATGGTAATCATATCAGCACCATAATCCATTCCCTCCGTGATGTCATAATGCGCCAACAGCAAGAATAAAATCAGTATTACAAGTGGCACAATGAATATTCGCCAACGCCTACCTTTAATCATCACACAACTTTGAAGGAGAGCCAACATCCCTATAAACAAAAAAGAACCGACATCAAAACCGTCAATATAAACATAGGAGAATGGCTGTTTCCAAAACAGTGTGATGAGATACGATACAGCATTTAGTATCATCATCAATGAAACAAGGACGACAAAACGTCGTACCCATAACTTCAACTCTATCAAACCATTACCATTCATCATTCATCATTTTTAATTCTTCATTTAAATTGGCGCTGCAAAGATATAATTTATTTTTTAATCATACAACGAAAAAATTAGTTTTATATTGCATTCGTTGAGAAAAAAATATTTTTCGTAATTTCGCACCTGCAAACCAAATCCGTTATGAGAAAACTTATTATTGTCATATTCAGCTGTCTCTCAGCATTTTTCGCTACCGCTAACGATGGCGTATTTTACGCTTCCGGCAACCAGCTGATCCCGATTACGGAGACCGACATCAGCGTGAAGAAGGAGATACTGACCCTCAACCGGGTGGGCGACCACTTGGAGGTGACCGTCTATTACGAGTTCTTCAACCCCGTGGGCGAAAAGGAACTGCTGGTCGGTTTTGAGGCCCAGTCGCCTTACAACAGCATGGCGGACGCTTTGAAGATGCTCCCGAAACACCCTCACATCCGAAACTTCAAGGTGGTGGTAAACGGCGATCCGCTCATCTATGAAATCGCTCATGTGGACAGAGGGTGTTGTTATATGGATGATACTTATACTTTCTCGCAATATTACGTCAACGGTAAGTTCACGGATTGGACGGCTCAGCGAATCCGGGACACACTGGCTGCCTGCCCGCATCCGCCTGGTATGCCCATTGACTACGTCTATCACTTCAAGGCCAAATTCCGCCATGGATTGAACATCATCCAGCACACCTACGACTATGACCTCTCGTTCTCCCAAGAGTATGAATTCTATTTCTTTTACGTGCTGACCGCTGCCAACCGCTGGGCCAACCACCAAATCGATGATTTCACACTGAACATCAACATGGGCGACCGCGAGTCATTCATGATCCGCCCCGACTTTTTCAAGACGGCAGACGAATGGGTTTTCACCGGCAGAGGGAAAACCTCCGTGGATAGCATCTGGAGTTGGTATGAGGATCTCAACAGAATGACTTGCCCCAACTTCCATATTCAGGAAGGCGGACTCTCTTTCCACAAGGCTAATTTCCATCCCGAAGGAGATTTGCATATCTACAAACGTAATTACTGGAGCTATTTTTGGAGTTATAGAGAAGAAGATTATGGGACATTATCGAATGGCTTGATGACCGCACTATCCAAAGAAGGCTATTTTGTTCGCAGGTTTTCCGGCTTTTCCCAAAAATCAGCGGAGGACACCATGCAATACACCCGTTTCCAGCGCCGCATCCTGAAGAACCTGCCCTTCGCCTATCGCGGCCACATCTTTAGAAGCAAAAAAAAGCAGGACTATTTTGAATCCACCGAATGGTATCTGCCCAACCCCGATTACAAGGCCAATATGGAAACGCTGAGTTCAGAGGAGAAGAAGTGGGTTGAATTCTGGAAATGACGATGTGCGATGTACGACGTGCGATTTACGGTCTAAAGTCTCAAGTCTAAGGTCTATGGTCTCAAGTCTCACTGTTCACTGCTCACTGTTCACTAAAAAAAGGTACTTATATACATGATGGCACAAGGCCGGTAGTAACAGTTCTCCAAGCAACGCTTCTTTTCCAACGCCTCCCTTTCGCGGCGAGCAAGTTCCAGGCATCTTAAGCAACGACTCCCACGCCGCGAGAGGGTATCAGTACCGTCATCCATCCCCACACTCCGCTCCTTCATCGCTTGTGTGGGGTTATTGAGAGAGTGTCGGTACCGTCATCCATCCCCACATTGCGCTCCTTCGTCGCTTATGTGGGGTTATTGAGAGGATGTCCCTCCGGGACAATAGAGGAAAGATAATAGTTAAAAGTTTTCATTGAGCGGCCCCGGCAGGGGCAAGAGCTCGGTAGCCAGGGGTTAAAGCGCTTGTTCCTCGCGCTTTAACCCCTGGGAGGGGTGCGTGCGCGGGAAAGTCGCGACGCGGGAGAAGGTTGAGACGAGGGTGTTCGTTGCTCGCCGCGAAACGGGTGTGGGGCTCTACAGGCCGCCAAGTCAACGAACCGCCAATTTCCTCCATGTCGATTTTTCCAAAACGAGGTCGGAGGCAATCCAGCTCACGCGTTCCGAAAAGTAGAGCTGCCAGCCTTCGTTCATAATGCTGTCAAGGGTGACATACCGTTCTGAAAGCGGCGGAAGCCGGTCCTGCCCACTGATCTTTGGTGCACTGTTGCATGTGGTGGAGCAGGATAAACGGACTATCGTCACGACACCAAAAACCACCCGAAGTCTCAACTTTTTCACATCTATTGCATTTAATCATTCAAAAGCGCAAAACAGGAAAAAAAATACACCATATTCTTCATTCTACATTCTCAATATGCACGCTAAAAACTTCACGTCTTTCCCGCTGTGGTTGGCGATGCTGTGACGGGCGCCGTTGCCGGTGAACATCACGTCGCCGGCGCGCATAATGGCGGTCCGGTCATTGTCGGTGACTTCCGCCTCCCCTTCCAGGATGTAGTAGATCTCGGCATCTTCGATATGCGGGTGCTCCTTAATGCGGCTGCCAGACGGGAGGGTGATGATGTTGAACATCGACGCGCGCTCCAGCATCTCCGCCGGCGTGAGGATGATGTCTTTGCTGATTCGGCCTTCAATGTTGCCGCTGTTCTCCACGGTTTCAGTCCGAATGTCTTGCTTGTTCTTGATCATTGTGGTATATAGTTTGGTTCTTTTTCAGAATAATGAGAGTATAAATGCGAGGAAATTTTTCCGCAGCCTATTTCAGTGTTGATGTCAACCGCCAATGACCGCTGCCGTAAGTTTTCACCTCGTACCCGGTAGAGGTGGGCAGCCACACTTCTGCGGTGGTGTTCGCAGGGATGATGATTTCCCAGTTGAAACGGTTGCCATCGCGTTTCCAAGAACTCTGGATATCACCAGAAACGGATTTGTAAGTGCAGTTTACATAGTCTAGACCTTCAATGGGATACGGTTTTAGTTGGATTTTCTTATAGCCTGGTTCTTTGGCACGGATACCTCCAAGGTACTCGTAATCCCATAAGACAAGGTCTCCGAGGAGCATCACATGGTTGCCTGAGTTCATATAAGGGGCGGCGGTGTTGCCGTTCCATAATTCCCAAATAGTGGTGGCCCCGTTTTTGGCCATATAGCCCCAGCTCGGGTAGGTGTCGCTGCTCGCGATCTTCAGGGCAAGGTCGCCGCGACCGTAGTCGGTGAGCGTGCGCATCAACTGCTGGATGCCGACCACCCCCGTGGAGACATGCCCGTCAAATTCGTTCACAGTCTTGTCGATGATGTTCCCGAAAACCTTTCCTTCCAAATCTTTCGGAACCATCCCGAACGCCAATGGCAGGATGTTGGCGGTGACGGTGCTGTTGTCATATTGCCCCGTCTTACGATCAAGGTATTTGTCGTTGTATGCTTTTGTAATCACGATGATGTCGGTTTGGAAGAGCGCGACATCCTGGGACTTCCCCAACAGAGCAGCGAAATGCTTCATCTTGCCCGCGAGATAGCAATAGAACGGGGTGGAGATGACAGCAGGTTTTGTCATGCGGGAAGGGTCCTTGGCATGCACCAGCTCCAGCGACTCGGGTGGCATGCACCAGTCGCCGTAGCAATCGCGGATAAGAATACCGTCCACCAGGTAGCTACGCTTCATATAGAGCATCCACTTCTTCATGGCGTTATAATGCTGACGGATGGGCTCGATGTCGCCATAGCGCGTATAGAGCATATCGGCCACAGTGATGAGCGCCCCGGGCCAGGTCATGTTGTCGGTATAGCGTCGCCAATAGTTCGGCCACACATCCGACAGGGAGCCGCTGTGCCATTGGCTGTCCTCGCCATCGACAAGCCACTTGGAGTAGAGGCGATGATTGTCGAAGATATAGGATTCGCCATAGTTGCCGGTGGTGCGGTCACCGGTCCACCCCATCCGCTCGTCGCGCTGCGGGCAGTCGGTGGGCATACTGCGGTAGTTGCCACGAATACCCCAAAAGGCGTTATGATAGACTGTGTTGATAATATCGTCGGAGGTCTCAAAATGGCCGGTCACGGCCATCTCATCATATATCACATACCCTTCGAAGTCGCTAAGGACGGGCGTGTCCCGCATCCCTGAGATTTCCACATAGCGGAAACCGTGGTAGGTGAATGTGGGGTGCCATTGCAGAGTCGAGGCCCGCCCCGCCTCTGCAATGGATGTGTTGATGCGCGTTCCTGCAATGTATCGGTCTGTAAAGCCGGCCCCGCGAAGATTTTCGGTATAAAGCGTATTGTCGGGGGTGAGGGTCTCGCCGAAACGCAGGGTGACGGTGTCGCCGGTCTGCTGCCCGTGGACGCGCATATTCAAGTAACCCACCATGTTCTGTCCCATGTCGAGGATCCATTTGTCGCCTTTCTGGAACAAGGCAATGGGGCGCACCGTGTCCTGCACCTTGAGGTTAGGGTTGCTTTGTGGCATCAGCGGACCCTCGGGCGGATGCACACCGAAGACCGGTATCCACTGGGAATCGTCGTAACCGGCGGATGTCCAGTCCCCGAGTTCGAGGCGTGCGTCATAGGTCTCGCCGTCAAACTCATTGAGCGTGCGAACAGGCCCCTGATTGGTGATTTTCCAGCTGTCATTGCTGACGATGCGCTCGGTGGTGAAGTCCTGGTAGGTCACCTCCAGCTGCACAATCATACGCGGGCGGCCGTAGTGCATCACATGGGTCTCGCCACCCCACTCGTTCTCGCCTCGGTTGTAGCGCATAGCGAAATAGCGTCCGGCTGCAAGGATGACACCAATGGCATTGTCACCCTTGTGCAGCTGCGCGGTCACGTCAAAGCTGTTGAAATAGACCCGCTTGCGGTAGTCGGAGAGGGCGGGCTTGAAGATCTCTTCCGGCGCAACCTCTTTGCCGTTGAGGAAAGCACTGTACTGTCCGAGACCACAGATGTATAGTCGCGCCTCACGGACGTTGTCGCGCAGCTGAAACTCCTTGCGCAGGTAACGAGCCGCAATGCGGGTCCTGCGCACCAAACTGTCATCGTCAAATTCGTGCCCAATCCACAAAGCGCTCCAGTCTTCCTGCTCCAACAAACTGATTTCAAACGTGTTGACCATGCTTTCCAATGTAGTTGTGACCGTTTTACTCCCTGCTTTGTTCTTATCGGATTCTCCACCCGTCTCGTTACAGGTGACAGAAGTGATGACCTTCCAGTAGCCCTTGTCGCGGCTGTGCATCGGCTCGCCCTGGTAGGAAATGTACAACATCTGGTCGGAAAGAACGGTCTTGGAGTCCCATAGGTCGCCGACATTGTTGCGGGCGTTCTCTTCGGTGGAGCTCACGATGATGCGGTAGGAGGTCTGCCGCACATTCTGTACGGAACCATCATCGGCATATCTCCAGCTGAAACGGGGCTGATTCGTAGAAAGCGGTTGGCTGCCGTCCTGCATCTCCACGGTGGGATTGACGATTCTCACTTGCGCGGAGGCACCAACATACGTCAACAGGACCATAAAAAAGAGTATCAGGGAGTTATTTTTCATTGCGCGCGAATTAAAAATGCCTGCAAAGATACTATTTTCACGGATTGCCAAGGCAACAGGTCGAGCTGATTATACGCTTGAAAATTCATCGTTTCCGCACCGCAATTACCCTGAAGCCGATCAGCGGGGAGGGACCGTCGTAGCGCTTCTCGCTGTCGATGCGGATGTCGTAGCCAGGGTCGTACCAGCTGCCGCCGATCGCGACGCCGCGCTCATCAACCATCTCCGCCGCGTTGCCGCACATATTGTAAAGACCGTAGGCGTTACGGTAGTATGTCTTCACCGGCACTGTAGGGGGAATATGATATTTTACAGACCAAAGATCCATCACTTTATACCCATCGTCCGTGCGGGAGATATACATTTCGGGGACATGCCAATAGTTATATCTGGGTTT
>JAFPXF010000027.1 GCA_017394765.1 Bacteroidales bacterium | reverse complement strand
TCGTTATATACATCTCTTTTTCGTCAAAATTTATACAAACAACCTTCTCGTTGAATAATGGTTTCCCAATATATCCGTACCAGTCACTGTCGTTGTGCGAAATCACCTGAGACGTATCCAGCATGAAATTTTGATTTCCGATGGTGTATTGTAGTGTATGAATACTTAAAACAGTAGAGTATCCATCCTTAAATGAAGTGCGCAACGTTCCTGTAGTGTCGTATAATTCTGATATAAACCTCTTTTCTATGCAATTGTGTTTCCATTCAGGATCCAAAATAAACAATTTGGTTTTGCCATTAACGGTACAAGGGATGTAAACGGATGTAAACTTAATAGTCATAGGTATATTTGCGAGGGTATCCACTGGTTCAATAATTTGAATCTCATCAATCTCTTCAGCATGCGTTTGAGAGTTGCAACAACCTATAATAGAAAATATTGCGGCGAGCAAAAGAATGGTCAAGATGGTTTTTCTCATAACGGTTAAAGTGTTGGTGAACAATATTATAAAGACCAACGTGTTTCGCGGGAAAGATATTGCGTGAGAGGAAAACAACACCTCAGAAATTCGTCCCCACCAAATCGACCAGCAACCGCGACCCGTCAATGTTGGTGTTGTCCATTTTCACAAAACCATAGGTATCGTTGTAATAGGCCGTGAGGTAGGTCTTTCCGATGCGACTTTTGGCCACGGCCTCCACCTTTACGCACGAAAGCGCGCCCACGGGCGTGACGACCTCGCAATCCGTGTCGGTGATCTTGTATTGGTACTTGTTGACGATGCCGCCCGTCCAGGTTTTCCACCGCTCGTCGCCCCAATGGCTGCCGATAGTGAGCTTCCACTTCCATTTTCTCCCTTTTTCGACGGGATATTGGATATACGGGAACGGGTTAAGTTCGAGAACTCTGAACAGACAGCTCCGGTTGGGATGCATCCATAAGTTCCGCTCGTTCTCCACGATGCCGGACATAGATAATGGCAACTTTGATCTCTGATCATCCAAGAGAAAGTAAAACTCCTCCACGGTTTGGTCATAATCTTTTCTGAATCCACGACCCGAGCAAGCAACTTTTAATAAATAACGATTGATGCAGGAGTCTTTTGCATCGAACTCATCTGAGAAGGAGAAATCCGGAAAATAGTATGTGTTTGTGACGGTGTCGCCGGTTTCCGTAAGTTCATATCCCTGTTTTGGAATACGTTCATACCGCATAAAGCGTTCTTTGCCCTGCGGGTCGAAATAGTGGAACTCGAAAGTGAACTCCCTGTCGGCCTGGTAGATTTTGTTGTCCTCAGTATAGCGGCAAGGATTCGAAGTGTCCATCCGCACCTCAAACCAAACGCCGTTTTTGCCGCTTCTCGAATACTCCGTGTTTTGGGATAATGCCGGGAGGCAGGTGCAGACTGTCAGGAAAACAATGGTGAAGAGTTTTTTCATTTGGTTTAGGTTTCCTTTTTGTGTATTTACAGCAATATTGCCCAAAAAGACGTTGCAAAAGTAAAAAAAATCTTTTCGTCAAACAACAAATCAGGTATGGAAAAACATTGTGTAAAAAAATATTTTAACTATTGTAAATAATTTTTAATTTCATTATTTTTGCACGTTGTTTTGAAAATGAAATATTATGAATATACCAAAAGGAAACTCTAAAGAAGAACTAAAGACGCGGGAGGGGATAATATCACAGGCGTATCGAGAGTGGACATCGGCGAATCCAAATAAAAAAGTGTACAACAACTCACTCCAGGATTATATTCATATTCGGTTCATATCAATCACTGAGACTATGCGCCACGCTGCCAAGAACTACAGCTCTACATTGGCCATCTTTCAACTGGATACTATTTTGCGGAAAGCCGTCAAATTCGGTAAACCCACACCGACGAAAAAGGGTGTCAAAAATCAAGAAAAATTTGCCAAAATGCAGCAAATGAGGTGTGAATTGGATGGAGTCGGTGTGGTGAAAATGATTGTTGGATTTAAACGTTCGGGCGAAATCATTCAATATTGTATCACGGCAAAAGGACATAAAAAAAAAGAAATCGACAGGTCGGCTCTCTAAAAGGTCGTCACCGAATTGTGGACGTCTGTACGGACTGTTCCCCTATTGATTTCCAGCGGCAAAAATACAAAAAATTCGGTTTGGCACTGTTTTTTCTAAAAATTATTTCTTCTTGTTTTCTGCTGATCTGCAATAATCTCACCGCAATCACCCTAAGCCGCTTTGTGGAAACGGGTGTGTGATGGAATGGAAGCGTAAGGATAAAGATGTTATCTTTGCCGCGTCGTATGAGAGAGTGGTGTTGTCCGAATTTCTCACCTCTCTATAGCGGTGGAAACGTTTGGAAAACAACAGAATTATTATTGCAAATTTTCAATTGATTACAAATGGAAAAGTCCGAAAGATACCTCCGACAAACTGTACTGCCCGAACTGGGCGAATCAGGCCAACAGAAACTGATGAACGCCAAGGTGCTCGTGGTGGGCGTGGGGGGCTTGGGCTCTCCTGCCTCCATCTATCTCACCGCCGCGGGCGTGGGCACCTTGGGCCTTGTGGACGACGATGTGGTGAGCATCAGCAACCTGCAACGGCAAATTCTCTACACTGAAGAGGAGGTGGGCCTGTCCAAAGCCGAGTGCGCCACTCGCCGCCTGCACGCGCTCAACAGCGACGTGAAGATTGAAACCTTCCCGTTTCGCCTCACTAAAGACAATGTGGCCGACATCGTGGCCCACTACGATCTGGTGCTGGATGGCTGCGACAACTTCGCCACCCGCTACCTGCTGAACGATGCCTGCCTCGAGGCGCACAAACCCTACGTGTTTGGCGCCATCAAGGGCTTTGAGGGGCAAGTGTCCGTGTTCAGCACCGGCGACACCCCCCGCTCGTATCGGATGCTATACCCCGAAGACTCCGTGGTGCAGCCCACCGACATCCGCGACAAGGGAGTGCTCGGCACCACGCCAGCCATCGTGGGCAGCGTGGCAGCCACCGAAGCCATCAAACTCATCACTGGCATTGGCGAACCCTTAATTGGCAAACTCTGGACCATCGACCTGCGCACGATGGGGTCGGCTATTTACGATTTTTAACAGCTGTTTCGGGTATAATGAAATTGATTGTGATCACATCTCCGGCATTCCTTGCCGATGAAGCCGCCTCCGTCAATGCATTGTTTGAGGCGGGTTTGGAGATTCTGCACCTTCGCAAACCCCACTCTTCCAGCGATGAGGTGGAGCATCTGTTGCAATCCGTGTCCGAGCCCTTCAGGAACCGAATAGTCCTGCACGAGCATTTTGAACTGGTGGAAAAATACCGGTTAAAAGGCATCCATCTCAATGCGCGCAACCCAGTGGCACCTGAGGGATACCACGGTCACATCAGCCGCTCGTGCCACTCGCTGCAGGAAGTGGAAGAATGGAAGCCTTCGTGCGATTATGTTTTCCTGAGTCCCATTTACGACAGTATCTCCAAGGAGGGCTACGGTGCGCACTTCACGGCCGAGCAACTGCAAGATGCCCGGTCGCGCGGTCTCATCGACAAAAAGGTCGTGGCCCTCGGCGGCATCTGTGCCGACAACATTCCCGAAGTCAAGTCCTTCGGTTTCGGGGGCGTGGCCCTGCTGGGCGATGTATGGAACCGAAAAGGGGCCGAGTTTATACCTCATTTCCATCAATTATTGCAAACCATCCAATCCAAATAGCAGAATAATGAAGAATCCCGCCATCATTCTCACCATTGCCGGCTCTGACTGTTCCGGCGGTGCCGGCATCCAGGCCGATATCAAAACCATCTCCGCCTTAGGCGCATACGCGGCCTCCGTCATCACGGCCATCACAGCCCAGAACACCACCGGCGTGCAGGGTGTGATGCCCGTGACGCCAGAAATGGTCTCTGCCCAAATCGACTCAGTGATGAACGACTTGTCGGTTGACGCCGTGAAAATCGGGATGGTCAACGATCCCGACATCGTGCATGCCATCGCCAACGGCCTGCGCCGCCATCAGCCGCGCTTTGTGGTCTATGACCCCGTGATGGTTTCCACCTCCGGCTGCCGCCTGATGGCCGAGGAGACCGTGGACATCATCAAGCAGGAGCTCTTCCCGCTCAGCACGCTGATAACCCCCAATCTGCACGAGGTGAGCTTATTGATGGGCAGACTCGTAACAGAAATATCCGAGATGGAAGCGGCTGCGGAAGAGCTGGCGTTGAGACACAACACCAGTGTGCTGGTGAAGGGCGGCCATCTGGATGGCAACGAGATGTGCGATGTACTCTTCGCCGACGGGCACTTGTCGCGGTTTTCTGATACGAGAATAGAGACAGCGAATCTTCATGGAACGGGCTGCACCTTGTCGTCGGCCATTGCCACATTTTTAGGCATGGGCAAGAATCTTAAATCGGCCGTGAAGTCCGCCAAGACCTATCTTACGGGAGCCATCCGCCACGGTTCCCGGATGGAAATAGGTCACGGTCAAGGGCCGGTGTGGCACATGCACAATGTCATGTTGAAAAAAAAGTTGAAATCGTATCTCCTTACAATGCAATAAAGTACGATTTACACTATGTTCTTTTGCCATATCCGACATCTTTCTTTCAAGAAAAAATGTACTTTTGCGCCCGTCTTAATCCTATCTTGTTTTATAAATCAATTTAACATCAAGAGTTTATGGGCGGTTATTTTGGCGTGATTTCCACAAGACCCTGCATTTCAGATCTTTTCTACGGAGTGGATTACCATTCTCACCTTGGGACAAAACGCGGCGGTATCGTCACTTTGGACAATGGCTCTTTCCGCCGTTCCATTCATAATATTGACAATTCCTATTTCCGCACCAAATTCGGGGATGAGCTTGACAAATTCACGGGCAATTCCGGCATTGGGACCATCAGCGACACCGATTCGCAGCCACTGGTGGTCAACTCCCACCTCGGCCGTTTCGCCATCGTGACGGTGGCACGCGTCAACAATCTCAAAGAACTGGAGAAAGAGTGTCTTGACAACCGCCAACAGTTCACGGAGCTCAGCTCCGGGATCACCAACCAAACCGAGCTCATCGCTCTCCTTATCACACAAGGCGAGACTTTTGTGGACGGCATCCAGAACGTTTACCGCAAAATCAAGGGTTCCTGTTCCATGCTGTTGCTCACCGACGAGGGCATCATCGCAGCCCGCGACATCTATGGGCGCACGCCCATCGTCATCGGACGCAATGATGACGGTTATGCGCTCGCCTTTGAGAGCCACAGCTTTATAAACCTCGGCTATGAGCCTGAGTATTTCGTGGGGCCGGGCGAGATTGTAAAAGTCACTGCAGATGGACACCAGCAATTGCTTGCCCCGAACGACAAGATGCAGATTTGCTCATTCTTATGGATTTACTACGGTTATCCCTCCACCATGTATGAAAACATCAACGTGGAAAATTCCCGTTATTTAGGCGGTTATGAGATGGGCAAGAGTGACGATGTTGAAGCAGACTTTGTCTCAGCCATCCCAGACTCCGGAATCGGCATGGCCGTGGGTTACGCCAAAGGGCGTGGCATTCCCTACGAGCGTGCCATTGTGAAATACACGCCCACATGGTCACGCAGTTTCATGCCCTCCAACCAAAGCGCACGCGAGCATGTGGCCATGATGAAATTGCTGCCCAACCACACATTGCTGCAGGGCAAGCGCGTGGTTTTCTGCGATGACTCCATCGTGCGTGGCACCCAGCTCCGCGACAATGTCCGCAAGCTTTACGCCGCCGGTGCCAAGGAGGTCCACATCCGCATCAGCTGTCCCCCACTGCTCTACGGATGCTACTACCTCAACTTCTCGGCCTCCAAGACCGAACTGGAACTTATCACCCGCCGGGTCATTGAAGAACTCGAAGGCGACAGCACCAAGAACTTGCATCTATACATGGATGACACCACGCCGCAATACGCAAAGATGGTGGAAGTTATTCGCCAGCATTTGGGAGTCGATTCCTTGAAGTTCAACACCCTCGGCACCATTGCCAAGGCCATCGGGTTGCCCAAGGAGCGCATCTGCACCCACTGCTTCGACGGTTCCTCTTTCGGAGAATAGAGACGTGCCATGGTGCTTCTCCACCAAGGCCATTAACCTTATGCGGTATCTTGCGAAGCGCCAGTCATGGGCATCACCCTTCCGTGAGTGATCCTGCCGCCATATAGGGCGACACCTGCTTGTTACGGATTTTAGGCAGAAATTCCTCTATGCGCTTCTGGATTTCAGGGTCGTTGTAGAAACGGTTCTGCAACGTGAAATTAATCCAGTTGTAGAAAATGTTGACGTTCTGCTCGGTGCGATTGCGCTCAAAATAGCCGTTGGCCCTGGTCAGCGTGACATACTGGCCAATAATTTCCCATACCTTGTCGATGGCGAAGCCCTCCAAGGCGGAGCATATCTCCACGGGGACGGTCCATCCGCTCTCGTTCATGGGAAACAGTTTGAGGGCAGCGCGATATTGGGCTTGGGCGGCCACCGCCTTGGACTTGTTGTCGCCATCGGCTTTGTTGATAACCAAGCCGTCTGCCATCTCCATGATGCCGCGCTTGATGCCCTGAAGCTCATCGCCGGCGCCGGCCAGCATCAGAAGCAGGAAAAAGTCAACCATTGACTTGACGACCGTCTCGGACTGCCCTACCCCGACAGTTTCCACCAGAATCACGTCGAAGCCGGCGGCCTCGCAGAGCACGATGGTCTCGCGGGTCTTGCGGGCCACGCCGCCGAGGGTGCTGCCAGAGGGCGAAGGGCGGATATAGGCATCGGGGTCCACCGACAATTGCTCCATACGGGTCTTGTCGCCGAGAATGCTCCCCTTGGTGCGCTCGCTACTGGGGTCGATGGCCAGCACAGCCACCTTGTGCCCTGAAGCGGTCAGCATTTTGCCGAAGGCCTCGATGAAAGTGCTCTTGCCCACACCGGGCACGCCCGTGATGCCGATGCGCAAAGAGTTTCCCGAATGTGGCAGACAACGTTCGATGATATCCTGTGCCATCGCCAAATGATCGGGATTTGAACTTTCAATCATCGTGATGGCACGGCTCAAGACAGTGCGGTCTCCATCGAGGATGCCCTGGCAATACTCGTCCAACGACAATTTGCGCCGCTTGCGGACCACGGGGTTCGGGTTCACATTCATAGGCTGTTCTATGCCCTCGCGTTCCGTCAACGCCGACTTGAAAAATCTTTCCATTCCCTTTGAATTTTGGTTTTCTGAATTACAATTTTGTCATCACTTGCCAAAATTAAAATCCACTGCATCCTTCATTGAAGTGAAAAAATGGAATGTCATCCCTGCAATCAGATTCTCCTTTATATCGTCAATATCCTTTTTGTTATCGGTGCACATGACGATGTCAAAGATGCCGCTGCGCTTGGCGGCGAGTATCTTCTCCTTAATGCCGCCTACCGGAAGCAACTTGCCGCGCAGAGTTATCTCTCCCGTCATGGCGATCTTATCGCGGAGGGGCTTTCCTGTATATGCGGAGACAAGTGCAGACAGAATCGTGATACCGGCTGAGGGGCCGTCCTTCGGAGTGGCGCCTTCGGGCACATGGATGTGCACTTTGTTCTTCTCAAAAGTCTCTTGTGCGATGCCGAATTCAGCGGCGTGCGCTTTGAGGTATTCATAAGCGATGGTGACCGACTCTTTCATCACATCGCCCAAACTGCCGGTCATGGTGAGCTCGCCCTTGCCGGGACTGGTCAGGGCTTCCACAAACAGGATTTCGCCGCCCACGGCAGTCCACGCCAAGCCTGTAGCCACCCCGGGCACAGAGTGGTCTATAGCCTTCTCCAACTGGAAGATTGGAGCTCCAAGCAGCTCTTTCAGCATGCCGGGTTCGATATTTTTATCCAGAGAACCCTCCTGCACAAATTTGGCGGCTTCCTTGCGAATGATTTTGGCCACCGTGCGCTCCAAGGTCCGGACACCCGACTCGCGGGTATAGTCGCTGATAAGCGCCTCTATGGTTTTGTCCTTGATATTAAGCTGTCCCTTCTTCAACCCATTTTCAGCCATCTGCTTGGGAATAAGGTGACGTTTGGCAATTTGAAGTTTCTCCTCGGCCAAATACCCGGCAATATCGATAACCTCCATGCGGTCGAGCAAGGCGGGATGGACATTGTTCAGATTGTTGGCCGTGGCGATGAAGAGCACGCGAGAAAGGTCGAATGAAGTCTCCAGATAATTATCGTAAAACGCGTTGTTCTGTTCCGGATCCATCACTTCCAACAGCGCTGCGGAAGGGTCGCCCTGGACGTTCATGCCCGTGACCTTGTCAATCTCGTCGAGCACGAAGACAGGATTGGCATATCCCGCCTTGCGCATATTTTGGATGATACGTCCCGGCATGGCACCGATGTAGGTCTTGCGGTGGCCTCGGATCTCGGACTCGTCCCGCAGTCCGCCCAAAGAGACACGCACATACTTACGCCCAAGGGCGGCGGCGATGGACTTGCCCAAGGAGGTCTTGCCCACGCCCGGAGGGCCTGCCAAGCAGAGAATCGGCGACTTCATGTCACCCTTCAGTTTCAGCACGGCCAAATATTCGAGGATGCGCTCCTTGACCTTGTCGAGACCATAATGGTCTTTGTCAAGCACCTTGCGCGCCTTGTTGAGGTTAAAATTGTCATTGCTGTATTCATTCCATGGCAAATCCACAAACAGCTCCAAGTAATTGAGCTGCACGGAGTAATCAGGCGCCATGGGGTTTGTGCGCTGCAATTTTTCCAGCTCTTTCTGGAAAATATCGGCCGTCTCCTGGTTCCACTTCTTCTTGGCAGCACGTTCCTGAAGCGAGCTATAGTCCTTTTCGGACGGGGAACCGCCCAGTTCCTCCTGGATGGTCTTCATCTGCTGGTTAAGGAAATACTCGCGCTGCTGGCGATCGAGCTCGTGACGCGACTTGTCCTGGATCTGGTTCTTGAGCTCCACCAGCTGCAGGTCGCGTTGCAGGAGCTTGAGCACACTCTTGGCACGATCGACAATGTTGTCCATCTCAAGGATTGCCTGCTTGTCTTCCACGGAGGTGGAGAGATTTGT
Source organism: Bacteroidales bacterium (assembly GCA_017394765.1). The sequence goes on along the minus strand of JAFPXF010000027.1, from coordinate 16,419 downwards.
GGCGAGGAAGTTGATGAGGAACGGATCGCTGTCAATATTCTTGAGGGCGAAGGAGGCCTCTCGCGGGATGTTGGGCGAAAGCTTGACCATGCGGGAAGCCGTATCGCGCAGCGAAGCGATAAGGGCCTTGAAATTCTTGTGCCCCGTGATGGCAGGATCGGTTTCGTTGGTTTCAAAGGGCTCGGCCGAACATTTATAATAGGGCTCCGTCTGGGTAATCTCCTTGAGGACAAAACCGCGGAGGCCCTGCACGATAATGGTGACACCGCCGTCGGGCATGGTGATGTATTTGATGATGTGGGCCAAGGTGCCGACACGATACAGATCGTCAGCCGTGGGTTCCTCCACATCGTTGGCGCGCTGGGCCACGACCCCGATAGGGATATTGGAGCGAGAAAAATCCTGAGCCAGTTTGATGGACTTGGTGCGTCCCACATTGATAGGAATCACCATACCGGGGAAAAGGAGCGTGTTGCGCAAAGGCAACAGGGCGATCTCATCGGGAACGGCCACCTTCCGGAGATTCTCTTCATCGTCAAGAGAGAAAAACGGTATGAAATTGGATTCGTTGTTAATAAAATCTTCTATCAGAGATATATCTTTCATATAGAATACGTTATAATAAAAAACTGACCTTTTTCGAATCAATCGGAAAAGGTCAGCGAAAGTACAAAAATATCACGAATTTATTTCGCTTTGTTTGCGTCCAAATGACGTGCGTATTTGTTGCGGAATTTATCCACACGGCCGGCGGTGTCAACCAATTTCATCTTACCCGTGAAGAAGGGGTGGGAAGTGTTGGAAATCTCCAGCTTCACCAACGGATATTCATTGCCGTCTTCCCATTGGATGGTGTCCTTCGTGCTGACGGTGGATTTGGTAAGGAATGCGTAATCGTTTGACATATCTTTGAAAACGACCGTTCTATACTCTTTCGGATGGATACCTTTTTTCATTTTCTCGCGTTTTTTAATTGTCTAAAATTTTGGAGTGCAAAAATACACTTTTTTTAATATAGTTCAAGTAGTTACGATAAATATTTATAAACAGGTTGAAAAAAATCACAACAAACAATATATCAGCGAATTACAAAATAATAGGCCGGATAGCATCCTCCACGGAGTAGTCACCGATGCGGGTTCTGCGGAGGGCGACAAGGTGACTTCCGCTGTCCAAAGCCGCGCCGAAGTCGCGTGCAAGCGCGCGGATATAGGTACCCTTGGAGCATCTGACGCGGAAGTCTATATCGGGAAGTTCGATGCGGGTGAGTTCAAATTCGCGGATGGTCACCTGCTTGGCGGCGATGGGAGCCTCGCTGCCCTCGCGGGCGAGTTCATAGGCACGCCGGCCAGCCAGCTTGACAGCCGAGAAGATGGGGGGCACCTGCTCTATCTGTCCGACAAACCGCTGTGCCACCTCCCTTGCCCTTTCGGGCGTGATGTGTTCGTATGGATATTCCTGATCAACAGGATGTTCCAGATCAAAACTCGGTGTAGTGGCTCCCAGGCGGAAAGTACCCGTGTACTCCTTCTCTTGCCCTTGCAGGGTGTCGATTTGCTTGGTCATCTTGCCCACGCAGATGATAAGCAAGCCCGTGGCGAGGGGGTCGAGTGTGCCCGCATGGCCCACCTTGACTTTATGGCCCGCCTGCTTCTGCACAATGCGTCGGACCTTCCCCACGATATCGAAAGAGGTGCATTTATAGGGCTTGTCGAAGAACAGGACATCGCCTTCGGGGTTCACCTCGAATTCCGGAAGTGCAAAGGTGGCCTCGTGAACAAGTTTTTTTTTCATGATTTAGGCAAAACAAATGGCCAAGATGCCGACAATAGCACAATAAACTGCAAACCAAACCAATTTGCCACGTTTGACAATGTTGATCATCCATTTGCAAGCGAGACAGCCGGTGATGAAGGCTGCGACGACCCCCACGAGCAAAGCGAACGGGGAGACTCCGCTCATGGCCGTGGAAAAGCCAACCTCGAAGATGTCCTTCACATCCAGCAGGGCCTCGCCCAGCACGGGTGGGATGACCATCAGGAACGAGAATTGGGCAAGATTCTCCTTCTTGTCGCCCAGCAGCAAGCCCGTCGCGATAGTGGTGCCAGAGCGGGAGAGTCCGGGCAGCACGGCCACGGCCTGCCCCACGCCGATGATGAATGCATGTAGCGGGGTGATATGCTCTCGTGGACGCGGTTTGGCAAAATAGGAGAATGCGAGCAGCGCCGCCGTCACCAAAAGCATGATGCCCACGATCAGCAACCCGGACCCGAAAACGGATTCCACGAAGTCCTTGAAAAAGAAGCCCACAATGGCAACCGGAATCATGGAAACGAGGATGTTGAGCGCGAACTTCGTGCCGTCGTTCAAGCCGTCATAGCTGCGCCAGGACTGTTTGGCGAACAGATCCTTGAAGATCCACACAATCTCTTTCCACAGCACCACCACCGTACTGAGCACAGTGGCCACATGCAACGCGACCGTCACGGTGAGGTTTTCCTCGCCGGAAAGTCCAAAGAGATTGGACAGAATGGTGAGATGACCGCTGCTGCTCACCGGCAGAAACTCGGTCAGGCCTTGGATGATGCCAAGGAGAAGGGATTCTAACCAGCTCATGGATTATGCTTCGGTGTTCTCGTCAAGCTCTTTTTTAGAACGGGGATGCCACATGATGGCCACCACCTCGATAACGAGACCGGCGAACATCAGGATGGGTGCGACCACCAACCTGCGGGCGTTGAAGATCTCGCCGTCGAAAGTGTTGGGATCAGCCACGGCGCCGCCGCGCAAGCAAATGTAGCCTGCAATCAGGACGACAGCCCCGACAATCATCAGGATATAGTTGGTTTTTCTGAACAACGGAGGACGTTTGCCTTGGTTGTTTTCATTTGCGGATGACTTTTTCTGGGTGGAAATAAAGTTTGCCATTGTTAGGTTTGATTTTTATAGATAGAGTCTTTCGTCTTTGATTCTGATATAGCGGTTCACGGATATGGCGGAGATAATGACCGTGAAGACAATGCTGAACAAGAGGATGCCGGCAAGGATGAAGGCAATGACAGGCATTTTGGAGAAATCCACGAACTCGGGCATGGCCTGGTTGCCGAAATAGAGGGCGGCGGCCAGCAGGAGGATGGCAAGAATGCCGCCCCAGATGCCCTGCACGAGTCCCTTCGTGACGAACGGTTTCCGCACGAAGCGAGGCGTGGCGCCCACCAGCAGCATGCTCTTGATGTTAAAACGCTTGGCATAGATGTTCAATCGTATGCAATTGGCAATCAAAAGCATGGAAATGATCATAAACACCAGGCAAATGCCAATGATAATCCATTGGAACTTATGGAAATTGTTGCTCACGGATTTCACAATGAAGTCCGGATAATCCACATCCTGCACAATCTCATTGCGTTTCAGCTCCTTGGATATCTTTTTCAGGGAATCGCTGTTGGCATACGCCGGGGCCACACTGATGATGATGGAGGCGTTGAGCGGATTGGGGATGATGTCCGTATAGTTGTTGCCAATAATCTTGATGGCGTTCCGGGTGTTCTCCTCACGGGACGAGACACGCGAGGCCGCGATATAGGGTTTCAACTTGATTTGCTGCTCCAGCGCCACAATGTCGGCCTCCTTGATGTCGGAATAGAAAAGCACCTCCATCTCAATTTTCTTGGAAAGATTTTTCAAATATTCCGTGGAAAAAAAGGCAAAGAAAGCCAACATTCCGATGAAAAACATCGTGAGTGCGATGCTAAAGATGGACCCGAAGGCCGAGAGACGCAGCCGAGCCTTGGTAATCCTGTCTATGGAGTCCGGATATTTCATCTTTTTATATAATTTTAGAACGGCGGCAAAAATACAAAAAATTGCGATAGTTTTTTTTCACTCCCCTTTGCTATTTGCTAACGGCCATTGACTAATAGCATTTCATCGTTTTTATCCCATTTCCCACATCCTATCCCCTATTTTTGTATTTTTGCGCCCACTTTTGAAAATATGAATCTGCTCAAGCGCCTATCACGATATCTGGGGAAATACAAGGGCAACATCGCGGCCGTGCTGTTGGTTAACGTGGTGTACGCTTTCTTTTCCATCTTCACGTTGGGACTGATTGTGCCGTTTTTGTCCGTATTGTTCGAACAGGTCGAGCAGGTGGCCGCCAAGCCGGAATTCTCCCTCACCTCGCGGTATGTAATTGACACATTCTACTATTACATGGGGGTTGTCGTGGCGCATCACGGGAAGCAGTCCGCACTGTTCTACATTGCGGGGGTCATGTTGCTCACCTCACTGGTTTCCAACACGGCACGTTATCTGGGCTACTATTGGCTGGCGCCCGTGCGTTCCGGCATCATGCGCGACTTGCGCAACGACATGTACCATCGCCTCCTCATCCTGCCGCTCTCCTTCTATTCCGAGCAGCGCAAAGGCGACATCCTGAGTCGCATCGGTGCCGACGTGCAGGAGGTGGAATGGTCCGTGTTCTCCTCCCTGCAGTCGCTCTGCCGCGACCCGTTGCTTATCGTCGTGTATGTCATCGCCCTTATCTCCATCAGCCCGCCCATGACGCTGATTGTTTTGGCAGTCATGCCGATCATCGCCTATCTGCTGGCCAACATTGGGAAACGCATCAAGCAACATTCCACGCGCGCGCAACAGTTGCTGGGGAAAATGAGTTCTCTATTCGACGAGGCCATCGGGGGATTGCGTGTCATCAAGGGATACAACGCCATCGAAAACACGTATGAGAAATTCCAGCACGAGAATTTCCAATTCTTCCGTCTCAACAAGAGGGTGTTCCGAATCAACGAACTGGGGGCGCCATTGGTGGAATTCCTCTGCATCCTGGCCTTGATGCTCATCACCATCATCGGGCTGAAATTCTTCCCTGCCCTGTCTCTGGGCAAGAGCACGCTGTTCATGCTCTTTTTTGTTGTCTTCGCCCGCCTTATCGTCCCGGCGAAGGCCATTGTGACCACCATTTACACATTGCAGCGGGGCATGGCCGCCGCCACCCGCGTGTATGAGATCATCGATGCCGACGAAAAAATCACAGAGTGCGAAAAACCTCTTCCCGTCCAGCATCTGGAAGAGAAAATAGAGTTCAAGGACGTCTCCTTCTCTTACCGCGATGTAAAAACGGCCGATGAATGCGATGTGTTGCGTCACATCGACATTTCCATCAAAAAAGGGCAGACCGTGGCGGTTGTCGGGCCTTCAGGAAGCGGCAAATCAACCATTGTGGACCTGTTGCCACGTTTTTACGACGTACACTTCGGGAAGATCCTGCTTGACGGAGAGCCTCTCGACCGCTACGTCATTTCCGACCTGCGCGCGCTGTTCGGCATGGTCAGCCAAGACGTGATTCTTTTCAACGACACGGTTTATGAGAACATCGTGTTCGGGTTGCCCGACGTGACGGAAGAGCAAGTCGTCGCCGCCGCCAAGATTGCGCAGGCCCACACTTTCATCATGGAGATGGAGGAGGGGTACCAGACCCTCATCGGGGACCGCGGCACACGACTCTCCGGCGGCCAACGTCAGCGCATCAGCATCGCACGGGCCTTGTTGCGCCACCCCGAGGTGCTTATCCTCGACGAGGCCACCTCCGCCCTTGACAACGAATCCGAGTATCTTTTCCAAGAAGCCCTGATGCCGTACGCACGCAAGCACACGGCCATCATCGTGGCACACCGACTGAGCACCATCCGTTTCGCGGATGTCATCTTGTTTGTCCGTGACGGCCGGATCGTTGAAAGCGGCACTCACGAACAGCTGATGCAGCTGCACGGCGACTATTACCATTTCCACACTCTGCAACAGTGATTTTTATACACACGCACTTGTTCAAAAAAACGGGCGTCAGCCCTTGACATGCCTGCAGCGAAAACGTATTTTTGCGCGTTTAACATTAAAGATGATTAATTATGTACAATGTTGCAGTTATTGCTGGCGGAGACTCCGGTGAATATGAAATCTCGTTGAAGACTGGCGACAACATCTTCAACCAACTCGACCGCAATCGGTTTGTTCCCTATCTGATTCATTTCAAGGGTTCAGACTGGAGCTACACCTCTGAGAGCGGCCTTAAATACCAGATTGACAAGAACGACTTTTCCCTGCACATTGACGGGGAGCACATCACCTTCGATGTGGCCTTCATCGTCATCCACGGCACCCCGGGAGAGAACGGCAAGCTGCAAGCCTATTTCGAGATGATAGGGCAACCCTACACAGGTTGTGGCTGCTTCAGCTCCGCGTTGACTTTCAACAAATATTTCTGCAACATTGCGGTCGCGAAAGCGGGCGTGCCCATCTCGCCGTCGTTGCATTTCTACAACACCGACCCTGTCGATCCCGAGAGCATCGAGCGGGTATGCGGCTATCCCTGCTTTGTCAAGTCCTGCAATTCCGGTTCCAGCGTGGGCGTCACCAAGGTCCATAACCGCGAAGAGCTGGCAGATGCCTTCAATGAGGCCTTCAAGTACGACACCCAGCTGATGGTCGAGAAGTTCGTGCGCGGAAGGGAGCTGACCTGCGGCGTAACCTCTGTCTATGGCGATGTGCGCGTGCTTGCCGTCACCGAGGTGGTCGCTTCCAACGAATTCTACGATTACGATGCCAAATACACCGCTGTCGGCCACAAGCTGCTCACGCCTGCCGACATTCCGGAAGAAAAGGCCGCGCTCGTCAGAGAGTACGCCGAGCGCGTGTTCCGCCGTCTGGACTGCCGTGGCGTCGTGCGTGTGGACTTCATCCTCTCCGAAGACGACGGTGTGCCATACTTCCTCGAAGTCAACACTATACCTGGACAAACCGCCTTGAGCATAGTTCCCGCTCAGGTTACATACAATAAATTGGACCTCACGGAGTTTTATACCCAAATGGTACTTGAAGCGATAGGGGAACAGAGTTAAGAAATGAGCGTTAAAAGATTGGATGCAATGAAGATGAACAGAGGATTAGTCTGGTTTTGTTTTGTGTCGTTTTCTCTCGCGGCAATATGTCCGGGACGTGTCACGGCGCAATACAACGAGAAGGACATTTACGCTTATATCGACCAATACAAGGATGTGGCGATGCAGAAGATGGCAGAGTACAAAATCCCCGCCAGCATCACCATCGCCCAGGGCATCTTCGAAAGTGCGTGCGGCAAAAGCCGCCTTGCCACTGACGGGAACAACCACTTTGGCATCAAATGCCACACCGACTGGACCGGCGACACCATTCTTATCGACGACGACGAGCTGCAGGAGTGTTTCCGCCGGTATCCCACCGTGTCCGACTCATACACCGACCATTCTCTTTTTCTCACGCATCGGTCGCGTTACGCAAATCTCTTCCAGCTCAACATCCTTGACTATCCCGGCTGGGCGCGGACCCTGCGACAGGACGGCTACGCCACCAATCCGCAATATGCCGACCGACTCATCAGTTTGATTGAAAGATTCAACATCGCGCGCTTTGACACGCTCTGCTTGCGACAACAAGGCATTGATGTGCCCATGGCCACCTACGAGCCCCGTCAACCGGAACAAAAGCCCATCGCCAACAAGAACACGCATCCGAAGCCCGAAGACAAGGCCAGCAACATCTATGACACGCCCGTCGCGTCCAAGCAGAAGCCATCCAGTGGACAACTCAAGGTCTTCACCGCTATCGGCAACGACTACCCTGCGGGCAACAGTCCCTTCAGCTACCGCAAAGTATTCGAGAACAACCACACCTACTTCATCATCGCCCAAAGCGGCGACACTTACGAGCGCATCGCCACCGACGTGCAGGTCACGCCCGAGAACCTCCGCAAGTTCAACGACGTGTTCGACAGCAGCCAGCCCGTGGAGAACGAGATCGTCTATATCGAAGCCAAAGCCAAGACCAACACCACTCGCACGCATGAAGTCCAGGCTGGCGAAACCCTGCGCTACATTGCCCAACGCTACGGCGTGCAACTCCACTACATCCTCAAATACAACGCCATCGACATCAACACCATAATACATCCCGGAGACCAAATTCTCTTAAGACATTAAAACAAAAAGCTATGAAAAAGACCATTCTTCTCGCCATCATCCTGTTGGGCAACGTGCTTGCTTTCGCCCAATACACCCTCGATGACCAGATCTACGACTACATCGACATGTACAAAGACTTGGCCATGCAAGAGATGGAGCTCTACAAGATTCCCGCCAGCATAACACTTGCCCAGGCCATCTATGCCTCCAAGGCCGGCACGAATCGTATTGCAAAAGAGGCCAACAATCACTTCGGCATCATGTGCCACACCAATGAATGGACCGGTGAAAAATTTTACGAAACGGACAACCACAGCAGCGACTACTGTTTCCGCAAATACGCATCCGTGGAGGAATCCTACCGCGACCACTCCATCTTTCTCTCGCAGCGCAGCCGCTATGTAAAACTGTTCTACTATCCCATCACGGACTACAAAAGCTGGGCACAGGGGCTGAAAGAAGCCGGCTATTCCGGCAACCCCCGCTATGCCGACACGTTGATATCCATTATTGAGAAGTATTTTTTGATGCACTACGACCGCAAAGTGGCCCAAAAAATCGGAGATTCCAGTGCGCTACGGACTGTTGCCCCCCCCAAGCTCGAACGTATTGACCAGGATATCATTCACGGCATGCCCAAGGAGAAGCTCCCCGCACGCTCGGTCACGCCACAGCAGCCTGCCCAGCAGCAGCCACAACCCGTCCAGCAGCCGAGACCTGCCACGCCGGAGCCCGCTCCTTCGGTGCAAAACACAGCCAACGAGTCTGCAACAAGCACGCAAACGACCTCCACGCCAGAGAAGGTTCACGGAAAGAATGTCTTCACCCTCAACCCCTACTCCGTGCCCTACAAGTCGGCTTACTATCCTTACACCTCCCGTCCCGCCTACGAGAACAACAAGACGAAATTCATCATCGCCAAGGCCGGCGACACCTACAAGAAACTTGCCGCAGCCTTGCAGCTCAGCGAAAAGAACCTGCGACTTTACAACGATGTTTACGATGACTCCGAGCCTATTGAGGACGAGGTGATCTACGTGGAGATGAAAAGCACGAGAACGCCCGTGGAGTACCATACGCTTGAAGAGGGCGACACATACCGCTACATTGCACAAAAATACGGCATCCAGCTGAAGCTCCTCATCAAACGCAACAGCGGAGCCATCAGCAGCTACGGCATCGGCGACAAGATATGTCTCGGCTGCAAATAAGAAATCCTGAAACTCACCTCTATCCACAAAACACCAATGCCCAAGTCTTTCTATCGCTTTAATCCGGACACGCTCTCCTACGAGAAAGTGAAGCTCACTTTCAAGCAGGTGTTCAAGCGGGTGGCTTGGGTGTTTGCAAGCGGCTTCGCCCTCGCACTTATCTTCGTCTGGATCGCCTTCTATTTCGTGGACTCCCCGAAAGTGAAGATACTGGAACGTGAGAACAACGAACTAAAGGGGGAGGTTGAATATCTCACCTCGCGCATGGAAGTGATGTCGGATGTGTTACTCGACATTGAGGACCGTGACGACAACATCTACCGCACCATCTTTGAGGCAGACCCCGTGCCCGCCAACGAGCGTTACCCGCAGATTCTGGAAGACCGCCGTTTCGACAGTCTTTCACGCTCCGAAGCCTATGTCCTGCTGAAGGATGCCAACAAGCGGGCTGACAAGCTGACCGTGCGCCTGGCCGCTCAAACCAAGTCGCTGACCGAGTTGGAGAAGATTGTGAACAACAAGGCCGAGATGCTGAGCAGCATTCCTGCGATACGCCCTCTGAAGAACATGTATTCCATCACGTCCGGTTTCGGCCGCCGCTATCATCCTGTGTTGAAACAATTGCGCGCACACACCGGCGTGGACATCGCTGCGCCAAAGGGCACCCCTGTCTATGCCACCGCCGACGGCACCGTGTCGGGCGAAAATCCCGGCAGCGGATACGGCATTGCCGTAGTCATCAACCACGGCTACACCTACCAGACGTTGTATGCCCACCTTTCCAAAAAAGCCGTGCGTCCGGGACAGAAGGTGAAGCGCGGACAAGTCATCGGCTATGTGGGTGCCACGGGCTTGGCATCCGGTTCCCATCTGCACTACGAGGTCATCAAAAACGGCCAGCGCGTCAACCCCGTCTATTATTTCAACGTCGATATCACCCCGGAAGAATACAACAAACTGCTGGAGTCTTCCAAGAAGGTGAACCAGGCTCTGAGCTAAAACTGGAAGTAAAGAGTTTTAAAAAAACACCATTCGTATAATTCGTGCAATTCGTGGATAAAAAGATATCACTGTTCCTATTGATTATTGCCGCAGTCCTTACGGGTTGCAACTCCAAGTACGACCACTCGGACAAGAAGATCTTCCATTACAACCAGTCTGAAGGCATACAAACCCTCGACCCGGCTTTTGCTTCCGGCCAGACGGTAATGTGGCCCTGCAACCAGCTCTACAACGGGTTGGTAGATATGGACGATTCGCTGAACATTGTGCCCTCCATTGCCAAGCGTTGGACCATCTCTCCCGACGGGCTCACCTACACCTTCTTTCTCCGCGACGACGTGACCTTCCACCAAACCGAGTTTTTTCCTTTCAAGAACAAGCGATACGTCACAGCCAAGGACTTTGTCTATAGTTTCTCGCGCATCCTCGACCCCGATGTAGCCTCGCCTGGTGCTTGGATATTCCAAAAGGTCAAACGGGACAAGCAGGGCAATCCCGCTTTCAAAGCACTGAATGACACAATATTCCAAATACAATTAGCGGAAGCCTTCCCTCCCTTCCTCGGCATCCTCACAATGAAATACTGTTCTGTGGTGCCTCAAGAGGTGGTGGAACGCTACGGCAAGGATTTCCGCAACCACCCCGTTGGCACCGGGCCCTTCAAATTCCAGCTCTGGCAGGAGGGCGTCAAACTGGTGCTGCGGAAAAACCCCGATTACTTTGAACGGGACGAAGAAGGCAATCGCCTACCCTACCTCGACGCCGTGGCCATCTCCTTCATCATCGACAAGCAGTCGGTCTTCATGGAGTTCATGAAGGGCACTCTCGACTTCATGTCTGGGGTGGAGGCCTGCTACAAGGACGCACTGCTCACCAAGGAGGGCACACTGAACCCCGAATACAAGGATCAAGTGAAACTCCTCACCGGCCCTTACCTCAACACGGAGTATCTCGGCTTCATGCTCAAGCCGGGCGACAAGAAGAATCCGCTGCTGGACAAGCGGGTACGGCAGGCCATCAACTATGGTTTCGACCGCGAGAAGATGATGAAATATTTGCGCAACAACGTGGGCTATCCTGGCACCGGTGGTTTTGTGCCCCGGGGCATGCCCTCGCACGACCCCGCGCGCACGGGCGGCTACACATACGACCCCGTCAAGGCCGCGCGCCTGCTGGAGGAGGCCGGATATCCTGGCGGCAAGGGGTTGCCTCCCATCTCGCTCACCGTCTCCGCCTCCTATGTGGACCTGTGTCAATATATCCAACACGAACTTGAAGAGATTGGCATCCAACTCAAATTAGACGTGGCCCAAGGCGCGCAACAACGACAGATGATGCGCAACTACCAACTCCCTTTTTTCCGAGGCTCCTGGATTTGCGATTATCCCGATGCCGAAAACTACATGGCCCTCTTTTATTCCAAGAACCTGCAACCGGTCGGCTCCAACTATACCTACTATGTAAATCCCGCCTTCGACAAGCTTTACGAGCAGTCGCAGCGCTGCGCCGACGGAACACAACGCACTGAGTACTACATCAAAATGGATTCCATCCTGGTTGCTGACGCGCCCTTCGTGGTGCTCTATTATGACAAAGTGGTGCGCTTTACCCGCACCAACATCACAGGACTCGGCACCAACCCCGTGAACATGCTGGATTTGAGGCGTGTGAAAAAAGAGTAGTGTTTTTCACAAAATCGGAAGAAACTTAAAAAAATTTGTTACCATGCTCAACTATTTTAATGAAGCGCCCTATTCCGTCACTATTTGCGACAAAGACGGAAAAATTTTGGAAATGAACGAGATGGCGGTGAACGTCCTAAGCCACGGCCAGCAGATTATCGGGCAAAACCTGCTGGACTGCCATCCGGAGCCCGCCCGCACCAAGTTGGCGGAGATGCTGAAGAACCACAATGTGAACGCCTACACCATTGAGAAAAACGGCGTCAAGAAACTCATCTACCAGGCACCCTGGTTCAAGGACGGCGAGTTCGCCGGCTATATCGAACTCTCGATGCCCATCCCGTTGGAGATGCCGCACTATGTGAGGAAACCGAAGCAATAAACATAGTTAATTCATTGTCTTGTAGTTTTTGATACATTTGTTACGTTATAATTATAGTAATTTACAACAAAAAATATAGCTGTATGAAAAACATCTTTATGGCAATGGCACTCTGCCTTGTGTGTGCTTTTAATGTTTTCGCTCAAAACTATACGACGGTTCCCGTGGCACTTGTGGATAACCGTTTGTCTGTGAATGGTATTGTTCAACTCGTTGTCCCGAATTATGACCCTAATGAAATACAGATTGACCCTATGGGAGGTTTTGTGGCCGTGCCCAGCACCGACCAGGAATACACGGTGGCGGAATATGCTTCCCTTGATGAAGTGTGGAACGCCTGCAATTCTTCCACAGTCTGGTCATCCAACATGGTCACGCTGGACACCTATTCCGGACAAGGGATGAATATAGGCTATGCCGCATTGAAATTCGCGGGTTCCCCGTACAAGTATGGTTACGCCAAATTTGACAAGAGCGTACCAGGCGGTTGGTTAGAGTTCGGCTACTTCGTGGAAGGTGTGGGCGTTGAAGAATGGACGAACACCGTCTCGGTATCGCCGAATCCGGTTACGGACGCCATCCGCCTGAACAATGTCGAAGGTTCCCGCATTGCGGTTTACAGTGCAGCAGGCCAACAGGTGAAAAGTGTTGACAATGCACCTGCCAACACGGTAATAGGCGTCTCTGATTTGTCGTCGGGTGTCTATTTTGTGAAGATTACCAGCGGCAGCAAAGTGAACACGGTGAAATTCGTGAAGGAATAAGTACAGTTTGCAAGGGGACAACAAGAAGCTCATCTACAAGTCACCTTGGTTTAAAGACGGCGAGTTTGCCGGATACATCGAAGTCTCCATGGAAATTCCGATGTAGATGTCGTGCTATGTGCGGAAACCGAAGAACTGAAGGTTTTTTTCGCTAATTCACCGCATTCTGTTAGTTCTTTTTAAGGCGTTGCTACAACGTCACATAAAACTTGTCCGTGTTGACCAACACGATGCCCGCTTTGTTGAGGGCCCCGTTTTCGCGCAAATTGGTTTTGACCGTCTCGATGGCCGATTTTGAGATTTTTGGAAGCATATTGGTCCAAAACACCACAACCAGGTACTCGGAATCGTCGTTGATTCCGTATATGTCTCTGATTTTCGACAGATTCTGCATTTGCGGGGTGATGAGGACAGCCGTCGCCGGCGGGAACGTTTCAAACCGTTGATCCGTATTCCAGTTCAGGTTGGAGAGCCTGCCCTTTGCCGTGCAGTTGATGTGATAGGAAAGGAGCGAATCCTTTTTGAAATAGAGGATTTGAATCGGCTGGACAGCAGTCTGATGTTGCCATAAACTGTCCTGAATGCACGTCCGGTAAGCGTCAAACTGCTCATAATCACTGACTATATGGCTGATTTTGTAATCTTGGTCCAAGACGGAAGTAATCATCAGATCATAATCTTTCTGGTCAAACTGCTTTAAGGGTTTGTAACCGTACAGCATCCCACAGCCTGCCAGCAGTATCGGGATGGCAAAACACAAGATGACAATATGGCTTTTATTCTTCATAATTCTGTGATGATTATTTGCCGCGAGCATTCCTGCGAACAATAGCAATATCAGTGTTATACAGGTCTTTTTCATTGTATCTCAATATCACAAAACAGGTTTTCTCTTCGTCGGACAGCCGCTTGCCGGCTAAGGCAATCCCCTTCGGCACCACCATGAGCTCATGCTTGCTCAAACAGTCGGGCATGTCCATCTCCGCAATTTGCCGGAAAGAAGAGTCCAGCACCAGCAGCGACCAAGGTTTGTCGGAGATTTTGTTTCGGGTACCGTCCCTGTTCTCGTAGGGCATCGGTCTGGAAACGGTAATGTAGTACAGGTTCCGGTAAGAATCATAAACCACGCCAAGGTACGAGGTTTTGGCACTTTCCGTGCGGGCTAATTCCGTGTAATTGTACGTGTTGGCCGTGTCAAATTCCTCCTGGACATGCCGCTGGTGTTTACTGTGGATGTAGTGCTGCTCTTGTGTGCCGTCGCGGTGGATGACATACAGCGAATCGATGAAGGAGTATATCGCCACCAAATCCGTATCCTTGTTCATGGTGCTGCTGAAGTGGTAATTGTAGCGTATGTTGTCCTTGTTGCGGTGAATAGCCGGATAAGTGCCAAGGCCGCGAATCGGATTGAGCTGTCCGTCTTTATAAGAAAAAACATGGAACATCGGACGGGAAAACATCCTGATCCGCACGTCAAGTCGATAGTCGAAAACATTTTTCAGGAAGGTACAACAATAAAGTAAACCCGAATCCGAAGAAATCGGCACATAGTAATGACTCTTAAAGCCTTGAACAACTACACTGTCCCCGTCTTCTGTCCAAAGATTCATTTTGACCATTCTTTTCACATTTGAATGATTGTCAATAAGATACGCAAGAGAATCAAAGACGCAGTTGTAAATCAGATTGTTTCGGTCGAGTGAAAAATAGTAGGTGAGGTGGCCAGGGTTTTGGAATGTGGAGATCGGTTTCAGCCCACTAATGCAGTAGTTCAGGACAAATTGTTTCTCTTCCGTATGGAACCAGGTGTTCACCTGCGTTTTTTCAGCAAAGGAATAGAAAGAACGGGGCATGACCGTTTCGTGCGGGATGGTGAATGTGTCCAACTGCGACACATCCTGCACGTTTTCTTTTTTCCGTTTCTTGACTTTAAGTTTCGGGGTGGTGACTTTCGCCCCGTTTTGCACGCAGCGCACACTGTATCCGTTATACACCTTCCCGAAGCAGACATACGGGCAGGGGTAGTTGAAGTTCTCCAGATAGCGGCCCGTGGCGGTGCCGTCGCTTGAGGGAGTGGAGCTCCACCAGAAGGACTCTTCGCCCACTTTCGAGTAGTTGCCAGGATAGCGATAGCCGCTCCGGGGCGGATGCACAAACCGTTTGATAACCCGCATATTCTTGGTTGAGAAGGGAATACGATATTGGTAGCCCTCCGCGACACAGCCCCGTGTCATCGCCGTCCACTCCGCATCGTCCGGCAGGTGCCACCCGTCTGGACAGACTCCCTGCACACTCGCGGACGTTTTGCCCGTATCGCGCACCGCTGCCGTCCAGGTGTAGAGCAGCCCGTACTTCCGCACGGAATCCCGGCTGTTCCAGTCGTCGAAATAGCAGGCAACGGTCGTGTCCTTGTCTGCCACTTCGCTTTGTACAATCGGGCTTCCGTCGGCGTAATGGGTTGTCCGTAGGTTCTCCGCCATCCACCGCATCCCGTTGATTTTCAGCGTGCGGTAGCGGTTCCCGTCGCAGTCGCGCACGGTGACGCACGCGGGGAGCAGGAGTGCCAAGGCCCAGAAGAGGATGAAAAGTTTTGAGACGGGTTTCATAAAATATTACATTTAATCAGAAATGTGATTCCTCTTAGCAATACGTTTGACAAATAGGATGATGACCAACATAAGAACGATGAGAATCAGAATCTGCAAGAAAAACAGGGCAATCTCGCTGGTAATGTAAGGAGAGAGCCATTTTTCCGTCAAATGCGTGATAGGCACAACCATTAGGGCGATAGAGACACCCATGAACCATAAATTGTCCTTTCCTTCTTTGCCTTCTTCTTTCAGCTTTTTATTGCGAATGCCGTTATAAAGGTAGTACGCCATTCCAATGATTCCGAGAATAAGTAAAATAATGTAAATAACTGTGCTCCACATAATTATAGATCTATTTATTGATAAGTGATTTTGACGCGTCAAAGATACGAATTCCCGCAACACGGGCCTCCGCCAAACTCGCGAGAGGCGAATTTTGGCGGAGGTGTGGTCTTTAATTGCGTTTTTACTCCTTCAGCAACTCGTCAATTTCTTCGCTGAGGTCGTCGTATTGTCTCTTTGTCCGCTTGGCAAACCACGGTCCAACAAGAGAAGCGGCAATACCTCCGATAAGCGTAGAGGCAAAAAAATCGCGCTCATATAGGTAAAGGTAGATAAACATAACCACCAGTAAAATCAAAGCTATAATTCGTATAATGATTTGCTTGCGCTTTGAGTAAGAGCTGCTTTTACGCATACTTTCCCGTAATGAGAGAAGCCCTTCGCGACTTTGGACATCGGCTTTTCGGAGACCGTTGGTTGAAATAAGGCT
>JAFPXF010000026.1 GCA_017394765.1 Bacteroidales bacterium | reverse complement strand
AGCCGGGGCGATGCTTGGGCCCGGGCGGTCAAACTGTCAAGTATCTCATTGTCTATCACCATAATAGTCTTCCCCTTATTTTGTGTCATACAATTGGCAAAAATAAAAATTTTTCTTATTCTGTCACTATTCTCCCTAAAATATTTGTCCTCTTTGCGATAAGATATTCACCATATATTTCCAATTGAATACGTCATTACCCATGAACTTTGTCATTTGGTACATCTAAATCACACCAAAGAGTTTTATGCGTTGTTGACCAATGAGATGCCACATTGGAAAAAAGTGGAAAGACAAGTTGGAAAGGATGATGAGATAAGCCCTCCCTATTTTTTCAGATATCCGTTTTTCACGTCCCAAAAATGATTATTTTTGCGGCTGGAATTATCTTTTTGAAATAACAAATGAACCGCACCAAAATATTCATCAGCAGTGTACAGAATGAATTTGCGAAAGAACGCAGGCAAATAGCCGATTATATACGGCAAGATTCACTGTTTTCGATGTATTTTGACCCATTTTTGTTCGAGGAATTACCTGCGCAAGACAAGTCTGCACAAACAGCCTATCTTGAGCAGGCAGCTGATGCGGGAATTTATCTCCTTCTTTTAGGTAAGCGTTATGGTTTTGAAGATGCCAACGGGATTTCGCCCACAGAACGGGAATACGATACCGCCACCGCTCATCATGCTTACAGAATAGCCTTCATCAAGGACATATCTGAACGGGAAGCAAAAGAAGAAGCCTTTAAGCAGAAGATTGATAACTCCGTTATACGCAACACATTCCGTTCATACGAAGAATTGCAGAGCGGTGTTTACGCCTCGTTGATAGAATATATGACCTCGAATCAAATTCTCCGTAATGCGCCTTTTGATGCTTCCGTTTATCCAGAGGCGAGCATTGACGATTTGGATAAGAACAAGATAAAGTGGTTCGTGGGGATGGCTCGCGAAAAAAGGCAATTCCCACTGCAATACTCGGAGGAAAACATTCGTCAGATTCTGCTTAGTCTTCATCTGATAACCGAAGACGACAAACTCAAGAATGCCGCTCTTTTGCTATTTGCCAAGGATGTTCAAAAGTGGTTCGTCTCCGCCACTGTCAAATGCGCGCAGTTCTATGGAACCAAAATCCAAAAACCCATCCTATCACAGCAGATATACGGAGGCACCGTTTTTGACATGGTAGATATGGCGGTTGGGTTTGTGATGAGCCGCATAGACCAACACGTGGGCGAGCGCACTCATTCCGCGCAAGTGGATGTAACACCCGAGTTGCCGGCGCAGGCCGTGACCGAAGCTATTGTTAATGCGGTTGTGCACCGCAACTATACAAGTAACGGCAGCGTGCAGGTGATGTTGTTCAAAGACCGCTTGGAAGTATGGAACCCCGGCAAACTGCCACAAGGAATGACTATCGCGAAATTGAACAAGGAGCACACTTCCAATCCTGTCAATCCCGTTCTTGCCCATCCCGTTTATCTTTCCGGCTATATAGAACAAATGGGAACAGGTACCACCGATATAATCGACCACTGTTTAGAATATGGACTCCGTAAACCGGAATTCCACCAAGATGATGATTTTCGGGTTGTTCTTTGGCGACCAGAAGTACAAGAAAGAGGTGAAGAAAGAGGTGAAGAAAGAGGTGAAGAAAGAGGTAAAGAAAGAGGTAAAGAAAGAGGTAAAGAAACTGGTGAAGTGGATGACAAGATGAAAAGGATAATTTTAACCATACGGGGGAATACGGTTTCTTCTGCTGAAATAATGAAAAAAATGAATTTAACGGGCTTAGATAGTTTCCGAAAACGCTATCTGATTCCCTCCATTGAAAAAGGGTATGTGGCATTGCTTTATCCCGATGCGCCCAAACGCCGAGACCAAGCCTATTACCTTACTGAAAAAGGATTGGCACTGTACGCTGAGATTTCGAAAAGACAATGATTTCAGGAATGGGGATGCTTTTATAAACGTTTAATCAAAAACACTATGTCAAAAGCACAATTAAAGAAGCATCTTGTCCCGTCACAATACCACAGCAAGGCGGACAAGGCAGATGCTTTGGGCAAAGCACAATACCACGCCATACATCCAGACCTCAAACATTGGTAGATGTGTACGGAACCCCCGTAGAGACGTTTCATGAAACGTCTCTACAATCCCCAACCGGACGTTGACCCATCGCGGTCGCGCCCGGTTTTTTCATATTGGATTATTTTGTAATTTTGCGGGGTTGAAAAATACATACAACTGAATTATGAATAATAAGGACTTTTGGGATTCGGTAAACGCCATCATAGTGGAAGGCTTCACTCCCGAAGGTCTTCAAAAATTGGATGAATATGCGGAACAATTTGTCACAGGAAGGCTTGTATATCAACGATTTTCACCGGCGGAACAGCATGGCTGCGCAGCGGGAGGTCCTGCGCATGTTGTTGCATCCCTGCTCGCGGGAGCAGAAAATCAGACAGATAGAGCTACTTCGCCAGATGTCGGAGGATTCCAAAAAGAGCTCCAACGAGGAAAGAAACAAACTGAAATCATAGAACACTGGGCGAAAGCCGTTGGTTGTTGGACAGATGATGTGAGCAATGCCCTCCAAAATGTTTTAGGAGCGAAGATTGCAGAAGGCGGCGAGGCGACGGTTTATGACCACGGAGCCACTTTAGTGAAATCTATAGGACTTGATTATTTTGTACAGCCCATACTTGCACTTGACAGAATCACTTTGCATAACACCTATTTTCCTGAAACAACACTTTATGTCTTAGGCTTTGGAAGAGCAGACGGAGAGTTTAAAATCATTGTAGAGCAACCTTTTGTGAAGGGAAGTCACGTCCCGGATAGTGAAATATCTACCTTTGCCCAAAATATGGGATTCAAGCAGTTAAATCCCAAAAACTGGACATACGCCACAGCGGAAATATATTTGAGTGACTTACACGATGAAAATGTCATCCGTTCAGAAGAGGGAAACATCTTCGTAGTGGACTGCGACATCCGCATCAACACACCAGAACTGCGTTGCGGTGGCGTGAGGAAACTAACGACGGAGGTGAAGCTCCGAGAATAATCATTCATTTCTACATTCCCCAAAAACCGGGCGCTGACCCATCGCGGTCGGCATCTGGTTTTTATCTCGCTAAGTCAAAATGTGTGTGTTTTTCGCCTATAGTTGCTCTTCCTTATCGGAATCCTTTGAAATCAGAAATTCCGCAATATTGTCTGGGGTGACCACCAGAAAATCTGCTTCGGGATAGGCGTTTGCAAATGTTTTGGTCAGTTTGGCCTTGGACTTCGGGTTCCATTTGATTTCAAAAGCGTGGAGTCTTCCGTCGCTCTCTTCCAAATAGTCTATCTCCTGCTGCTGTTTGGTGCGCCAGAAAAACCGGTTCACCCATCTCCTGCCATATTCATTGCTCTTCATCCGCTCGGCTATAACAAAGTTCTCCCATAACGCCCCTATGTCTTGCCGGATTTCCGGCGCGGTGAAGTCCGCAATCAATGAATTACGGATTCCATTGTCATAGAAATAGATCTTTCGGCTTGACTTGAGCTCGTGGCGAAGATTACGGGCGTATGAAGGCAACCTGAAAATGATGTAGCACTGCTCTAATAGAACGATGTAACGTTCCACTGTTTTGGCATCCATCGAGCACATCTGAGCCAACTCGTTGTAGGAAACCTGCGATCCCACTTGGTAGGCTAATGCGCGCAGAAGTGTCTGCAACTTGTCCGGATGCTTGATGTTCTCCCAAGCCAAAATGTCTTTATATAAGTATGCGTCTGTCAATAGTTTAAGAATTTCTTTTTCGTTCCCGTCATTCATCACTACTTCCGGATAATAACCGTAAACGACGCGTTTGGGGAGCATCCTCATTTCCTTGAGTTTGCCGTGATGCATCACCATCTCCCCAAACGACAAAGGAAACATCTGGAACTCCCATTTGCGCCCGGTAAGCGGCTCGTTCACTTGATTGGCCAGATCGAACGAGGAACTGCCGGTGGCAACCACCTGTATATCGCTTCCTGAATCGGCTAATAATTTCAGCCGCAGACCTATATCTTGAATACGTTGTGCTTCGTCCAATACAACTATGCGATGGCCCTCAAATTCAGACAACAGTCTGTCTGCAGAGCCATTATTGAAGAGGTTCTGCGTCTGTAGTTCATCACCGTTCAACCAGAGACAGTCGTTTCTGCCTTGCACAATTTGTCGCAGCAACGTGGTCTTCCCCACCTGACGGGCACCTGTTAGAATGATGATTTTTCCTTTGAACAACTTGTCGTTCAGTGTTTTATATAAAAATCGATTTATCATAACTCGATGATGTTTAACAATGCAAAAATATAACTTTTTTTGAATCTATTCCATAAAAGTTATAACTTTTGCGGAATAAATTCAGTGTTGTCAAATTTCCCGCGTAGAGACGTTTCATGAAACGTCTCTACATTCCCCAAAAACCGGGCGTTGACCCATCGCGGTCGGCGCCCGGGTTTTCATATCGGATTATTTTGTAGTTTCGCGGCAGAAAAATTATGTTATGAGAATAACTCAACCCCGATGAAGAAAATCCAGGTCCTTATCGCTCTTTTGTTAACAATCCTTTGGCTGTGCATCGGCGGGTTCCCCAGGTTGGCACATCACACGATGAAAATGTGTTTCCCTGTAGTGCAGGCAGATGAAACTGTAATCAACCCTTTGAAAGACGTTGATATGAACGATGCCAAAGCGTTTTTGATCCTCTCTCTCGATGATTGGAGCGAACTTCCCGAAGGAATGCCCGCGCGTCGTGTGTTGGTTTGCACGTATGAGGAAGTATTGCAACAATTGAAGGACAATTTCACATTTGAGATCAGCGGCGGGGACATGTGCACTGCGGAAAGCGAACTCTGGGTGTACAGCCACGACACATTGAAGCTGATGACCAACATCGTCATTGAACAGAACCGTATCGGCATCCAGAACGAGCTGACGGGCTGGGCTGAGGCGGTAAACCAAGAACAACTGTGTCGTCTTTTCACACAATTCAAACCTTATCGTTGGCCGAGGTTGTCGTTAAGGCCGAATCCCTGAGCCATAGACTCGTTATTTCCCTCTCAGTGCCTCATCCCAATCCTCCGCTATCTCTTCGCAAAATTCAATATCGGGATCGTTCGGGTCGTAGTTCTTGTCAATGCCATACCATTCGAGCTCCTCTTTCTCTTCGGCGCTCTTCCTCTTCTTCTTTGCCATTTCCAACAGACGCTTGTAGCCTGGCACGCCGCCGCAATCCTCCGGCGGACACGCACCTTGGCCGTCCACGAATGTGATGCGGTGCTTTTCCCCTTTCTTGTAGGGACGGATGCCGACCACGCTGATATCATGCCACCAGCTGTCGCCGAAATCGTATTCGAATGTCATTTTGTCCTTCTCGGCCTTCAGCAAGTCCGAAAGCGTATAGTCGGAATAGAGTTTCACGTTGCCGCGGAAACTCATGTCCACACTTTCCTGATCGCTGTAGAACGTCTTGTTGTGCATGAAATGGAACAGATGCACATCCTCCCAGCCCATGATTTCAACCAGAAGGTGCCCGAGGAAGTCGAGCTCCACGTTAGAGGGGACCTTCAACTCGCGCCAGATATCGATGCCGATGTCGTTGAGCTTGATGCGAAGATGGTACTCCGACACGTTCGGCCGCTTGAGGGTCGGTTTCTCGTAGGGACGGTAGTCGTCATCATCATCGTAGTCATCGTCATCGAAGTCGTCATCGTCGTCATTCATGCCGCCGTTCACCAAGGGAGGCAAGAAGGCGAAATTGTCATCCACAGCGTCCCCGCCGGGAAGATTGTCGCACTCTTTCTGCCACTCGTCCAAGATTTTGTTGGCAAGTTTCACGGCGAATTTGTCTCCTTTGAGAGCATTCCGGAAGATGTCAATGATGCCTAACATAGCGGCTTTCCCTTCGAGCATATCGTCAGATGGGATTGTTTCTTTTTTCTTTGCCATAAGTTGTCTATTTGAATAATGAAATCACAAAAACACAAAAAATGTTGATTAACGTCTCATCGCACTCTTATACCCCTTTTCCATCACCAGCAAAGGGGATAACATCATCTCTTATCCCGTGTGTGTAGGGGCGAATAATTATTCGCCCCTACACGGTAATTCGCCTCTACAATGCACCCAACAGAAATTCCACCACTGTCTCCCCCTGGTGGTCCATCTCCCCCAACGTCTCCAATGCCCGTTGCTTCACCGCATCGTCCTCATTCTCAGCATGGTTGAGGATAAGGTGCCGCTCGTAGTCCACCGTGAACTCCGGGTGGCCCTGGAAGGTGAGGATGTGGCGGCCGATGCGGAAGCCTTCGTAACGGCAGAAGTCGCTGGTGGCGAGGGGGATGGCACCTTCCGGCAGCTCCATCACCTGGTCGTGGTGATTGACGATAAGACGCATTTTCTTGTCGGGAAACCAGGGGAGCAGGTCTGCATCCAAAACATCCATCTCACGAACGCCCACGCCCCAGCCGCCTGGGAAGCGTTCCACTCGTCCGCCCAACGCCTGCGCGATGACCTGGTGTCCGAAGCAGATGCCGACAAGGGGAATTTGCAGTCTTGCGGCCTCCCGAATCCAGTCCTGCAAGGCCAAAATCCACGGCAGCGTATCGTAGGCGGCGTTGTTGGAGCCAGGGATGATGTAGAGCGTGTCGGAGTCGAACTGTTCGGGCAACTCGCCGTCCATCACGCGGTAAATGTTAAAGGTGAGCCCAGGGTTGACTGGACGGAACAGATTGTAAAACATGGATTCGTGACTCGGGATGCTTTCAGGCAGCAGTCCGGGGTACGTGTCGCAAAGCAGGATGTTGATGATGCGTTGATCCATAGATGTGATTGTTTTTTTAGAACAGTTCGCCCGCCCAAAGCATACGAAGGAAATCCAGCACATACAGCGCTTCCATTTCACCGCAACGACGGGAAATCCGATCCAAAGAGACGATGATGGGACGTGTGTCGGGATGTTCTTCCATAAAAGTCTTCAGTCCAGTCAAGTGTTTGGGCAACACTTCAGCCACCGATTTGATTTCAATGGCAAGTCGGGCGTCGCCGATGACGGCATCCACTTCGATGCCCGTATAAGTGCGCCAATAGGAGAGTCTGTTTTCATTATGTGTATAACCAATGTAGGCGATGATTTCCTGTATGACCCAATGTTCAAATGCGTGGCCATATTCCACCGTGCCTCTCACTAAATTCTGTCGGTGAAGCAAATAATTGGCGACCCCCACATCGAAAAAATAGAACCGTGGTGCCTGCACCAACCTGCGCTTCATCACTTTGGTATAGGCCGGAATGGTGTAGCCGACCAATGTGTCTTGCAAAATGGAAAAATACTCCTTGACTGTTTTGGCACTTACCCCGCAGTCGCTTGCAATGTTGGCGTAATTTACCATTTCACCGTCAGTAAGAGCAGCAACTTCCAGAAAACGCTCAAAATTGTCCAAATCCCGCACCAACGCCTCCGCTTGGATCTCCTCCTTCAAATATACATCCACGTAAGATGCCAATAGCCGGGTTGCGTTTTTAGAGGGATAGTGCAGTGGCATCATACCGTTGTTTACCGCTCTGTCAATGTCCAAATCCGGTATTTCGGCACTTACCAAGGGGTAAAAATAACAAGGGAACGCTCTGCCACCCAACGTGTTGTAACCTTTCCTCTTTAGTTTTCTCGCACTACTCCCGCATAGCACAAACCGGATTCCAAATTCTGAGATGAGCCGGTGGA
This sequence comes from Bacteroidales bacterium, assembly GCA_017394765.1. Next base: position 153,394 of record JAFPXF010000026.1, on the reverse strand, counting down.
CTTCGTTCAGCAAATCCGGCACTTCCGGTATCTCGTCTATGATGACGACGCAACTGGAATCTTTACCAGCCAGTTGGTCGTATAGATAAGCCGGGCGTTTGCGATACAATTTACGGATATCTGAATCCAACAAGTCAATGTACACTGCTTTGGAGACAGCTTTTCGTAGAAGAGTGGATTTTCCGGTTTGTCGGGCACCAAACAAAAACACACTCATATCTAATTCCTTGTTAATATCGAAGATACGTTGATACATATTTGTCGCATACTAGTTTCTTATTTCTTTTTTTGATTGAAAATATGAAATATCACTTCAGATTTTCAATTAAAATCAGGAGCAAAAATACACTTTTTTTATCAAACTGCAACCTTTTGACTTTTTTGTGTTATTACTGTAAATAATGTTGTAACTTTGCCGCGCCGTTGTCCTCGGAGGGCGTTTCCGGACTTTACATCCTTCGCGGGGGCGGCGAGAAGGAGAATAAAACAAGAAGTAATAGACGATTATGATACACAGACTGTTATGCAAATTCATATATGTGGCCGTGCTTGTGGCCTTCGCTTTGCCGCTCTCCGCACAGCAGCATCGGGAACGCTGGAAATTCGATGACTATTTCCCTAAAAATTACTTTTTTGACGACAAGGAAGACGGGGATAAGAACGATGCTGTCGGGGAGGTGGTCTTCTATATGCGGTTGGCTGGGGTTGCACCCTTGCGCGACATTCCCCTTGGCAAAGACGAGTGTGTGCTCCGCTTGAACTACATCCCGAAATTCGCACATCCGCTATTTGTACAGGTGAGGCAAAAGGATAACCGGATGCTCTTGACTTGGCAAAAGGGGAACGCGTTAAGGGGACACGTGGAACATACCGAACATATATTGGTAAGCGACACAGGACTTGTGGATGTGACCGAAAACGAATACTATGGCAACGAATGGGGAAAAGGGGTCGTTGACTCTGGTAGCCGACAATTGTTTCCCTTCGAATGGCAGCAAATTCAGGAAACCTTGAAAGAGATCGATTTCATACATTATCCGAGCTGTACGCACTGTTCTGGATTTGAAACCCCTTACATATTGGAATTTAAGGACAACAAGAACAGTATTTCCTATTATACGGAGTGCCCTAACTCTAAAAAAGAGAATCGCGTGACGGAACTTTTGGTGGCACTTGTGGACACGGACTATGTGGATATGGTGATAAATTATACTGGAGGGGTGTGCAAGACTGTCCCTCCCGCTTTTCCTGGCGGGGAGGATGCTTGTGCGGCATTCATCCATAATGCCATTCACTATCCGCCAGAAGCGCTGCGGGATTTGGAGGAATATAGGGCCCGCGTGGAATTTGTGGTGGAAAAAGACGGTTCCATCGGGTTTGTGAAAGACGATTCCTGGCCTCCAAGCGACTACGGCTTTGCCGATGAACTTATTCGTGTAGTGAAAACGATGCCCAAATGGGTGCCGGGCACTGAAAAGGGGAAAACAGTCCGTTGTTATGCACACGTGAACTACCAGTTCGTCTTGCCGACGGACATCCGCCCCCAGTATGGAAAGCCCATTCTGGAAACAAAGCGCGATAAACGAAGTTGGGAGAACATCGAAGCGTGCCACCGGAAATTGCTGCAAAATCCGCTTGATGAAAACAGCATTTTGTGGATGGGCAAATACTACTACTGGGAATATCTATTGGCGAATAAACCATTGGACACGCCTACTTCCTACGACTCAATTCATTATAAAGATGATTGGGCGTCTTATTACGACAGCACACCTGTGGTTTCCCAACCCGGTGACAGTGCCCTGAAATATTTTTACAAAGTACTGGATATGCACCCTAAGGCAGAAACTTTGATAGACCTCTATCTTCCCGTGTTGCAATTGGAACAACAACTGTGTCGGGCGCATAACCCTTTGGCGGAACTGCCCCTTGACACTGTAGAAGGCGTACATTTCCCATTTACGTATTTCATCGACTGGCCTAAAGACGGTGTGTTGGATACAGCTGTGGATTACTATGTGGATGCATCGGCTTCACATTCTTATCTCTGGGTGAACTTCTTTTCACACGATTTAACGAAGATGCAAGAGCCTGTTCTCTTTGACGATACGTTGCAAGAAGGCGAGGCCATTTTCCGCTTTTCCTTCTTTCCCTCCTTTGACCCGCCTGTGTCGTTCCGTGTTGTAAAGAACAATCGAAAGATGACACTGTATTGGAAAATTCTTCTTACAAAATACGATCCGAAAACTTGGAAAGAAATTTCCACAACCGTGAAGACAGGGCATCGGAAAATGACCGCCGCACAATATGAGAAACTGTTGCAATATATGGAAGCGGTGCGTCTCGACGAACTCCCACGCAGTGTGTATGTAATGATGACTGACGGTGCGCAATGGGTGATTGAGCGGGTGACCGACCAAGGATTCAAAGCCCACTTCACCAATGTTGCAGGGAAAAGTATCCAGCAGGTTTACAGTTTCTTAGCTAAACTTAGTGGTGAGAAGTTGGAATATATAGAAGAGTATCGATTCTAAAACTTTTCAAAAACGTCACAATATGAACACCACTATCGAAAAAGCCCTTGATTACCGCTGCTTTCTGCTCGGAATCATTCTTTACTGGATGTTTGACGCTGGTTGGACATCCTTCGCCCCGTTTTTCTTCGCGCTGGAAGCTGTGCTGCATCCGATAGCCATAGTCGTCGGGAAATCCCTGCTGTTCTTGCTGGTCTTTTACCTCCTGTTCCGCAAACCGAGGATGATCGATGTCAAATGGGGGCATCTCGCGATGTTGATCGGCTTCATTCTCCTGATGACTGCGCTGGATTATTTTCTGCTCGACCGCTTCTTTGACCTTCATTCTGTCGCGGACAATCGGATGGAATGTGACGTTACTATGTCAACGATGCGAAGTGGGCGGAAGTGGGCGAATCTGGCCGTTTCGCTCCTCCTCATCGGTTTCTTGTGGTGGCGTTACGATTCCGAGAATACGGAAACCGATGCGGAAATTTCGGCAGGAAAATCGCGAAGTTATTACGCAGGGATATTATTTGTCATAACCATCGGATATATGTTCTATGCCATTTCCATTTTAGGAGGCATATTGTGGTTTTATGTGCATCAGCCAGTGTTGATGGAGGTCATTCTTTGCCTGCTGATGGCCTTGGTGACAGGTGTAGCCATCTATTTGCTGGCCCAAAGGCGGACGATAGTTTTTCCACTTGCGGTGATTTTAGCGGTTGTTGCCGTTCATTTTTTCATTTCCAACTATTTGGGAGTCATCCTGTTTGAACATGGCACGGCAAACACGGTCACCACCCAATATGGGATGCTTTTCGACAATGTCGCCAATTGTTGTGACTGGGTGTTGTTTTTGGTCGCCTTTATCCTCTACCGCAGGGAGATGAAATCTTGACCATTAAAACAATAAAACGAGCTTTTTTGCGATAATTTGGGTATGAGAAAAGCAATGAGAAAAACACTGTTTCTGCTATTGTTGAGTTTCTGCATCCAGGTTGTGGCTTTGGCGCAGCAGGATTTCTACGGTCGTCTGGCCGACTCCGCCTTGACGCTGACGCATCAGCAAGTGCAGTATGATCCCGCTTATTTTAAGATAAGCTATCCCAATGGCGATGTGCCTGCCGACAAAGGCGTGTGCACGGACGTGGTCATTCGCGCCTACCGGAAACTCGGCATCGACCTGCAGAAAGAGGTACATCTTGATATGAGAGCAAATTTCAGCCTCTATCCGCAAAAGTGGGGACTGAAGAGCCCGGATCCGAATATCGACCATCGCCGGGTGCCCAATCTGATGACCTTTTTCAGACGGAAAGGCACACCATTGCCCATTTCCGACAAAGCCGCCGATTATCGGCCCGGCGACATCGTATGCTGGAACTTGGGTGGCGGAGTCACCCATATCGGGATTGTTTCCAAAAAGAGCACTTCCGATGGCAAAAGGCATCTAATCATACACAATATCGGGAACGGTCAGGAACTGGAAGATTGCCTTTTCAGCTTCAAAATCATTGGCCATTACCGGTACCAGCCATAGATTTTCCCCGCACACCCACGGAGTGCGGATAATCCCAACCTGCCGTTATTTCAACAATTGCTCCGTGTGCGCCTTGGTGTTCACCTTGCCGATGGCGTCGATGATAATGCCCTGCTCATCAATGACGTAGGTCGTTCTCAATGTACCTTCGGTCACCTTGCCGTACATTTTCTTCTCGCCCCATGCCTCGTAGGCCTTCAGGATGGAGAGGTCGGTGTCGGCGATGAGGTGGAAGGGCAGCTCGTGCTTGGCGATGAACTTTTGGTGCGAGGCGGCAGAGTCGCGGCTCACGCCCAATACCTCATAGCCCAGTGCGAGGAACCGCTGGTAGTTGTCGCGCAGGTCGCAGGCCTCGGCGGTGCAGCCCGGCGTGCTGTCTTTGGGGTAGAAGTAGAGCACGAGCTTCTTGCCGGCGAAGTCACTCAGTTTCACGGTGTTTCCGTTTTCGTCAATGCCCTCGAAATAGGGGGCTTTTGTTCCGATTTGCAGCATTTTCCGTAAGTTTGTTTTTGAATCGCAAACATACATAAAATTCACGATTGTTGTGTATCTTTGCCGCCAAAAAACTGTTTGTCATGATCACATCCGATTTTTGGAACATACTCCTCTCTATCCCGAAGACCCTGCGCTTCAACTTGCACTATTTTCCGCTCAAAACCGCTTTGAAGCTACCCGTTTTCTTCTCGCACCGTACCTATCTGCGCGAATTGCACGGCAAAGTGATGCTGCCCGACAAGGTGGAGACGGCCATGGTCAAAATCGGGTTCGGCGACGTGGGTCACTATGACCGCAAACGTTCACGGGGCATCTGGCAGGTGAGCGGCACCGTCAACTTCAAAGGCAGAGCCGGTATCGGGCACGGCTCCAAAATCTCCGTGCGCGGCACCCTGACCTTCGGTGCCGACTTCAACATGACCGCCGAAAGCACCATCGTCTGCGCCCATGAAATCACTTTCGGTGACGACTGTCTGCTAAGCTGGGACATCCTCGTGATGGACACCGACGAGCACCCTCTTTACAACAAGGAGGGCAAGCGCGTCAATCCTGACCGGCCCATTGTCGCGGGCAACCACGTCTGGATCGGCTGCAAGTGCGTGTTGCTGAAGGGGACAAATGTGCCCGACAACACCGTTGTGGCGGCGGGCACCCTGCTGAAATCCTCCTTTAAGGGCGAAAACACAGTTATCGGCGGCAACCCACCCTCAATCCTGAAACAGGACATCCATTGGGAACATTATGATCACCCTGCAAAGCCATGACTTTTCTCACGAACAAACTGCAACCATTCGATATTTTTGCATCATACATATAGATAATATTGTAATTTCGCCGCGCCGTTGTCCTCGGAGGGTGTTCCCGGACTTCGCATCCTTCGCAAGGCAGCGTGAAAAGTGAAAGATTAGGAGTCCACATGTGGTTTGAATGGTGCGACGGTTGGATAACGGAAGAATTTTGGACGGAAGCGGTGGAGATGGAACGTCGTAACCATCAAAAATTCAAGAAGTTGATATCATCTTCCAAATAGCACGAAGACTGGCAGGTGTTCAGGGAGGAATACATCAAATGGGAACAATAGGTGGTGCAGCCCGGCGTGCATTCTTTGGGGTAAAAATAGAGCACGAGCTTCTTGCCAGCGAAGTCGCTCATTTTCATGGGGGCTCCCGTTAAAACCCTCGAAACAGGGGGCTTTTGTTCCGATTTGTAACATATTTCCGATTTTAATGCTGCCACATAGAAAAAGCTCGAGCACATTGCAAGCTTTTTCGATTTTCGCACCCTACATTGTGTACGAGATGCCGTTCCTTCCTCCCTTTTATTAAACAAATCCTGTTTATAAAAAAATCCGAACCGGTGAGAATAATCCGGCTATCCTCACTATTTTTGCACACCTATATATTATTGTACAAATGAAGAGATTTAGCATCATTATTTTAGCCTTATTTCTCGCGGCACAGTTCACGGGCTGCGTGACCAAACAAAAATATACGGAACTGCAAAACCAATACAAGAGATGCCAGGATGACCTGACATACACCAATTCCGAAAATGTGGATTTCGCCAACGCCAAGAAACAGCTCACGGCCGACCTGAATGCCCAGTTGCTCAAAGTGGAGCAATTGGAAAAAGACACACTGGCCCTCTCGCGCCGTCTCCGCCAATCGGAGCGTGACCTGGCCAAGGCCACCCGCGACTATGACGAATTGCTCAAGAATTTTGCCGAGCAGAACGTCAACAACCAAAGCCAGATGAACAAATTGCTGGGCAATATCGACAAAATCAAGGACGACCTTGCAGCCCAGCAAGACTCTCTGAACGCTGCAAGAGCTGTGCTCGAAGCCAAGGAGGCCCGCATCCGCGAGATGCAGAACATCCTCGATCAAAAAGATGCCGAGGTGAAGGCCCTCAAGGACAAAGTCAGCGCCGCCCTCAAGGGTTTTGAAGGCAGCGGCCTCAACGTCATGGAAAAAGACGGGAAGGTCTATGTTTCCATGGAAGACAAACTGCTGTTTGCCTCGGGCAGCTGGACCATCAACGAGCAAGGTCTCAACGCCATCAGGCAATTGGCCAGCGTGCTGGAGAGCGAGAAGGAGATCTCCGTCCTCATCGAGGGCCACACCGACAACGTGCCCTACCGCGGCAGCGGCCAAGTGAAGGACAACTGGGATCTGAGCGTGCTGCGCGCCACCTCCGTGGTCAAGGCCATCCTTGCCAGCGGCAACATCGCCCCTGTGCGTCTCTCCGCCTCCGGACGCAGCGAGTATCTGCCCATCGACACAAACGACAGTGCCGAGGCCCGCGCCAAGAACCGCCGCACCGAAATCATCCTAACCCCTAACCTCGACAAGCTCTTCGAACTGATACAGAACAACTAACATGCCCTTCGCGCATACGCTGCTGACCTGGTACGACGAGCACAAACGCTCGCTGCCGTGGCGTGGCGAAAAGGATCCCTACAAAATCTGGATCTCCGAAATAATCCTCCAGCAAACCCGTGTGCAACAGGGGTGGGACTACTATCTGCGCTTCATCGCCGCCTTCCCGGATGTCCAGGCGCTGGCCGCCGCCGGGGAGGAGCAGGTGCTGCGCCTCTGGCAGGGACTGGGCTACTACACGCGCGCCCGCAACCTGCACACCGCCGCGCAACAGATTGTCAACAAGCACCATGGTGTCTTCCCTAACCGATATGAGGAGATTCGCGCCCTCAAGGGCGTGGGCGACTATACTGCCGCCGCCATCGCATCCATTGCCTTCGGTCTCCCCCACCCTGCCGTGGACGGCAACGTGCTGCGCGTCTCCGCCCGCATCTTCGGCATCACCGACGACATTGCCAGTCCCGCCACCCGCACCGCCATCACCCAACGCTGCACACAACTCATTGACCCCCAACATCCCGGGGAATTCAACCAGGCCATGATGGAGCTCGGTGCCATCGTCTGCCTCCCTAAAAACCCCAAATGCGACGATTGCCCCTTCCAAGGAGAATGCCATGCCGCCACACACGGCCTCACCGGCACCCTGCCCGTCAAAATCCGCCGCAACGCCAAACGAGAACGCTTTTTCCATTTTACCATACACCTATATAACTATAGTATGATCCTGGAAAAACGGACAGGTCGCGACATCTGGCGCAACCTCTACCAATTCCCCCTGCAGGAGACGGCTGCCGACACCACCTTCCCGAATCTCGAATGCATCGCACAACTGCGCGAAGTGCTCACGCATCAAGTTATCCACGCCAAATTCTACATCTTGGAAGAAAGACGGAAGCCCACATTGTCTGAACATCAAATTTTAGTGCCGCAAGAAAAAATCGGCGACTTCCCGATGCCGAAATTGATGGTGGAATTCCTGAAACAGCAACAACTCTTGCCTCACAGCCCAAACGACTGACATGGAAAACAAGGACGAATATTATATGAAAATGGCCTTGGCGGAGGCGCGCGAAGCCCTCGATGCCGACGAAGTGCCCGTAGGGGCCGTAATCGTGCTCAACGACCGGATCATCGCCCGAGGGCACAATCTGACCGAAACCCTGCGTGATGTGACCGCCCACGCGGAGATGATCGCCATCACAGCGGCAAGCGGTGCCCTTGGAGCGAAATACCTCAAGGGATGCACCCTGTATGTCACTCTGGAACCCTGCGTCATGTGCGCAGGCGCCATCGCGCACACGCAACTCGAACGCCTCGTCTATGGCGCCGACGATCCCAAAAAAGGCTACACCCTGCTCCATGCAACCATGTTCCCCACAAAAATGAAAGTGGAGAAGGGCATCCTCCAACCGGAATGTGCTCAGATTTTGATCGACTTTTTCAAAGAAAAAAGATGAAAAAAAAGAGAAACGCGCAAAATCACGTTTCTCTTTCCTGGTGACCCCTGCAGGATTCAAACCTGCAACCTTTTGATCCGTAGTCAAATGCTCTATTCAGTTGAGCTAAGGGGCCGTTGCTTTTTAAAAGCGCGCAAAGATACATTTTTTTTCAAATACTGCACATGAAAAAAAATTTTTTGTCTTTGTTTTTTGATATTGAAAAAAGTGTATTTTTGCGGCCTCGAAAACCGAATGGTATTGAGCTATGGTGTAACGGTAGCACTACAGATTTTGGTTCTGCCTGTGTAGGTTCGAATCCTGCTAGCTCAACTGCAAAGCGAACTCTCACCTTAGGGTGGGAGTTTTTTTGTGTAGAATGCATATCAAACTCAATATCAACAAGATAAAATAAGAAAGTAATAAACTAACAAGCTAATACAACAATGGAAGAACACGTAAACCTTATTGACACCTTTGCGGAATTCAAGGAATCCAAGAGCATCGATCGTGAAACTTTGATGCACATTCTCGAAGACGTGTTTCGCGCCGCGCTCACCAAAAAATACGGTCCGGACGCACAATTTGACATCATCGTCAATGTCGATCGCGGTGATTTGGAGATCCAGCACACGCTTGAAATTGTAGAAGACGGGGAGGTGGAAGACGAAGCCAACCAGATTGCCCTTTCCGACGCCATCAAAATCGAGGCCGACTTCGAGATTGGCGAGGAGGTGGTGGAGAACATCAAGTTGACCGATTTTGCCCGCCGCGAGATTCTGGCCATCCGTCAGAACCTGAGCACCAAGATCATGGAATACGAAAAAGATGTCATCTACAAGAAATACGAGCACCGCATCGGCGAAGTCATCACAGGAGAGGTCAACCAGGTATGGCGCAAAGAGATTCTGGTGTATGACGATGAGAACGTGGAACTCGTGCTGCCCAAGTCGGAGCAGATTCCGGCCGACCGCTACAAGAAGGGGGACTCCCTCACTGCCGTTGTGGCCCGTGTGGAAGTACAGTCTTCCACCCCGCGCATCATCATCTCCCGCACCTCACCGATGTTTTTGGAGCGCCTGATGGAATCCGAGATCCCCGAGATCGACGAAGGGCTCATCTCCATCCGCAACGTGGTGCGTGCGCCGGGCGAACGCGCCAAGGTTCTTGTTGAATCCTTCGACGACCGCATCGACCCCGTCGGCGCCTGCGTCGGCGTAAAGGGAAGCCGCATCCACAGCATTGTCCGTGAACTGCACAACGAGAACATCGACATCATCAACTACACCTCCAACCCTGAGTTGTTGATTGCCAGAGCTCTCAGCCCCGCCAAAATCTCCTCCATCCAGATCGACGAGGAAAACAAGATGGCCAATGTCTATATGAAATCCGACCAAGTGTCGCTGGCCATCGGCAAGGGCGGCTACAACATCAAACTCGCCTCCAAGCTCGCCGGCTATGAAATCGATGTGTTCCGCGACGATATCGACCAAGAGGAGGATGTGCCGTTGACCGAATTCGCCGATGTCTTCGACGACTGGGTCATCGAACAGTTCATCAACATCGGCTGCGACACCGCCAAAAGTGTCCTCAGCACCAGCCGCGACGAACTCGTCAAACGCACCGACCTTGAAGAGGAGACCGTGGATGCCATGATCGCCGCCGTGAAGGAAGAGTTGGATATCAACGAGTAATTTTCCAAAACATCAAGAAAAAAAGAATTATTCATTCAAACAATCAATATGCCAGAGGAAAAAAGAAAAATACCACGTCTCGGTAAGGCTGCCGGTGAGTTCAACGTCTCCATCGGCACCATCACAACCTTGCTCAAGAAGAAGAATTTCGAAATCGAGGAGAACCCCAACACCAAGCTCTCCGCAGAGATGTACGATATTCTTCTCCAAGAGTTTGCGGGCGAAAAGTTGGTGAAAGCCGAGGCCGACAAGATCGACATCGGCACTTTCAGTGCAAAAGCGAAATCCGAGAGCCGTGCCAAGAGTACTAAGACGGAAGAACGGGAAGAACCGGCTGAGGAGAATGCTTTCATCATCAAGGACAACAACCTCATCAATCCTCCACAACATATTGATACTGAGGTTCCAAAACCAAAAGTGGTGGGCAAAATAGACCTTGAGCCCGCCAAACCGGAGCCCAAGGAGGCAGAACCGGATCCGAAGCCGACTCCGGAACCCGAGCCGGAAGTCAAGCAAGAGATTCCCGTGCCGGAACCGCGCAAGGAACCCGAACACATCGAGACCGTCGTCAACTTGGAACAACCGAAAGTCATCGACAAGATCGATCTTTCCTCCCTCAATCCCAAGAAGAAGAGCGAGAAAAAGGCTGAGCCCAAACCCGAACCGGCGCCCGATCCTGTCAAGGAGGAGAAACCCGAACCTGTCCAAGAGCCTCAAAAGCCCGCATCACCTTTTGCCTCAGACAGAAAAGTGGAGTTCATAAAGACTGAAGTGGCCAAGCTTGCCGGTCCCAAAGTGATGGGCAAGATCGAACTTCCAGACGAAAAGTCCAAGGACTCCCGAAAGGATGACAAACGGAATGCCGACAGTGCCGACAAGAAGAAAAAGAAACGCAAGAGAATTCTCAAGCAGACTGGCGTGAAGTCCAACGGAGCCGGTGCAGGCAAGAAAGACGAAAAGAAAAAGACCGAAGTGGAGAAGGTGGAGATTTCGCCAGAAGACATCCAGCGTCGTATCAAGGAGACCAAACAACGTCTCGAACCCGCCGGCAAAACCAAGGCGGCAAAGCGCCGCAAGGAGAAACGCCAGCTGATCCACGAGCGTATCGAGGAACAGGAATTGCTCGAAATTGAAAACCAGAAAATCTTGAAAGTCACGGAGTTCTTGACCGCCAACGAGTTGGCCACGATGATGAACAAGCCCGTGACGGAAATCATCTCCACCTGCATGAGCATCGGGCTGTTCGTTTCCATCAACCAACGACTGGATGCCGAGACGATTTCGCTGCTTGCCGAAGAGTTCGGCTTCCAGGTGGAATTCATTGGCGCGGATGCGGAAGATGGAGCCGATCACGAGCAGGAGGACGCTCCCGAGGATTTGATTCCTCGTCACCCGATTATCACGGTGATGGGTCATGTTGACCATGGTAAAACATCCTTGTTGGACTACATCCGCAAGACCAACGTCATCGCTGGCGAGGCGGGTGGTATCACTCAGCACATCGGTGCGTACGAGGTGTCGCTCAGCGACGGTCGTAAGATCACCTTCCTCGACACGCCGGGTCACGAGGCCTTCACCGCCATGCGTGCCCGCGGTGCCAAGATCACCGACCTTTGTATCATCGTGGTCGCCGCCGACGATGCGGTGATGCCCCAAACCATCGAGGCCATCAACCATGCCCAGGCTGCCGGCGTGCCCATGGTGTTTGCCATCACCAAAATTGACAAGCCCAACGCCAATCCGGAAAAGATTCGCGAAGAGTTGGCCAACATGAACATTCTGGTCGAAGACTGGGGTGGCAAATATCAATGCCAGGAGATTGACGCCAAACACGGCACCAATGTCAACGAACTGTTGGAGAAGGTGTTGTTGGAAGCCGAGCTGTTGAATTTGAAAGCCAACCCGAACCGTCGCGGCATCGGCGCCGTCATCGAGTCCTCGCTTGACAAGGGTCGCGGCTATGTGGCCAAGGTGCTCGTGCAGAACGGCACCCTCGCCGTGGGCGATCCCATCCTGGCAGGCAGCTGCTACGGAAAAGTCAAGGCCATGTTCAACGAACGTAACCAGCCCATCAAGTCGGCAGGTCCCGCCACGCCCGTGCTATTGCTCGGACTGAACGGAGCCCCGCAGGCCGGTGACAGTTTCAAGGTGTGCGAGACAGAGCAAGAGGCTCGCGGCATTGCCACCAAACGCGCCCGCCTTGCCCGCGAAATGGGCTTGCGCACCCAAAAGCACATCACACTTGAAGAAATTGGCCGCCGCATTGCCATCGGCGACTTCAAGGAACTCAACATCATCGTCAAGGGTGATGTGGACGGCTCCGTCGAGGCCCTGTCCGGCGAGTTGCTCAAGCTCTCCACCGAGCAAGTGCAGGTCAACGTCATCCACAAATCTGTGGGTGCCGTCACCGAGACGGACGTCATGTTGGCCACAGCTTCCAACGCCCTCATTGTAGCCTTCCAGGTGCGTCCCACCGCGGGTGCCCGCAAGATGGCCGAAGCCGAGCAAATCGACATCCGCACCTACTCCATCATCTATACCGCCATCAACGAAATCAAGGAGGCCATCGCCGGCATGCACTCTCCGGAAATCCGCGAGAAGGTGGTCTGCAACATCGAAGTGCGCGAAGTGTTCCACATCTCCAAAGTCGGCAACGTGGCCGGCTGCATGGTGCTTGACGGAAAATTGCAGCGCAACACCCGCATACGCCTTATCCGCGACGGTATCGTCATCTATACCGGCAAACTCGGTTCCCTGCGCCGTTTCAAAGACGATGTCAAGGAGGTGGTTTCCGGCCAGGACTGCGGTCTGAACATCGATGGCTGCAACGACATCAAGATCGGCGACATCATCGAAGGATACGAAGAGTACGAGGTCGCCTACAACGGTAACAAATAAAAACCAATTTTTTTATGGCTGACAATAAACTATATAAAATCGGCATCACGCAAGGTGACATCAACGGCATTGGCTATGAGGTCATCATCAAAGCGCTGAACGACAACAAGATGATGGAGATCTGCACGCCCGTTGTCTATGGGCTTGCCAAAGTCGCCTCCTATCACAGGAAAAACCTGGACATCCAGGATTTCTCCTTCCAGTTCATCAAGAACATTGAACAAATTTCCCTTAAGCGGCCCAGCCTCATCAACTTGTACGATGAAGAGGTCAAGATCGATCTCGGCACATCCACGAAGATTGCGGGCCAGATGGCGGAGCGCGCCCTCTATGCCGCAGGCCGCGACCTGAAAAACAAAAACATCGATGCCATTGTCACCGCCCCTGTAAACAAGGACAACATCCAATCGGACAAATATGTGTTCCCCGGACAGACGGAATTTTTCGAGCACTATTTTGGCGGAAACAAAAACAAAGCCCTCATGTTGATGGTGGCCGACAAGCTGCGTGTCGGCTTCGTCACCAACCACCTGCCCATCAGCAAAGTGTCGCAATCCATCAACAAGGAGCTGATCGGACAAAAGTTGCAGGTACTTCACAACTCGCTCAAACAGGATTTCGGCATCAACAACCCGACCATTGCCGTGCTCTCCCTGAACCCTCATTCCGGCGACAACGGACTGCTCGGCAGCGAGGAAAAGGAGATTATCGCCCCCGCCATCGAACTGGCTTTCCAGAACCATGTCAATGCGTTCGGGCCTTTTGCCGCGGACGGATTTTTCGGATCCGGTGCATACTGCAAGTTCGACGCTGTGTTGGCCATGTATCATGACCAGGGCATGTTACCCTTCAAGATTCTCGGCACTGAAGGTGTGAACTTCACCGCCGGACTGCCCATTGTGCGCACTTCGCCCGCCCATGGCACCGCTTACGACATCGCCGGCAAGAACCAAGCCAACGGGCAGTCCATGCGCAATGCCATCTACTTAGCCATTGACATTTTACGGAACAGAGAGCGCAATATTCAGTAATGCAACTACTTCTGTTTTAATCTGATTACGACAATTTCACCCGTGGTCCCAATGCGTATCGGCGCACCGGATCCACCCAAACCAGCTGTTACATAACAGTGGGTGCCCTCCATGTTTTTGTATCCATGGTATAATTTTCCTGTGAAAAAACTTTTGCATCCCTGCAAGAGATTCATCGGGAAAAGCTGCCCGTCATGGGTGTGTCCCGACAGCTGTACGTCAATGCCATAGTCATGAGCCTGAGCCATGTTGTCAGGCCTATGATCCAAAAGAACTATCGGCAGCGAATCCGGCATGTCGGCGACCACCTCACCGAGGGACTTCCGGGCATATATGCGGGACGTGTCGGCACGACCCGCCAAGACCAAAGAATCATCGATGACCAACGCGGTGTCATTCAACAAAGTGATTTTCATATATTTGAAAAGCTGCTTAACACGGATATCACTACTATGGGAGATATCGTGATACTCCTCGTGATTGCCGTGAATAGCATACACTCCCTTCGGCGCGCGCAGGCGGCGCAAAGCCGCAGCATAGCCCATAGGCGTCACATCGCGCCAATTGATCACAAACTGATCGCCAAGCAACAACACAACATCGGGTTTCATGGCATTGATGGTGTCCACATGATGCTTCAGCAAATCCACGGACATGGTTCCCAGATGCAGGTCACTGATTGCCACGATTTTCCAATCCGGCACAGGTTTATAGACCTCCAATGTCAGTTCCACCACCTTGGGTTTGGTAAAATGATACATACCATTGACCAACAGGCCGCAAACGAGCACAAAAGTGAACAGGGCATATCCGCGTTGGATGGTTTGCATCCGGGGGGCGAGCCAACGGTGCAGCGGTCGGATCCGAGTGATGACCACGCGGAGCAGGGTGAACAACAGGGTGAAAATAAAGACATAAAACACGAAGGTCATCCAAAGATAGGCCACGGTTTGGAATGGCAGATACCAGCTCCTCAAGTCAAACAGGCGCAAAAAAAGGACAAAAATAAAAAAAAGGGACATCGCGCCACTCAGCCAACAGGCCGCCTTGCCCCAACGGCTTTTGCCAGGAAAGATTTGCAACATCCTGAACAACACATAGATGACAGCAATTGAATAAATGCATGCCACCAAAAGAAGATGCAGTATCTTTAATGCCATCTTTTCAAATAATTTGACATGTAACGAAAGAACTCCATTTTTATTTTTCATTCTGAAAAGATGATGAAATTTTCCGTATATTTGCAACCTTGAATTTTCCTCCCCGAAAGAAACGGGAGTTCACAGACAGCAAGTCTCCACTTTAGGGAAAAGGAAATTCTTTAATTTGCTTATAAACAAAACCTTAAACACATGAAAAAAATTCTTGCCATCAATCCGGGTTCCACTTCCACCAAGATTGCTCTCTTTGAGGGCAACGAACAGGTGTTCGTGAAGAACATCAAGCACACCACGGAAGAAATTTCCAAATATGCCACCATCGCGGACCAGTATCCGTTCCGTCGGGACGTGATCATCGCCGAGTTGGAGGCCCAGAACGTCGACTTGCACTCCATCGATGTCATCATGGGGCGCGGTGGTTTGATTAAACCGTTAAAATCGGGCGTGTACAGAATCAACGATTTGATGATCGAGCACCTGAAGGCGGGTTACAACGGACAGCACGCCTGCAACTTAGGCGGCCTTATTGCCAAGAGTCTGGCCAATGTCATCGGCTTGAAAGACGCTTACATCGCCGATCCCGTGGTGGTGGATGAGTTCAACGAGATTGCACGCATTTCCGGCCATCCCGATTTTGAGCGGAAGTCCATTTTCCATGCCTTGAACCAGAAGGCCATTGCGCGGATGTATGCGCGTGACAACGGCAAGAAGTATGAAGATTTGAACCTCATCGTCTGTCACATGGGTGGCGGTGTCAGCGTTGGTGCCCACGAAAAGGGGCGCGTTATCGATGTCAACCAAGCCCTCGACGGAGAAGGTCCGTTCTCGCCCGAACGTTCCGGAACGCTTCCGATGAACCAGTTCCTTGAAGCCTGTTTCAGCGGCAAATACACCAAGCAGGACATGCAGAAGATCTTAGTGGGCAAGGGCGGCTATGTCGGCTATTTTGGCAGCAACGATGCACTCGCTGTGGAGAAAGCCGCCATTGCCGGCGACCCCAAGGCCGAGCTGCTCGAAGAGGCTTTTGCCTACCAAGTGGCCAAGCAGATCGGCGAGAACGCCGTGGTGCTCAAGGGCAAAATCGACGCCATCATCCTCACCGGTGGCATCGCCTACGGCAAGCCCGTCATCAGACGTATCAAGAATTACATTGAATGGATCGCACCTGTAGCCGTCTATCCGGGCGAAGACGAGATGGCGGCCATGGCTCTCAACGCCAACATGATCATCAACGGCGAAGTAGAAGTCCAAGATTACCTGTAAAGCCATGAGACTTGCGCTCTACAGCCGCCAGCGCGGCGCGGAGGAACAGCAGTTCATTCAAAACGTCATCGAACACCTGCAACAACAGGGGTTTGAATTACTCCTACATGGCAACTGCGCTTTTGGCGACAGTTGCCATGTTCTTTTCCACCATCACAACGAGCTGTCGCGACTTGGCAAGGTGGACTGCATGGTCTCCATCGGCGGCGACGGCTCCTTCATCGACGCCGCGAACCTCGTGGGAGAACTTGACATCCCCATCGTAGGCATCAACACCGGCCGCATAGGTTTCCTCTCCGACATCAAGAAAGAGAACTACCCGGCCTGTTTCCGTCTTTTGCAGAAGGGGAAATACCGTTTAGAAGAGCGCTTTCTCCTGCATGTGGAGAGCAGTCGCCCCTTGGAAGACATGGACAACCCCTTCGCTGTCAACGACATCACCCTTCGCACCACCGACAGCGACTCCATCATCGCCGTCACCGTGCAATCCGACGGGCAAACCGTGAACACCTATTGGGGCGACGGGCTGATCATCGCCACCCCGACGGGTTCCACGGCCTACTCCATGAGCTGTGGCGGTCCTATCCTGCACCCCCGTTCCCAGGCCGTGGTGCTGACCCCGATAGCCTCCCACTCGCTCAACGTGCGCCCCCTTGTCATCCCCGCCGACAACACCCTCCAAATCAAAGTGCAGGCTCGCAGCGGCCACTACTCCCTGTGCCTCGACTCTCAAAAAACCGTCGTGGACGAAGACGTACAACTAACTGTAAGCAAGGAACATTTCTGTATCAAATCCTTGCAATTCGAGCACAGCAGCTTCTATGAAGTCATTCGCGAAAAACTGCTTTGGGGCATCGACAAACGCAACCACTGAAGTCGTTGAAAAACCTCGTCTGGAGAGGCCATCTTATCAACATATTTTTGTTTATTTTTTGTTTAGAGGACCTTGAAAAGTCAGCCTTTAAATATTGTATTTTTGTAGCTCTACAAAAAAACCGTTTGCCTAAATGAAATATGTAAGGATTGCTGCCCGTATCATGCTTATTATCAGCGTGCTGGTAATAGCGGTTTTGGCTATGGTGCAGATGCCGAAACGTGCGTGCAGCAAAGTCGAGGTGGTTGCCCATACCCAAAACGAAAGTGTGGTGCTGGGGCAGGCCGAAGTGGAGAAGATGCTGGCCACCGCCGGCATTGAGACAGTGGGCAAGAAGATCAAGGAGGTGGACTTAGCCGCTATCACAGCCTTGTTGAAGGAAAACCCTTACGTCAAGGAGATCAACGTGGTCCACTTTGCCGGTTCGCGACTGGTGATAGACTACACGCTCCGGGATGTGCTCCTGCACGTCTATACGAGCGATGGTGACCAGTATTTCCTGGACGGGGAGGGGCACCTCATCCCTTACACGGGCAAGATGAAGGACTATCTCTTCATTGCCAACGGGAACCTGCACCAGCATTACAAGAAGGGAGCCACCGCCGGCAAAGAGCTGAAACCCATCGTGGAGCTCGCCAACATGTTGAATGCGGACGATTTCCACAGGGCTCAATTCAGACAGATTTATCGCAACAAGCGAAATCAGCTGGAACTGGTTTCGACCATTGGCAACCAAGTCGTGCTTTTTGGCGACATGGAGAATGCGGCGGAAAAGTTGGACAACCTTCGCATTGTTTACAAAGAGGGCCTTTCACGCAAGGGATATGACCAATATGCCATGCTGGACGCCCGTTTCAAAAACAGAATCATCGCGCAACACAGATAAACTACAGCTTATGGAGAACTCCTACAATGACAACAACCTGATAGTCGGACTGGACATTGGCACAACCAAGATTGCCACCGTCGTTGGCTATCGCAACGAGAACGGACAAATTTTCGTAACAGGACACGGCGTCAGCAAGTCCACGGGCGTGGAATTCGGGGAAATCCGGAACATCAACCGCACCGTGGAGGGCATCCTTCGCTCCAAGACTCTTGCCGAGCAGCACGCCAACTTCAACATCCAGAATGTCTATGTAGGCATTGCGGGCCATCACATCAAGACGAGCAAATACTCCCGTCATCTCTATCGGTACAGCAACAAAAGCCCCATCACCCAAGATGAGATCGACAAAATGAAGGAGGATGTGTTCGAGGTGGCCGTTCCCCCCGGCGAGAAGATCATCGACGTGATTCCCCAGCGCTATCTTATCGACAACGTGCCCGCCAAAGACACCGACATCGTGGGCATGCTCGGGAACGAGATCATCGGCATCTACCAGATTGTCACCGGCAAAGAGCAGGAAATCGAGAAGATTGTCTTGTGCGGCAACCAAGCGGAGCTTGCGCTCAACGAGATCATCCTTGAGCCGCTCGCTTCCGGGCTGGCCTGTCTGAGCGAGGAAGAGAAGAGAAGCGGTGTCGCTTTGGTGGACATCGGTGGCGGCACCACCGACCTGATCATCTACGTTGACGGCAGCCCTGTCTATACCAAGGTGATCTCCCTTGGCGGCAATGTCATCACACACGACATCGCCGAAGTGTGCAAGATTTCCGAGGAGGTGGCCGAGAAACTCAAAGTCTCGTTCGGCACCTGCGTGGTGGACAAGAGCAACGAGAACAACCTCATCACCATACCCCGAAACCACGGGCAGGAGCCCATCCAAATCAACGAGAACTACTTGGCCCAGATCATCAACTGCCGCGTACAAGAGGAGATTCTCCAATCCATCAAGAAGGAGATCGATAACTCCGGCTACAAAGACCGTCTTTTCTCGGGCATCGTGTTGACAGGCGGCGGTGCCAACCTCAAGCATCTGCGCGAACTCTGTCAGTTCACGCTTCAGATGCCCACCCGCATTGGCCTGCCCGACAACGGATTTTCCAAAAACATCCCTTCCGACCTCAAGCAACCGATGTTCGCCACCGCTCTCGGTCTGTTGAAATACGGCATCGAGACGGAAGAGGCCACACGGGTCAAAAACGGCACGGAAGATGAGAAAAAAAGTGACAAAGTCCACATTTTTGGAAAAGAAAAAGGCAATCGCCAAAAACATACTGACAAGAACCAGAAAAAGAACTGGGGCTTTTTCGACAAAGTCCACGACTGGCTCATGTCCACCCTTGACAACGTCTATTAAACCAAACCTACCCTGACAAGAATCATTGAAAATCATTGTTTTAGAATTAAAAAAATCCTAATATGACAGACAGAATCGATTTTACTCCAGACTACGGCGCAAGAGAAAACTCCTCCATCATCAAAGTGATTGGCGTCGGCGGAGGCGGCAGCAATGCCGTGAAACACATGTACAGCGAAGGCATTGTGGGCGTGGACTTCCTCGTCTGCAACACTGACCAAGGCCATCTCAAAAACAATCCCGTACCTGAGAAGCTTTTGTTGGGCAGCGGCCTCGGTGCCGGTGCCAACCCTGACATCGCACGCCAGTTCGCCACGGAGAGCAAGGACAAGATCCGGGAATTCATCGGCCAGGAGACCAAGATGCTGTTCATCACCGCCGGCATGGGCAAAGGCACCGGCACCGGCGCCTCCCCCGTCATCGCGGAAGTGGCCCAGGAGATGGGCATCCTCACCATCGGCGTGGTCACCTACCCCTTCCGTTTCGAAGGCAAACATCGCCAGAAACTCGCCGACAAGGGCATCGAAGAGCTCTCCACATACGTTGACTCCCTCATCGTTGTCAAGAACCAGAACATCCTGACCTACTACAAAGACCAAAGCATGCTCAAAGCTTACAGCTATGCAGACGACGTGCTCAAAAACGCCGTCAAGTGCATTGCCGAGCTTATCACTGTCGAATACAACCAAAACGTCGATTTCAACGATGTGCAGACCGTCATGAAGTCCAGCGGCAAAGCCATGTTGGGACTGGCCACCGCCAGCGGCGAGGACCGTGTGGAACGCGTGGTCGATGATGCCCTCAACTGCCCGTTGTTGGACACCACCTGCATCACTAACGCACGGAACTTCCTCTTCTTCATCAGCTATGGCACGGAGGCCAACTTCTCCACCACCGAACTCGAACAACTCACCGACCGTTTCTACGACTTGCAGAGTGACGATGCCCATATCATTTGGGGCCAAGGCGTGGACGAGAGCTTGGGCGACGCCATCAAGCTTTCCATCATTATCACCAACTTCAACAACGAAGAGAACGCCTCCAAGGAGACACACTCCATCGTCATGGAAAACGACAAGGCCAAGGAAGAGGACATTTTCAACACGACTTTGAAAACGAGCACCACCATCCTTGACGACGGTCCTGCATTCACCGAAGAGAAAAAGGACTCCGCAAGCGATCTGGAATCCCTCACCACCCCGGCCGAGCAGAACACTTCCCATCCGAACATCATCCAAGAGCCCGTCAGCCAACCCGTCATAATCGAAAGACAACCCGTGGTTGGTAAATTGGAAAGCCAGGAAGACCCCTTCGAATCGGAAGAAGACTTCAACACCAAAGTGTCCATTCCCACCATCCTGCGTATGGACAAGATCAAAAGCTCATCCGTCAAGCCTACGGTTACGGAAACCATGAACTATCATCCCTCCTACGAAGTGGTTAACGACATGAGCGAGTTCTTCAAGGACTTCGCCGACTAATTCTGCATTTTTTGGAGATATCGCTACCATGATCCACCGTCTTTTGACCATAATCGGCGAATATTTCCTCTTCCTCCGCCAAGTCTTTTCCAAGCCGGAAAAGTGGCGGATTTTTTTTAAGAAATTAGTGGAAGAGATGAACGCCATGGGCATCGGCTCATTGCTCATCGTGGCCATTGTCTCCGTTTCCATGGGCAGCGTCATCACCATCCAGACTGCCAT
Source organism: Bacteroidales bacterium (assembly GCA_017394765.1). The sequence continues at coordinate 132,166 of JAFPXF010000026.1, read as the reverse complement.
GCAGATCGAGAGCAGCTGGATTCCCACCTGGACAGTGGGTTTCGTGTCGCGAACCTCCATTGTCATGGAGCTGTGCCCCACTATCATCAGCTTGCTGTTGGTGGGCAACCTCGGATCCCGCATCACGGCCGAAATCGGCAGTATGCGCGTCACCGAGCAAATCGACGCCCTTGAGGTGATGGGCATCAACCCGGCCTCGCACCTTGTTCTGCCCAAGGTTATCGCCTCCCTCATCGTGAACCCCGTGCTCATCATCTACAGCATCTGCTTTGCCCTCGTGGGCGGGTACATCACCATCATACTTTCCGGAAGTGTCAGTCCCTACGACTTCATGGACGGACTCACCTACTGCTTCCGCGTATATGACATCATCTACGCTGTCACCAAGACTTTCGTGTTCGCCTTCATCATGTCCACCATCTCCTCCTTTTACGGCTATCGCATCGAAGGCGGGGCTCTCGAACTGGGCAAGGCCAGCACCCAAGGCATCATGGTGTCCAGTTTCTTGATTCTCATCATCAACGTACTCATCACCCAAATAATGCTGTAGCCATGATAGAACTCAAGAACGTATCCAAGTATTTCGGGGAGAAGCAAGTGCTTTTCGACATCAACACGCAGTTTGAGGAGGGCAAAGTCAACCTCATCATCGGACGTTCCGGTTCGGGCAAGACCGTCATGATGAAATGTCTGGTGGGCCTCTATGCCCCGGAAGAGGGTGAGGTGCTCTACAATGGGCGCAATTTCCACCATTTCTCCAACACAGACCAACGCAAGTTGCGCGCCGAAATGGGTATGGTTTTCCAGGGCTCCGCCCTTTTCGACTCCATGACCATTGAAGAGAACGTCATGTTCCCCCTTGACATGCTGACCGACATGGGTGACAAGGAGAAGCTCGACCGGGTGAATTTCTGCCTTAACCGAGTGGAATTGCCCAACGTGAACAAACTCTACCCTGCCGAGTTGAGCGGTGGTATGAAGAAACGTGCCGCCATTGCCCGCGCCATCGCCTGCAATCCCCGCTATCTCTTCTGCGACGAGCCCAACTCCGGCCTCGACCCCAAGACCTCCCTCACCATTGACGAACTGCTCACCGACATCACCCACGAGTTTGGCATCACCACGGTCATCAACACCCACGATCTCAACTCTGTCATCGTCATTGGCGAAACCATTTCCTTTATCTACGAGGGTAAACTTGCTTGGCGCGGCAACAGCCAAAACGTGCTCACATCCGACAATAAGCCATTGAACGACTTCATATTCGCACAACCCCTCACGCAACGCATCCGACAAACCCTGTAGCCATGACCATTATCGACCTCATCATCCTCGTGTTCATTTGCTGGTTCGGCTACCGCGGCTTCAAAAACGGGCTCATTTTTGAAATCGCCTCCATTGCAGCTTTGGTGCTCGGTTGCTGGGTGGCACACCATTTTGCCGAAAGCATAGCCATCCGATTCACCGGAACCTCTCTTGCCAAGCCCGTCGCCTTTGTCTTTATCCTCACCATTGTCATGATACTTGTCCGTATCGCGGGCAGCGTCGCCTCCCGCATAGTCAAGTTGGTCATCCCCGGATTCATTGACCATTTTTTGGGATTGATATTCGGCGTTTTCAAAGTCGCCATCGTTTGCAGTGTCATCCTATATGCTTTCAACAGCATCGATCGGCACGAGATCATTTTGAAAAAAGAGTTCAAGGAGAAATCCATTTCCTTCCGTTACATAGAACCCATCGTACCGGGAGCCTTGAGATGGCATGAACAGCTTCAAGAAGAAAGTATTCCATCTAATACAACAACACATTCATGAAAAAAATCGTCATTCTGCTTCTGCTTTCATTCACCTTCTGCCAAATACAGGCCGCCTATCTCACCAACATTCCACGCACGTTGGTACAGCCCAACGGCGACACCTTGCACTGCTATGCTTCAGGCGACGAGTACTATATAAGACTGCACGACGCCGATGGATACACCATCGTGCAGAACCCACAAACGGGCTATTTTGTCTATGCCATAAAAGAAGGTGGCTGTTTGAAGCCCTCGCCGTGGATTGCCGGCCAGCACAATCCCGCCAGCAAAGGGCTGAAACCCAATTTGCGCATCTCCCGTGAGGAGTACCTCAAGTTGCGCCGACAGATGATCGTGCCCGCCAAACGCGATGTCAGCCGCGATGAAAACACCAACCACGGCCACATGAACAACATCGCGGTCTTCATCCGCTTTGCCGACGACACCGACTTTGTCAACTCCTTCAACAGCGTGAATCTCATGTTCAACGACACCTCGGACAACTACACGGCCAGCTCGATGTACAACTACTTCAAGCGCGCCTCCTACAACCAGCTCTTCATCAGCACCACCTTCTATCCGGCACCTGTCGGAGACCAGATTCTCTCTTACCAAGATTCCTTCCCGCGCGCCTATTTCATGCCGTGGTCGGAAACCAACCCCATCGGCTATACTGACACTGTGGATGGCGACAACCGCACCACGCGCGAGCATTATCTCTTGGCACGCGCTGCCGAATATGTGGCTGACATGATTCCCGCCGACCTCGACATTGACTATGACAATGACGGCTACGTTGATAATGTTTGCTTTATCGTCAAGGGCAACGTGGGGGACTGGAACGTATTGTTGTGGCCTCACCGTTGGTCACTTTACACCACAGAAACGTACATCCGGGGCAAGCGCGTCTATGACTTCAACTTCCAACTTGCCGATGCCGGCGGGTACTTCAACACCTCCGTGATGTGCCACGAGATGTTCCACACCCTCGGCGCGCCCGACCTCTACCATTACCACGACAGCACCGACATGACTCCCGTTGGATCCTGGGATCTTATGGCTGCAAACAGCACACCGCCCCAACAGACCTGTGCCTATATGAAATACAAATACGGCAACTGGCTTACCGAAGACCAGATCATCCCCATTGCGCATTACGGTACCTATACCATCATGCCGCTCAACAGCGAGACTGGCGACCGCGTGTGCTATCGTGTCCGCACGCCAAACCATCTTGAGCACATCCTGCTCGACTTCCGCAACAAACGGGACCCGTTCGACACCGGCGTACCCGGTTACGGCATTGTTTTCTACCGCATCAACCCTCTGTTCCATGGCAATGCCAACTATAACGGCGACGACAATCTGGATGAGATCTATGTGTTCCGTCGCAACGGCACTCCCACGGAAAACGGCACTATAGCCTCCGCCAATTTCCGTGGAAACCTCCCCATCCGCAATGAATTCTCTCCCTTGACCAACCCGTATCCCTTTGTCAGCAACGGAGACTTTGTGCCCATATATTTCACCAATCTCACATCTGGCCGCGACAGCATGCAATTCGACTTTGTACAATGGGTTGCCGTGGCCGACTACGAGCAGGGAGAGCTTACCGCCTACCCGAATCCCTCCGAAAGGCTGGTCTCTGTGACCAACTCCATGGAGGGTCCGCTCACCTGCCAGCTCTACAACATACAAGGCCAGCTTTTGCAAACCCGCGCCTCCTCCGAAGCCCGCTGCATCCTGGATCTCGAAGGCCTCCCTGCCGGGTGCTATTTCATCAGAACCTCCAATAAAGAAAGATACCTCAAAACCATCAAAATCATAAAACAATAATGCAAACTATTCAGGAAATAGAACAAGGGCTCATCGAAGAATTCGCGATGTTCGACGATTGGATGGACAAATACAACTATATCATCGAATTGGGCAAAGAGTTGCCGCTCATCGAGGAACAGCACAAAACCGCCGACTTCCTCATCGAGGGTTGCCAGTCGCAGGTGTGGTTACACCCCGACTTCCATGACGGCAGGATTTTCTTCACGGCTGACAGCGACGCCATCATCACCAAGGGCATCGTCAACCTGTTGGTGAGGGTCTTCTCCGGTCGCACGCCGCAAGAGATTCTCGACGATGACCTCACCTATTTGGATGCCATCGGGCTCAAGGAGCACCTCTCCCCCACCCGTTCCAACGGACTCGCCTCCATGGTCAAGCAACTCAAGTTATATGCCATGGCTTTCCAGAAAATGGAAAACGCGGAATGAGGAATATGGAAAATGCGTATTTTTGCACCCTAATACCAACACTATGAAAAGATTGTCGATTTTGCTCTGCGGATTGTTGCTGTGGACCAACGCGTTCGCACAAGACACTGTCAAGACATACTGGAAAAACAACCGATTGATGTCCATCGGCGTGGAAAAAGCCGGTGTGGAGGAGGGGCATTGGATCTTCTACCACATCAACGGTGCCAAGTGGACCGAGGGTGACTACCTCAATGGCCGCAAAGTGGGCATTTGGAAAACCTGGTATGACGACGGCACCCTCAATCAAGAATACAACGCCGAGAACGGGCCCTTCAAGAGCTGGTATCGCTCCGGAAAAGTGGAAACAGAGGGCTCTTTCAAGGACGGCAAGCGCGATGGGAAATGGACTTTTTACCATCCCAACGGCAAACTGTACAAAGAGGTGACCTATGTGCAAGACAGTGCCCATGGCCCCGTCACCGAGTATTACGACAACGGCGCCAAGTACTTCGAGGGCACCTACAAGATGGGCGAACTCAACGGCTACACCTGTTGGTGGCAGTCCAACGGCCAGAAAGACATGGAAGGCAATACCATTGAGGGCTTGCAAGACGGAGCGTGGAGCTACTACAACGAAGCCGGCGAGGTAAGCAGCTCCGGCAACTTCACCGGAGGACTCCAAGATGGCGAATGGGTCTATTTTTACGACAACGGTGCCGTGTGGCGCAAGGGTTCCTACAAGGACGGAAAGCGCGTCGGCAAGTGGAAAGCCTTCTACGAGGACGGGAAACTCCAGCGCGAAGGCACCTTCGTCAACGACATGGAAAACGGCATCTGGACATCCTACTATCCCAACGGCAAAGTGCAGGACCAAGGCACTTTCAAGGATGCACGCATGTCCGGCACCTGGACCGGCTGGTACGAAAACGGCTGGCAGAAATACGAGATGACCTACAAGGACAACGAACTCAACGGCCCCTATTGCTACTATTGGGAAGAGTCCGGCAAGATGTCGCGCAAAGGCATCTATAAAAACAATCTCAAGAACGGGAAGTGGACTGAATATGCCCAAAACGGCAAGCTTCTCAACAGCGGAAAATACGTGAACGACATGAAAGAGGGCAAATGGGCCTTTTACAATGTCCATGAGAAGAAGATTCGTGAGCAGAACTTTGTCCACGATGTGCCGGAGGGCAAATTCACGGAATATTACGACAACGGGGCCAAGCATTTCCAGGGCAACTTCAGCAACCGCCAACGCGATGGCAAGTGGTCGTGCTGGAGACCCGACGGCAAGCTCTACTACAGCGTGCTTTTCAACCACGGCCGGAAAGTCAAGGAGCTGTTCGTGGCTGATCCTTCGGAAGGAAGACCTTTCTAAAATCAAAATTCAAGACAGAGCCGACACACATCGGCCACGACAATGGACAAGAAACGTGTTTTATTGAAAGAATATTTGCAAAAGAGCCATTTGAAATCGGGAAACATGACCATACAGACCTTTCACTTCAATCCTATCATGGTGAACACGCTGGTGCTGCATGACGACAGCCGTGAAGCCGTCATTGTGGATCCGGGCAACTGCACCACCTACGAGGATGCACGGCTCGACGAGTACATCCGCACCCATGGGCTTGTCGTGAAGGCCGTCATCAACACACACCCCCACATCGATCACATCGCGGGCAATCCGTGGTGCGTCAAACAGTATGGGGCACCTCTTCTCATGCACGAGGCAGCCCTGCCCATTTATCACAAGGCTCATGCCTATGCCGCCGCCTTCGGCATGCCCGCCGAGACGATGCCCGAACCCACCCGTTTCCTTCGCGAAGGCGACTTTGTCCGCTTTGGGAAAGAATCCCTCCAAGTGCTCTATACTCCCGGCCATTGCGATGGCAGCATCACACTCCACAACACCGAGAATCACTTCCTCATCTGCGGCGATCTTCTCTTCGAAGGCAGTGTCGGGCGTGCCGATCTTCCCACCGGCGACATGTCGCTTTTGCTCGAAATGGTGCGCACCAAGATCCTCACCCTCGATGATGACACAGTTGTCTATCCCGGACATGGTGACACCACCACTGTCGGCAACGAGAAAAAATATAACCCCTTCTTACAATAATAATATATGGTAAGCCGAAAAAAATCCATACAAAAAATCACAACCGCCAATACCGAATGTAACTGCGGCGAATGCACAACAAATCCCAACGCCATTGCTCCGTTGAAAGAGGAGCAAGTGCAGATGATGGCCGACGCCTATCGCAGCATTCTCCTCAACATGGGCGAAGATCCCAGCCGCGAGGGACTCCTCAAGACCCCCATGCGCGCAGCCAAGGCCATGGACTTCCTCACCCACGGCTATCGACAAAACCCCAAGGCCATTCTGGAGAGCGCCCTCTTTCACGAAGACTACAAACAAATCGTCATCGTGAAGGACATCGAAATATACTCCCTTTGTGAGCACCATTTGCTGCCGTTCTTCGGCAAGGCCCACATCGGATACATCCCCAACGGCACCATCGTGGGGCTCAGCAAGATACCGCGCGTCGTGGAGTGCTTTGCACGCCGCCTGCAATTACAGGAACGCCTCACCACCGAGATCAAGGATTGCCTGCAGGAAGTGCTCAACCCCATCGGCGTGGCCGTGGTCATCGAGGCCCAGCACCTCTGCATGTCCATGCGCGGTATTCAGAAGCAAAACTCCGTCACCACCACCTCGGAATTCACAGGAGCATTCCTGAAAAACGAAAACACCCGACAGGAATTCATGCACCTCATCGGAGCCAAACTGCACTAAGACCTGCGACGACGCTGTTTGGGGCGCCGTTTACGACGCAAGGGGGTAGGTTTCTTGTATGTACGCTTCCTCACATGATAGCACAACGCAGCCTCGCTCACCTTTGAGACCATTTCCTCCTCCTCCAATTCATAAGGGGACTTCAAAATGCACACTATCGGCTTGCCCACCCAGTCGGTCGGCAAACAGAGGGTAATGGTGTCTCTTTTCGGATTCAAAATCATTTTTTTCATCTTTTCATCGAACTTTTCTCGTTTGCAAAAAAGTTGTGTAGAATTGTGAAAAACAGCTTTTTTCAACACATCTTCTACCTGACACCCCTTTTTTCTGTCAACCTATGATGTTTTTTGTTATCTGTTTTTATCACACTTATTCACAACACGTTACACTGCAAATATACAATTATTGATGAATCCTGCGCATACATTTCCAAAAAAATGATTTGTATTATAAATACCTTATTATCAAAACTTTGTATTATAAGAAAAAAAAAGGGTATCTGATGTCAGGGCCATATCGGAAAAAAGTGTACTTTTGCAGCCTCTTATAGAGAGACGGTTGTCCCAGTAGCTCAGCAGGTAGAGCACATCCCTTTTAAGGATGGGGTCCTGGGTTCGAATCCCAGCTGAGACACAAAGCGGCTCGCTTCAAACGAAGCGGGCCGTTTTTTTTGTATCTTTGCGCCACTTTTCTGATACAAACACTTAATTATTCTGAATATGAAAGTATTAGTTTTAAACTGCGGCAGTTCCTCCATCAAGTACCAATTGTTGGAAATGGAGCCGCAACCGGAATTGTTGGCCAAAGGCCTTGTTGAACGTGTCGGTTTGGAGATGGGTGAATTCACCCACAAGCCCGTAGGCAAGGACAAATATTATGTACAAACCCCCATCGCCAATCACGAGGTTGGCGTGAAGCTCGTGCTCGAAGCATTGACAGATCCGACACACGGTGTCATCAAGACGCTGGACGAGATCAACGCGGTGGGTCATCGTGTGGCGCACGGCGGCGAGTACTTCGACCGCAGCATGGTCATTGGTGACCGGGAGCGTGAGGAGATCGCCAAGCTCTGCGAGTTGGCACCCCTGCACAATCCTGCCTCTCTGCTCGGCATCGACGTGATGAAGAAGCTTCTTCCCAACGTCAAGCATGTGGGTATCTTCGACACCTCTTTCCATCAAACCATGCCGCCCGAGGCCTATCTGTACGCCCTCCCTTACGAATGCTATACCGAAAAGAAAATCCGTCGTTACGGCTTCCACGGCACCAGCCACAAATATGTGGGGCCCAAGGCCGCCGAAATAGTCGGCATTCCTTACGAGGAGGCCAAGATTGTGAGTTGCCATCTCGGAAACGGCGCTTCCATCTGTGCCATCAAGAACGGCAAATCCATTGACACCTCCATGGGGTTCACTCCAGTGGAAGGTCTTATGATGGGCACCCGTTGCGGCGATATCGATGCCGGCGCCCTCATCTACATCATGGACTCCGAGCACATGGACACCAAACAGCTCAACACCTTCATCAACAAGAAGAGCGGCCTGTTGGGTATCTCCGGCAAGAGTGTTGACATGCGTGACATCCGTGCGGGCCGCGATGCTGGCGACGAGCGTTCCACCTACGCCTTCAACATGTTTGCCTACCGCGTCAAGAAATATATCGGTGCCTACGCTGCCGCCATGGGCGGAGTCGATATCATCCTCTTCACCGGCGGCATCGGCGAAAACGCCTGGTTCCAGCGCGAAGCCATCTGCCAAGGTCTCGAATTCCTCGGCACCAAGCTCGACCTCGAAGCCAACCAGAAATATGCCGGCGAAGACGGCATCATCTCCACTCCGGAATCCAAAGTCAAACTCGTTTCCGTCACCACCAACGAAGAGCTCGTCATGGCCATGGAGACTTACAACCTTACCAAGTAACTCCTTACCATATATATTTGTGGAATGAGGCGGTGCCATCAGGTACCGCCTTTTTTGGATATATACATAATAGTACAAAATCGGCACCATAAGGGCTGTTCGGAAAGCGTGAGGAACGAGCGGAGGGATGCGTGTGCGAGACAATCGCGGTGCGGGAGACGATTGAGACGAGGGGGTGCATTGCTCGCCGCGAAACGGATGTGAGGCTCGACGAGCGTGCGTGAGGGATTGTAACGGAAATGATTTTGGTGGGAATGCGTTCCCTGGCGAGACGGAGGTTCCGCTTGACGCTTCGCGTCTCACGGAATGGGGTGGGTTTTAAACCAAAATTATTGCAGTGTAAAGCCCGACGGCGCGGCGGCATTTGATGGCATGCGCGTTTGTTGTAGAGACGTAATAATATTGCGTCTCTACAACCATGCGTGGTTTCCCGCCGCCGCGCCGGCACGCCCAAATAAAAAAAGAGAAAGTTCTAAAGTTTGGCAAATTATTTGCTTCTATCTCCACGCGAGTGTGCTTGCCTGTACACCCGCAAATGTATTGTGGATTGTAAATAATTAAAAATAAACATATTATGGAAAACGAAAAGGATATTGACCCGAACATTGAGAATCAGGAGCCGCAAGCGCCCACAACCGAGGAGACTCCGGAAACTGACAATATGGCAGATGTCGCCACCGAATCCGTCAACGTGGACAACAATGCCAAGAAAAGTATTTTTTCAAGGAAAAATCACAAGGAGAAAACGCGCATCGAGGAGTTGGAAAAACAGTTGGAGGAGGCCAAGATAGAGAAGGCGGAGTTGAACGACCGTTTTCTGCGCCTCTTCTCTGAATTCGACAATTACAAAAAGCGTGTCAACAAGGAAAAACTCGACCTCCTTTCCACGGCCTCCGAAAAGGTCATTGTAAGCCTGCTGCCTGTTCTTGACGACTTTGAGCGGGCCATTGCCGCCAATGAGAAGGTGGAAGACATTCAAGCCATAAAAGATGGTTTTACATTGATATACAACAAGTTGTCGCAGCTTCTCAAACGTTTTGACGTAGAAGAGATCAAGGCTGTCGGCGAGGTTTTTGACACCGACTTCCACGAGGCCGTAACCCACTTCCCTACCGACAAAGAGGAAGAAAAGGGCAAGGTCATCGATGTCACCGAGAAGGGTTACAAGTTAAAGGACAAGGTGATACGCTACGCCAAGGTGGTGGTCGGCCAATAATCGTTCACATCCTTTCAAAATCGCGAGATTATGGCAGAAAAGAGAGACTATTACGAAGTGCTGGGTGTGGACAAGAGCGCCTCGGCAGACGAGATAAAGAAGGCCTATCGCAAGAAGGCCATGCAATACCATCCTGACCGGAATCCGGGCGACAAGGAGGCTGAGGAGAAGTTCAAAGAGGCTGCGGAGGCCTACGACGTGTTGAGCAATCCTGACAAAAAGTCGCGTTACGACCAGTTCGGCCATGCCGGCATGGGCGGCAGCGCATCCGATTTTTCCGGATTCAACATCAACGATATCATCAGCCATTTTTCCGACGTGTTCGGCGGGAGTGGCGGCTTCGGCTTCAACTTCGGCGACCTTTTCGGCGGGGGTGGCATGGGCGGTGGCCAGCGGGCCGTGCGCCGAGGCGGCAACATCCGCATCAAGGTGAAGCTCACCTTGGAAGAGGTGGCTGCCGGCACCGAGAAGAAAGTCAAAATCAACAAATATGTGCCTTGCGAGCATTGTCATGGCACGGGTGCCAAAGACGAGCACAGCAAGGAGACCTGTCCCACATGCCACGGCTCCGGCCAAGAGGTGCGCCAACAGCGCAGCATGTTCGGCATCATGCAGCAGGTAAGCGTCTGTTCCCGCTGTGGCGGAAGCGGCGAAATCATCAAGGATCCCTGTCCCACCTGTCACGGCAACGGCATCGTGCAAGGTGAGGAGGTGATTACCATCTCCATCCCTGCGGGTGTTGACAACGACATGCAGCTCACCATGCGCGGAAAAGGCCACGCCGCCCAGAACGGCGGTGTCAACGGCGACCTTTTCGTCGTTATCGAGGTGGCCGATCACGACATCTTCGAGCGAGATGGCAACAACTTGTACCTCAACTACTACATCAGCTTTCCGCAGGCAGCCCTCGGCACCTCGGTCGAAATCCCGACCCTCGGCGGCAAAGCCAAGATCAAAATCGCGGCAGGTACCCAGAGCGGGCAGATTCTGCGCCTTCAGGGCAAAGGCCTGCCTCAGCTCCAATCGCGCAACATCGGCGACCTCATCGTCAACGTCAACGTCTGGACGCCGAAGGCACTTACCAAGGAGGAGAAGGAAATTATGGAAAAATTGAGTTCCCACGAGAATTTCACGCCCAAGCCGGGCAAAAACGACCGCAGTGTCTTCAATCGGGTAAGACAGTTTTTCAACAGATAACCAACCCCATAATACAATAACATAACGTAGGGACGCCACGGTGTGGCGTCCCTACGTTGTTTTTTACATTCCCCAAACGTGGTGTTACAACGCAAACTGCGTCACCACAAACGCCACAGCAAGGATAAGCGTGGCGGTGAGAATGCCGCGCCCTGTCTTGTCGTATTTCAGGTTCAGCAAATAGTGCCGCATTATGAAGATGGAGGGCAACATGGCGATGAGGATGAGTTTGGGCACCACGTTCTTGTAGAGGTCGGGGCTGCGCAACAGCATGTCGGGACGCATGTGTACCATTATCAAGAGCACGCCAAACATGATGGCAAACAACACGATGGGAATTACAAGGCCGAGAAAGACACCCAAGCCAAAAGAGTCGCTGCGTAATTTATCTTTCAAATTCATCTTCTAAATATTTAATATCATTCATAGCATGGTAAGCCGTCATGTCGGGATGAACGGGCTGCACGGAAATATAGTTGTGTCGCAAGGCCCACTCGCAGGTATCCTCGCCCTCGTCGGTATTCACCAAATAACCGGCGAGCCAGTAGTAGGTGCCGCCGTATGGGTCGGTGCGTGGCTCCAGTTCCTCGTGCCAATAGCCCTTGGTCTGCCGCGTAATTTTAATGCCCTTAATCTCCTCAATGGAGGCCTTGGGGAAGTTGACATTCAGGCAGGTATATGGAGGGATGCCCTTTTCGAGCACCTGACCGACAATCAGCTTGCCATAATGCACGGCGGCGGTAAAGTCGGCGGCCGGCGAATAGTCGAGCAGGGAGAGGCCCACGGCGGGGATGTTGTCGAAGCATGCTTCCACGGCCGCGGCCATGGTGCCGGAATAGATGAGACTGACGGATGAGTTGGAACCGTGGTTGATGCCCGAGAGCACAAGGTCCACCTGGCGGTCCTTCAGCAACACCTTTTGTCCAAGTTTCATACAATCGGTGGGGGTTCCGTTGGTGCGCCAATACTGAACACCATTCACAGTCTTGTAAAGGTTGAGCCGCAGAGGTTCGTTCATTGTGATGGCATGCGCCTTGCCCGACTGGGCGCGGTCTGGAGCCACCACGTATGTCTCGCCGAAAGAAGAGGCAATCTCCACCATGGCATCAAGACCTTTCGCCTCATAGCCATCATCGTTTACCACCAATATCAGAGGTCTCTTATCTGTCATTTTCTATTTTTTGATAACCTTAATCGTCTCTAAAACGTTTTTATTGTATGTATCCAAAATTTTCAAGAGATACATGCCGGCGGTCAGACCCTCCAAGGAGACGGTGGATCTGTCGGTGTGAATCTCCTGTTGCATCAGAAGCCGTCCCGTCAGATCGAAGATTTGGCACTGGAGATTGGATTCAACGAGGTCGGCGGGCAGCTGCAACGTCACAAAACCCGTGGTGGGGTTGGGGACAACTGCAATATCGGTCGCGACATGCTCCTCGACACTCGTGGAGGTCTTGCCGAGGCAGGGGAAGTTGATAGCATCGATAGCGGCCATGTCGCTGCCGGAATTTACATATTGGTCTTTCACATACTGCCACTTGTAGGTGTGGGAGCCAGCAGGCACGACAATGCTGTACCGAGTCCAGCCAATCTCCCCGCTCCAACTCTCCTTGACCTGGTTGTCAATGGAGAATTTCAAGAAGTCGTAATCTTGCTCGGAGGAGACTCTGAAGTAGAAAGAGAGGGTATCGGCACTTTCATGCGTGCGGGTGACAGACAAGGTACTGCTGGCGCTATTCCCGATTTGGGCAGAGCGGGCAGCGTAAGAACCCTCGTATGGGGACTGCGTGGTGATGATCCACGGATGCGAGCTGTTGTTCGACCAGCTGAAAGCCGTGAAGTCGCCCGTCTCGAAATCTTCGATGACGGAACCGATTTTCACGGGAACTTCCAAAACTTGACGGAAACCGTCGCTGGTCAACACCGTAAGACGCAAGGTGGCAGAAGAGGGTTGCTCTGAATTGGATTTCACATCAATCACCAACATTTGGCTGCCATTGACCACCGTTCCAGGCAGGTCGTAAACACCACGATTGATGATTAGGTTACCATCTGGACTTGTGGCAGTGATGTTGCCCAGATGGGATTTTCCGTTGCCAACATTGACAATGGGAATTCTAAGGCGGGCTGTTTCACCGAGGTCGAGGCGACTATCGCCATTGCCGGTTTGGGCATCGTCCACAACGACATCACCCGTCTTGAACATTGGCGCATGCAATTTCAAGGTGCGGTTGAACATGTGGGCTTCCCCATTGACTGTGATGGATATTCGGATATTGGCGTCATGGAAAGCCGGAGCGTCATCTGACACCCTGAGTTGGAATGCACCGTTGAAAGTCTGCATGGACTCCGCCGTCATGGTGGGGATGTTCAAGTTATTGGTAAGAATCGTGAGGTAGGGGTCATCGGAAGATATCTGCATCGTGCCGTTGTTGGCGGTCTGGGAGCCAATATTCTTTATGACGGCATCAAGTGTCACGGTCTCACCGTAGTCGGCCAACCCGTCGTGGTTTTTGTCATCGTTGACAACAAAGTTCTGGCATATCAGGAAAGGTCCATCGTTGGGAACAATTTGGAAACTGCCCTCGTAGGTCATGCAGTTGAAGGCAGTGCCCAACACCTGAACAGTATCTCCGACAGTCAAGGAGGTCGGAATTTCCAAATTGAGTGTGCTGCCTGCGATGTTGCCTTGTGCGATAATCTGGTCATGACAAGTGAGGATGACTCGTGTGCCGGAAACGGCGGATGTGAACGTCACCTCTGTGATGCCGAGGGGCAAAGAGACAGGGTGATCAACAATGAGGTCCTGGGGCACGGCAGTGCGCACTTGCAGGGCGGGGTCCCCGAAGAGAATCCATGTGCGTGAAACCTCATAGTCATTATAGACATCCAGCATGTGGATGAGGCCATTGAAAGTGATACTGCCGAAGGTGTGGCGTTGTACCGCGTTTTGGGCTCCGGTAAGCAGTTCTATCATGCGGTCTTGGGCGCACATCGGCGAATCCCAAGGCTGATTGATGGTGGACATCAACGCACCCACAGCGCCGGTGGGCTGCCCGTTCTTCTCGGCACGCAGCCATGCCTCCGCAAAGCAGGTACGACCGTTGTAGGCGCCATTCACACAGGCCACGGAGATGATGAACGGCAGCTTGTGATAGTTGGTCAGGCTATTGACATTGCTGACGCTGAAGTTGGAGGATACCCATGAGGTTTCGGAGCCGTGGCCGCAATAATTGATGATACCCACACCGCTGTTCAGGGCTTGTGCCACCATCGCGGCGGAAGGGTTGCCAGAAGCGTCGAGTCCACCTTGGCTTCCTTCGAACATCTCGTAACCGGAGGTATAGGTGTAGTTCATCAAGATATTGTCGATATTGCGGATATGGTCGTAGTCATATTCGTTGTTGTCACCCGGTCCTTGGTCAGAGGCAATGCCCATGAACACGGGAAAATGGGTGTTTTCTTGCGGCTCTCTTTCGTATTGGATGAACTTGTTGACCTGAGTGCTCACTTGGGTAATGTTTTCAGCGGAGATCTTGCCGATGATGACATCGGGGTAGCGGTCACCGCCCACGAGTTCGCCGTAGTAGTTGTCGCTGATGTTGCCACCCGCACTGATGGTAGGGAACTGCTGGTTATCGCCCACCATAACCACATAGGCGAGGTTGTGACTGTTGTAGTAGTTCAGGATGTAGTTCTTGATGGCAGAGCTGGTGCTGCCAGCCACAGAGAGAGGTACGATTTCAGCGGCATAGCCGTTACGAATTTTCCATGCGGCGTACGGTTCCATGGCCTCACAGAAGTTATCGGGGGCGAGAATGAGCATGTCGCCGTACTCTTCCAAAGGGGTGGACTTGGCGGCGCTGTAGTTCAGGAAGTGGTTGGCATAAATGTCGTTGAAACCCTTGGCCACGCGGTCAAGGCGGCGAATGCCCGTGCGGCTGTTGAAGCGGACGCGCACGGTCATGCTGCTATAGGCTTTCAGTTGTTTGGTGACAGGATTGTAGGCGAAGGGGTAGAGATGCAGGGCCACGCCGCTATAGTCGCGCAGACGGTAGGTCTCGCCCACATGGACTGTATTGTCGTTCAGAAATCTATTCTCGAAATAGGAGGCACCCTTCACATAACTCACGGTGGCGGGGTCCACATTACGATAGATGCGGCCTTTGGACGGGACCAGTTCAAAATTACGCACTAAAGTATAGTCGGACTCCAGAACCTCCACCGTGGGGTTGCTGCCGTCGGGCACAATGAGCGAAACGGCGGTCTGCAGCAATTCCGGCGCCCCGGTCTCCAGCACAGGGTAGGCCTGCGGCATGGACAACTTCTGCATTGTGACGCCATTCACATCCACAGGCGTGGATTTGTAGTCCGGATACTCCACGCGCACCACAGCACCGTCAGAGGTCGATTCCAACAAGGTGAAACGAATGCCTTGCGCCTGACCTGTCATCATAGTAAAAACGAGGAAAACGAAGAATAAAAGAATTATTTTCTTAAAGGAATTTTTCATAAAAAAGTGTTTTGTAAAAAAGCGCGCAAAGATAGCAAAAAAACAGTTGGTTCTGTCTGTCGAAAAAAGGTTTCCACATTTTAATTTTTAGCATTTTTTGTGTACTTTTGCGCAGTGAAAGATGAAAAACTTTTGCTTTTCAACTAAAGCATTCTTTTTTCCCTGTTTTGAATAATAAGAAGTGACATTTTAGCCCTAAATAAATGCCGTAATGGACAAGAAAAGTTTACGACAGGAGATTCGGAGACGAAAGAAAGAGCACACGCCGGAGGAACTCAAGGCGCAATCGGAGCGTATCATGATGAAGTTGGCCGCACACCCCGCGTTCGTTGCGGCGGAACGGGTGATGCTCTATGCCTCGTTGCCCGACGAGGTTCAAACCATGGACTTTATCGACACCTGGAAAAAAAGCAAACGAATCATTTTGCCAACCGTGGCAGGCGATGACATCATTCCTGTGGAGGCGACCGACGAAAGCGAAATGCAAGAAGGTGATTTTCATATTCTTGAGCCAAAGAACAAGCCGTATGTAGGATCTTTGGA
This sequence comes from Bacteroidales bacterium, assembly GCA_017394765.1. Next base: position 115,934 of record JAFPXF010000026.1, on the reverse strand, counting down.
TCTCATTGTAGTGCCGGGCATGGCCTTCGACCGCGACGGGCATCGCTTAGGGCGCGGACGTGGCTATTACGACCGTTTTCTTGCAAAATATCCCGAGGTGAAGACCATCGGGATATGCTTTGATTTTCAATTTTTGGAGTCCATTCCCACGGAACCGCACGACCGGCGCGTGGATGAAGTCGTCACGTTATAGAGTTATTCCTTGATGCCATAGGCCAGGTCGCCGGCGTCACCGAGACCGGGCACGATATAGGAGTGGGCGGTCAGTTCCTCGTCCACGGCGCCAACCCAGATGGTGGTGTTGGTGGGAGAAACGTGTGACTGCAAGTAGTCCAAGCCCTGGCGAGAGGCGATGATGCTGACAAGATGGGTGTGTACAGGGTCGCCCTTGGTGAGCATCTCCTCGTATGCGAGCACCATGGATTGACCGGTAGCCAGCATCGGGTCGGCCAGGATCAGCGTCTTGTCATCAATGGTGGGCGAGGAGAGGTAGTCCACCTCTATCTCGAAGGTGCCGTCCTTCTCATATTTCCGGAAAGCCGTGATGAAGGCGTTTTGGCTTCTGTCGAAATAGTTGAGCATACCCTGGTGCATGGGGAGGCCTGCGCGCAGGATGGTAGCCAGCACAGGATAGTCCTGCAGCAATGCTATATTGGCTATGCCTAACGGGGTCACGATTTCGCGCTCCTCATAGGGCAATGTCTTGCTGATTTCGTAGGCGAAAATCTCGCCAATGCGCTCCAAATTACGACGGAAACGCAAACTGTCGCTTTGTACATCGCTGTTCCGAATCTCGGAGATAAACTGATTGAACAACGAATTCTGGTTGCCAAGGATATTCAAACCACTATTCATATCTTAATTACTTAATTACTTAGTTTCTTAATTTCTTAGTTACTCACCCCAACCCTCAACCACATAATCTCTTAATATTTAATGATTTAATAATTTAGCAGTTTAATTCTCACTTTTCTCCCCAAACACTCTCTCAAAAATAGTCGGCACCTCTTTCATGTAGTATTCGAGTGTAAAGCACTGGGCCAGCTCTTCGGGGGTGAAATTAGCGCGGATGGTCTCATTTTGCAGCAGGAGTTCCTGGTAGTCTTCACCGTCGAACCATGCTTTCATGGCGATGGGTTGCACGAGGTCGTAGGCGGCCTCGCGGGCGAAGCCCTTGTTGATGAGGGCTGTCATGACACGTTGCGCAAAGATCACCTTGTGAGTCATGTAGATATGCTGGAGCATATTGTCTGGGAAAACGACCAAATTCTCGAGGATGCGTCCAAAGCGATTGAGCATATAGTCGAGGAGGATGGTGGCATCGGGGAGCATGATGCGCTCGGCGGAGGAGTGGGAGATGTCGCGTTCGTGCCAAAGGGGGATATCCTCGTAAGCGGAAAGCATGTATCCCCGGAGGATGCGTGCACAGCCGCAGATGTTCTCGCTGCCGATAGGGTTGCGTTTGTGGGGCATAGCGGAGGAGCCCTTCTGGCCCTTGCTGAAAGCCTCTTCGGCCTCACGGAGTTCCGTGCGTTGCCAATGGCGCACTTCCATGGCCATCTGCTCCATGGTGGAGCCGATGAGGGCAAGGGTGCCCATGTAGTGGGCGTGGCGGTCGCGCTGCAGCACCTGGGTGGAGATGTTGGCAGAGTGGATGCCCAGTTTCTCGCAAACGTAGTCCTGCACAAAAGGCGGGGTGTTGGCGAAGTTGCCGACGGCACCGCTGATTTTGCCGCACTCCACATCGGCAGCGGCCATGTCGAAGCGGGTGAGGTTGCGTTTCATCTCCTCGTACCACAAGGCCCATTTGAGTCCGAGCGCGGTGATGTCGGCATGTACGCCGTGCGTGCGTCCGATGCAAGGGGTGTTTTGGAACTCGTATGCACGTTTTTTCAATATTTCCATGAAATGCACGAGATCCTGTCGGAGGATGGTGTTGGCCTGTTTCAGCAGATAGCCGTTGGCGGTGTCCACCACGTCGGTGGAGGTCAGGCCGTAGTGGACCCATTTGCGCTCGTCGCCCAGTGATTCGCTGACGGCGCGGGTGAAGGCCACAATGTCGTGGCGGGTTTGCTGCTCGATTTCATAGATACGCTCCACCTTGAAGGTGGCCTTTTCACGCAGCTTGCGGACATCTTCGGCGGGAATCACCCCCAGCTCGCTCCATGCGGCGGCGGCTTCAATTTCGACTTTCAAATAGGCACCGAACTTGTTCTCTTCGGTCCAAACGGCGCTCATCTCCGGGCGGGAATAACGTGGTATCATAGCATTGTTTTATTGGAGGTGCAAACATACACATTTTATTTGAAAGTTTTTTTTGTATTTTTGCCGAAATTTTTTGCTATATGGCACAAGAGAAATTTGCGGTTATCGGGGCCGGCCACTTCGGCCAGGCCATCAGTCGCGCCCTTTCCGAAAAGGGCTTCGAAGTCCTCGTGGTGGATTCCAACATCAGTGTGGTACAAGACATCTCGGAAGAGGTGGCATACGCCGTCTGCGCCGACGCCACCAGCAAGCGCGCGCTTCAGAACGAGAACATCCAGGATTTTGACGCCGTCATCGTGGCCATCGGCAACGACTTTGTGGGAAGACTTCTCTGCACGGCCAACCTGCTCGACCTTGGGGTCAACCGCATCATCTGCCGCGTCATGGGCAAAAGCCAACGCACCATCCTCGAGAAGATGGGCATCACGGAGTTCCTCTCCCCGGAGGACGAGGTCGGCGCCATCCTCGCCGAACGCCTCTCCAACCCCAACATGATCTCCTATCTCCAACTCGCTGACGACTACAAGATTGCGGAGGTCATCGCCCCTAACAGCCTCATCGGACTCACCCTCGGCGACATCAACTTCCGCGACAACCACAAGCTCAGCCTGATTACCATCCGCCGCAATTTCGAAGAGGTCGTCAACGACAAACTCGGCACCAATCAGCACATCCTCGGTGTGCCTGACAACAAGACCGAAATCGAGGATGGCGACGTGTTCGTCCTTTTCGGCAAGGAACACGATATTGACAGTTTCATCAAGATCAATCTCTGATGTTCGGGCTTCGCCACTCCCATAAAGTATATGAAAGCAAACGCCGTCTGCACATTGCCCAATACAAAGGGCGGGTGCAACGCATTCTGCAGATACTCAGCGTGCTTGTTTCCCTGATCACTATCGTCTGCATCATTTGCTACCACGGGCTCTATATTTCCCTGCCCATCAAAAATCTCATCCGTTGGATCATCTATGGCAGTTTGCTTTTCTATATCCTGAAATATTTCATACTGCTCTTTTACTCGCTGCACCGCAAGGAATTCATCAAGCGATCGTGGTTTGAGTTTCTTATTATATGTATATTAATCACACAGTTTCTGTCTGTCGCCATCTTCCATTTCCGATTTTTTTCCACTGAGAATTTCGAAAACTACTATATTCTTTTTGTCCAGGTTTATTTCTTGGTGATGGTGCTCATCGAGATGGCGAAGATGAGCAGCACGATTGGCAAATACAACCTCAGTCCGCCGATTTTGATGGTGCTTTCCTTTTTGATTCTTATCACTTTCGGTACCATTCTGTTGATGATGCCGCGCATGACCTACGACGGCATCTCCTTCATCGACGCCCTGTTCACCGCCACGAGTGCCAGCTGCATCACAGGGCTTTCCGTGGTGAGCACCTCGGGGTGTTTCACCATAAAAGGGCAGATTGTCATCATGATTCTCATCCAGTTGGGTGGTATGAGCATCCTCTCCTTTGCAACCTTTTTCACGACTTTCCTCGCGCGCTCCTCCGTAGGACTGCGCTACCAATACATGGTGCGCGACATGATGGCCACGAAGCTCTCCGACTCCTTCTCCCTGTTGCGCAGCATTGTCATCACCACCTTTATCATTGAGGCTGTGGGTGTTATTCTGCTCTATACCTATTGGAAAAACACAGGGTTCTTCACCTCCTCCAGCGAAAACCTCTTCTTTTCGCTCTTCTACACTGTCTCCGCCTTTAACAACGGCGGTTTTGTATTGATAGACAAGAGTTTGTTGGAACTTGGCAGTGCCCATAGTTATTTCCCGCAGGTCATCATCATGATCCTGGTCTTTTTAGGTGGCATCGGTTTCCTCACCATCCGGGACTTCTTCAGCCCGCGTTACATCCGGGAGCGCAAGAAATATCCGTGGAAGAGTTTGATGCCCCAGACCAAAATCATACTCATCACGACATTAGGGCTGATCTTTGTTTGCACCGTCCTCTTTTTCCTGATCGAGCGCAACCATGCCCTTGCGGGCCAAGGGAGTCTGTTTGACAAGATGTTCACTGCCTTTTTTGAAATCGCCACATGCCGCACATCCGGCTTTATGATTCTGGACATCAACTCAATGGCATTACCTTCCGTGATCATGATTATCGTCCTGATGTTCATCGGCGGTTCACCGAGCTCCACAGGCGGCGGCATCAAGACCACCACATTCTTCGTGCTCATCAAGTCGGTGTGGGCCACCATCCAAGGCAAGAAACACATCGAGTTTCAACATAAAACCATCTCCTACGAATTGGTTGACCGTGCCAGTTCGATTGTCACGATGACCTTCTCGTTCATCCTCATTTCAGTCTTTATGTTGACCCTGGTGGAGCCGGCGGCCTCGCTCAAGGACGCCATTTTCGAGACCACCTCGGCGTTTGCCACCTGCGGTCTCTCCACGGGCATCTGCGCCGAATGGAATACCTTGGCCAAGACCGTCCTCATCTTCGACATGTATATCGGACGTATCGGCACCTTGACCCTCGCCTTCGCCCTCACTCGCCACAAGAAGGAGTCGAAACACCAGTATCCGGATTTATATTTGATGGTCGGATAACAAATTTCCCATATTTTGGATATAAAGCATTCAAAATATTGTGTATATTTGTGCGTTTTTTCAACGATAAATAAATAATTAAAAATCAACAAAATACATTACCAGACAATGAAAAGAATCTATGTTTTAGGACTGACAATCCTCGTTGCAGCACTGATGTCCAGCTGCGGCTTAGGAAAAATGGTATCCAAATATCCCGATGTCAGCATCACGCTTGACAATCCGGACTTGGAAAACAAGGGCGGCGAGGTGGCCTACACCATCAAGGGCACCATCCCTCCGAAATACATGAAGAAGAAAGCCCAGATGGTGCTTTCCCCGTCCCTTAAGGTGGACGGTGTCAACCTGCAGCCCTTCACCACCATCACACTCAAGGGTGAGAAGGCCAAGGGCGAAGGCACCCCCATCAAATACAAGACGGGCGGCACTTTCTCCAAGAGCGGCACCTTCAAGTTTGACGAATCCATGGAGACCGCCGAGATTGTGGTCAACGGAGTAGCCAATATGAAGAAAAAATCCGCCGACCTGAAGCCTGAGAAGAACCTCGGCGAGGGCATTTCCAACACCGCATCCCGCATCGGGCTGCAGCCCATCATTTCGCAGGATGCCAGCACCGGAGGCAACTTCATCCAGGCCCCGCACCGCTTCACCCCGGAATACACGGGCAAGACGGCTATCATCTACTTCGACCTCAACAGTTCCAACATGAACTGGAACAACCCCAACAACAAGTCGAAGGCCGCCAAGGATTCCATCCGCAAATTCATCGAATTCCTCAACGAGGGCAACCTTATCGACCGTGTGGTCATCTCCGGATGGGCATCTCCCGAAGGCGAGGAGAGCAACAACCAGGGTCTCTCGGAACGCCGTTTCGAGCAAGGCAAGAAATGGTTCCAGGAACAGTACAACAAATATCTGAAGGATTATGCCAAGAAGAACAACATCAAGTTGAAAGACCTTCGCATGCCTTCTTTCGAATACATCAACAATGCCAAGGGCGAGGACTGGGACGGCTTCGAGTTGGCCATCGAGAAGTCGAACATGGCGCAGAAGAACCAAATCCTCAACGTGGTGAAATCGCAGGCCAACAACGACATGCGTGAGCAGAAGATTCGCGAGATGACGGACATCTACCCTGAAATCGCGGATGCCATCCTGCCGCCGTTGCGTCGTGCCGAGATGCAGCTCATCTGCAAAAAGCATGAGAATTACACCGATGCCGAGCTCATCCAGAAGGTGCTTGCCACTCCGAAGGATTTCTCCGTCAACGAGCGTCTTTACGCCGCTTCCGTTTGCAACAACATTGACGACCAGAAGGCCATCTACAACGCTCTTATCAACGACCGTGCCACCGAAGGCGACTGGCGTGCCTACAACAACCTTGGCGTGCTGGCCTTGAACGAATACTACGAAAACAGCAATGTGGATGCTCTGGACGATGCTGTCAGCAACTTCAACAAGGCTGCCGCCATCACTCCCAACAACGGTATTGTGCTGAACAACTTAGCGCTTGCACAGTTCCTGCAAGGCAATTACGCCGAGGCCCGCACCCAGTTCGAAAATTCCAAGAATGCCTCCGTGGATCCTGTCAACCAAGACTATGTGTTGGGCATGTACAGCATTCTCGACGGCGACTACAACAAGGCCGTGCAGCTGATGGGCAACCGCACTTGCGACTACAACACCGCCCTTGTGCAAATCCTCAACAAGGATTACACCTCCGCACATAACACGCTCTACTGCATCACCAACGTGGACGCCAAGACCGCCTACCTGAAGGCCGTGCTCGCCGCCCGCCTCAAAGACGAGAGCGAAGTCTATGCCAACCTCGCCGTTGCACTCCAAAAGGATCCTTCTCTCAAGAAGAAAGCCAAGAGGGATGCAGAATTCAAGAGATACCGTCACTCTGCCACCTTCAAGGATCTTGTGAAATAGTCCTCGGTGGTAAGTAACATTCACCTACGGGGCGGGCTTCCAACCCGCCCCAATTTATAATATATTTATGGTAGAAAACAGAAACATGGCCATCGCCTACGACTTTGATGGCACCCTTGCGCCCGGCAACATGCAGGAGCACAATTTCATCCCCGACCTCCACATGGACAAGGGCGACTTTTGGGAGGAGGCCAACGCCCTCGCCAAGAAACACGACATGGACGAGGTGCTTGCCTACATGCACCTTATGCTCATCAAGGCACGCGAGAAGAATCTCTCTCTGCGTGAGGAGACCTTCATGCAGTATGGCGCCCGCATCACCTTTTTCGAGGGGGTGGAGAGTTACTTTGAACGCATCAACCAATATGCGGCCAAACAACGCATCCATCTGGAGCACTTCATCATCTCCTCGGGTCTTCGCGAGTTTGTGAAGGGTTCGTCCATTGCCAAGCATTTCCGCACCATCTTCGCGTCCGGCTTCCAATACGACGAAAGCGGCAACGCCTGCTGGCCCGCCCTTGCCGTCAACTACACTAACAAGACGCAATTCCTCTTCCGCATCAACAAGGGCATCTACAACTCCTACGACAACACCTCCATCAACAAGTCGATGGCGGAGGACGACCGCGCCGTGCCCTTCTCCAACCTCATCTACATCGGCGACGGGGAGACCGACGTGCCCGCCATGAAGATGGTCAATCTCTACGGCGGCACTACCATCGCGGTCTATAATCCCGACTCGGTGGCCACCCCGCACCGTCCCAAGTCATCCAAAGACATCTGCCTCGACCTCATCCGGCAGAACCGTGCCGACTACATCGCACCCACCAATTACAAAGAGGGTGGCGAGCTGGATATTATGCTCAAGAAAATCATCGATAAAACAGCCCTGGAACAGGACATCCTCGCCATTAAATACAAGGAGGTCAACAAAGGTTGACACGGATGGACAGCTAATCGCTAATTTTCGTATTTTTGCCGCCTTAATTTTTCAAGACTATGACTTCAGCAGAAATACGTGACGCTTTCCTGCGCTTTTTCGAATCCAAGGCGCACCACATCGTTCCCTCCGCCCCCATGGTGATCAAGAACGACCCCACTTTGATGTTCACCAATGCGGGCATGAACCAATTCAAGGATATTTTCCTTGGCAACAGCAAGGCGGAACATCCGCGTGTGGCTGACTCCCAAAAGTGCCTCCGTGTCTCCGGCAAGCACAACGACCTCGAAGAGGTTGGCCGTGACACCTATCACCACACCATGTTCGAGATGCTGGGCAACTGGTCGTTCGGCGACTACTTCAAAAAAGAGGCCATCGCCTACGCCTGGGAGTTTCTCACCGAGGTGATGAAGCTCGACAAGGAGCGTCTCTACGCCACCGTGTTCCAAGGTGACGAAAAGGACGGCACCGCCTTCGACCAGGAGGCATACGATTTCTGGAAGGCATACCTGCCCGAAGACCGAATTCTCAAGGGCAACAAGAAAGACAACTTCTGGGAGATGGGCGACACCGGGCCCTGCGGGCCTTGCTCCGAAATCCACATCGACCTGCGCGATGACGCCGAGCGCCAACAGACTCCCGGCCGTGAGCTTGTCAACAAGGACAACCCCCTCGTCATTGAGATTTGGAACCTTGTCTTCATGCAGTTCAACCGCATCGCTTCGGGCGAGCTGAAGCCCTTGGCCAACAAGCACGTCGATACGGGCATGGGGTTCGAGCGTCTATGCATGGCCGTGCAGAACAAGAAGTCGAACTACGACACCGATGTCTTCCAGCCCATCATCAAAAAGATTGCCGACAAGTCGGGCATTTCCTACGGAGCCCATCGCGACAGTGACGTGGCCCTGCGCGTGGTGGCCGACCACCTGCGCGCCGTCACCTTCGCCATCGCCGACGGCCAGCTGCCCTCCAACACGGGAGCCGGCTATGTCATCCGCCGCATCCTGCGCCGCGCCGTGCGCTACGGATTCACCTTCTTAGGATTCAAGGAACCCTTCATCGCCACCCTCGTCCCCGACCTCGTGGCACAGATGGGGCACCAATTCCCGGAACTCAAGGCCCAGCAGACCCTTGTCGAAAAAGTGGTCCGCGAAGAGGAGGCCTCCTTCCTCAAGACTCTCGACTCCGGCATCACCAAGTTCGAGAACTATTGTGCCAAACTGCAGGGCAGCGTCGTGGACGGCGACTTCGCTTTCGAGTTGTTCGACACCTACGGATTTCCCATTGACCTGACACAGCTCATCGCCTCCGAGAAGAACCTCACCATCGATATGGAGGGATTCCAACGCGGGCTGCAGCAGCAGAAGGAGCGTTCCCGCAAGGATGCCGCCGTCAACGCCGATGACTGGGTGGAACTCATCGCCCATGACTCCCCCACCCGCTTTGTGGGCTACCACGAGCTTCAATGCGAAAGCCGCATTGTGAAATACCGCAGCGTCACCGCCAAAAACAAGACTTTTTTCCAAATCGTGCTCGATCAGACCCCCTTCTACGCTGAGTCTGGCGGACAGGTGGGCGACACCGGCACATTGGAGAGCAGTGCCGAGTCGGTGGCCATCTACAACACCACCAAGGAGAACAACCTCACCATCCACTTCGCCAACAAGCTGCCCGCCGACCCGTCGGCACTGTTCACCGCCAAGGTGGATGCCGACAAACGGCAGCGCACGGCCAACAACCATTCGGCCACGCACCTGTTGGACCACGCCCTTCGCCATGTCCTCGGCACACATGTGGAGCAGAAAGGCTCGTTGGTCACCTCCGAGCGTCTGCGTTTCGACTTCTCGCACTTCGCCAAGCTCACCGACGAGGAGATTGTCAAGGTGGAGCGCAAGGTGAACGAACTGATACGCGAAAACCTGCCCTTGCAGGAGCATGTTGACGTCCCCATCGAGGAGGCGCGCGCCAAAGGCGCCATTGCCCTTTTTGGGGAGAAGTACGGCAACCTCGTGCGTGTCATCCAGTTCGGTGATGCGGTGGAACTGTGCGGGGGCACGCACACCTCCGCCACGGGCAACATCGGCTTCTTCAAGATTGTCTCCGAGGGAGCCATTGCCGCCGGCGTGCGCCGCATCGAAGCCGTCACGGGTATGGCCGCCGAGGACATCCTCTACGACTGCCAGGATCAGTTACGGAAGGGCAAGGAGATGCTCAACACCTCCAACTTGCTGCAGGCCATTCAGAAGCTGAGCGACGACAATCTCCAGTATCGCCACAAGGTCGAGGAGTTCGAGAAGCAGCAGACCATTGCCTTCTGCCAGGAATTGGCCAAGGAGGCCACCATGGTCAATGGCGTGCAATTGTTGAGCAAGGTCACGACCTTGGCACCCGACATCCTGCGGCAGGCCGCCTACAACCTGAAAGGTGAGTCCAACCGCGTCATCGTATTGGGCAGTGTCTTCGAGGGCAAGCCCAATTTGGTGGTGGCGCTCAGCGACGACCTCACGGGCAAGTACAACGCCCCGCAGATGGTGCGTGCCGCGGGCAAGCACATCCAGGGTGGCGGCGGCGGACAACCCAACCTCGCCATGGCGGGAGGTAAAAACCCCGATGGTGTGCAAGATGCCGTCAATGAAGTCGTGAAAATGCTCTAACAAGCGTAACCCTACGCAAACGCCTCCAAGTCCAACTCGTTCAGCAACTCCACGCCCCGCTCGTTGAGCAGGGGGAATAGAACATATCGCAAAATGATGGCTTGCTTCTTGCCATACATGACGTACATGGACAAGTTTGTATAGAAGAAATCCGAATAGACCGCCGTATTGATGTCCTCGTAAATGTGATAGCTCCGCATCCCCTTTCGAATGATGGAGTCCAACAAGCTCCTGAACGGCGTATCGTCTGTGAAAAAGAGTTTGTTATCCCAATCATATTGGAAATAAATATGCTGGTTCTTGGCAAACTGCTGAAATTCCCATACCAACAGCACTAATTCTTCAATGGAATGGTTGCATTGCAAGACCTGCTCGCCGAAATGGTCCACAAACTGATTATGGCAATATTGCAATGCCATTTGAATGGATTTTTCCTTGTTTACATACCGATTATAGAACGTTTTACGCCCAATATTCATGAAAACGGATATTTCATCAATGGTATGTTCAAACCCATTGTTGAGATAGAATCTATAAAGGTCCTCTATCTTTTGCTCTCTTCTGGAAATCTTCTTCTTTTTCATCTCTTTTCATTTAAAAAAGACACTGTATAATGCTCCTCCAAATTCTTCAAGTCGGCCACTTTTTCCACTTTGCCGTCTTTCAGATAGACATACGTCGGGAATTGACCATAAACAATATTGAGAGCTTCTATGGGGTTGATGGCAGCATACCGGTAACCACCTGTTTTGGTCTCCTCGCGAAAATTCTCCTTCGATTCTTCGGAACCCCAGATGAAGAAAACCACGCGGGTGGAATCCAACGCATTTTGCTGGACAATCTGATGGAGCTTGTTTGCGCTGATCTTGCAGTACTTGCATCCTGAAGCCAGATAGCCCAAAATGTAATTCCCCTGGTCCAAATCCAGTGACTGTGCAACAGAATCCTGCATAAAGGCGTCGAACTTGGCTTCATCCACCTTCAGTTCTTCCCTGCTGAAAACTTTATATACCGAGTCCATCGGGAAAAGCGCAAACGGCACGGCGACCGCCGCAACCGCAAGTGAAATGCCCAAAGCCTTCTTGCCACGGAAGTGGTAATCCTTTTCTTTGCGGATCAGCAACATCAAGGCCATCAAGACGATGTTCTTCACGATGGTCCATCCGGGGCTGAGTTCCACAATGTCGCCCAAGCAGTGGCAATTGTCGTCATGCCGGAACAAGGCGACATACACCATTAAAAGGGAAAAACCGAGCAACATCGCCATGATCAGCCACCATGTGGGCTTGTAGAGTATTTTGGAAATGAGGAAAGCACCCAGCAGCAGCTCCGCCGCGATGACGCATCGGGCCACAATGCCGGAGAAAACGAATCCGAACCATTTGAAACTGTAGATGTATATCTCAAAATTTTCGAGAGACAAGAGCTTGAAAATGGCGGATACAATGAAAATCAATCCTATCAGCACCCTGAGTACAGTTTGAAATATGGGGAAAAACCTTGCCATTTGTATTTTTTTATGTGTTTTATCCATGATTAATTTGCGACAATGCCCTTCGGAATTGCTTCAAGAAGGGTACGGGTGTAATCGGTCTGCGGATGGAGACACAGTTCGTCGGCATCCCCCAGTTCCACGATACGCCCGGACTGCATGACCACAATACGGTCGGACATGAACTTGACCACGGAGAGGTCATGTGAAATGAAGATATAGGTAAAATGATATTCCTGCTTCAGCTCGTTGAGCAGATTGAGCACCTGTGCCTGCACAGAGACATCGAGGGCGGACACAGACTCGTCACAGATAATGAAGCGCGGGTTCACAGCCAATGCGCGGGCTATGGAAATACGCTGTCGCTGGCCGCCGGAGAACTCATGCGGATAACGGTAAAAATGCGACTCATTGAGGCTGACACGTTCCAACAGGGCGAGGGCCTTGCTCTTCCGTTCCTTGTCGGATGAACCGATACCGTGTACACGCATAGGTTCCATCAATGCATCCCCTATAGTAAGTCGCTGATTAAGCGACGAATACGGATCTTGGAGGATGATTTGCAAATCCTTGCGCATCTTCCGCATCTCGCTGTGGGAAAGTTCCATGAGATTGACGCCTTTGTAAGTCACCACCCCCGACGTGGGTTCTATCAGCCGGATCATCGAACGACCCAAGGTGGTCTTGCCGCACCCGGACTCACCCACCAGTCCGAGGGTTTCGCCCTCGTAGATATCGATGCTCACATCTTGCAAAGCATGGACATACTGCCGTTTTTCAAAAAGTTTGCGTTTTCTGACAGGGTATTGTTTGCAGACATTCCGCAGAGTGATAAGCGGTTTCTCCGCATACAGCCGTTGATGGAAAGATTGCCGCTCTTCGGGGGAGACGCAGAGGTTCTCCATAGCCTCCTGCACACCCGTCTGTCGCTTTTGGACGAAATCGTCCACTGTGGGGAGCTGTCGCAGGCGGACATTGAGGGAGGGACGGCAGGCGAGCAGTCCCTGTGTGTAGGGATGCCGCGGGTGGAGGAAGATGTCGCGGATACCTCCGCATTCCACGACGTTGCCTTTATAGAGCACCATTACCTGGTCGGCGATTTCAGCCACCACGCCGAGGTCGTGGGTGATGAAGAGCACACTCATGCCGTGTTTTTGCTGCAACTTGCGAATAAGTTGGAGAATACCCTTCTGCACAGTGACATCAAGGGCGGTGGTGGGCTCGTCGGCAATGAGCAGGTCGGGTTGGCAGCTCATGGCCATGGCAATCATGACGCGCTGCTTTTGGCCGCCCGAGAGCTCGTGGGGATAAGAGTCGAAGATCTGTTCGGGACGGGGCAGCATCACCTCGCGGAAAAGATCGAGGATATGAGCCTTGGCCTGTTCCTTGCTCTGGTTGGTGTGCAGGAGGATTTGCTCCATGATCTGGTCGCCGCAACGCAACACGGGATTGAGGGAAGTCATGGGTTCCTGGAAAATCATCGCGATGCGGCGGCCCCGAATCTGTTGGAGTTGCTTTTCAGAGGCCTTCAGCAGGTCCATGGGCTGCTCCTTCCCCTCCTCGTGGAACAAGATCTGTCCCTCGGGGTAGCGGGCAATGTCGGGGTTGAGCAGTCGCATCACAGAAAGAGCTGTCACCGACTTGCCGGAGCCGGATTCACCGACAATGCCCAAAGTTTGGCCCTTGGGCAAATGGAGATCCACCTGGTGCAGAATGGGTTTCCACCCCTCTTCTTGCCGCAGTTCCAGCGATAGTTTCGAGATTTCCAACAGACTTTCCATAAAGAGCGCAAAAATACACCTTTTTTGAAATGGAACCATATTCTTTTTCCGCAAATTATCAAAATGAAAAAACATTATCTTTGCAGCCTTGAAAAAAAAATTGACGGGAACTTTTCTCGCACAAAAAGAGACACCTATCATCATGAAAAAAATAACGTTCATCGCGCTGTTCCTCGGTTGCATGCTCGCGCACGCCCAGTTCCTGCGGCCCGACTATCCGGCCATCCAGAAGGCCATTTCCGATCCCAAATCGGAGTTCTACTACCCCACCTTGCTGGAACGCTATCGTGCCAGCGACTCCACCCTCACCGCACAGCAGCGACTCCATCTCTATTATGGATTTGTCTTCCAAAAAGAATACGACCCCTACGACCATTCCGATACGGAAATGAAAAAGATGCTGCACTCCCTTCCCTCCATCGGAGACAACGACTGCCGCACACTCATCGGGATGGCCCAGGAGGTGTTGGAAAAGAATCCTTTCAAGGTCAGTGCGTTTCGTGTCATCCAATATTGTTGCGATCAGCTTGACAGCGCGGAGTTGGCTCACAAATATGCAATCCAGCAACGCATCTTCGCCCTTGCCCTTATCGAGTCCGGCAATGGGATGAAGCCCTCCACCGCTTTCTATGTGAACGAGGTGGAACACGAGTATTTTCTGCTCTCCCTTTACGACCTGACCCCTGGTTCCCAAAGTCTCAGTATCATTGATGATGAAAAGTATGATGTAATGGAGGTGGACAAAAACGACTACGGCTTAGAGAAGCTCTATTTTAATCTTAAATCCTTTTCATTCAAAAAATAGACGACGGCAAAAATGCGCTATTTCCTACACTTGGCATATAACGGGGCACCCTTCTTCGGCTGGCAAGTACAGCCCGACCACCCCACCGTGCAGGAAACTCTGGAGCGGAGCATCTCGCTGTTGCTGCACAAAGAGCACATTGATGTCACGGGATGCGGCCGCACCGACACTGGCGTGCATGCCGCCGACTACTACGCCCACATCGACCTTGAAGAGGCTCTTTCCCCTGATGGTTGCCGACAGCTTCGCGACCAGCTCAACAGTTTTCTTCCCAAGGAGATTGTCATCTATGATGTCTTCCCTGTGCAACCGCGCGCCCATGCCCGCTTCGACGCTGTGGAGCGCACCTACCAATACTTTGTCTCCACCCGCAAAAATCCCTTCACCTTTCCGCAACGCCACTTCAGCTTCCGCGCCCCCGACATGGAACGGATGAATGAAGCCGCGAAGCTGCTGCTCGCCACGGAAGATTTCACCAGTTTTTCCAAAGTAAACACCCAAGTCAACAACTTCCTCTGCAACGTCACCCAAGCCCAATGGACGCAGGAGGGTGACGACCTCGTGTTCACCATCACCGCCAACCGCTTTCTGCGCAACATGGTGCGCGCCATCGTGGGCACCCTGCTCGATGTGGGATTTGGAAAAACCAGCATTGAAGATTTTCATAATATTATCAATCAAAAAGATAGATGCAAGGCCGGCAACTCCGTCCCTGCCTGTGCACTTTTTTTGACAACCGTTCGTTATAATTGGCCTGACATTAAAATAGATGATTAAGAATATTATCCCCCTTTATGGCCTTGCCGCCATGCTGTTGTTTGCCACGACAGTCCTGTTTCCCGGCTGTAACCGTCACGGATTCGATGATTCCGTGAAGCTGGAGTTTTCCACCGACACCTTGATGTTCGACACGGTCTTCACCACGGTGACCTCCATAACCCGAAACTTCACGGTGAAAAATCCGAGCAAAAACCCTGTCAAATTGGACATCCTTCTTGCGGGAGCCGCAAACACGGGTCAGTCGTACTACAGCATCAACGTCAACGGCAAAGCGGGCACGGAGTTCCACGATGTGGAAATTCCGGGCCGCGACAGTATCTTCGTCTTTGTCAAGGTCAACATCAATCCCACGAACCAGAACACGCCTTACTTAGTCACCGACTCGGTTGTGTTTTTCAACACCAACCGCAAGCAGTCGGTGCAGCTGGTGGCTTTCGGGCAGGATGCGCACTTCATTGTGGCCGACCATGGCGGATCCATGCCCTACAAAATCGTGGCCCACGAACACGAGGTGGTGCATTGGACCAACGACAAGCCATGGGTCATCTACGGCTGGGCGGCGGTGGATTCGTTAGGCAAGCTCATCATCGACCCGGGCACGCGTGTCTATGTACACGGCGGCGGCATCTGGGTCTATCGCTACGGCTCCATCCACGTCAACGGCACAGTTGACCACCCTGTCGTCATCCGCGGCGACCGTTTGGAGCCATTCTTCGACGCCGACTACGCCCAGTGGGACCGCATCCTCATCAACGAGGGCACGGAGGACAACCTCATCGAGCATGCCGTCATCTCCAACGCCGCCATCGGATTGGAAGTTGACATTTTGGAGGAATTCCTCGGCAACAAGACCATAGTGAACAACACCGTCATCCAGAACAACAAACTGTATGGAGTGCTGGGACATGCGGCAAATCTGGAGATGAACAACTGCCAGATCAGCAACAACGGAAACTACAGCATCGCCATGCATGTTGGCAACTACACGCTGAACCACGTCACCGTGTCCAATTTCTTCGCCACACCGGCACGCAAGACTCCTGCTGTTTTGTTCTCCAACTACTATGAGGTGCCACACATCAACGCCGCTGGCGAATACGAAACCGTCTATATGATCGGCGATGCCAACTTAGAATGCAACAACTCCATCATTTACGGAAGCTTAGACGAAGATGAGTTCGCTGTCTCCAAGACCAGCGGAGCCGCGCTGAACTATGTGTTCCGAAACAGCATTGTGTTGAAGGAGGAGTTTAACAACTCCTTCATCAACTGCTTCAACCGGGACCCCCTGTTTGTCAGCAACTATGGGCAGGACTGCAACTTGCAGGAAAACTCCCCTGCCATCAACGCTGGTTTGAGCGGGCTCGGTATCACCACCGACCTGCTGGGTCGTTTGCGCAACGGCGCACCGGATATCGGAGCATACGAATATTATCCGGCGGAGAGAAGGGTGTTACTTTATTAAGCAATTAAATTAGACAATGGTATAGTGTTGACCAAGGAGACCTATAACGGCGTGGATTCCATCGCCCATAGTGCTCGCGGCACAGATGTGCCGCATCTCAAGAACTCCCCTTCTTTTTGAAGAAGGGGTGCCCGAAGGGCGGGGTAGTTATATGAGAGATTGGCCGTTAGGCCATCCTTGTTGTCCGCCCTACGGTTCGTGCGAACATAACCCGAAAAAATCCTTTTCACAGGGAGATTCTGGACGTAGAAGTCTTTGATTCTGCTGTTGTTAATAGTGGTTGTTTCTTTTATAAGGTATTATAATTCTTTATGTTACTACCCCGGCCTACGGCCACCCCTTCTGAAACAGAAGGGGAGTTAGGAGGTGTTTGCACTCACGTGCAAACAAAGAAAATAATATGTATTACCCATCAATAAGAA
Organism: Bacteroidales bacterium; assembly: GCA_017394765.1. Next base: position 98,817 of record JAFPXF010000026.1, on the reverse strand, counting down.
TGGGAAAATATATAAAAGGAAAACCTCACACGGTGAGGCAGGGAATGTCTCACCAAATGTTGCTTTACGCTTCCGGCGCAGCGATCCAGATGATCAAATAAAGGAGCAAGCCACCTCCAAAAATGAGCAAAAGGGCGAGGAAGATAATCCGCACCACGGTAGGATCAACATTGAGATAATCCGCAAGACCGCCGCAAACGCCGGCGATCTTGCGGTCTGTCAAACTACGAGTTAATTTTCTGTATTCACTCATATTATTGCAATTTAGCATGTTATAGCATTAGAAATAAAGGTCGCGTTCGCCCTGCTTGATGCGTTCAATGCGCCTCAGCAGCTCATCGTGGAATTTCTCGTCCACGTTGGCCATGTTGTTCTCAATGACCTTCCAGCCCTTGGCGGCCACTTCGGGGGTGGCGTAGTCCACCAAATACTCGCTGAGCGTCAGAATGGCGTTGGGGGTGCAATAACGCTTGATGAAGCCCGGCACGCTGAACTCCATGAAGTGCTCGCCCGTGCGACCGAGACGGTAGCAGGCAGTGCAGAAGCTCGGTATAAAGTTGCCGTCAAGCAATTCCTCAATAATATCACCGAGGGTGCGGTCGTCACCGATTTTGAACTGCTCGCGGTGCAGATTCTGGTTCTCCTGCTTGTCACTGTTCTTTTCAGTCTCCTCGTGGTGATATTTATAGTCGCCGATTTGGAGGTTCGTGCCGCCGTCAATCTGGGAGATGCCGTACTGGATGGCTTTGGCGCGGAAGGCAGCATCCTCGCGGGCGGTGAGAATCATGCCGGTATAGGGCACGGCCAAGCGGAAGATGGCGATGATCTTCTCAAAAGTGTCGTCATCGACGAAATACTTCTTGTCAATGTCAAGGCCGGAGGCATCCTTGATGCGGGGGAAGGAGATGGTGTGGGGGCCCACGTTGAAGCAGGCTTCCAAATGGTTGGTGTGGCGAATCATGGCGAGCACCTCGAAACGCCAGTCGTAGAGACCGAAGAGGATGCCGAGCCCGTTGTCGTCGATGCCGGCCTGTTGGGCACGGTCCATGGCGGTGAGGCGCCACTCATAGTTGCCCTTGATGGTGTTGGCGGGATGATACCAGGAATAGGCTTCAGGGTGGTAGGTTTCCTGGAAAATCTGGTAGGTGCCGATGCCGGCCTCCTTCACGGTGCGGAATCCCTCTACATCCAACGGAGCGGCGTTGATGTTAACACGGCGGATAGAGCCGTTGCCCTTTTTGGTGGCGTATGTAATCTTCACTGTGTGTGCAATGTACTCGGGAGAGTATTTCGGCGACTCGCCATAGACCAAGATCAGGCGCTTTTGGCCGTCTTCTTCCAAAGCCTCCACGCTGCGCACGAGTTCCTCATCCGTGAGGGTGGTGCGCACCTGTTCTTTGTTAGAGGAACGGAATCCGCAATACTTACAATTATTGACACAATAGTTGCCCACATAGAGCGGAGCGAAGAGCACGATACGGTTGCCATAGACACGGCGTTTCAGCTCCCGTGCGCCCTCCTTGATCTCCTCCACCAACGCGGGGTCGGTGGTGTTCACTAACACCGCGGTCTCCTCCATGGTGAGGCGATTCTTGTCAAGGGACTTTTGGATGATGGCGCGCACACGTTCCGGCGTGCTCTGTGTGTTGTTGATAAAATCCCAAATCTCATCGGGGTCGATAAAAGGTCTTCCTATTTCGTCGGGGATGCGACATTTTTCCGGATTGAATTGCATATTGTTTTTTTTATTGGTTATTGTAGAAATTAGAAAATGAGCAAAACAGGGCAAAGCCACTATCCTGTTCTGGTGACTACGGCTTTGGCTTCTACGCCACCGATTTTTCCTAATTTTCCGGAAAGAGCATTGATTTGGTTGACCTCACCCTCGACAATCAATGAGATGACAGCCACGGTACGGTCGTGGAACGGCAAGCCTTGACGGGCCAGCACAATGCCGGCATGTTGGGAGATGATTTCATTGACGAGCGGCGCCATGGATCGGTCCGCAATCAATGCAGTGATGGTTCCAATTCTCTTTTCCATTAGTGTCACTTTTGGATCAGGTGGTTGTTTTTTTGCGCGGCAAAAATAACAAATTATCACATATCTTACCCACACAAAATCAATAATCACGGAAAGCTTGGCATCTCTCCGCCTGTTGGCCGGCACCCATGCCCTACTCCACCACTACCTTCAGCACACGCTGGTAATCAGTACTATACACCCTAAGACGGCACACATCGCCCGCATGATATAGCGAGTCGCTGAACCACATCCTGAACTCGGCGGAAGTGGTGAGCACCGCGCCGTTGCTGCCCCCGTTGTATCCTGTACCTTGCTGGTAGATGTGGAAATTGTCGCTCCCGTTGACCAACGCCTCCGGATAGCCTGTGGGAAGCTGCCAATAGAAATCATAGTGTGAACGCTGGGAAACCGTCTTGATGCCAATCTCCTGGTATGAGTTCAGCGGGACCACAAGCGTATCGGAGGTAAGTTCCTCCCCTTCCACATAAAACCGCACACTCGGGTCCACCGCCGGCCGCTCGCAAGCAGCGATGACCAATACAAACAATAGTGAAACAAAAGCTACTCTTTTCATAATTTTAATAAATCTCTTAATTTCTTAGTTTCTTAATTCTCTTCATTAAAACTCATACCCTATCCCAACACTTCCCAGACCCTTGTATCCGGCACCCAGTTCAATGCTGCCGAACACGTGGCGCCAGCCGGCCTTCACGCCCAACAGCGTCACGTGGAAGGTGGAGAACTGCGTGGGCGTATAGTCACCGTTTATTCCGTCGCTGAACCAGGGATGGCGGTTCTCAGGGTAAGAGACATCAGAGCACTCTTCCTCGCCAAAAAACTGCGCGAATCCTACTGACAAAGCTGAATAGAGGGTAACGTGCGGACGGTTCAGGTAGGAGAACCGCACTTCGGGCATGATGGCCAATGTGTGGAAATATCGCTGACACAACCCAGTGACCCCAGATTCGTACAAGTGGTTTTGAGAATCCGTGTAATGGGCATAACTTGCCGACAAACCCAGCCAGAACCACTTTGCGACGCGGTAATGGTAGCCTACAGAGAACACCGGCGTGGCTGCAAAACCTTTGCTGCGCCAACTGCGGTTGGGCTCCATTCCTTCGGGATAGACGAATACGAAATAGCGGTCGAAGAGCATCACGCCCGTGGGGTCGCACACATCGAACTTGAACTCGTGGCGATACAGCCCTTCTTCTTTCCACTTTTCACATTTCTCAGCACACCTTTTCGACTTCTGGAATGTCTGGATGAAGGTGATTTGCGTGTTAAACATATTGCTGCGCAAGCGGAAGGAGCCATTGTCGTAAGTGGGTGGCAACAGGTTATGGTTTTGATCATACTCCTCATTCCGTACCGAATAGTTGCCGCTGGCGAAATCCTTGAACGGGAGGTCTATGCCGAATGTCCATCGGAGCAGTCCTCCGTAACCTAAACGGAAGTAGAAACCCGCATTCGCCAGCAAGTCCACATTAAAGCGGTTGGCATCCAGCACTTCCGGGGCCAGTCGCAGGTGACCGTAAGTTTCGGTGGTGTCGGGCCATATCAAGCCAGGCAAGGAGTACGGACTGCTGACATCGTCATCGTAGCCAGTCACAAAGGTGTACCACGGCATGCGGAGGCGCACGCCGGCGGAGAGCGTCACCCACGTTTTCGGGGAGACGGGCGCGTGAAACTCGAACTTCACCGGCATCGAGAAACCGGTGCTGTATATGCAGTAATAGGTGTTGTTAAAGGGCACTCTGTTCTCGTTTGCTATCCACGACTCCTCCCAATCATTGCGATTGTGGGAACGGAAAGCCCCTGTGGTGCCGTATTCGAGCCCTGCCGAGAGGCCGAGGTACTTGGCGAAGTGATAGGCGAATTCCAACCCGATGTGGCCGCCGATGGAATTCTTGGCCTTCATATACTGCGTATTCGACAACTTTGCCTTTGACAGGATGTCAGCCTCCAACACATAACCCAGCTGAAAACCTTTGAAGAAAAGAGGATCTGGCAGGTCCGCATACCACTTCTTCTTAGGTTCTATCCGGGAGAGAGACTCTTTCGAAGCAGTCGCTCGGACTGTTTGGGCGGTAGTGTCCGAATTTGTGGCAAATATATTCTCCTCAACATTTTGTTTTCCGGTAACATTATCATTACGTACCTCTTTATGCAACTGAATCGTATCGTGCAGGAATATCGTGTCACGAGAGACGATGGTGTCGTACACCACCTGTGTCTCGACCACATAGATGGTATCGCTCTGCTGTGCCTCAACACTTAAGGCAGATATAAGCAAGATACTCAGCAACATTCCATAGCGTATTATTCTCAATAATCCATTGTTCATAGGAAAAATGTTTTGCTGTTTCATACTAATATTCCTTGTCGTTTATCTAAAGATGCAGTAATGAAAAAAGGTTACAAACTTTCTGCCCTTACCAAATTAACAATCAGTTCCCAATCTCATACACGGTATCCTTGACAATGACCGTTTCGCGAAGATGCACGGTATCGCGGCGGACGATGATCTTCTTGATGACCACCGGCTCTTTGTCGGATGTGTGGGATGGCGAATGCTGAATGTTTGGCATTGGTTGAGTGCTGCGGGAAGTGGTGATTGGGACGGTAGAAGCTGGTTTTGTTACAGAGGTTGAGGCTAATGGAGACGGAGCGCGCTTCGTCTCTACGGCAATGGACGCCGAGTCTGTTTCCTCCACGGATGTTTCAACAATCATCAGCCTGTTGTCTGTAGTCGTGTCCTGGGTTGTAGCCACCACCTTTTCGGCATCTGGCGGGGGTGCTGGCTTATCCGCTGCCAAACGGGTGGCGGTCAGGGTTGCGCCCACGCCTATGAAAAACGCTACGACTCCAATCAGTATCTCCTTAGCATGTAACAGCAGCCAGATAGCCGCACCTGCCTTTGACTTGGCAGCAGCACTTGCAATTTGCGCCTCCGTCATCGGCGAAAGGGGTGCGCGTGCTGTATCCGACAATCCTCGCTCAAAAAGACGATCTATTTTCATATTCGCATTCTGCTGTGTTTGCTTTGATTGCATATTCTGAAAAAAGACTTGTATGGTTATATCGTGATGCTCTGCTGAATCCTCTCATACCCATCTATGTTGATGACAAGGGTATAGGTGCCAGCAGTCAGGTTCTGAAGGTCGTAATCCAGGGTTTTAGAACACAAGCAATTTGCAGACACGTTATCATCCACCGTGTAGTTAACGGTAATGACGTTGCCCGATACAGAAGCATCAACAATGACGGCCGATGAAGCGCAATTCAACAGCAGTTCGTGGGTGATGTGGAGCACACCGTCCTTGAACCGATACGTAAGGGTATCCGTTTCGGATTTGTCTTCAGCCTGGCAAGCCGACAAGACGCTTCCGGAAGTGGTCACGGAAGTGAGTAACTCAGGCCTGTCGCAGGATAGGACCAGTGTGACCAGAATTAGCATCATAATGGTGCCCAACCCTATCCGGCTTCCGGATTTCGGAATGGATAGCAGGATATTCTTACGCGAATGTTTTTTTAAAATGTTCTTTTTCATAATTGTTTTTTTTGTTTTCCATTTATCTCTCTAACTGTTCCATGGCAGCATTGTAATGCTCGTCCGTGATGGTAAAAGTGAGTTTCCCATAGGATGGATAACCGTTGAACCAGCGGCCGTAGTGGCGTGTCTCCTCATATTGATAGAGGGTGGAACTGAAATTATAGGGACTGATGCCTGTTGTGTCCCCAGCATAATACATTACTTGCGGCCCAAGTTCCCCATCGAAGCGAAAAGTCACGCTGTTACTGTAATATTGGAGAAATGCCTGTACCCCTTCTTCAAAACTGGCAGCACCGACACCGCCGGAGTGATGTATCACCACTTCCTGCCCCGGGACAAGCGTGTAACTTTCGTTTGTCCAGGTATGGGTGGAGTCCGTTCCACTATCGTACCAGCTGTATGGGGCGGGGATGACGGTCACGCTGTGCGAAGAGGCGTTACGGATGAGCATATCCTCATTGTAGCCAGGATCGCAAGCGGTGGCCAGTACCGTTAGCAAGATAATTGCTGTGAATCGTATCGTCAATTTCATATATGTATTATTTGGAATTTACCATCATTTTCTTCTTGTTGCCCGCGCACCTGCGGCGTGCGAATCTCTATCGACATCGTCCTTCCCTACCGAGTCCTGCAGACCTGACTTCCTGCACCGAGATCTAATATCCAACTTCATAACTTCTCATTTCTTTACAAAAGTGTAGCAGAAACCGTCATACATTCCGTCTTCGCACATCGAAAACACCTGCCCCTCTGCCTCGCTGTAACCGAGGGTGGCGAGAAACTTGTGCGGCGTGGCCAACGAAATCTTCCCGTTGGTGGCCTCTGCGATTTTCTTGTGCTGGGCCTGTGTCAGTTGGAAACGTATGTTGAACCAGGAATAGAAGGGTTCGTCCTGGTCTCCCTTGTCGGTGTAGAACGTTTCATCCACGTCATAATCAATGCGATAGGTTCCGGAGACAATCTTCTCGCCATCTTTAAACAGGGTGAAACGGCTGCCGTTGAAGACGAGTTCGGCCTCGAAACCTTCGCTTTCGGGAGTGAACCACACGCCGGCGATGCCGCCCGTGGTGAAGGTCCACCGCCAGGTACCGTCGAGCGCTTTCTTTTCGGGTTTCGTGCAGGCGGTCATCAGAAAAGCGACAGCCATTACGAGGATGGCCACGCCACACACTGCGCTGCGCTTGGGTGGGGTTGATTGCTCTACCGAGCTCTTGCCCCTATAACTACCCCGCCCTTCGGGCACCCCTTCTAAAAGAAGGGGAATGGACTGCTTAAGGAATAATGTTGTCATAATCTCAAGTTTTTTAGTTTCTTAATTTCTTAGTTTCTTAACTCTCATCGCCGCCAGCATCCCTTGTAATTCCGCCCTCGCGCGGGAGAGGAGCACCTTGGAGTTGGCAACGGAGATGTCCATTTTCTTGGCAATCTGTTTGTGCGACCAGCGTTCCACGGCGTAGAGGTTGAAGACCGTGCGCTGTTTGACGGGCAACTGTCTGATGATCTCCAACAACTCCTCCTGCGAGAAATCCTCTTTCACCTCCTGGGGCTCGTCGGCCAGCGGTTCCTCAACAGCCATCCCCTCGTCCAACTCCACCGTCTCGGGCTGGTTGCGCAGGTACATCAGCGCCTCGTTGACGGCTATCTTCTTGAGCCACCCCTCGAAGCTGCCCCACGCATGATAGGTGCCCGACTTCTCGATGGCGTGCAGGAAAGCGTCCTGCGCCAGATCCTCCGCCACCTGCCAGTCGCCGACATAGCGGTAACACACGCCCACCATCTTGCCGATGTGGCCCCGATATTGTTTCGCCCAGAAGTCAGCTTTCTTCATTCTATCGCTCCTCGTTCAATTGTAGGATGCAAAAATAGAAAAAAGGTTACAATTTTTTTTTATTTTTGCGCGCTGATTAACCGACATGGGAGTTATCATTCGACAGAGTATCAAAGGCACGCTGGTGAACTATTTGGGTGTCGCCATCGGGTTCGTTACCACTTTCTTCGTCATCACCAGTTATCTGACGACGGAAGAGGTAGGGCTGACGCGTGTGCTGATAGATGCTGCCGTGCTCTTTTCCAGTTTTGCCCAGATCGGGACAAGCTCATCCATAATCCGGTTTTTCCCTTACTTCAAAGATGAAGAGGGAAAGAACCACGGCTTTTTCTTCTGGACATTAGTGGTGCCTTTGGTGGGGTTTTTGGTGTTTACATTGGTGTTTTTGTTGTTCAAACAGCCTATCATAAACCTGTTTTCGGAAAAATCCCCTCTGTTTGTCAATTACTTCCGATTTGTAATCCCATTAGGGTTGTTTATGCTCTATCAGTCGGTGTTTGAAGCCAATGCCAATGTACTGATGCGCATTGTGGTGCCCAAATTTGTCCGCGAGGTAGGCGTGCGCGCGGGATTGCTCATCATCTACCTGCTCTTTGGCTATCATTACATCAACCTGGATGGGTTGGTGGTCGGTTTCTGCATCACCTATTTCATAGCCGCGCTCATTGACATCATCTATCTGTTCACCCTGCAGAAGATTTCGCTGAAACCCGACCTGAAATTCATCACCAAGCCTTTGGTCCGCGACTTCTGTTTATACACATTCTTTTTGGTCCTTGCCGCCATTGCCGGCAACATCACACCGCTGCTCAGCTCGTTTTTCGTCAGCGCAAAAATGGGATTGGGCTTCACCGGGGTATATGCGATCGCCAACTACATTGCCACAGTCATCGAAGTCCCCAACCGCTCGCTTAACGCCATCGCCAACCCGAAGATTTCGGAGGCCGTCAAGAACGAGGACTGGAAACAAGCGGAGTTGCTTTGTAAGAACGTGTCCTTGCACCTGTTCCTCTCCAGTCTCTTTATCTTCTTGATTATCTGGATCAATGTGGATCTATTATTTATGGTATTGAAGAACGGGGAAGACTATGTGACCGGTAAGAGCGTCATCTTCATCCTCGGGTTGGCCCGCCTTTCCAATTCTGTGCTAAGTCCGGGAGCCAGTCCGTTAGCCTACTCGAAATACTACTATATGTCATTGGTGTTCACAGTTTTGCTGACGGCATCGGCCATTCTGTTGAACATTTGGCTGATACCCAAGTATGGCATGAATGGCTCTGCCTTCGCCAACTTCGGCTCTTACCTCATCTATTTTGTATGTCTGTTGACATTGGTGAGGTGGAAACTCCACATCTCCATCTTTTCTTGGGGACAATTGAAGTCGTTGGTGGTGGTACTGCTGCTGTTCGGCTTGAACGCATTGTGGGTAAAGACATTGAGCCCGTTATTCGACATACTGCCCTTCAAGGCGCTTATTACCGCTATCATTGAAGGCACTGTCCGCACCGGCGTTCTGCTGATTATCGGCATGACGATCATCTATTTCTGGCATATATCGCCGGAAATCAACGGATTAATCGAAAAATCGCTGAGGAAACTGAAAAGGCATTAATATCGCGGATGGTACTTTGCGATATTGGTCCGAATATAATCCTTGTCCAAATGTGTGTAAATCTCTGTGGTCGTGATGCTTTCATGCCCTAACATCTGTTGTACCGCGCGCAGGTCTGCACCGCCCTCCACCAAGTGCGTGGCGAACGAATGTCGGAAGGTATGCGGGCTGATGTGCTTTTCGATGCCGACATCCTTGGCCCACTGCTTGACCAGCATAAAGACCATCTCGCGGGTAAGATGGCTCCCTCGCCGGTTCAGAAACAGGTAGTCCTCCTCCCCTTTCTTGATTTTCTGTTCCTTGCGCCGTCCTTCCACATAGAGGTTCACCATTTTCTGGGCCATAGCACCCACGGGCACATAGCGTTCCTTATTGCCCTTGCCCACCACTTTGATGAAGCCTTCTTCAAAAAACAGATTAGAAAGACGCAAATTCACCAACTCGCTGACACGCAGGCCGCAGCCGTAAAGGACCTCCGCCATGGCGCGGTTGCGATGCCCTTCGTTTGTGCTCAGATCGATACTGTTGAGGATGGCCTCTATCTCGGGCAACGTGAGCACATCGGGTAAGTGCAGTCCAATCTTAGGGGCATCCAACAACTCCGTGGGATCCTCCTTCAGCGTGCCATCGTAAAGCAAAAAACCATAGAAAGATTTCAGGCCGGAGATAATGCGAGCCTGGGAGCGCGTGGACATATCGTGTCTATAGAGACTTTTCACAAATGCCTGCAAATCCTCCAGGGTTGCATTCTCCACGGGTCTTTCGTCCATAAATTCCTGCAAAAGGCGCACATCGTGCATGTAGGCCTCCACGCTTTTAGGGCGCAGGGCCTTTTCATAGACCAAATATTGCCGGAAACGGACGATACAGGAATTCTCAGGCATAAACCGCTATCTCAGATCCTTTTCAATCTCGATGCGCAACATGTTAAGGGCGGCGTGGGCGGCACGTTCCACAATCTGGGCGCGTCCCGTGCGGCTGCCAAAGTGGAAAAGGTTGGTGGCCAGCCGGGTGGGCGTGGCCACGGCAATCCATACAGTGCCCACGGGCTTCTGTTCGGTGCCGCCGTCGGGACCGGCAATGCCAGATGTGGCGACAGCATAGTCCACGTCAAAGAGTCCCATTGCGTTGAGAGCCATATCGCTGACCACTTCTTCGCTGACGGCCCCGCGGCGCTTGAGGTTGTCCTCGCGCACGTTGAGCAGATCGCGTTTCACTTCGTTGCTGTAGGAGACCATCGCCCCCTCAAAGTAGCGGGAGCTGCCCGGCACGGAGGTGAGGAGATTGGCAATGCGGCCACCCGTACAACTCTCGGCCGTGGCCACCTTGCGACCGGTCTTCACCAGAAGTTTGCCGACCACCGCCTGCATGGGCAGATCCTCATCGGTAAAGGCGTAGCTGCCAGCAGCCTCCTTAAGTTTGGCAAACTGTTCATCCATGAGAGCGGCAAGCTGTTCCTTGTTGTCGCCCTGTGCAGTGAGGCGAAGACGGATGATACCGGGCACCGGCAGGTAAGCCAACTTGAACCCGGCAGGAAGCTGCTGCTCGTAAGGTTCCAACAGATCAGAGAGGCCACTCTCTGTGATATTGGTGCATTGCAGCACTTTGTAGAGGATGACATGATGGCGGGTGTCGCGCTCTTTCAAGCGGGGAAGCGCCTCTTCGTCGAGGAGACGTTCCATCTCGAAGGGCACGCCCGGCAGCACAATGAGCACCTTGCCCCCCTCTTCGAGCCATAGCCCCGGAGCAGTGCCCAACACGTTGGTCAGCACCGTGCATCCCGACGGCACCAGCGCCTGCTCGCGATTGGTTTCCGTCAAAGCCATGCCGCGTGCCGCGAAGATGTCGGTAACATGTTTCAGCACAGCCTCGTCCATCACCAACTCGCGGTGAAAGAGGTCGCACACCACCTTCTTGGTAATGTCGTCCTTCGTGGGACCAAGGCCGCCAGTCATCAGCACGGTGTCCGTATGGCGGAAGGCCTCCTCCAAGGCGGCACGAATGGCATCGCCACTGTCGCCCACAGTAACGACCCCGGTCAGTTCAAAACCGGCGGCGGAAAGTTGCCGACCCACATAGGCAGCATTGGTGTTCACCACCTGCCCTATCAAGAGTTCATCTCCTATGTTAATGAGTATCATATTGTTGTTTTTTTAATTCCAAAATCTCCTGCTTTTGCTGCATAAAAAGAATGTACGGATTATCAGGATATTGTTGTTGCACATTTCGGATGATTTCCTTCAACAAACCGGCATTTTCATCATTGTTTAGAAAAACCCTTCGATTATAACTTTGGAAAAAAGCCATAAAAGAGGCCATGTTTTGCGGATGTTTTTGAATGAAATCCCGCAAGAAATCTGTATGAGCCTCAACAGCCTGCACATAATGGGCTTCGACATCGGCCCGCACGGAGTCGTTTTCAATGTTTTGCTCATAAACAGCATACCATTGCACCGCCCTTTGGGCAAACGAGGCCAAAGCACTGTCAAGTTGGCAAACCAAGAAGGCCTCCTCACTGCCACTCACACGATAGGTGGAAACAATATCGGCTGCATCCGCGGTGAAATGCAAATGCTCACCACCCTTTGCTATAGTTGTAAGTGCATTGTTTTCAGAAAGTTTTATCTGATACAACATCGGTGTGGCCATACATTCCTTTTCCTGATCGGAATGGGCTTTCAATGCAAAGGAGAAGTGGCCGTTCTTCATGCGGACGGAATCCAGCATCACCGTCTCATCCGTACCGACCAGGGCCAGTCGCACCATTTGGGAGCCGCCACCCTGGAAGTCGCCTTCCAGCACAATCTCATTACCCCGCTGATAACAGGCAGTCAACAACAGGCACAGTACAACCCAAATTGCAGCAAAACGTCTCATCAATTCATGCAATAGGAAGAGGGGGCATGGAACAGGGAGTCCGCAGAGGCGGGAACGGGCATCTCGCAGCCGCAGTTGCGTTCGCGGCGGTGGGGGGTGTGCCCGATGATTTTTCGCGCACAAGAGGTGCACATCAAGAGTAACACACTGACAAACAGAATGCCGACCTTTGTTTTGTATTTCATCTCTTCAGTCTCTTTAGAGCGGCAAAAATACGAAAAAAACGGTATTTTTGCAGCCGTTGATTTTTTACGTTTACCAACAACAACGAACGATATGAAAAAATATTTCAAGACTGTCCTGCCGCTGTTTTTATGCCTCTTTTTTGCGGGCACTCTGGACGCACAACTCGCGCCCACCTGCTATCGTCTTACATTAAGCGACAAAAACAACTCTCCCTATTCCATCGACAATCCTTCTGACTATCTCTCCCCGCGTGCCTTGGAGAAACGCGCCCGTTTCAATATTGCCATCACGGAACAAGACCTGCCCGTCAATCCGCAATATGTGCAGCAGGTGAAAAACGTAAACGACCACATCCGCGTGCTCTGCAGTTGCAAATGGTTCAACACGCTGACCATCTATTGCCCTGACAGCACAATGTTGCCGCAACTGTCATCATTGCCGTTCGTGACGGACATCCTGCCAGTGGCCAATTACGACCTTGACTCATTAATGCCATTGGTCTCGGCTGCGCCCGAAATCGAATACACCCCATTGGTCTCCAATAATTCCCGCGACAGTATAACACCCTACGACTACGGTTATGCCATTGGACAGATTGCCGTCCACAACGGCCATTTGCTCCACAACGAGGGCTTCCGTGGCGACAGCATGCTGATTGCCGTCTTCGATGCGGGCTGGATCGGCGTGGACACCGGCGAGTTTTTCCGTGTTTTGTTCGACGAAGGACGTTTGTTGGGCACTCGCGACCTCATCCCTTTCCGCGACAATGTCTATGACGGGCACCATCATGGAACCATTGTCACCTCGACCATGTCGGGCCTGACCGAACAGGTAATGGTAGGCACGGCGCCCCGCGCCAGCTTTTTCCTCATTCGCTCGGAAGAGCCGAATAGTGAGCAGCTTATTGAGGAGGATTTCTGGGCGCAGGCCGCCTGCATTGCCGACAGCATCGGCGCTGATGTCATCAACTCCTCCTTGGGCTACACCAACTTCGATGATTTTCCGCAACAATGGAACACGTATGAAAGCACAGACGGAGTAAGCAGCATTGCCTCTTTGGCCGCCACTGTTTTGGGACAGAAGGGCGTCATCGTCTGCGTCAGCGCCGGCAACGATGGAGCCAACGACTGGCATTATATAGGTCACCCCGCCGATGCTTACGATGTCTTGTCTGTCGGAGCCGCCGACATATTCGGCAACATTGCCAATTTCTCTTCCCGAGGTCCCTCTTTTGACGGACGCGTGAAGCCCGACATCACCTCCGTGGGCGTGAACACCTTCTGTGTCTATCCCGGGGATCAATTAGGCACCGCCAACGGCACCAGCTTGGCCGGGCCTGTTGCCGCCGGCCTCTGCGCCTGTCTCTGGCAAGCCCTTCCTGCCGCCAGCGCCTCCCAAGTGATGCAATATATCCGCGAAAGCGGTTCTTGCTACGACAATCCCAACGACTCCCTCGGCTATGGCTTGCCCGACTTCTATGCCGCCTATGCCCAGCACGTCGGCATCCCCGAGCCCAACGACATCACCCTCTCCGTCTTTCCAAACCCCTGCACCGACATTCTGCACATCGCCAACGGCGACCAGCAAATCGACAGGGTCGAATTCTATGACATTTCTGGGAAATTAGTGAGAACGGAACACGTCTCCGGCGATTATCTGGTGCGTTTGAACGTACATGACTTGCCCTGCGGACTCTACATGGGAAAAGCCCGTCTTCACAACGGAGGCACACATGTGTTCAAAATAACAAAACAGTAATACTCGTAATGCAGGAAAAGCTCTACCGCTCCACCCATTTGTAGAGCTGGTCGCCACGACGCACCAACCCCTTGACGGGAATGGAGCACATCGTGCCTTTGACCGCCTTTTTTGCAGGTTCATAATCCACCCGGATTTCCGAAACGGTGTCTTCATAGACACCCGTGGTGGAGCCTATGATCAAAATATCGTCCCCCACAGCCAGTTCATCCTCTTCCACAGCGACTTCCGCCACGGAAAGTTTGGTGAAATAGTTTGTAATTTTGCCGATACGCTGCCTGTAGTGCGTGGCTTGGGAGCCATAACGGTCGGCCCATTCGCCGGCGGTGTAGCCGAGGTAGTAGCCACCCCAGAAGTCGCGGTTATAGACACTGCGCAACCGGGCGGTCCACTGCTCCACGCGTTCTTGGGTGTAAGTGCCCTCTTGAATAGCATCGATGGCCTCGTGATAGCATTGCGTCACCACCTTTACATACTCCGCCGCACGTCCCCTACCCTCGATCTTGAGAATGGAAACCCCGGTTTTTAAAATCACGTCAAGATAATTGATGGTACAAAGATCCTTGGGCGAAAAGATATAGGGGTTCTCCACTTGCAACTCCAAATCTTCGTCAACGGCATGCACCGTATAGGCGCGGCGGCAGGGTTGCAGGCACGCCCCCCGATTGGCGGAGGAGTTGTAGTTGTCCAAACTGATGAGGCACTGTCCGGAGACGGCCATGCAGAGGGCTCCATGGATAAAAATCTCGATCTTGACAAGATCACCTTTGGGACCACGGATCCCCTGGTCGCGGATGGCGGCGCAAATGGCGGCGATCTGCGGCAGCGTACACTCGCGCCCAAGCACCACCACGTCGGCGAATTGCGCGTAATAACGCACGGCCTCCACATTGGTGACGTTGCACTGTGTGGAGAGATGTATCTCCAAGCCAATTTGACGCGCATACTGAATCACCGCCATGTCGGAGGCGATGATGGCGGTAATGCCGGATGCCTTGGCCGTTTCAAGCAACTGATGCATCTGTTCGAGCTCATCGTTGTAGATGATGGTGTTGACGGTCAAGTAGCTGTTCACATGATGTTCGTGGCAGAGGGCCGTCACCTTCGGCAGGTCCTCCACCGTGAAGTTCACCGCCGCACGGGAACGCATGTTGAGCACGCCCACGCCAAAATATACGGAACCGGCGCCTGCCTGTATAGCAGCCATCAAAGACTCATACGAGCCTGCCGGGGACATGATTTCTATGGAATCTGACATTACTGTTTCCTTAATTATTAAACTTGATGAATTGTTGATTTATAACAAACAGAATATGTCAGTTATAAATCAACAACTTAACAAATAAATGATTTAATAAATCAAAAATCAATCGTTTTGCTTGGTGGAAAGCATCTTCAGGAACGCGATCTCCTTCTTGGTGAGAAAACGCCAGTTGCCGCGGGGCAGGTCTTTCTTGGTGAGACCGGCAAAGACGACACGGTCGAGTTTGATGACCTCGTAACCGAGAAATTCAAACATGCGGCGAACAATGCGGTTTTTGCCTGAATGGATGGTCACACCGATATGCTGGCGGCTGTCATCCACATATTCCACCTCATCGGGGATGATGACGCCGTCGTTGAGTTCCAGGCCGTTGCGCAGGGCCGCCATGTCGATGTTGGCAAAATTCTTGTCAAGTTCCACATAGTAGGTCTTCTCGATTTGGGAAGAGGGATGGGTGAGTTTCTTGGTAAGGTCGCCGTCGTTAGTGAAAAGCAGCAGTCCTGTGGTGTCGCGGTCAAGGCGGCCGACGGGATAGATGCGTTCCTCGCAAGCATCGCGCACGAGCTCCATCACGTTGGCGCGGTCGCGCTCGTCATCCGTGGTGGTGATATAGTCTTTGGGCTTGTTCAGCAGCACATAGACAGGTTTTTCGCGTTGGAGAACCTTGTCGCCATAGCGCACCTCGTCGGTAGGCATCACCTTGTGTCCCATTTCGGTCACCACCTCACCGTTCACGGTGATGGCGCCGGACGCGATGAGCACATCGGCATCGCGGCGGGAACAGATGCCCGCATTGGCAATGTACTTGTTGAGCCGTATGGGGCCATGTTGCTCCTCAAACTCCAGGGAGAGAATCTTTTGCTTTTGCGGAGAGGTGCGTCCTTCCATCTTGCGACGATTGACAATCTCGGTCAAAATCTCCGACTCAGCGGTCACATCGCGGCGACGGGGACGTTTGTCCTGACTGTCAAAACGGCGCTTTGAACGCGAGCCACCGTCTTTATCGAACTTTCTGCCAAACGACTCCTTGCGGCCGCCCTTGGAGCCGCGTTTCTGTCCACGATAGTCTTGGCTATCATTTTCATCATCATAAAAACGGCGTTTGGGACGCGCAAATTTATCTTCACTATTGCGTTTGAAAGGACGTTTGGCACCGGAATGCTTTCCTTTGCCGTCGTCGCGACGGGGAGGACGACTGCCATTGGACTTTCTCTCAAAAGGCCGCTCGTCGTCGAAATTGTCTTTATTGAATTTTCTTTCCATGAAGGCGCTATTGCGTGGTTTTTTTAACGGCGGCAAAAATACGAAAAAGAATCCGATTTTTTCGTATTTTTGCCCCGAATTAAAAAACACAACATCACCACTAAAACAACAACTATCATGAAAAAGTACGTTTGCAAAGTTTGCGGTCACGTTTACGATCCTGCAGAGGGCGATCCCGACAACGGCATAGTCCCCGGCACCCCGTTTGAGGAGTTGCCCGACAACTGGAGCTGCCCCATTTGTGGCGTCAGCAAGGACGATTTCGAACCGGAAGCATAACAAAACTCACAAAACCAGGACAAAAATCCTGGTTTTTTTTTACAATAACCCAAACATGCAAATGGAGCTACACGAATTTCTTTTTCACCAAATCCACGACAAATCCGGGCAGCAACAGGCAGCATAATATGAAAAAATGGTTGATGAATCCGGGCACTTTTCGTCTGCGGCCGTTGAAAAGAGCGCGAGTGGCACGCTTCGCCACCGTCTTGGGCTTCAACATGACGCCAAAACGGCAAAGCCATTTCCGCAGATTGGGCGACAGATTATACAAATCCGTATCCACCGCACCCGGACAGACACAGCAAACCTTCACGCCATAGTGGCTTAGTTCAAACGACAATCCTTTCGAATACTTGAGCAAAAAAGACTTGGTCGCCTGATATGCTGCGATTGTGGGGAAGGACATATAGGCCGTAATGGAGCTGGCATTGAGGATGTAGCCTTTGTGCCGTGCCTTCATTTCGGCACCGAAAAGGGCGCAAAGCATCGCGGGCGCATAGTCATGAAGCAAAACCATCTTGCCCGTCACGCCCGCGGGACGGTCCACCACGGCCCCGAAATAAAACATGCCGGCATTGTTGACCAACACCTCAACCTCCAAGCCTTTTTCGTGACAATAGTCCAACAATTGCTGCGGCGCGCCCAAATCCGTGAGATCCAAATAAAGCGTATCGACAGTGACGGCAGGATACTGCCGCCGCAAAGATTCCCGCGCGGACTGGTTTAGATCCTCGCGATTGCTGACGATGAGCAGGTCGTACCCCCGCTCTGCAAAAACTTCAGCGTATGCATAACCGATTCCGGAACTGCCTCCTGTGATTATGGCGTATGGCATAATGATAATCCTATTTTGTCCACATCCTGAATCCTACTGCACTTTCGCAATATTGATAATCACCTCGGTGGCCTTGACCATCGATTCCATGGGCACATATTCGTATTTGCCATGGAAATTGTGTCCGCCCGCGAAAATATTGGGGCAGGGAAGTCCGCGGAAGGAGAGATTGGCGCCGTCGGTGCCGCCGCGAATGGGTTGCACCACCGGTTTCACACCCGCCTGCTCCATGGCGCGAATGGCGCGCTCCACCACGTAAAAGACGGGCTCCACCTTCTCGCGCATGTTGTAGTACTGATCCTTGATTTCACACGTCAAGCGATTGTCGTACTTGATATTGAGAAAATTCACGATGTCCTGCATCATTTTTTTCTTCTCCTCGAATTTTTGACGGTCGTGGTCACGGATGATATAGTTGAGCTGGGATTGCTCCACACTG
Source organism: Bacteroidales bacterium (assembly GCA_017394765.1). The sequence continues at coordinate 80,892 of JAFPXF010000026.1, read as the reverse complement.
CCTTCCATGTGGATAAGGAGGAAGAAGCCTTCGTAGTCCTGGGTGTATTGCGGACGCTCGAATTCCGGAAGCATGCCGTTGAGTTCCATGGCGATAAGCTGGGAATTGACCATTTTGTTCTTGGCATATCCAGGGTGAATATTGCGGCCCTGGATTTTGATGACGGCGGAAGCGGCATTGAAGTTCTCGTATTCCAACTCGCCGATGGCACCGCCATCCATGGTGTACGCGAAATCGCACCCGAACTTTTCCGTGTTGAAATACTTGACACCCTGGCCTATCTCCTCATCAGGCGTGAAACCCACCTTGATGGGGCCGTGCTTGATTTCAGGATGCTGGAGGAGGTATTCCATGGCGCAGACAATCTCGGCCATGCCGGCTTTGTCGTCGGCACCGAGCAACGTCTTGCCGTCGGTGGTGAGCAGCGTTTGTCCTTTATAGCCCGCCAACTCCGGAAAGTCAGCCAATGTGAGACAGGTTTTACTCTCGGCATCCAATACTATGTCTTTGCCATCATAGTTCTCGATGATGCGAGGGGCAGCGATACCCGGCATGTCGGGAGCCGTGTCCATGTGGGCAATGAAACCGATGACAGGGGTTTTCTCATCGGTATTGGCAGGCAACAGAGCTGTCACATAGCCATATTCGTCCTTGGCCACTTCGCTCAAGCCTACGGCCTTGAGCTCCTCGACCATAACGTCGGCGAAATCCATCAGAGCCTGGGTGGAGGGATATGATTCCGAAGTTTCATCGGAAGTGGTGGCGTAAGAAATGTACTTGGAGAAGCGGGAAAGCAGTTTTTCTTTCATGATATGATGTTTTTAATGAATAATCCAAAGAAACACTCTTTTTGAGGGGCGCAAACATACACAAAAAAATTGGATTTTAGAGAGGTTTCTCCATCAGGCAAAATGATTTTTGTATTTTTGCCGCTCCTTGCAAGTCATGGCTATGAAATATCGCATTTTCCTTTTCTGTCTGTTGGCAAGCTGCTTTGTTCGGGCCCAGGTGCCGTCCGGCTACTACAGCACTGCCGACAATCAGGGCGGCCAAGCCCTTCGCTATTCTCTGTATAACATCATCAAAAGCCACTCCTCACTGAGCTACAGCGCTTTGTGGGACGCGTTCTATTCCACGGACGCCCGGCCCGACAATGGCAAGGTGTGGGACATCTATTCGGACAACCCCACCGGAAACACCGCCTACTATTATACTTTCGGCAGCGACCAGTGCGGCAACTACTCCGGTGAGGGCGACTGCTATAACCGCGAGCATTCGGTGCCCAAGAGCTGGTTCAACGACCAAACGCCCATGTACACAGACCTCTTTCACCTCTACCCCACCGACGGTTGGGTGAACAACAAGCGCGGGAACCTGCCGCTGGGGGAAGTTTCCAACCCCACCTGGACCAGCACCAACGGCTCCAAGGTCGGACCTTGCTCCACGTCCGGATACAGCGGCACAGTGTTCGAGCCCATCGATGCCTACAAAGGCGATCTGGCCCGCACCTATCTCTATATGACGGTGTGCTACATGGACAAAAAACTGGACTACGAGCAATCCATGTTCACCAAGGGATCCCTGCAGCCATGGGCACTGCAGATGATGTTGCGCTGGCACGAACAAGACCCTGTCAGCCAAAAGGAGATCGACCGCAACAATGCCGTCTATGCCCTGCAAGGGAACCGCAACCCCTTCATCGACTTTCCAGAGCTTGCGGGCAAGATTTACGGGGCGGATTCCATCAACCTGTTCCATCCCAACAGTCTGGAGGAGTGGGCTAACCCGTCGCGATGGCTGCTCTACCCCGTGCCCGCCACCGACCATGTCACGCTGGTGCCGCCCACGCTTACGGAAACCGATGTGCTGATACAGGTGATAGACATCACGGGGCGGATGATGTGGCAGAATACTTTCACACCTGCAGAACGCTACACATTACCCGTCAACACCCTGCCCGCCGGCATCTATATGCTTCGGGTTTCCAATAATCAGATGCTGTTTTCCATGAAGATGTTGGTGGATTAACACCCTGGACCTACAGGAGGTTTTTCACCAAGAAGACGGTCATCACGATACCGAACACCAATTTGATGAAGGTGCCCGCCATGAAGCCCATGAAGCTTCCAAAAGCGGAGCGCAGGGCAAGCTTGTCATCCACACTGTTGATCTTTTCGCCAATATAAGCACCCGCAAAAGGCCCCAACAAGATGCCCACAATGCCGAAAGGCCCGATGGTGATGCCCAAAAACGGCAGCAGGAACACGGAGACGAGCAGTCCGATGGTGCTCCCCTTGGTGCCGGCAGACGTGCCGCCAAAGCGTTTGGTACCCCATGCTGGCACCACATAGTCCAACACGGTAATAACAACCGCCAATACGGCTGTGATGATCAAAAAGGCCGGGGTGAAATCTTCGTCGAACTTGGTAAAGCTCTGCAGCAGAACGGCAAGCCACGCAAAAGGAGGCCCCGGCAGGCCAGGCACAATTGCACCCACAATCCCGATGATGGCACAAAGAATGGCGAAAATGACGAGAATTATATCCACAATTTATTTCTAAATATCTTTATCCAACTGCCAACCACCAACTACCAACTTCCTGACCTCCACCGCCTCTTTCACATCGTGCACCCGCAAGACGGAAGCGCCGTGTTCGAGGGCAAGGGTATTAAGCACCGTGGTGCCATTCAAGGCATGTTCGGGGGTGGTGTTTAAAAACTTGTAAATCATTGATTTTCTTGAGATTCCAACCAATATTGGCAAGTCAAAAACCTTGAACGCCTCCAAATTGCGCATCAGAAAGTAGTTCTGTTCCAGTGTCTTGCCGAATCCGAAGCCCGGATCGATGACGATGTCGTGGACATGGGCTGCATGCAACTTGGCGATTTGTTCCCCGAAGAAACGCAGCATGTCGGCGAGAATGTCATCGTACTGCGTGCATTGCTGCATCTTGTCGGGTTTGGCGGGAGTGTGCATGAGCACATAGGGCACCTGCATCTCGCCGATGGCGGGAATCATGTCGGGGTCGAAAGTGCCGCCGGAGATGTCGTTGATCATGCCGGCACCTTCCCGCACGGCCGCGCGCGCCACGGAGGCACGCCAAGTGTCGATGGAAACAACGGCCTCCGGAAACGAGGCCTTCACGGTCGCCACCGCTTGCCGAATGCGGTTCTCCTCCTCGCCGGCTGGCAGTTCCTGCGCCCCGGGGCGTGTGGACATGGCACCGATGTCGATAATGTCGGCACCGTCACGGAGCATTTCCCCCGCACGCTCTATCATGGCAGCTTCAGACCGGTAACGGCCCCCGTCATAGAAAGAGTCGTCGGTGACGTTCAGTATGCCCATGATCAGTGGAGCGCTCAACGAGCGGAGAGTCCGTGAAAAATTGATTAGATGCGACATGGGATTTAAAGGCTTTCTTTGAAAGCTGCAAAAATAGCAAAAAAAATGTAGAGGCACACGGTCGTGAGCCTCTACATGATATTTGTGTCTGCAAAATGTGTACGATGGCGTTATTTTGCCAAGAAGGGATAGCCGTAATCGGTGGCAGGGACGAATGTCTCCTTGATGCAGCGGGCGCTGATCCAACGCACGAGGTTGAGCATGCTGCCGGCCTTGTCGTTGGTACCGGAAGCGCGTGCACCGCCGAAAGGTTGGCAACCCACCACAGCACCTGTCGGCTTGTCGTTGATGTAGAAATTACCAGCGGCATGGCGCAGGATGTTTTCGGCTTGGATGATGGCGTAGCGGTCGCGGGCAATGATGGAACCCGTGAGCGCATACGGAGAAGTCTCGTCGCAGATATGCAGCATCTCCTCATACTTGTCATCCTCATACACATAAACGGTGATAACCGGTCCGAAGATCTCCTCGCGGATGGACTCGTAGTCGGGAGTCTTGGCCACGATAATGGTTGGCTCCACGAAGTAGCCCACCGTCTTGTCATACAGGCCGCCCAACACGATTTCGGCATCCGGGGAAGCCTTGGCGCGATCGATGTATCCAGCGATATTGTCGAAGGATTTCTCATCGATGACGGCATTGACGAAGTTGGAGAAGTCGCGGACATCGCCCATCTTGACGGTTGTCATCATCTCCTTGATGTGATTGAGCGTGGGTTCCCAGAGGGACTTGGGCACGTATGCGCGGGAAGCGGCGGAGCACTTTTGGCCCTGATACTCGAAGGCACCACGGAGAATGGCCACGGCCAATTCGCGTGCGGGAGCGGTTTTGTGCGCAAAGATAAAGTCCTTGCCACCCGTTTCGCCGACAATCTTCGGATAGGTGTTATAGATGTCAATGTTCTGTCCGATCAGCTTCCAGAAGCTCTTGAATGTGGACGTGCTGCCCGTGAAGTGGATACCGGCCAAGTGCGGGGACTTGAAGGCGACTTCGCTGATGACGGAGCCGCTGCCCGGGAGGAAGTTGATGACACCGTCGGGAAGACCGGCCTCTTGCAACAGTTTCATGAGGTAGTAGTTGGAGAGGATGGCGGTGGTGGACGGTTTCCAGATGGTCACATTGCCCATCAAGGCAGGAGCCACGTTCAAGTTCAACGCAATGGAGGTGAAGTTGAACGGCGTGATGGCATACACAAAGCCTTCCATGCCGCGGTACTCGTTGCGGTTGAGCACCGTATGGTCGGAAATGGGCTGTTGACCGTACAGCTGCGATGCGAAATAGGTGTTGAAACGCAAAAAGTCGATGGCTTCGCACGGGCAGTCGATTTCGGCTTGGTAAGGGCTTTTGCCCTGACCCAACATGCAGGCAGCGTTCAAGATATATCTGTACTTGGTGGCCAACAGTTCGGCAGCTTTCATCATGATGGAAGCTCTCTGAATCCAGGGCATCTCTTCCCAGTCTTTCTTGGCGGCCATGGCCGCGTCAATAGCCATTTGCACCTCTTTTTTGCCTACTTTGTGATAGTTGGCCAGCACGTGGGCATGCTCGGTGGGCATAACAACCTTGCCCATGTCGCCCGTTCTCACCTCTTTTCCGCCAATGATCAGGGGGATTTCGATGACTTGGTTGTACTGTCTGTCCAATTCGGCCTGGAGCAGCTTGCGCTCCGGAGTGCCAGGGGCGTATGAATAGACCGGTTCGTTTTTGGGTTCTCTGAACTCGTAATTTGCGTTGTTCATATACGATAACTATTTAAGGTTAATAAAATGGGTTTTTAATAACGGATTTTCTTTATGTAAAATCAATAAAGTTTTTGCACATCAGCCTTGAGCAGGGCCATGGCCTGTTGTACGACGGGCTTCTCGGCGGCGGCGGTCAGCAGGGCCTCCGCAAACATCAGCGAGTCGGCGGAAGGGTCGAAAGTGCCTGCCACGGCGTTAATGATGTCAATAATGTCGTCCTTCGCGTCACTCACCTTGTTCCATACGGGAGTGGAGATGTAGATCTGTTGGGAGAGGTTGTGCTCAAACTCGGAGCGGATGGCGGTGAGCAGGAGGTTCTGCTCCTGTCCCACGGTCAGCCCTTGGCTGTGGATGCGCATCACCAACTGGTTAGGTTCGATGCGCTCTAAAAAAAGCGCCATGCGCTCGTAAGCCTGCAACCTCAGCGGCAGCACCACGCCCATCGCGTCCTTGTTTTTTTCCATGGATTTGAGTTGCAAGACATGGTTGGACCACATCTTATAGACGGCAACGACGGCGCCGAGCAACAGGGCGGCGACAATCAGGATGACAATGGCTGTACTGGTCATGTTTGGGGTTTTTGTGCAGAGACGGGGCACGCCCCGCCTCTGCGATATGTATTATCCGCAATAGAAATATTCACTGACCATTTGGGTCATGACATCGGGGTTCTTGAGGATCTCCTTACGGATATTCTGATCCTTGTAGGATTTGAGCTGTTTGACGATGTCGTCGATCATCTCGCGGTTGAAGACACCGTGAGCCTCGAAGATGGCTCTGTTCTTGCTCAGTTCGTCGGCGGAATCCCAGCAGGATGCCGGCAGCTGAGCCAGGCTTTCCACAAGTTTCTGGTTTTCGGGACGGTGAATGTCCACATCGACATAGGTCTTCTCGGCGAAGTTGAGGGCGCCCTCCATCTCGAAGCCGTGGCGCGCGGCGCAGGCGAGGCCGGCAAGCAGCAAGTAGATGTCGGCGGAACCGTCCGGACAGCGGAACTCCACGGTCTGCTTTTGGGAGCGGTCGGCCTTGACGGGCTTCTCCAGCGGGTTGAGTTCGGCCACAATGTCGTTCTTGTGCGTCCAGCCGAGGGGCACACGCACGAGCACCGAGCGGTTTCTGTCACCCCAGCAGATGGAAGTCGGGGCCTCCTGGTGCGGCACCAAGCGGAAGTAGGAGGTCGGGTTGGTGTTGCCGAAAGCGGTCAGGGAACCGGCACAGGCCATATAGCCTGCAATGGCGGTCTTGGCAATGGAGTTGAGCTTGCCCTTCGAGACGTATTGGTTTTTGCCCTTTTCATCCACCACGCGGGTGTGAATGTGCAAACCGCTGCCAGCCTTGCCCGTGGTGATCTTCGGAGAGAAGGTCACATCGAGACCATATTGGTAGGCGAGGTTGCGGATGATCCACTTGGCCAACACGAGTTGGTCAGCGGCTTCACAAACGTCAGTGACGAGGAACTCGATTTCGTTCTGCTCATAAATCTTGCCGTTGAGCGTGAAGTTGCCCACTTCGGAGTGGCCGTACTTGATGAGACCGCCGGCCTTCGCGATGTTGTACATGCACTCGGCACGGAAGGCCTCGAATTTCGTGAACGGGGAGGACTCGTGGTATCCACGCTGGTCGGGAATGGAATATAGGTCTTCGGCATCACCGATGACGTAGTACTCCAACTCGCCCATGGCCTGGAAGTACATGCCCGTCACGTCCGTGAACGACTTGGCAGCCTTGCGCAGGATGTACTCCGGAGAGTTTTCCAGCGGTTGACCGTCCTTGTTATAGTAAGAACAGAGGAATGACAACGTGGGAATCTCCGCGAAAGGATGCACGAAAGCCGTACAGAAACGCGGGATCACATAAAGGTCGGAAGAGCCGGCATGGATGAATGCGGGGAAGATGTTGGAGCCGTCCACACGCTCGCCGTTGGAGAGAATCTGGTCCATGTACTCACGGCTGTGCAAAACAAAGCCCAGGGTTTTGATACGACCGTCGCCTGCCACATAGTGGAAGTTGATCATTTTAATGTCATTTTCCTCGACATATTTCATGATGTCGGCCTTTGTAAACTCCTTGGGGGACTTTTTCAGATAGTTGACCAAGGGGTTCATGCTCATTGTCGTGTTTTCTTTCATATCTATGGTTTTTAAATTATGTCAGAATTGGGCGGCAAAGATACTAAAAAAAGTGAACGGGAAACATCTGCAATCGCAAACCTTTCCGTTTCAACCCCACAAGAAAACATAACGGGAAAAAAAGAAAAATCTTATGGTCCGGAAACCAATTATATTTTGTACTTTTGCCGCCGGAAATCGTGGACAGATTTGTAATGATTGCAACCACTCAAAAAAATGCTAAAACATTCCGGCTTTGCCCATGATTTTCCGCGCAATTTATTTATTATAAACACTTTAAAAACGTTAGTCATGAGCTATCTATTCACTTCTGAATCAGTATCTGAAGGACACCCGGACAAACTGTGTGATCAAATTTCAGACGCTTTGCTGGACGCTTTTCTTGCAAAAGATCCAGAATCCAAAGTGGCTTGCGAAACTTTGGTAACCACCGGATTGGTGGTCTGCGCGGGAGAGGTCAACACCACGACTTATGTTCCCGTGGACGAAATCGTAAGAGATGTAATCAAAAAGGTGGGCTACACCAAAAGCGAGTACCAATTCGACTACAAGTCATGCGGTGTCATCTCCACCATTCACGGCCAATCAGACGACATCCACCAAGGCGTGGTGCGCAAGGTCAAGGAGAACCAGGGGGCCGGCGACCAAGGCATGATGTTCGGCTACGCTTGCGATGAGATGGACAACTACATGCCCCTCTCCGTCGAGCTGGCACACATGCTGGTACAAGAACTCGCCGCCATCCGCAAAGAGGGCAAAGAGATGACCTACCTGCGCCCCGACTCCAAATCGCAGGTGACCATCCGCTACTCCGACGACCACCAGCCTGAAAGCATCGACACCATCGTGCTTTCCACGCAACACGACGACTTCGACAAAGAGAAGGCCATGCAGGCCGTCATCAAACGCGATGTGCAAGAGATTCTTATCCCGCGTGTGATCAAGAATTGCCCCGAAAAGGTGCAACGCCTGTTTGACCATTTCAACTACAGCAAGCTTTTCGTCAACCCCACGGGCAAGTTTGTCATCGGCGGGCCGAACGGCGACACCGGTCTGACGGGCCGCAAGATCATCGTTGACACCTACGGCGGGCACGGTGCCCACGGAGGCGGTGCCTTCTCAGGAAAGGACCCCTCCAAGGTTGACCGTTCCGCCGCCTACGCCACGCGCCACATCGCCAAGAACATGGTCGCCGCCGGACTCTGCAGACAGGCACTCGTCCAAGTGGCATACGCCATCGGGAAAGCCAAACCTGTCGGACTCTACGTCAACACCTACGGCACCGCCACCGTCAAAATGTCGGACGGCGCCATTGCCCGCAAGATTGAGAGCATCTTCGACATGACCCCCTACGGCATCATCGAACGCTTCCAGCTGAAGAATCCGATCTACCAACCCACCGCCACATACGGCCATTTCGGCCGAACCACCTACACCAAAACGATCGACAAACGCACGGTCACATTCTTCCCGTGGGAAAAACTGGACTATGTGGACGAAATCAAAAAGCAATTTAACCTAATATAATATATAGTATAAAACATCGTGAAAACAGCGCACATATTCCCTGGCCAAGGGGCCCAGCACCCTGGCATGGGAAAAGAGTTATATGACCAGTATCCGCTTGCAAGACAGTTGTTTGCGAAAGCGGATGCTTGTTTGGGATTCCCTCTGTCGGAAATCATGTTCACGGGCGGCGACGAGGAGCTGGCACAAACCAGGGTGACTCAGCCCGCCGTCTTCCTGCACGCTTTCGTGGCCCATCACTGTCTGGCGAAAGAGCAGCCCGACATGGTGGCCGGGCACTCGTTAGGAGAACTGACGGCGCTGACCATCGCCGGCTCCCTCGCCTTCGAGGAGGGTCTGCGATTAGTGTCACGACGCGCCCAAGCCATGCAACGGGCCTGCGAACTCCAACCCTCCGGCATGGTGGCCGTACTGAATTTCAACGACCGAATCACCGAACAGGTGTGCGCATCCATCACCGATGATGTGGTAGTCCCGGCCAACTACAACAGTCCCAAGCAGTTGGTGATTTCCGGCACGCAGAGCGGATTGGAAAAGGCCATGGAAAAACTTGCCGAAAAGGGTGCCCGACGACTCTTTCCACTCCATGTGGGAGGGGCCTTCCACTCCCCGCTGATGCAATCCGCGCAAGAAGAGCTGGCCGCCGCCATCCGGGAGTGCCACTTCACGGCACCACATTGTCCCGTTTACCAAAACGTCAGCGCCACCCCCTCCGTTGATCCCAAAAGCATCCAGGAGAACCTGATCGTGCAGCTCACCCACCCCGTGCAATGGATGCAATCCGTGCAACAGATGGTCGCAGACGGTGCCGGACGGTTCGTGGAATTCGGACCGGGATCGACCCTCCAAGGACTTGTAAAAAGAATCAATCCGGAAGTCGAAATTTCTACCTTTTAGAATTTTTTTTTGAAAGTTTTTTTCAAACCCTTTATTATCAACAAGAAAAAATATCAACGGTGTTTTGTTGATATTATGTGAGAAAAAAAGGGTGCAAGTATGGTATCTATTTCATATTTTAGCAACCTCGTTTCCCGTGTGGCATAGTGGATTCAAACCACTCATTATAAGAATATTGCATTTTTCATCATGAATCATGTTGCGTTTAGGTTTGGCATCCTCTGGAAACAGGAGAAATGAGTATTGTCAACACCGCTTTTAGAACACGCCTATGAATAACGAACTATCCCTTTTTGGAATTTCCGAGAATGAAGAGACCCTTGTTGATGCAGCCGTTCCACAGACCTCCGACCAAGGTTCGGAGATGCTGCAGTCCCGCACTCATGCCATTCAAGATCTGTCTCGAAAGATAGGTACGGAAGAGCAAGCCGTTCCGCAGGCAAAGGCATCCGAAGACAACCGCGAGGAGGTCCGCGAGGAGAAGCGTTCCTTTTACACCAAGGAGGAGATTTTCCAAGACGTGGTCAAGTACTTCGGGGGTGACGAGCTTGCCGCTGGCGTGTGGATTGACAAATATGCGCTCAAGAACCGCAACGGGCAACTGATGGAGCGCACTCCGGAAGAGATGCACCGCCGCATGGCCCGTGAGTTTGCCCGCATTGAGAGACGCTATGTGCATCCCATGGACGAAAAGCTCATCTTCGACCTGTTCGACCACTTCAAGTACATCATCCCTCAGGGCAGCCCCATGGCCGGCATCGGCAACACCGACCAGGTGGTGTCGCTCTCCAACTGCTTCGTCATCGGCAACGATGGCGGCGCCGACTCGTACGGCGGCATCATGAAGCTTGACGAGGAGCAGGTGCAGCTCATGAAGCGGCGCGGCGGCGTGGGCCACGACCTGTCCGACATCCGTCCCTCCGGCAGCCATGTGCAGAACTGCGCCCTCACCTCCACCGGTGTCGTGCCCTTCATGGAACGCTATTCCAACTCCACCCGCGAGGTGGCCCAGGATGGCCGCCGCGGCGCCCTGATGCTCACCATCTCCATCAAACACCCCGATTCCGAAAAGTTCATCGACGCCAAGATGACCGAGGGCAAGGTTACCGGTGCCAACGTCTCCGTCAAGATTGACGATGACTTCATGCAGTGCATTCAAAACAACAACCCCTATACTCAGCAATATCCCATCGACGCCAAGCAACCCCAGTACCGCCAGGAAATCGACGCCCAGAAGCTGTGGAAGAAAATCATCCACAACGCCTGGAAATCCGCAGAACCCGGCGTGCTGTTCTGGGACACCATCCGACGCGAGTCGGTACCCGACTGCTATGCAGACGAGGGATTCACCACTGTTTCAACCAACCCGTGCGGTGAGATTCCGCTCTGTCCCTACGACAGCTGCCGTCTCATCGCCATTAACCTGTACAGCTATGTTGAAAACCCGTTCACGGACAAGGCTTACTTCAACATGCCCCTCTTCAAGGAACATGTCCAGTATGCCCAACGTCTGATGGACGACATCATCGATCTCGAACTGGAAAAGATCGACCAGATCTTAGCCAAAATCGAGAGCGATCCCGAGAGCGAAAGCGTCAAGCGCGTCGAGAAGGAGCTATGGCTCAAGATTCGCCGCCAGTCCACCAAGGGCCGCCGCACCGGCCTCGGCATCACCGCCGAGGGCGACATGCTCGCAGCCCTCAACATCCGTTACGGCTCCGACGAAGGCAACGCCTTCTCCACCGAAGTGCACAAACAACTCGCCCTCGCCGCCTACCGTTCCTCCATCACCATGGCCAAGGAACGCGGCGCCTTCCCCATCTACAGTTGCATCAAGGAGGGACGCAACCCCTTCGTGCAACGCCTTCGCCAAGCCGACCCCAAGCTCTATGAGGACATGATCCGCTACGGACGACGCAACATCGCCCTGCTCACCATCGCCCCCACCGGCTCCGTCAGCATCTGCACCCAGACCACCTCCGGCCTCGAACCCGCCTTCAACGTGGTCTATAAACGCAGACGCAAAATCAACCCCAACGACATGGGCACCAAAAAGAACGTCATCAAAGACGTGGTGGGCGACTCCTTCGAGGAGTATCTGGTCTTCCACCAGAAGTTCGTCACCTGGGCCGAAACCAACGGCTACACCTACGAGCAAATGTCCACCATGTCGGAGAAAGAACTCGCCCAGCTCGTGGAAAAATCCCCCTATTACAAGTCCACCGCCGCCGACACCGACTACATCAAGAAAGTCGAGCTGCAAGGCTCCGTCCAGAAGTGGGTCGATCACTCCATCTCCGTGACCGTCAACCTGCCTTCCGATGTCTCCGAACAGGTGGTCGCTGACCTCTACATGAAGGCCTGGCAGGTGGGATGCAAAGGCATGACCGTCTATCGCGAAGGCTCCCGCAACGGTGTCCTCGAGTCCCTCAACAAGGACAAGAAAGAGACCGAAAAAGAACAAGCCCCCACTCCCAAGAACTTCAAGCGTCCCAAAGAGCTGCAGGCCGATGTCATCCACTTCAAGAACAACAGCGAGGACTGGGTGGCCTACATCGGACTGTACAACGGCAAGCCATACGAGATTTTCACCGGCAAGACCGGCGACGAGAGCTTCCTGCTGCCCAAATGGGTCGAACATGGCATCATCATCAAAAACCGCCATGAAGACGGCACCAAGTCTTACGACTTCAAATATTTCGACAAAGCCGGCTATGAAGTTCGCCTGTGCGGCTTAGACCGCTGCTTCGACCAGGAGTTCTGGAACTACGCCAAGATGACCTCCGCCCTTTTGCGCAACGGCATCCCCGTGCAGCAAATCGTCAACATCATCTCCAGCCTGAACTTCCGCCAAGACAGCATCAATTCCTGGCGCAACGGCGTCAGCCGCGCCCTCAAGAAATTCATCCAGGACGGCACCAAACAGAAAAACCAAGAGTGTCCCAATTGCCATGAAACGGGCACCATGGAATTCAAGGAGGGCTGCCTGGTCTGCACCAAGTGCGGCTACTCCAAATGCGGAAACTAATTCCTGATACCCATGACAGAGCAAAGCAACATTGTCAACGTTTTTATACCCTGTCAGATGGATATGTTCCAGCCCAACTCCGCGTACAGCGTGATGACAGTGCTGGAACGGTTGGGACTGCATTGCCAATATTTCGACACGCCGACTTGCTGCGGGCGCCGCTTCCACTGGGAAGGCGAAATCGAGTGCGCCAAGAGACTCGGCATCGAGATGCTCGACACCTTCGGACGAAACAAACTGCCTTTCATTGTGCCCGACTGTGGCTGCGCCGGCTATATGAAGAAATATTACCGCCAACTTCTGGAGAACTCCTTTTCCCCGCCGGAGTTGCGCACCTTCACACAACACGTCTATGAGATGTGCGACTACATCGTCAACGTGAAGCATGTCGAGTGCCTGGACAACACATTCTCCCACCGTGTGTTCTACTTCCAGTCCTGTTCCGCGCGGAACCTCTACCCCCAAAACGACGCGCCGGAGATTCTGCTGCGCAACACCCGCGGCCTCGACCTGCTCACCGACCCCGACCTCCAAGGCTGCTGCGGCGCCAACGGCCGCTTCGCCATGGCCAACCCCTCCGTGGCCGAAGCCATGACGGGTGAAATCGTACAACGCATCTACAACAAGGGTGCCGAGTATGTCACCTCCACCGACATCCACTGCCTGCAAATGATAGACGCCTACAAAGAGGCTCACGACGTGGGCATCGAGGTTATCCACATCGCGGATATCCTCAAAGGAGAGTAAGTCAATTGGACATTATTGGTTTTCGAAAAAAGTTGTTGTTGTTTTTACAACAGAAACATTACAACTCCATTTTTGAAATACGAAAATATTTGTCTTGAAAATGATAGAAATAGAGTTCCTTGCCAAACACGAACAGCGGCTCCTTGAGATAGGTGCCCACGTCAGCATACTTCATCAACAAGGCCGGCGGAGTGATTTGCTTGTCAGCTCCAATAACGCAATGAACAGCGCAATGGGGCTTGAACTTTAGTTTGGATGTAAAAAAAGTGGTTTGAATATTGCAAACCTGTCTTGAACTTCCAGAATAGTTCTTGGGATTGTCGGAGAAAAAAATGTGAATGGAATCATCCTCGAAAAGAGCATAATAAGACAGCAAGCTTTGTCGCAAACCTTTGGGCGAAGATTGGTTACCCATATACAATTGGTTCTTATCCACCATTTTGAAACCGGCAAAATCCCCATTCTCATCCACAAAGTTGACAATGATGTTTCCACTGAACGTCTCGTACATGGAAAAAGACTGCATATCACCCAGAAAAGCTAACGTTCCATTCGAGAACTCGAAAAATTCCATAGGATATACCGAGAAAAATTCAGCCTTCGCACCATTTCCGGGAAAAGTGTAGGCATAATATTCAGAAGGAAAGTCCTGATGGGAAAAATTGACAATGCGGACATTGTCATACACAGCCATGAAACATCCTCCCTCCTTCTTCTGCATGTCAGCGGCATAATAGCCACCCACAGCAACTGTTCCGTCACGCCTGACAATCATCTTGGCACCTGTGACATGTCCGAAGTCCACATTGCTCGCCACCTCAGCAAACCCGTCCGGACCTATTTCACAAAAATGCAACGTCTCCGACCGGACACCTTTGCCATCATTTTCATAAGACAAGATGGCAACATAAATCATGCCATCGTTTCCCATGGCCATATCAAGAATCTGCAGGTTGGTCTCGCTGAAGTCCATGTTCACGTCTGTACGCCAAGACAAGCCGGTTTCATCAAAAAGCATGGCCATCGATCCTCGTAAATTATTTTTTTTACCACTGGTTGCCAGCAACAACAACGACGCTTTCCTGTAATCGGGCGACACAACTGTCCTTTCACTGAAACTTACATCATCAATTTTCGGAAGCGAAAACAATTGTTCTGGCTTCCACTCATGTTTTTCATCATCTTTCAAAAGGATATTGCGATAAAAAACATAACGATTGTTCTTATAATCATTGAACTTGTACAGAAAAAAGAACTCCTCACTCCCCTCAAAACAAGCCATTTGTTTCCAATTATAATCATCCGGACGGGTACATTTGTACACTTTCGCATCGCTTCCATCTTCGGGAATGGCAACCAAACAGTCCGTCGAGTAATATGACGAAGGCCTTCTGAAATTGACATAACGATTCTGCCCCTCACCTTTCCAAACTTGAAAAGAGGGTGCGTATTGGTTAACTTCCGCGACCTGCGTGATTTTTTTCTGCGCAAAGACGGAACATGTGCAAAGCAAGGCTACGACAAAAAAGACCTTTTTCATATAGCAACACCATTTAATTTATTGAATATCAGATAGAACGATCCCGTGTCCATTTGGGTTTCAGACATGCATTCCTTCGGACAAACAAGGACTACAAATAAACAAAAAAATATATGTTGTCCGCCAACAAAAAAAGCCTCCTTTCAGAGGCCATTTTTATTTGATATGCCAGCGTCCGTTCGACTTGCGATTCGGACAACCTTGTTTCATATTCTATTCAGCACTTGCGACTTCCTGCTGGCTGACCAACTTGTCGTCGATGAAAATACGTCCGCAAGCTTCGCAGACAATGATTTTCTTGTGCAAGGCAATGTCCAACTGTCGTTGGGGAGGGATTTTGCTGAAGCAGCCGCCACAAGCATCACGCTCGATTTTGACGATGGCCAATCCATTGTGGGCGTTGGTGCGAATCTTCTCGAACGCCGTCAAAAGTCGTTGATCGACCTTCTCCTTCAAAACCTCGGCCTTCTCGAGCAGCTCTGCCTCTTCCTTCTCAGTGTCGGCCACGATGACCTCCAACTCGGCCTTCTTCTGCTTGAGCACATCCTCCAGTTCGGACAACTTGGTTTCAGTTTCCCGAATCAAAGCCTCTTTTTCAACGATTTCAGCCTCATATTTTGCCTTGTGCTTGTCGGCAACCTGTATCTCCAGCTGCTGGTAGTCGATTTCCTTGCTCAAAGACTCGTATTCACGATTGTTGCGCACATTGTTTTGCTGCTCCTCATATTTCTTGATGGCGGCGATAGACTCCTCTTTCTTGGTGTTCTCGCCCGCGATTTTTTGCTTGAGGTTGTTGATTTCCTCGTTGAACTTGGCAATACGGGTACGCTTGCCTTCGCATTCGTCCTCATTGTCACGAATCTCCTCGGGCAACTCACCGCGAATCATCCGGATATCGTCGATTTTCGTGCAGATTTGCTGGAGATTATAGAGGGACAGGAGTTTTTGCTCAATCGTGATTTCTTCGGCGCTGCTTTGGACATCCTCGTGCTTTTTCACCTCGATGACACCATCGGAGGATTTCTCCACCGTGACATCGCCTTCCACATGGCTCTCGACAACGGGCACGGCTGCCACGTTGTTTTCCTTTGTTTCGGTGACCTCGACTTTCTCTGCCTTTTTAGAAGTCGATGATTTGGAAGATGATTTCTTTGTCGTCGTTTTCTTGGTCTTAGGGGTCTTGGCTTCGGCGGTTGTCTCTTCAACAGGAGCAACCATTTCCTCATCGGTTACGTTTTTCTTTGCCATGTCGGATATGTAAAAATTTGATAATTAATCTTATAAGTACAAAATTTCCAAAGTGTCCATTTTAGAAATTGCGGCGGCAAAGGTAGCAAATTTTTCTTTAAGTGCCTTATAAATAATTTCCCTGATAAAATATTCTCCTTCATAATGCCCAATATCGGCGATGAGCATCTGTCGATTGGCGCGGAAGAAGTCGTGGTATTTGATGTCGCCAGTGACGTAGGCATCGGCGCCGGCGGCCATGGCGGCCTCGATGAAAGAGGAGCCGCCCCCGCCGCACACGGCCACGCGCCGCACGGGGCGCGTCATGTCGCCGTAATAGCGCAGCGTCCGCAAGTTCATGCGCTCCTTGACAAATTGCAGGAATTCCAGGGCTGGCTTAGAGGCAGGCAGGGAACCCACACGCCCGAGACCATTCTGCCCCGGCAAGTTGCACTCGCTGTCCACCAGAACCTCGCAATTCTCAAGACCGAGGCGCGATGCGAAAGCATCGTTGCCGCCCCCCTCCACACTGTCGATGTTGGTATGCATGGAGTAGAGCACCAAATCGTGCCGCAAAGCCTTGCAAATGATCTTGCCCACACGGTCCTTGGGCTCAATCTTGCAGATGCCGCGACGCAACATCAAGGGATGGTGCGAAATCACCAAATTGGCACCCATGCCGATGGCTTCGTCGATAACCTTGTCGGACATCTCAAAACAGACCAGCGCCCCGGTGATTTCCTGTTCCACATCGCCGCACTGCACTCCGCAGTTGTCGAAGTCCTCCTGAAGACAAAGCGGGAATTTATCTTCCAAATATCGGGTTACATCAATTATCTTCATATTTCGCTTTTTTTGAGGCGCAAAAATACAATTTTTTGTACTTTTGCACGATTAAATTCTTGTCCTTTTATGAAAAGAACCGTTCTTTTTAACATATTGATACTGTTTGCGTTAGCAAATTTTGCGCAAACCAATGACGTGAAAAACGTCATACTGATGATCACGGACGGCACCTCTACCAGCCTGCTTTCCGCCGCCCGGTGGTACAAGACGTACCACAATGCCCAGGAGAGTTATCTATACATTGATCCTTTTGTCACGGGCCTGACGCGCACCTGCTCGTCGGATGCGCCCATTGGCGATTCCGCTCCGACGACCTCCTGCTACATGACGGGGCAGCCCTCCCAGACGGGATTTGTCTCCACCTATCCTGTGAAGACCGACCACGACCTAGTGCCTGTGGACGCCACGCGGGCCTACCAACCGCTGACCACCCTGCTGGAGGCCGCCAAGCGGCTGCAAGGCAAGTCCACCGGATTGGTTGTCACCTGCGAGTTCCCGCACGCCACCCCCGCCGACTGTGCGGCCCACTCCTACAACCGCAGCAAATACGGCATCATTGCCCCGCAGATGGTTCATAACAAAGTGGATGTACTCATCGGCGGCGGCACCGCCTGCATACGCCCGAGCGACTCGCTGTTCCTCAAAGAGAATGGCTACGCCCTCTATTACGATGACTATGCCGGGATGAAACAGTGCCACAAAGCCCCGATGTGGGCACTTTACAACCGCTACTCCATGCCATACGACATGGAACGCGATCCGGAAAAGTACCCCTCGCTGGCCGAGATGACCCAAAAGGCGCTCGATCTGCTATCCCCCGACCCCGACGGCTTCTTCCTGATGATTGAGGGCAGCAAAGTCGATTGGGCCTCCCACGACAACGATGCCAAGTCCGCCATCACGGACTTTCTCGCCTTTGACGAGGCTTTCCATGTGGCCCAACAGTTTGCCGAAAAGGACGGGCACACCCTCATCGTGGTGGTTCCCGACCACGGCAACAGCGCGTTGACCATCGGCAACACCAAATCCAATCACGGCTACGACAAGCTCTCCCTGCAACAAATCATGGAGCCGCTCGATTCCTATAAGATTTCCACCTCCACCATGTCTTCCAAAATGAAAGAGGTGGAAACCGACCAATGGCCGGCTCTTTTCAAGGAGTACTTCAACATTGACCTTCAAGATGCTGAAATCGAGTATTTGCAGACGGCCAGCGACTACAAGAAATCGCCCATCGCCAAGGAGCAGCGTAAGAACAACCTTTCGCTCACCAAGATGCTGTCGCAGGTAATCTACGGGCGCACCTACTTTGGCTTCACCACATTCGGCCACACGGCAGAAGATGTCTTCACGGCCATGTATCATCCGAAGGGGCGGGAGATGAGGGGCGTACACACCAACATCGAACTGCACCAGTACATCCGTGAGCAGATGGGCCTCGCCGACGATGCACTTGAGCAGCTCACGCGCGACAACTTCGCCGACTACCGCGAGGTGTTCGAGGGCTTCACCTGCACCATTGACAGCCTTGGCCCGTATGACTACCGCCTCACCGTGAAAAACAAGAAAAAAACACTGGTTGCCGACAGTTACACCAATTTTGTGACCGTCAACAAACAGAAGCAGGAACTCGCCTCCGTCATCATCTATTTCCCCGTCAACAAAACCTTTTATCTGCCCAAGGAACTTCGCGACTTATTGCTGGCAAAATAGGGCATGGGCAATTTTAAACTATTTTGTCCGTTAATAGTGAACCCGATAATAATAAAAACAAATCATAATGGAAAGCACGACCAATTTTTCAGACAAAAATCAAAATCAAGAAACAAATCCGTTGAAGAAATGGGTAATCCTCTTGGGTGCGTTGGCAGGACTTTTCCTGCTCACGACACTCTATTTCGGATTTTTCGCCAAACCGGTCATGAACAAGGAGTATGTCAAGGTTGAGACCCACAACAACGAGCTTCAAAGTGAACTTGACGAGCTCTTGGCGGAGCACGAACGCATCAAGGCCCAGTATGGCGACCTCACCAACCAACTGAGCGAGAAGGACAGTATCATCATGGCCAATGCCGCCGAAATCGAGCACCTCATCAACACGCAGGCCGACTACAACCGCATCAAGAAACAGCTCGCCCGTCTGCAAAACATCTCCCAAGAGTATGTGCAGGAGATGGACAAGCTCTATCAGGAGAACAAGGCCTTGAAGGAAGAGAACACGCAGGTGAAGGCCGACTTGGAGCAAGAGCGTCAAGTGAAGGCCGACATCCAGAAATCCAACGAAGACCTGACCAACAAGATCACCAACGCAGCCGTTTACAAAGCCTACAGCATCCACAGCGCCGCTTACAATGTCAAAGCCAAGGGTGATGAGGAGGTGACGGACAAGGCCGTCCGCGCAAAGCGCATCAAGACCTCTTTTGTGCTGGGCGAGAACCCCCTCATCGAGTCCGGCCCTGTGAATGTGTATTGCCGTATCGCCGTGCCCGGTTCGGGCAAGGTGCTCACGCCAGGCTCCTCCGAAACGTTCTCTTTCGTACACAACGGACAGCGTTTGCAATACTCCGCCAAGAAGGTGGTTGATTACGACAAAACGGCTCAGAACGTCACCCTGACCTGGGACATCCCTTCCGACGACAAAGCCATCAAAGGTCGCTATATCATTCAGATTTTCACTGACGACCAGATGCTGGGCGAAAGCTCCTTCACCTTGAAATAATCCTTGAAGAAGGAAAAAAGATTCCCATCCTATGATCAGCCGACGTTATCTCAGAACCAAAACCATGCAGGCACTCTACGCGCATGGGTTCAAGCCTTTCGAGACCGTGGCCGCCGCTGAGGCCAGTCTCGTACAGACCGTCAAGAACTTCTACCCGCTCTTTTTGTGGCTCTTTTCCATCTTGCCTGAATTGACATACTACAGGCACAACAAATTGGAAGACCTCAAGGGCAAGCACAACCCCACCCCGGAGGACCTCAACCCGAACACCAAGTTCGTGGACAACCAGGTGATCGCGCAAATAGAGCAAAACGTCACCCTGAAAAAACTGTTCCCAAAATACCGTATCAATTGGTCCGAAGACACCGATTTCATCGTAAAACTCTTCCATATCATCGAGGAAACGGAGGGATACAAGCACTATATGGAAACGCGTGAAAGCACATACGAGGAGGACAAGAAACTGGTTCTCGACATTGTCCAAAACATTTTCTTCGAAGACGAACACATGCGCTGGTTCTTTGGCGAAAAGGACGTTAATTGGTACGACGATTACGACGAAGCCGTCACCATGCTGTACATGAACATCAGCGACTTCAAGCAAAAGAAGGGTGACGAATGCAAGATTCTGACATTGTTCAAAAACCCCACAGACGATGAGAGCTTCTGCCGCAAACTGTTTGTCAAAACTTTGGAAAACGATGCCGAATATGAAAGGATCATCGAGTCCAAAATCCAGAATTGGGAGTTGGACAGGGTGATCGGCATGGACATGTTGCTGATGAAAATGGCCATTTGCGAGCTGACAGAGTTTCCCGAGATTCCCGTCAAGGTGACTTTGAACGAATACATCGACCTGTCAAAGAACTACTCTTCTGACAAGAGCAAGATTTTCATCAATGGGGTTTTAGATAAAATAATTGTAGATTTGCGCGACCAGAACAAATTGAACAAGACAGGTCGTGGTTTATTTCAATAACAAAATCATGAAGAAGTTAACACTATACATCATGGTCGTTTTCGGCCTTTTCGCGGCGGGATCCTGTCACTCCAAGCCCACACAGGAGGGAGATTTCAAGGTGAGCGACGTACACAATCCACAGACAGCGAATGGTCTGTCCAAGAAAGATGCGGAGAAGATGCCTGTGATCACCTTCGAAAACACCAAATACGATTTTGGCGATGTCATTCAGGGCGAAAGACTCACTTACTCGTTCAAGTTCAAAAACACGGGAAAGTCGAATCTGATCATCTACTCATCGGAGGCCACTTGCGGCTGCACGACTTCCACACCGCCCAAAGCACCCATTCGTCCGGGCGAGTCGGGGGAGATCACCGTGACGTTCGATTCCAAGAGTCAAAAAGGCAAGGTCACCAAGCGTATTCTGGTGGCAGCCAACACCTATCCGACCGAGAACATCCTGACCATCACCGCGAACGTGTCGGTTCCCAAATAAGCAAATACATTACTAATTTAAAATAACTCTATTATGAATCAACTGTTTACACTATTGCAGGCCACACCGGCCGCAGCTCCCAAGGGTGGCGGAAGCATGACCCTGGTTTTTATCCTGCTCATCATCCTCATTTTCTATTTCTTCATGATCAGACCGCAACAGAAGAGACAGAAACAGGTGGAAGAGTTCCGCAAAAGCCTTCAAAAAGGTGACAAAGTGACTACCGTTGGCGGCATTCACGGCAAGATCCGCGAAGTCAAGGAGACCACTTTTGTCATCGAAATCGCCCATGATGTTTGCATAGAGATCGAGAAGGCCGCTATCAACGTGGACGAGAGCCAGACCAAGGCTCAAGCCAGCAAAGATAATTCCGAAAATCAATAGAAAAGATGTCCGCGAATCGTCCGAAACTCAAGTTGCCCTCTTTTGCATTCCTGGTCTGCCTGGCCATCGCCGCCGCCGGCTGGGTCATCGTCACCTTTTCCAAAGATTATCGCGTGACCATGGATTACAAGATCCAGTGCTATAATCTTCCCGAAGGCAAAAAAAGCGTGACCGTTTCGGATTCCATCATCTCGCTGACATTCAACCAGAAAGGTCTCCGATATTTGATGAAGCCCTTCTCCGACAAGGAGAAAGTGGTCTATATCTCCGTCTCCGACCTGATAAAGCCAAAGAATAAGGTGACTGTATATACCTTTTCCAATCGCGACATGCGCGAATATCTTATACACAACACCTTCGGCTCTGAGTTGGTGGCGGTGGAGGCACCAGAAGTGATCACCTTCTATGTGCGTTAAAAAATGCAAAATAGCCCTCACGGGCGGTATAGGAACCGGGAAGACCTATCTCTCGCGCCATTTTGTGGAGATGGGTATTCCCGTTTTTTATGCGGACGTGGAGGCCAAGAAACTCTATCATGATGCCGATTTTGTGGCAGATCTGATCCGCACATTCGGCAACGTCCTGTTGCCCGACGGCACGGTGGATTTGCGCAAAATGGGCGCAATGGTGTTTGCCGATGAGGAGAAACTGCAAACTTTGAACAAACTGATCCATCCTCGGGTGATGCAGATGTTCAAGGAGTGGGCGGCACAACAATCCTCAACCGCCGTGATCATGGAGACTGCCATTGTCTATGAAGCCAATCTTACCGGGTTCTTCGATAAAATCATCGTGGCGGACGCGCCCTTGGAATTGCGCATCCGCCGTATCCTGCAACGCGACCCACACCTCACCCGGGAGGATATCCTGCAAAGAATGGCACGTCAAATGCCGCAGGAGGAGAAGTGCGCCCGCGCCGACCTGGTGGTCTGCACAGGGGACACATACCGGGAGGCGGTTGGTGATTGGTAATTGGTGGTATGAAAACGATGTCCCGAGGGACAAAAGCGCGGGAGAAGATTGAGACGAGGGTGCGGGTTGCTCGCCGCGAAACGGATGTGAGGTCCGACAAGCGTGCGTGAGGGATTGCACGCCCGAATAAAAAAATGAAAAAGCCCTGATTATATACCTTCAAGTATATAATTCCATAAAAAAATTGTATATTTGCGCCCCGTAGTTATAATGCCAAAATTATGAAAAACGGGTTCGACAACGACAAGTACTTGAAAATCCAATCGGAACACATCAAGGAACGTATCTCAAAATTCGGGGACAAGCTTTATCTTGAGTTCGGAGGCAAGTTATTCGACGACTTCCATGCCAGTCGCGTAC
Source organism: Bacteroidales bacterium (assembly GCA_017394765.1). The sequence continues at coordinate 57,914 of JAFPXF010000026.1, read as the reverse complement.
TGCCAGGTTTCCAACCGGACAGCAAACTTCGCATGTTGATGCAGCTGAAAGACGACGCGGAAATCGTCATTGTCATCAGCGCCATTGACATCGAGAAGAACAAAGTGCGCGGCGACATCGGCATCACCTACGACGAGGACGTACTGCGTCTGCGCGAGGTTTTCCAGAGCCGCGGTCTTTATGTCAGCTCGGTGGTCATCACGCACTGCAATGGCCAGGCAAGCGCGGCGGCCTATCGCGAGCGTCTCGAGCGCATGGGCATCCAAGTCTATTACCACTACACCATCGAGGGTTATCCCACCAATGTCGATCTCATCGACTCCGAAGAGGGCTTCGGCAAGAACGACTATGTGGAGACCACACGTCCTTTGGTGGTGGTCACCGCTCCGGGACCAGGCAGCGGCAAGATGGCGGTCTGCCTCAGCCAGCTCTACCAGGAAAACCGTCGCGGACTGAAAGCCGGATATGCCAAGTTCGAAACCTTCCCCATCTGGAGCATTCCCCTCAAACATCCTGTCAACGTGGCATACGAAGCCGCCACCGCCGACCTCAACGATGTCAACATGATAGACCCGTTTCATTTGGAGGCATACGGGAAGACGACGGTCAACTACAACCGTGACATCGAGATTTTCCCTGTGTTGAATGCCATCTTCGAGGGCATCTATGGTGAAAATCCCTACAAGTCGCCCACCGACATGGGGGTGAACATGGCGGGTTTTTGCATTTCTGACGACGAGGTTTGTTGCGAGGCCTCCTACGCCGAAATTATCCGCCGTTACTTCACGGCGTTGTGCAATCTGGCCAATGGTAAATCCACCGAAAACGAGGTGAACAAGATATCCCTGCTGATGAAGCAGGCGAAGATCAAACCCGAAGACCGTCGCGCCACTGTGGCCGCCCGTGAGCGCAAGGAGCAGGAAGGTGTGGCCGCCGCCGCCATCGAGCTGGCCGACGGCACGCTCATCACAGCCAAGACCAGCCCGTTGCTGGGACCGAGTGCCGCCTTGTTGCTCAACGCCACCAAGCACCTCGCCGGCATCGACCACAGCATCAAACTCATCCCGCAGGAGATGATCGAGCCCATCCAGAACACGAAGGTCGCCCTGCTGCACGGTCACAACCCGCGCCTCCACACCGACGAGGTGCTCGTGGCTCTCTCCATGCTCAGCCTGCATGACGGCAACTGCCGACGCGCCCTTGAATGCTTGCCGCAACTCAAAGACTGCCAGGTTCACTCCACCGTCATGCTCAGCGAAATTGATCACAAAATTTTCAAGAAATTGGGCATCGGCCTCACCTGCGACCCCATCAGAAAAAAATAATCACCAATATGAGAAAAACCATCCTTCTCCTGACGTCTGCCTTGCTCTTGATCGGCACGGCCCGCGCCCAATATGAAACCGACCCCGTCACGGGCAACATGGAATGCACCTCGATCACCGTGGGCAAGCTCGCCTCAGCCGACGGTTCGGTGATGACATCGCACACCGACGACAGCCACCGCTCACGCACCAACATCATGGTAGAACCAGCCAAAGACCACCCGAAGGGTGCCAAACAGACGCTCTACAAGCGCGTGTGGGCCAAGAACGAACCGGGCAAGATGGCCCGTTACGCAGACATTCCCGTGGGTGAAATCAACCAGGCCCCGCACACCTTCCAATTCCTCAACACGGCCTATCCCTGCGTGAACGAGAAACAGTTGGCCATTGGCGAATCCACCTTCGGGGGGCGCGCCGAGCTGAAATCCGACAGCGGTCTCATCGACTGCCAGCGGCTTTGCATGCTGCTGTTGCAACGCTGCGCCACCGCGCGCGAAGCCATCCGCACCGCCGGTGAGCTGCTGAAGCAGCATGGCTGGATTGATGCCGGCGAGTGCCTCACCATTGCCGACAAGAACGAAGTGTGGCATCTTGAAATTCTCGGTCCCGGCAAGGACAAGGTGGGCGCCGTCTGGGCCGCGCAGCGCGTGCCCGACGACCATGTGGCCGTCAACGCCAACGCCTCCACCATCCGGGAGATAGACCTCAAGAACAAGGACTACTTCATGGCCTCCGACAACGTCTATACGTTGGCCAAGGAGATGGGCTGGTGGGATGGCAAATCGACCTTCCAGTTTGCCTACGCCTACGCACCTGCCACCCGCACCATGATCGCTTGCCGTCGCCGCGAGTGGCGCGTCTTTGACCTGCTCGCCCCTTCCCTGCACTTGGACCCCAATTCCGAAAACTATCCCTTCTCCGTCAAACCCGACACCCTCGTAACCGTTGAGAAGATGATGAGCGTCTTCCGCGACTACTACGAAGGCACGCCCTACGACATGCGCAAGACCCTGACCGTGGCCGATAAAGACGGCAAGCAGGTCATCTCACCCATGGCCAACCCCTTCATGAAGGCCGATGAGATGAAGCTGCACAAGATCAACGGCGGCTGGGACGAGCGCGGAGAGCGCAACATCGCCGTGCATTTCACCGTGTATGGCACCATTATCCAATGCCGGGCGCAATTGCCCGACGAAGTGGGTGCACTCTGCTGGTTCGCCCTCGACAACGTGGCCTCCTCCGTCTATGTGCCGCTGTATGCCAACGTCACGGACTTGCCAGCCACTTACAAGACTGACGGCCGCGAGACAGGCTTCAGCAAAGATGCGGCCTGGTGGGCCTTCAACCGCGTGGGCACCATCGCCTGCCAGCGTTGGGGCGACATGCACATCGTCATTGACGATGTCTGGCAGCCCCTGGAGAAGGAGTTCCGCGAAGGCAGCCGACAGATCGAACAGGAAGCCCTGCGCCAGCTGCGCAACGGCGACCGCGACGGCGCCATCAAGACGCTCACCGACTACTCCAACCAATGTGGCAACCGCGCTGTGCAACAAGCCTGGAAACTCGGCGACTACATCTGGACAGTGTTTGATGGAATGTGGTAGGAGAGGTGGTTGGCTATTGGTCTTTAGTCTTCGTTCTCCAACTACCAACCGCCTAAAATCCCGTCCAGAAAGTCTCCCACATCTTTGCCTCCATCTCCTGCCAGGTTTGTCGTGTGGCGCCGGCAAAGTCGGAGGTGTATTGGTTGAGAAGCTTCTGCGCATCTTGCTTTTTGCCATCTTTCAGCAGGTCGGCCACCTTTTTCTCGAGAGCGGGCAACTCCTCCATGGCTTTCTCTTCATAGCGGAGGATGTTGTCATAGAACATCGTTTTGGTCCGTCCCCATCTCACCTGGCCCAGCTTGTTGGCCTTGCGGTAGTGCCACAGGGCAGCGTTCTCGTTGTAGCGGAAGTGTCCGCAGATGTCGAAGCCGGCAGGCATCTTGGTGGCACCCGCATAGACGGGGATGCGCGGACTCTGTCCGGGATTTTCCAAGGAGAACCAACAGAGTGCACCGATCTCATCGGGCAACCAGCTGCGGCATTGGGTGATGAACGAATAGGAGCACCATGACATGGCCACACCGCGGTAGAACGTTACAGTGCCGGGCTTGAGCAGGTTGTACATGGCCCGCTCGTTGCCATCCATCCACGGATTGGCATTGGGGCAAACCACCGTGTCGGTGACAAGGTTGCCATCGATTTTGCGCGTGCGCGGATAGAGCAGGTTCTGTGTCTGGTCCAGTTCGGGAGAACCCTCATAGTTAGCGCGGAAGAGCTCCATCACCTTGCGCACATCCACCTTCTTGTCGGGCTTGATGGAGAAGGGCAGCTCTTCAGCGTCGAGGGCAAGGTGGAGCGAGGGTGCCAGTTCGTTGAAGATGTACCACTCGCGCTCCTTGAAGTTCTTTCCGTTGCTGTAGGAGGAGGGGAATGCCTTGTACCAAACAAAGTCACCCTTGCCGTCCCACAGACCGTATTTCCGGGCCACTTGCTCGATGTTGTCGGAGCAGAGGAAGTAGTTTTTGTTCTTGCGGTCCAATTTGCCGATACGGGGCACGTTGCAGCTGACGGCGACCTCGTTGTCGGGCACACGTTGCGCAACCCAGATGCCGCCGATCTTGTCGGGACCCTCGCCGAGGATCTCCATCTGCCAAACCTCTTTCTTGTCGGCGATGGTGATGCACTCGCCGCCGTCGCCGTAACCATATTGGGCGATAAGCTCTCCAATGAGACGGATGGCATCGCGGGCGTTGTCGCAGCGTTGCAGAGCCACCCGCTCCAGCTCCTCGATGAGAAACATGCCCTTCTCGTTCACCAAGGTGTCAGGACCAGAGAAGGTGCTCTCGCCGATGGCCAGCTGTTTTTCGTTGAGACAAGGGTAGGCAGTGTTCATGTAGGCGTAGGTGTGCGCCGCCTCGGGAATCTCGCCCGCAAGGGTCAGGCCCTCCATGCTTTTGGGCGTTTCAGTGTGCATCGTGCCCTTATAGACCTTGTGCATGGCGCCGGGCTTATGGTCGGCGGCAGGCTCCATGGTCACCCAAGTGCGGTACTTGCTGTCGCAGGTGTGCGAGGTGATCACGGAACCGTCTGTGGTGGCCTTGCAGCCTACCATGATGGAGGTGCAATTGGCACCCACCAGTTCGGTCTCTTGACCGTGTGAGTGAAAAACGAGGCAAATGATGCCGAATGCAAGCAGAAGGGATTTGATTTTCATACGCGGAATTTTAAAGCTGCAAAAGTAGTAAAAAAGAAAATAGGGACAAAAAAACAGTTGTTCCCCTGGCACAAACTAATATTCATAAAACACCTTCACCCGGAATCCGAACCCCTGCATGGGATAATTGCGGATGATCTCGTAGTTCTTGTTGGCGAGGTTAAGAAACTCGCATTTGAACCCGATGGTGTTTGGGGTGTTCTTGATTTTGTATTGGTGCCCGATGGTGACACTGTGGTCCGCATAGCCGGCCACGCGGTTGATGGGGATGTTCTGTCCCAAGGCATAGCGCTCACCCGCCAGCAACAACGAGTACGAGAAGGTGATCCACGGCAGTTCCACACTCACGCCTGTGGAGCCCGACCAGACCGGCGTGTAGGGAATCTGGTGGTTGTAGGTTTTGTCCGTCGGGTTGGTCCGATCGACGGCTTTTTGGTAGGTGCAGTTGCCGTTGACGCGCAGGAAAAAGCCCTTGGCGAACTGGTACTGCACGTTGGCGTTGACCTCAGCGCCCCCGATGAACACCTTTCCGTAGTTCATCATAGTCCACGAGAAGAGGTTGCCTGCGGGGAAGGCCACAATCTTGTCCTTCACGATGTTGAAATAGCCGTCCACGGAGGCGGCGAGCGCCACGCGCCCGTGCGCAAGGTTGTCGCGGTTATATACGGCGCCGACATCCCACTGCCGGGTCTTCTCAGGGTTGAGATTGAGGTTGCCCACTTCGCGGTAGTAGAGGTCATTGAAGGTGGGCATGCGAAATATGTTTTTGTAGAATGCTCTGAAAGAAAGGCTTTTGGTGGCTGCCACCGCCACGCCCACCGTCGGGGAGAGGTGGAAAAAGTTGTCCCCGACAGTCCCCTGCGCCCAGTCGTGTACGGCAGTGAACAGCAGGTTGCCGTGGACCTTCACCATCCGACCCTTGTAGAGCAGCGAGAGTGCCGCCAAAGAGGTGATGCGCGAAGGATCATCGTAGTTAAGTGCGTTGGACTTCAAAAAATTGTGAAAAACATCGTGGGAGAGTGCGATTTGCAGCCATTGGTCGCGTCCCTTTTTGTCGGTGAAGGGTAACGTGTACATCACGGTGTTGGAGAGGTAGCTTTCGGTCTGCCTGTAGTCGTTCTCCAGCCGCCCCGCTGTATTGTTGTATGTGGTGTCGAGGTAGTGTGTGTGGTCGTAGTTGAACTTGGCGTTGAGTTGGTAGGCCCAGTGGGTGTTGAAGAAGTTGCAGTAGCTGAGTTGCCCGAAAGTGTTGCGGTTCCACAATCGCTGTGAGGAGTTGAGGTTGTAAAACGTGGTGGCGGAAGGCAGGCCGCGCTCCGAGTCATAATAATACCACTTGAAGGTCAGATGTTGCTTGCGGTTAATTTGGAACCGCATGTTGGCCTCGGCGTTCCAGACGGAGACGTCGGAGTTCTGCCGCCGCTCATGGGAGACACTGTCTGTAATCCCGCCATAGTGCAGTACAAAGGGATAGTTGCCCTTGGAGGTGAGAAAGGAGGCGGAGACGTTCCATACGAAGAAACGGTCCTCCCGCTTGCGGCTTTTGAGGAGGTTTTCCAAAAAAATTTGCGGGCTATACAAACCGTATGAACCGGCGGTAAAACCCACCTTTACCCCGAAAGGCTTGTTGGGGATTCTTGACAGTGTGTTGATTTTTAATATATTGCTGTATGAAAACAGACGTGCGGGCACAAATATGCCGGAGCTCATGCCGATTTCCAGGACGATGGATCGGACGTTGTCGAGGGAGAGCTTGCCGAGGTCTATCTGGCCGGTCTGGCAGTCGGTGAGGGGGATGCCATCGTAAATCACGCCGGTATGCTGGGAGCCGAGACCGCGCACCGAGACAGTCTTCATGCCACCGGTTCCGCCGTAGTCCTTCACCACCACGCCCGACATATACTTGAGAGCGTCAGAGAGCTGCAACGAGGGCAACATTTTCAACTGTTTGGCCGTAAGCTGCTGTACGGTCGCGGCATCTGCCGCGATGCGCACGGGCTGCTCCGCGGCAATGATCACCTCTTGGAGACGTTGCTGCTGGGTGGTGTCGTTCTCTTGCGCCGATAGGGGAGCGAAAAAAGAGATCATGACACACCACAACACAAATGTAGAGACGCACCATGGCACGTCTCTACGATGGATGTCGGATGAGGTTTGCCAGATGTCCCTATACATATTTGTTGCCAAAATCCACCTGCACATCGGCCACATATTGGCGGATCTGCTGCTCTTCGGATTTCTTGCAAATGAGAAGCACATCGTTGTTCTCCACCACAATGTAATCTTCCAGACCTTGGATGACCACAACTTTGTTTTTGGGAACGTTCACGATGCACTTGTTGGTGTCATATACTTTGACATGATTTCCGGAAATGACATTCTTGTTGGCGTCTTTCTTGCGCAATTCATACAGGGATCCCCAAGTGCCGAGATCCGACCAGCCGAAGTCGGTGGCATATACCTTGACATTTCTGGCCTTCTCCATGATGCCATAGTCCACCGAAATCTTCTTGCAGACTTGGTAGATCTGGTCGATAAAATCCTCCTCCCGGTCGGTGTTGTATAATCCTTCACCCTGTTGGAAAAGGGATTCTATTTCAGGCAGGAAATTCTCGAAGGCCTTTTGGATAGAGGGAAGGGACCACATGAAGATGCCGGCGTTCCAGAGGAAGTCGCCGCTTTCGATGAAGCTCTTGGCCATTTCCAATTCCGGCTTTTCGGTGAAGGTTTTCACATCGTAGATGGAGTTGTTCCTGGCGTATGGTTTGTCTTCATCGTACTGGATATAGCCATAGCCTGTGTTGGGCGAGGAGGGGCGGATACCGATAGTGAGCAGCCAGTCGTTGTCAGTGGCGGCTTTGAGACCTTCTTCAATGACAGAGACGAAGATATCCTCCTTGAGAATCACATGGTCGGAGGGGGCAACAACAATGGTAGCGTTCGGGTTATGGGTCTTGATTTTGTGATTGGCGTATGCGATACACGGTGCCGTGTTGCGGCGATAAGGTTCCAGGATGATCTGTTCGTCGTTCAGCTCCGGCAATTGTTGTTTGGTGATATCCTGATAGGCCTTGCTGGTGACGATGTAAATGTTTTCAGGCGGGCAGATTTTGGTAAAGCGCTGGTATGTTTTCTGGATGAGGGTCTGCCCCTCGCCGAGAATGTCGAGGAACTGTTTCGGGGTGGTGCTGTTGCTAAGTGGCCAAAAGCGGGATCCTACGCCGCCGGCCATAATGACACAGTAATAATTGGGATTTACCATGATTGTTTTGTTGTTTGTTATTATAGAGACGCAGTGTGCTGCGTCCATATTGATCCGCATCAAATGTATTGACCGGTGTGTTGCATCTGATGTGGAGACGTTTTTGAAACGTCCCCACATTGGCAATATTGTGTATGCGGTATTAATTTTCGTTCAAAGCCTTGACACCCGGGAGTTCTTTGCCTTCGAGATATTCAAGCATGGCGCCGCCGCCAGTGCTGATGTAGGAGACGAAGTCGCCGAGGTCGTATTTGTTGATGGCCGCGATGGAGTCGCCGCCGCCGATGACGGAGTAGGCGCCTGCGAGGGTGGAGGCGGCCACACTGATGGCCACGGCCTTGGTGCCCTTGCTGAACTTCTCCAGCTCGAACACGCCGACAGGACCGTTCCAGAGGATGGTCTTGGAGTCGCGTAGCACCTGGGCGAAGCTCTTCTGGGTCTTCGGACCGATGTCAAGGCCTTCCCAGTTGTCGGGGATGTTATTGTCCTCGGTGACAAGGATGTTGGCATCGTCTCCGAACTTGTCGCCGCAGATGGTGTCGAGACGGCAGTAGAAGTTCTTGCCGGAGGCCTTCACCTGGTCGAGGATCTCCTTGGCCACGGGCAGCATGTCGGGCTCGAAGAGCGAGTTGCCGATGGTGTAGCCCATGGCGGCGAGGAAGGTGTAGCTCAGGCCACCGCCCACAATGAGGTTATCGACCTTGGGCAGCAGATTGGTGATGATGTTGATCTTGGTGGACACTTTGGAGCCGCCGATAATGGCTGTGAAGGGCTTTTCGCCGCCGTTGAGCACGGTTTCGAGGCTCATCACCTCGTTGTAAAGCAAATAGCCGGCGAAGGCCTTGCCCGGGAAACAGCGGGCGATAGTGGCCGTGGAGGCGTGCTCGCGGTGCGCCGTGCCGAATGCGTCGTTCACATAGACATCACCCAGGCGTGCAATGGCCTTGGCAAAGTCGGGGTCGCCCATCTCCTCCTCGGCGTGGAAACGGAGGTTCTCCAACAAGGCGATGGAACCGGGCTTCAGACCGGCAATGACATCTGCCGTTTTCGGATCCAGCACGTCGCCGGCAAAAACGACCTCCTGGCCTAATATTTCGGACACCTTGCCCACGATGTGGCGCAACGAATACTTGTCGTTGGCCTCGCCTTTCGGGCGGCCGAGGTGCGACATCAGGATGATGGTGCCACCATCGTTCAGTATTTTGGAAACGGTCTCTTTCGTGCGCACAATGCGGGTGACGTCGGTCACATTGAAATTATCGTCCAAGGGGACGTTGTAGTCCACACGGATAAGGGCCTTCTGGTTTGCAAAATTAAATGAGTCTATTGATTTCATTGTGATTATGTTTTATAAAATTATACAATCATATTCAAGGCTGCAAAATTACACAAAATATCCTTACTAAACATTATTTTGCATAAAGTAAGATTATCTTGGTCCGTACCGCTTGGGACAACGAAACGGAAAAATGGTATTTCTCTGTGGTTGACGTAGTGGAGGCACTTACCGACAGCACTAACCCGAGAAATTATTGGAAAGTCCTGAAACATCGGCTAATCAAAGAAGGAAAAGAGTCGGTTACAAATTGTAACCAACTGAAACTAATCGCTTCTGATGGAAAAAGATATAACACCGATGTGGCTGATACAGAGCAACTTCTTCGAATAATCCAATCCATACCTTCGCCTAAGGCAGAACCGTTCAAGCAATGGATTGCACAAGTGGCGAGCCAGCGCATTGACCAACTGCAAGATCCGGAACTCTCCATCAACCAAGCGATTGCCGACTACCAACGACTTGGATATTCGGAATCCTGGATTAATCAGCGAATCAAAACCATAGAGGTGCGCAAACATTTGACTGACGAATGGAAACGGGCTGGAGTGGAAGAGGGGCAACAATTCGCCACCCTGACGGACATTATTTACAGACAATGGAGTGGTTTTTCCGCTAAAGAATACAAACAATTCAAAGGACTGAAAAAGGAGAATCTCCGTGATAATATGACCGACCTCGAAATTGCTGTTAATATGTTGGCCGAAGCTACCACGACGGAACTTTCAAAGCAAGAGAATCCCAATGGGTTCACAGAAAGTGCAGGTATCGCGAAACGTGGAGGAAAAGCAGCACGTGGTGCCCGCAAAGTGATTGAAAAGGAACTCGGTCATTCGATTGTGTCCTCGCAAAATGCCAAAAGCCTCACAAAAGGCGAAAGTGCTATACCCTTGCCCGAAAAGTAGAAACGTAAGGAAGATGGTGATCTGGTGTTTTTTCAATTACTACATCTTTTTTCCGAATGATTGAAATTATTGTGTATTTTTGCGAAATGTTTTTAAGTGGAAAAAATGAACGTTACAACTGGTGATCAAACGGTTATGGCTCAAGAGACGATGCTGGACACTCTCAAGCGGGACATCATCGCACTGCTGCCCGCAGGTGCGAGTGTATTGCTGTTCGGTTCCAGAGCCCGTGGCACACATCGTCCCGACTCTGATTGGGATTTGCTGGTACTGTTGAACCGCGAAGGACGTTCCACCTGGGAGGATTACGACAATGTCGGTTATCCCTTGAATATGCTTTTCTGGAGTCACGGACAAAATGTGAATACCATTATCCAAACTAAAGAAGAATGGAAACAGAAAAATTTCACTCCTTTCTATAAAAATGTTATGGACGAAGCAATAGTACTGGTATGAGTTTGAACGATGAAGAAAAAAGAGCTGTTGTTGCCTATCGCTTGGACAAGGCAAACTTTTGATTTACAAGAAGCGGATGTCAAGCCACTGCTTGAACCAGCAGAACAACTCGTAACAAAAATAACTTCCCTGGTTCAGCAAGAAATCCAATAAATCAGCGATAGTTTTTACACCGCCACTTCGGCTTTGATGTGGGGGTGTGGGTCGTAGTTTTCCAGCGTGAAGTCTTCGTATTGGAAGGAGAATATATCCTTGACCTCGGGATTGATGCGCATTGTGGGCAGGGGCCGTGGCTCGCGGGTGAGCTGCAGCTTGGCCTGCTCCACGTGATTGGAATAGATGTGCGCATCGCCGAGCGTGTGGATGAACTCCTTAGGCTTGAGATTGCACACCTGCGCCACCATCATCAATAGCAAAGCATAAGAGGCGATGTTGAAGGGCACGCCCAAGAACACGTCCGCGCTGCGCTGGTACAACTGCAAGGAGATTTCACCATTATTAACATAGAATTGGAACAGCACGTGACAGGGAGGCAGGGCCATCTTGTCGATTTCGCCCACGTTCCAGGCGCACACCATCAGCCGGCGCGAGTCGGGGGTCTCCTGAATCTGCCGGATAAGTTGGCTGATCTGGTCCACCTTGCCGCCGTCGGGGGTGCCCCACGAGCGCCACTGGTGCCCGTAAATGGGCCCGAGGTCGCCGTCGGGGTCCGCCCACTCGTCCCAGATGGAGACACCGTGCTCCTGCAGGTAGCGGATGTTGGTGTCGCCCTGCAGGAACCAGAGCAGCTCATAGATGATGGAGCGCAGGTGCAGCTTCTTGGTCGTCAAGAGAGGGAAGCCCTCCGACAGGTCGAAGCGCATCTGGTGGCCGAAGATGCTGTAGGTGCCCGTGCCGGTGCGGTCCGACTTGAACGCGCCTTTGGTCAGGATGGTATCAAGAAGGTCAAGATATTGTTTCATAAGGAGTTTTATGCTGTTCTATTTCGCATCGAGACTTTCGAGGATGTTGAGCACAGGGTCTAAGTAATCGACCTCCGCCTTCTCCATCTCGCCCTTGTCGGCCAATTGCGCGATGCGGGTGTCGATGGGCATCTGGGCCAGCAGCGGCAGGTTGAACTCGCGGGCCACCTCTGCGGCGTGGCTCTCGCCGAACACAGGAATCTTCTCGCCGCAGTGCGGACAGAGCGCGTAGCTGTAGTTCTCCACCAGTCCCAGAATAGGGATATTCATCATCCCGGCCATATTGACGGCCTTGCTGACGATGAGGGAGACGAGGTCCTGCGGCGAAGTCACCATGATGATGCCATCGACGTCCATCGTCTGGAAGACGGTGAGGGGAACGTCGCCCGTGCCCGGGGGCATATCCACCAGAAGGAAATCGATGTTGTCCCAAATCACTTCGGTCCAAAACTGCTTCACCATGCCGGCCACGAGGGGACCGCGCCAGATGACGGGTGTCTTCTCGTCGTCGGTGAGCAGGTTGGCAGACATGACATGAATACCCATTTCAGTCTTGGCGGGGAACACGCCGTCTTCATTGCCCTTGACCAGCTCGTGGAGGTTGAACATCTTGGGAATGGAAGGACCGGTGATGTCGGCATCGAGGATACCCACATGGTAGCCTTTGCGTCGCAATTGCACAGCTAACAGGGAGGTAACGGAGCTTTTGCCCACGCCGCCCTTGCCGCTGACGATTCCGATGATCTTCTTGATGTTGCTGTGAACGTTAGGGTTTTCGTGCAAATCTTTCTTTTCACAATTCTGTTGACTGCAATTTGCGCAATCGTGATTACATTCTGCCATAATACAATACGTTTATTTTCTCGGGTTTTAAAATGGGTGCAAATGTACAAAAAATATGATGAGTCAGAGCAGCTTTGTCTCATCATTATGGCAGACACTTCATTTGTCCGCGGGTATTCATAATTTATGTACATTTGCCGCCTCATAAAGATGATGATTATGAAACCTGTCATAGCCCCCTCCCTCCTCTCTGCCGACTTCGGCAATTTAGAGCGGGAAATCCAGATGTTGAACCGTTCGCAGGCCGATTGGATACACCTCGATGTGATGGATGGCGTGTTCGTGCCGAACATCTCTTTCGGAATGCCAGTGATCAAGCGAGTGCGTCAGCTCTCCGAAAAGCCGTTGGACGTGCATTTGATGATTGTGCAACCGGAGCGTTACATCCACACCTTCAAGGAGGTGGGTGCCGATTTGCTGACCGTACATTGGGAGGCCAGCACCCATCTGCACCGCACCATTTGCCAGATCAAGGAAGAGGGGATGCTGGCCGGTGTGGCCCTCAATCCGCACACGCCTGTAGCCGGACTGGAGGACATTATCAACGATGTAAACCTCGTGCTCATCATGTCGGTGAACCCCGGCTTCGGGGGCCAGAAGTTCATCAAACGGGCCCTGCACAAGATCAGCGAGCTGCGCGAGATGATTGAGCGCAACGACTCGGAAGCCCTCATCGAGGTGGACGGCGGCGTGTGCCAGGACAATATCGCCGACATCGTCAGCGCCGGCGCCGACGCGGTGGTGGCCGGCAACGCCGTGTTCAAAGCCGAAGACCCGGAAATTGCTATTCAGAATCTTAAAAATGCTTGAAAAATGAAAAAACTGTTCTCTCTTTTTTTGCTGATTATCATTACTGTCGGGCTGTCAGCCCAGACGGTGACCTATCAAGATATTGTTAACCAGAAATCGGCCAAGGAGCTGACCGGGCGTGTGGGGGGTGACGACATCTCCGTCTATGTGGCCTCCAACGGCGTGACCTATACCAAGGGCTCCACCATCACCTACGGCTATCCCACCAGTGGCAAATACTATGTCTATTTCAAGGATGTGACGGGCAGCGTGCTCGGCTCGTTGGCGGAGGACGAAAGCAGCAATGTCTCCACCAGTGCCGCCAACCGGGAGGTGTATGAGCGTGTGGAGAACCGTGCCGGTGGTGTGGCCACCATCAAAAGAATCCAATGCGTGCCCGTGGACCCCTTTAACCGGAAAACCTGCGGATGCAAAATCTATCTGGTTCTTAACCGCGGCGGACTTGCCTGTACCAATTTCGAGGAGGCACTGGCCACCCACGAGATTGTCACCAAGGCCGACCCCTCCGATACCGCTTCCGAAGCCGCCCTTGAGGAACTGAAGAAATGGAAGGAGAAATTAGACCTTCAGATTATCACTCAGGAAGAATATGACGCCAAAAAGGCCGAACTGATGAAATTAATCAAATAATCCCATGAATATGGAAACATCCAATAAAAAGACCGCCTACAGCATGTTTATCATCGGAGCCCTGTTCTTCGTGTTCGGCTTCGTGACATGGATCAACAATATTCTGATTCCTTATATGACTGCCGCCTGCGAGCTTACCACGCAGGTGCAAGGCTATTTGGTGACCTTCGCCTTCTATATTGCCTATTTTGTGATGTCGATACCCTCCTCCTACGTGTTGAAAAAAACCGGCTATGGCAACGGGATGGCGTTGGGCCTGATCATCATGGCCATCGGTTGCGTGATGTTCGTGCCCGGCGCGATGACGCGCAGCTACCCCCTTTTCCTGCTGGGCTTGTTCCTGCAAGGCAGCGGTCTCTCGTTGTTGCAAACGGCCAGCAATCCCTACGTCACGGTGCTGGGTCCTGTGGAGTCGGCCGCCCGCCGTATGAGCATTATGGGCGTCTGCAACAAACTCGCCGGGATGATTGGCATTCTGTTGCTTTACAAGGCGCTCTTTTCCGGAAAAGAGCACCTGTTTGAGCAAATCGGTGTCACCCCGGACGGTCCGGAAAAGGAGGCTCTGCTCCAGCAACTCTCCAACGGCGTCATCCTGCCTTACCTCATCATGACCGCGGTGCTGATTGCGCTGGTGATATTTGTGAAACTGGCACGTCTTCCCGAAATCCAGCTCGAAGAGAGCCAGAAAGGGGAGAAGAAGAGCAGCATCTTTGACTATCCCTATCTTTGGTTAGGCATTCTCGCCATATTCTTCTATGTGGGTGCCGAGGTCATCGCCATCGATACGCTGATACCGTACGGCAACTACTACAACATCCCGACGAATGTATCCCACTATTTCGGCGTGTACGCCCTTATCGCGCTGTTGATTGGCTATTTCTGTGGCATCATCTTCGTGCCGAAGTTTATCTCCCAGCGCAATGCGCTCATCATACAACTCTGTCTGTCGGTGTTGCTGGTCATTGTGGCTTTGTGTACCACGGGCATCTTCTCCATCGGGGCCATCATCTGCCTCAGCTTCGCGCACGCCATTATGTGGCCCGCCATCTGGCCGCTCTCCATCCACGATTTGGGCGAGCACACCGAATTCGGCTCGGCCCTGTTGATTATGGCCATTGCCGGCGGTGCCGTGATGCCTCTGATTTATGGCAAGATTGCCGATGCCGCCAACCGGCACGTGGCCTACGCAATCCTCTTCGTGAGCTACGCCTACATCCTTTTCTTTGCCACCGTGGGTTGCAAAATCACTAAGAAAAAAGAGAACTAAGTTATGCGCAGTTTCGGAAGCGACAACCATTCGGGAATTCATCCTGCCGTATTGAAAGCTATCGAGGCAGCCAACGCCGACCATCAGATTGCATACGGTGACGACACCTACACGGCGCGTGCCAAGCAGCTGATCAAGCAGCACTTCGGAGAGAACGCCGAGCCCTATTTTGTCTTCAACGGCACGGGGGCCAACATCGTGGCACTGAGTGCCTGTGTTCAGTCTTTCAACTCTATACTTTGTGCCAAGACCGCCCACATTGCTGTGGACGAGTGCGGCGCGCCCGAGTTTATGACAGGGGCTGCCCTGCGCGAGATCGAGACCCCCGACGGCAAGCTGACCCCGGAGCTCATCGCTCCGCGCCTCATCAACTGGGGGTTCGAGCACCACTCGCAGCCCAAGGCGGTCTATATCTCCCAGTGCACCGAGTTGGGCACTGTCTATACCTGCGAGGAGATCAAAGCCATCGCCGACTATATCCACCAGTATGGGATGTACCTGCATTTGGACGGGGCCCGTCTGGCCAACGCGGCTGTCGCCTTGGGCAAGAGCTTCAAGGAGATGACGGTCGATTGCGGGGTGGATATCCTCAGCTTCGGCGGCACCAAGAACGGGCTGCTGATGTGTGAGGCGGTCATAGCCTTCCGCCCCGAGTTGGCCGAGAATCTGAAATACATCCGCAAGCAGCGCGCCCAGCTCTACTCCAAGATGCGCTATGTGGGCTGCCAGCTGATACCCTATCTGGAAGAGGGCATCTGGCGGGAGAACGCCGCCCACGCCAACGCGATGGCGCAACTGCTCCGCCAGGGCATTAAGGAGGCCGGCTACAACACCTTCACCCAAAGCACAGATGCCAACATCCTGCTTCTCAAGTTGCCGAAAACACTTATTGACAAGTTGTTGGAAAAATACTTCTTCTACATTTGGGATGAAAACGAGAATGAAATCCGCTTAGTGACCAGTTGGGACACCACGGAGGAGGATGTGCGCGCCTTTGTGGAGGATGTGAAAAGGTTGGCACAATTTTTGTATCTTTGCCGTTTTTAAAAACGAACACTTTATATGGCAAATTTTCTGACAAAACTGTTCGGCACCAAGGCCGACCGTGATATGAAAGAGGTGCAGCCTTTGCTGCGCAAGACGCTGGAAACTTACGAGAAAATCAAAGACCTTCCCTTGGACGACCTGCGGCACAAGACCGTCGAGTTCCGTCAGACCATCCGCGAAGCCACAGCAGTGGAAGAGGATCGTCTGAAGGAAATTCGTGAATATCTTGACGCCAACTACGACCTCCCCATCGAGGAAAAACAGGAGCTCTACAAAGAAGTGGAGAAACTGGAAGACAAGGTATATAAGACCACACAGGATGTTTTGGAACAAATCCTGCCGGAGGCTTTCTCCGTGATGAAGGAGACGGCACGCCGGTTCAAGGACAACGAGATTCTGGAGGTGACAGCCACCGATATGGACCGCGACTTGGCGGCCACGCACGACGGCATCGAGATTGACGGCGACAAGTGCTATTACCGCAACACTTGGTCCGCAGGCGGCAATATGATCACCTGGGACATGTGCCACTACGATGTGCAGCTCATCGGCGGCATGGTGTTGCACGCTGGCAAGATCGCCGAGATGGCCACGGGTGAGGGTAAAACCCTCGTGGCTACCCTGCCTGTCTATCTTAACGCCCTCCCCGGCAAAGGCGTCCACGTGGTCACCGTCAACGACTACCTCGCCAAGCGTGACTCCGAGTGGATGGGCCGCCTCTACGAGTTCCTGGGACTCTCTGTGGATTGCATCGACAAGCACGAGCCCAACTCCGACGAGCGCCGCCGCGCCTATAATGCCGACATCACCTACGGCACCAACAACGAGTTCGGTTTCGACTACCTGCGTGACAACATGGCCCGTAACATCGGTGAGCTCGTGCAGCGCCCGCACAACTATGCCATCGTCGATGAGGTGGACTCCGTGCTCATCGACGACGCCCGTACCCCGTTGATCATTTCCGGTCCCACACCCAAAGGCGACCAGCAGGACTTCGACAAGTACAAGCCCATCGTGCAACGCCTCTACGAGGCACAGCGCGTTTATGTGGCCGAGATATTGACCAAGGCCAAGAAGATGCTGGCCGAGAACCCCGACCCGAAGCCGCAGGACGAGAGCGCAATGCTGCTGCTGCGTGCCCACCGCGGTCTGCCCAAGAACACCGCCCTCATCAAGTTCCTCAGCGAACCCGGTATGAAACAGGTGCTCCAACGCACCGAGGCCTTCTTCATGCAGGACCAGAACCGCAATATGCCCCTCATCGATGACGAGCTCTACTTCGTCATCGAAGAAAAACAGAACACCGTCGATATTATGGAAAAAGGTATCGACCTCATCAGCAAAGACACGAACGAGCAGAAGATGTTCATCATGCCGGATGTGGGCGCTGAAATCGCCGAACTGGAGAAACTTAACCTTGACCAGCAGGAGAAGGCCAAGCGCAAGGAGGAGATCTACGCCAACTTCGCCAGTGCCTCCGACCGTATCCATACGGTACACCAGCTGCTCAAGGCCTACACCATGTTTGCCAAGGATGTGGAGTATGTTATTATCGACAACAAAGTGAAAATCGTCGATGAGCAGACAGGCCGTATCATGGAGGGCCGCCGTTATTCCGACGGTTTGCACCAGGCCATCGAGGCCAAGGAAAACGTCAAGGTGGAGGCCGCCACACAAACCTACGCCACCATCACCTTGCAGAACTACTTCCGCATGTACAAAAAGCTGGCCGGCATGACTGGTACCGCAGAGACGGAATCCGGCGAGTTCTGGAACATCTACAAGCTCGATGTGGTGGTCATCCCCACCAACAAGCCCGTCATCCGTATCGATGCCGAAGACCTTGTCTATAAGACCAAGCGCGAGAAATACGCCGCTGTGGTCAACGAGATCATCCGCCTCCATGAGGAGGGTCGCCCTGTGTTGGTCGGCACCACCTCTGTGGAAACTTCCGAATTGCTGTCGCGCATCCTTACCGCGCGCCGCATCCAGCACAACGTGTTGAACGCCAAGCTGCACAAAAAGGAGGCTGACATTGTGGCAGAGGCCGGCCGTGAGGGCACGGTCACTATCGCCACCAATATGGCAGGTCGTGGTACCGATATCAAGCTCACCCCGGTGGTGAGAGAGAAGGGCGGTTTGGCCATCATCGGCACCGAGCGCCACGACTCACGTCGCGTCGATCGCCAGCTGCGTGGCCGTTCCGGCCGTCAGGGCGATCCTGGCAGCTCCCAATTCTTCGTCTCCCTCGAAGACGACCTGATGCGTCTGTTCGGCTCCGACCGTATCGCCAAAGTGATGGACCAGTTAGGCCACCAAGACGGCGATGTCATCCAGCACAGCATGATTTCCAAGTCTATCGAACGCGCCCAGAAAAAGGTGGAAGAGAACAACTTCGGCATCCGTAAACGTTTGCTTGAATACGATGACGTGATGAACAAACAGCGTTCCACCATCTACCGCAAACGACGCAACGCTCTGTTTGGCGACCGACTTGCCATCGATATCGCCCAAATGTTCGAGGACGTGGTTGAAACCACGGTTACCGACTATTGGGAATCCAAGGATTTTGAGGGATTCAACATCACTATGATCAAGACCTTCGGCATTGAATCGCCCTTTGAGGAGGGATACTTCCTGCAAGAGCGTCCCAACAAACTTATTGAAAAGCTCAATCCCATTGTGTATGACCACTACAAGGCCAAGTTGCAACAACTTAGCGAACAAGCCTATCCTGTTATGGAACGTGTCTTCCTGGAGCATGGCGATCGTTTCCAAAATATAGCCATTCCGTTCACTGACGGCAACAAGAATATCAATGTGGTGGCCCCGTTACGCAAGTGTTACGAAACCAAGGGCCGTGAAGTGGGTCTCTCCTTCGAGAAGAGCATCACCCTCGCCGTCATCGACAATGCTTGGAAGGAACATCTTCGTGCCATGGATGACCTGAAGGAGAGCGTGCAGAACGCCTCTTACGAGCAGAAAGACCCGCTGTTGATTTACAAGCTTGAGTCTTTTAACTTGTTTGATGAGCTATTGGTGCGCATTAGCCAGGAGATTGTCTCTTTCCTGAACAAAGGCCGCATTCCGGTAGCCGAGGAACCGCAGCGCCAGGTGCGCGAAGCCCAGTTGCCGCAATCCGATGCCAAGAAGCTGACCACAGGCCGTCAGGAGGTAGCCGGCGGCGGCCGTCAAGTGACGCAGGGAGGCAAGGGAAGCCAGCCCATCCGCGTGGAGAAAAAGGTAGGACGCAACGATCCCTGTCCGTGCGGCAGCGGCAAGAAATACAAAAACTGCCACGGCGCTGTGGCAACGGCTTAGTCTGTTCCCCGCAGAACTCGCGGATTTTCGCAATTCCTTTTTCTGCGCCAATCTGCGAAATCTGCGGGGAAAATTGTATGTGCAAACACACACGATTCGCGGAGATCACTCGTACCTTAACGCACTTATCGGATCCATGTTCGCGGCCTTCTTGGCTGGGTACCAACCGAAGAAGATGCCCGTGAGGGCACACACCACGAAGGAGAGCAAAATGGCCATCTGACTCACCACGAAAGGCATTTTCAGCAATTTGGAAGCGACGTATGATATGATCAGTCCGAAGATGATGCCGATGATGCCGCCAATCAGACTCAGAATCACGCTCTCGCACAAGAACTGCAACTTGATGTCGCGGTTATGCGCGCCGATGGCCATGCGCAGTCCGATCTCTTTGGTGCGCTCCGTCACTGTGACGTACATGATGTTCATGATGCCGATACCGCCCACTACCAACGAAATGGAAGCGATGGCGGCCAGCAGCGTGGTCATCAGACTGGTAACGGAACTGATGGTGGAAACCAGCTCCTCCTGCGTGCGGATGTCAAAGTCGTCGGTAGCACCGCTTTTGATGCCGTGGTTGCTGCGCAAAATGTAGGTAATCTCTGTGGCGGCCAGCTCCGACTCCTCCTCGGAAGTGGCCGAGGCAAACAACATGTTGAAATAGGTGATACCTAAAAAGCGCTTCTGAATAGTGGTGTAAGGCGCCAGCACAATATCGTCCTGGTCCTCACCCATCCCGTTCTGGCCCTTCGAGGCCAAAACACCTATCACAGTCATCGGTATCGACCCGAAACGGATGGACTTGCCTATCGGGTTCTCGCCGTTGGTGAACAACTCCTTCACCACTGTCTGCCCAATGACACATACCTTGTTGTAGCGTTTCACATCCTCTTCCGTAAACATCACCCCGTCGGCCAACTCGTATTTCCGGATTTCAAGGTAGGCATCCGATACGCCATTGACGGAACAGCTGTGGTTGTTGTTGCCGTAAATCAGCTGTTTGGCGCTGCTCACCATAGGTGACACGGCGGCTACATAACGGGTGTTCTTTTGTATAGACAACAAATCCTTGTCATCCAAAGACTTGGAAGATGACATTCCCATATCCACACCGCCACGATGCTGACGGGCGGGCATGATCATGATCATGTTGGAACCCATGGTGGAGAGTTCCGACTTGACACTCTGTGTGGAGGCCTGCCCGATGCTGACCATAGCAATGACCGATGCGATGCCGATCACGATGCCCAGCATGGTGAGGGCGGTGCGCATTTTATTGCGGAACAGCGAGCTGATGGCTATTTTGATAAGGTTTCCGATATTCATGGCTTAATCTTCTTTTTGGAGGTTGAGAGCAGCCAACGCTTCGGCGGCCGACTGGGTATTGATAGGGGCGTCCTCGATAATCTGGCCGTCGCGGAGCTTGATCTTGCGGGTAGTAAAAGTCGCAATGTCAGGTTCGTGGGTCACAAAGGCAATGGTCTTGCCCTGTTCGTGCAAGTCCTGAAACAGGCTCATGATTTCGTAGGAGGTGCGGGTGTCGAGGTTGCCGGTGGCTTCGTCGGCCAGCAGGATAACGGGATCGTTGACCAGTGCGCGGGCGATGGCCACACGCTGCTGCTGACCGCCGGAGAGCTGGTTGGGCTTATGCTCCATACGCTTCTCCAGACCCACCAGCTTGAGGGCCGCCTCCGCGCGCTCCCTGCGCTCTTTGGCTGGCACAGTGTTGTTGTAGAACAGCGGCAACTCCACATTTTCCAAGGCTGTGGTGCGCGCCAACAGGTTGTAGTTTTGGAACACAAAGCCGATTTTGCGGTTACGCAGGGTGGAAAGATCGTTTTTGCTCAGGTTCCGGATGGAAACGCCATCAATGATATAGTCGCCGGCAGAGGGCGTGTCCAAACAGCCCAAAATGTTCAGCAGTGTCGATTTTCCCGAACCGCTGGTGCCCATAATGCTGACAAACTCCCCCTCCTTGATGGAGAAGGAGACTCCACGCAAGGCATGCACATTCTCGCTCCCCACCCGGAACACACGCTCCAGATTTTCCACTTTTAAAATGTCTTTTTCCATAACTATCTGGTCTTGCGCTCGGGCCGCCCGGGCATAAACGGATTTGAACTTCCACTCTTGCCGTCCTTGTTTCCATTCGGCATCCCTCCCATCGCTTCGTTAACACCCATCAGCACTTCCTCACCCTCTTGCAAGCCTTCGGAAATCAATGTTTTAACACCATTGTTCAATCCAACGGTAACTCGAACCTGCTCATATTTGTTCTCCCCCTTTTTTACCCAGATGGTCTTCTTGGTGATGTCCTTCAGTCCTTGGGTCAGCTCTTCCTGATTCTTGTACAAAGACAGGAAGGTATAGCCTTTTTTTTCAAACTGTTTCATCACATCTTGATCCAAAGAGGTGTAAAGGGCGGTCATCGGGATGCATACGCCAGTCTCCTTTTTGGTGACGATGGTCACGTTGGCGGTCATGCCGGGAAACAATTTTGTCTCAGGGTTGGGCGCATTGATGATGACGGTGTAGGTCACCACATTGGAAGTTACAGTGGGATTGATGCGAACCTCCTTGACTGTGCCGGTGAACACGTCGTCGGGGAAGGCGTCCACCGTGAACGTCACGGGCTGGCCAGCCTTCACCTCACCGATGTCGGCCTCATCCACCTTCGCCTGCACCTGCATCTGCGTCAGGTCGTTGGCGATGGTGAACAGCGTGGGAGTGCTGAACGAGGAGGCGACAGTCTGGCCCTCCTCCACGGCTTTGTCCATGATCACGCCGTCAATAGGAGAGTAAATGGTGGCGTACGAGAGGTTTGTTTGCGCACGCGACAAGTCCGACTGTGCCGTCTTGAGCTGGTTTTTGGCCAAGTTCAGCGAGTTGGTGGCTGATTCGTAGGATTCCTGCGTGGCCGCCTTGTTGTCGTACAGTGCCTTGATTCTGTCGAACTGCTGCTGTGCCAAGGTTAGGTTGCTTCTGGCATTCGACACGTTGGTCTGCGCCTGTGTGAGCTGCTCGTTCAAATTGGAACGGTCAAGCTCGGCCAGTTTTTGACCCTTTTTCACCACCGAGTTGAAATCCACATAGATGTGCTCCACAATACCGGACACCTGTGTGCCCACATCCACTTTGTACACGGGCTGAAGCTCGCCGGTGGCCGTCACATTCACCTCCACACTGTCGATGGTGCTCCGCACGGTATTGATTTGCAACTCCGCGTGCTTGCCCTTCTTAAGAACGAGAGACAACATCAACGCGAGCAGCACAACCGCCGCGATGATCATAATCCATTTTGCTTTTTTAGATAACTTAGACATATAACAAACAATTTTCTAAACTTAATTTCTCTCCCTCCAAACAACTCAATAAATTAATGATTTAATAGTTTAACGATTTAACAACCTAAAGCCTCACCGGCAGGCCCATCAACACATCCAGGATTTTCCTTTGCAGGACGAACGAGTACTTGGTCTGCATATATTTGTTGAGTTGGTTCAGATAGTTGGTTTGTTGCTGGATGAGGTCCACCGCCGTGACAGACCCGTACCTGAACTTGAAACTGTAGGCGTTGTAGTTGGCCTCGTAGGCATCCTTCTGCGCCTCGGCCACGAGATAATTGTTCTGGGCCGAAAGAACATCGAGATAATACTGCTGCAACTCACGACCAATTTGGTATTCCGTCTCTTTCTGACTCAATTCGGCCTGCTGCGCACGCAGTTGCGCCTGCTGCACATTGTGGCGCACCTGACTGCGTTGATAGATAGGGATGCTTAGATTCAAGCCTATGTTTTCGCCAAGACCATGCCATAACTGTGTACCCCATCCCAGATTATCCGCCAAATTGCTGTTGTTGTAACCCGTGCTGATACCAGCGCTGAGCGAGAGACTTGGATAGAAGTTGGATTTCTGGATTTTAATATCATACTGCGCATCCGTGATGGCGTTTTCCTTGATTTTCAGTTCCGGAAGATAACTCTTCGCACGGGTCATCAGCTCCTGCAATGTCGGAATCTCCAGACTTTTGAAGAGGGTGGCACTGTCTGGACGCACAATCTGGATTTCCGCAGCGGGGTCAATGGCCAGCAAGTTCTTGAGCGTCAAATAATTGTTCTGGATGTTGATTTTGGTGTTTTCAATATTGTAGAGATCGGAGGTGTATTGGGCCTGAAGCATCTTGTATTCGCTTTCCAAAATCTTACCCACTCTAAAGAGCTGCTCCCCCTGCTCCATTTGTTCCTGACTGCTTGTCAACACCTTTTGCTGATATTCAAGCATGTCTTCGTTCATCATGATGTTCAAAAAAGCCTGAATAAGGGATATTTTGATGCTGTTTTTGTTCTGCTCCAACTGCAACTGCGACTGCTCCACCTGCAATTTGCTCTGCTGGATGGAATTATAATTGCTGAGACCTTTGAAAAGCGTCATGCCGGCACTGACGCCGTAGTTGCCGTTCCAGCCCACCGATTTTTGATAATGATTGGTTCCAAGCCCTTGGGAAACCGAGGCTGATACGGAGGGTGCGATGTTCTCCTTGGCCTGCTTGAGCGAAATTTCGGAAGAGTTGACGTTCAATCCCGCACTTTGCAATGAGTAATTATGCTCTTCGGCATAGCGGATACACTCTTCAAGGGAAAGGGTTTGGGGAACGGATGCGTTCTGGGATTGTGCAATTGTTTGAAATACAGCAAGTAATAGCACAAGATTTATAGTCAGTGTCTTTTTCATAGAAAGAAAATTAAGAATTAAGCGACTATTATTTTGTATAAAGGTTTAAATTTCGCCGTTTTTTTCATACGATAGACAGCCCTGGTTTTTACCCTATTCCCCGAACACTAAAATTTGCTATTTTTGCCGCCTAATTTTTAACAATGAAAAAAAATCATATCTACCTCATCAGCATAGCCATACTGTTGGTTATTAGTTTGATACTCATCCTTTTCAAGACGGGTACATTGCATGGGCGTAACAGTTCGCCCAAGTCCGACCTCTTTGCTGTGAAAGACACGGCCAGCATCACCAAGATTTTCATTGCGGACATGAACGGAGAGTTTGCACTGCTAACCCGGAAGGACAATGTTTGGTACGTTCAGGACTCCATTGTCGCCATGCCAATCAGGGTCTCGGAGTTGCTGTCCACCATCAGAAATGTCACTTTGCAACAGATTGTGGCCAAAACCGCCCAGTCGAACATCAACAAAATGATGTCCGTCAACGCAGTGAAGGTGGAGATTTACCAAACGGCTCCCAAGTTTTCCCTCTTCGGACACGGTTTTTTCAACAAGGAACGTCTGGTGAAAACGTACTACATGGGGCCTTCCACCATGGACAACATGGCCAACTTCGCCATCTTGGATGGTTTCGACGAACCCTGCATCGTACATATTCCGGGCTTCAAGGGATTTCTCACCCCTTCCTACTCCTTTAAGCCCGTGGATTGGTACAATTGCGACCTTTTCTCCACCAAAATCACGCGCATCAAGACTTTGCAGGTGCAAGATTTTGAAACTCCCGAAAATTCCTTTTCGGTGGAAAAGGCCGGCCCCCGCTTTTTCACGCTGTATGATGCACAACATCAGGTCGTGGCCGATTACGACACGGTCAAATTGCTTGACATGCTGGCAGAATACCGCGACAAGAACTACGAGCGCTTCATCCCTGACATGCCAAAGGAACGGAAGGATTCCATTCTCCGCTTCAACCACTTCAAGACCATTACGCTCGAAGATGTGGACGGGAAGAAAACCACTCTGGACATGTATCGCAAACTCACGCCGGACGCCTTTTATCTGGATGCCATTCTCGGAAGGGAAGACGAGGAGGATGACGGACCGTACAACCGTGACAAATTCTACGCGGTGTTGAACGGAAACGACAGGAATCTTGTGCAATGTCAGTACTATCATTTCGACCGTCAGCTGCAGCCGTTGTCATATTTCCTGAAACATCAATAACCTCTGTCTAATGGAGGATCTCACACGTCACATTCCCTATATGCAGCGTTGCCTGCAATTGGCCCGGCTGGGCTTGGGCAGCGTACAGCCCAATCCGATGGTGGGTGCGGTGATTGTGCATGACGGATTGATTATCGGCGAGGGCTACCACCACCGTTACGGCGAGGCCCATGCGGAAGTGAATGCCTTGGCTGCAGTAGAGGACAAATCACTGTTAACGGATTGCACCCTGTATGTCAATCTGGAGCCGTGTTCGCATTTCGGGAAGACACCGCCTTGTGCGGATGCCATTATTCACCATGGCATCCCCCGTGTGGTTGTGGGCACCATGGACTGCCACGACAAGGTTAACGGAGCGGGCATTGCCAAGCTGCGCGCCGCCGGCATCCATGTCACTGTGGGTGTGTGCGAGGCCGAATGCGAAGTGCTGAATCGCCGCTTTTTCACTTTCCATCGCCATCAGCGGCCATACGTCATCCTCAAATGGGCACAAACCGCCGACAGCTACATGGACGTGGACCGCTCCGACGGGCAATCCCGCGACTATTGGATTACCAACCCTGCATTGCGGGTGCTGGTACACAAGTGGCGCAGCGAGGAAGACGCTATCTTGGTGGGTTACAACACGATGCGCAACGACCGTCCACAGCTGACCACACGGCTTTATCCAGGCAAGGATCCCAAGCGTTTTGTCATGCAGCGTGGTCACGAGGTTGACGCTCCTCTGCCTTGCACCGCCGTCTCCATGGACGTGCAGGAGTGCTTGCAGCAACTTTACGAGCAGCGCATCCAGTCAGTTATTGTGGAGGGTGGACGCAAAACCCTTGACCGCTTCATCGCCTCTGGTCTGTGGGACGAGGCGCGTGTGCTCGTGGGTGATGTAATCTGGGGCAAAGGCCTTCCGGCACCAGCCTTGCCAGGCACGCCGCAGCGGGAGGAGCGTATGGATAATAATACAATCTGGTATGTTCGAAGACACCTATAAGACGATTGCCGCGCCTGCCACAGGCATCTACAGCGAAAAAAGGAGCAAGTTCCTTGCATACGCCTTTCCTGTGAAAACGGAAGAGGAAGTTAAGAAGTATCTTGCGGAACTGCAGAAAAAGCACTATGATGCGCGGCATCATTGCTATGCCTACATTCTCGGTCCCCGAAAGGAGGCCTATCGTCTCAACGACAACGGTGAGCCTTCCGGCACGGCGGGCCGCCCCATCCATGGACAGCTGCTTTCCAAGGATTTAACTGACACCTTGGTCGTGGTAGTACGTTATTTTGGCGGCATCAAGTTGGGTGTCAGCGGGTTGCAAAATGCCTACAAGATTGCCGCCAAGGAGGCCCTCGATGCAGCGCAAATTGTGGAAAAAACCATTGAAGAGCGGTACGATGTAGTTTTCGAATATTTGCAGATGAACGCTGTGATGCAGCTGATGAAGGACCCGAGTGTCACTATCCTTAGCCAGCAGAGCGACCTGAACTGCACTATCCGCTTCAGTGTGCGCCTGCGCGAGGCCGACCGCATCGTGGAAGCCTTGAAGAAGGTTGCTGGCAGCGTCAATGCTGTGAATTAAAAGTCAAACCCGGCCATCTCGCCGCGCGGGTGAATAATGGTGTATTTGGTGAAGCGGTCGTCGGCAGTAAAGCCGTCACCGTAGTTGACGGAGCCGTCGGCCTTGATCTGTTTCACTAACACGTCGGAACGGACGGTGCGGGAGAGTTGGTTCCACTGTATCTCTTCGGTCTTCAAGGTGTCGCCCTTGACAAGATCGACAATCACCACATTCTTGGAAGCCTTATATTGGGTATTGTTGATTTCGATGGCGTAATCGGCCGTCAGCATGGCTTGTCGCTGGCCGAACTCGTTATAGGAAACCACTTTGATGCCTTTTGGGAAGTCAGCGAAGTTCGTGTCACCATAATAGCGGTTCAGCAGCGGTGTCTCAAGAATAAAGCTGACCATGCCGGAGTCGCTCATGGTAAGGACCATGTTTTCCGCCGACTCGTCAGGAAATTTGCCTTCGTATTCGTAGAGCACAGAGCTTTTATTCTCCTTGTGGCAGGCAATAAAAAACATCATAAAGCACAAGGCTGTTATGATGTTTAGGGTAATATGTCTTGATGTGTTGTCCATCAGGTCTTATCTGACGGTCGTGCTCTCTTGGATCCAGCAGCCCACGCGATAGGGGTCGCCAGCCTTAAGGCCGCGCTTGAAGAGTTCGTCCTTGGGAGGGAATCTCAGCTTGGCGCGTCTTGCGGCGGCATCGTCGGAGCAGGAAGGATCCACAGCCACTGCCTTAGCGTACTTGTCGGCGGCAGCCCATGCGCATGCCAGCGGCAGGTCTTCACCGGAGCATCTGCCACCGGAAGTGGCGTAAAGGTCACCGATAAGGAGGTAAGCCTTGCCCATGTTCGGCTGGGCCTTGAGGGCGGCGTATGCGGCGTTGCGGGCTTCGGAGTAGGCACTCTTGGTCTGATAGGCCAAAGCCAGCATGTAGTTGGCGTCGGCTTTCTGCTCGTTGGTTTCGCTATATTTCACAGCTTCCTGCAGATAGCCGATGGCGGCATCCAATTCGGCGTTGTCCTTGGTGGTGACAAAGCTTTTCAGGGAGAGGTTACCCATCCAGTAAGCGGAGTTACGGTTCGGGTTGGCCTTGTGCAGCACTTCCAATGCTTCCTTGAAGACAGGGCTGCCCAAGCATCCGCCCTTTGACATGGTCATAACCATCTTGTTGATGGCGGAGAGATCCTCCTTGCTGGCGGCAAGCTTCTTGGAATAGACCTCTTCCAACATTTCACAGGTGGCATAGGGGGTCACATCTTTCTCGATTTTGGCGAGGGTTCTGCGATAGTTCAAGACCAGCTTCATCTGGCGGGCAGTGTCGGCGATGAGCACCTTGCCTTGCGGGTGATTGTATATGCTGGCCGAATCGGCACCAAGTTCCGCCTTCAAGGCTTCAAGCTTCTCGGTTTGCTTTTCGTATTGCACCAGGGCATTGTTGATGGACATGTCCAGATAATCGGTGGCACGGCCGTAAGCATCAATGACGTAGGTGGTGTCCTTCTTGGCCTTGGTGATAACCTGGGCCACCGTGAAGTATTTGTCCCAAATGGCCGGCTGTGTGTTCTGCTTCTCCATTTCCACGGATTGCACAAACCAGTCGTGGATTTGCTCCCATTTTTCAATCGGAGCATTTTTCCCCCTGTACATCAGGGTGTTGTAGGCCTTGAAGCCGAGACCGTAACCCTTTGAGAATTTCTCGGGGAAGTAGCCGTTACGAACTTCATAGGAGTAAATCAGCGTGTCGATGAGGCGTTCTCTTCTCACAGAGTCCTTTTCCTCCTTGATAAGGTTTTGGAGGAGGTTCTGGGAGTTGGTGAAAATGCCGTCCCATGCGCAAGGACAGTTGTTGACAATGTATCTCCAGGAGTCGTAAGCATCGTGATAATTCTTGGCCTTGTACGCCATGTTAAAAGCCGTGATCTGTTCAAGGCATTTCAGGGAGTCTTCAGGTGTTGCCCCATACTTGTAAGGGCATTGTGCAAAAAGGGAGCCGCCGAAGACGAGCAGCATCATAGCAACAATTAGTTTTTTCATCTTTTTGTTATTTATGTTGGTTTTTACTCGATTTTCATTCGTTGATACCATTTTTCCTGTAGAGTGAAGCTGAGTGTGAAGCGGAAGTAGTTTTGCAGTATGAGGTCGTTTGCCGTAGTTCCAAGTTTTCCATATTCGACGAGAATGTTGATGCTTGAGTGTGTGTTGAACGTGGTCAGTGGAATACCAACGCCCAAAGAGACTCCGAATTCGGAGACAGGTTTATTGTGGAGCACAATTTCTCCCGTGGAAAAACGGGTTCCGGCGCGCAAGGCAATACGTTTGAAAAACTTAGGAGAGAACGGGTCTGGGATATATTGCACGCCGAGACTGCCGGAGATGGAGTTTTTGAGGGAATCGCCATGCCCCATGAATCTGTATTTGTCCCAATTTTGCCAGGTCACGTCGGCGGCCACAGTGAACTTCTCCTTGAAGGAATAGCTTATTCCTCCGCCGACAGATTGTGGGATGCGGAGGGAGCCGCGAACATCTTCCTGGCTGAAATAGGCCGTGTCGTAGGTGGTTACGGCGTTATAGCTTCCTTCAAAGTAGTTGATAAGCAGTTTTTCCTTAGCCCAGATGTAAGCAGTGTTGCCATATACCACACCCAAACCGATGGTGTGATTCTCTTTCACCTTGAAAAGATACTGGAGACCGCCCGTGAGGTGGATGCCATCCAAATGATAGGCATCCGAAATGTTGGTGTTGTAGAAATTAATGCCTTCAAATTCGGTGCGGCGGTAGTGATAGAAAGAGCCAAACATATAGGAGACATTGAGGCCGATGGAGAGACCTTTGCACAACTTGAAGGCGTTGCCCCAGTAGAGTTGGTTGAGGCCGCCTTTGCCGGTGTACTCGTAGTTGACGTTGCCGACATTGTCGATTACGCGATTGTCAACCATGTCGTAGCCCATCACGCTGAAGGGCACAACCCCGATGGAGGTGCGCCAATGGCGGGTGACCGGCAGGCCGATGGCCAAGTAGTCGGGACGGGCATACGTGTTTTTCTGAACAGCGTTGTCTGTTGACAGGACGCTGGTATGAATGGAAGCTGCGGCATCCGCCACGAAGGAGAGTGAGTCGAAGGCCGCATAGGAGGCGGGGTTCCGGAAGTTGACGTAATAGGGGTTCTGCATGGCGTAGGACGTGCCGCCCATACTGTTCAAGATACCGTTCGCCCCCCTGTTGACCAAACCGATGCCGATTTTGGAATAGGGCACGCTGATAACGTTCTGCGCCAATGCGGGAATGGCGAGAACAAGGGCTAAAAGTCCGAACAACAACCGTACATTATGTTTTTTAAACATTGAGTTTCAATATTTCATACAATCCAGACAGCACCAAATTTGGGGCGGCAAATATACTATTTTTTAGCGAATTGGTCAAGAGGGGTGCATCGCCGCCTGTCAGAACGGTTTTTACATCTGAAAATTGTGTTTGATACTGAGAAATAAGGCCGTCTATTTCATACGTCAGGCCGTTTGTCACGCCGGAGAGGATGGACTTTTCGGTAGAGTCCCCCACGAGATAGTCGATGGGTTTGGCTTCGAGCAGGGGCAGCCGTGCCGTGAATTGGTTCAGTGCCCGCAGACGCATTCGCAGGCCGGGTGCGATGCTGCCGCCAAGGTACTCGCCACCTGCCGTCACAAAGTCGGCGACCAGGCAGCTGCCCACTTGGATGGCGAGCACGTTGCAGCCGGGAAACAGGGTGTGTGCCCCCACGGCACCGGCAATGCGGTCGGTGCCCAGCGTGTGCGGAGTGGCATACCGCAGTCGCACAGGCAGGCGCAACTGCGGGGAAAAGGTGAGCGTGCGTGTCCGCGTCCGGAGAAAATCCTCGATGGCTGTCGGAGCCTCCCCCACGGAAGAGACGATGGCCGCCGTTACGGCATGGCCTGCCAGAAAGTCGTCGATGTCGTCACAAGAGAAAAACGACTTGCGCATCCAACCCTTTTCCTCCCCTTGTTCATCAAAGAGCGCCGCTTTCTGGGCCGTGTTTCCAATGTCTATGACTAAATATGTCTGTTCTTTCATATCAACAATATCTTAAGTCCAATACCGATCAGCACCAAGCCGCCGACAATCTCCGCGATGTTGGCTTTGATGCGGTGGCTCCAGCGTTTTGTCAACCCATAGCCCAGCAACGACATCAGGAAGGAAACCACTCCGATGTTGAGGACGGCCCATCCGATGCGGACATTTTGCATCATGGCGAATCCAAAGCCCACGGCCAGAGCGTCGATGCTCGTGGCAATGGAAAGTGCCAGCACCGTGCGTGCCTTTGTGATGTCGAAGCGATCCTCCTCACGGTTGCGAATGCCTTCCACCAGCATTTTGCCCCCGATGAAGAGCAGGATCAGAAACGCAATCCACGGGGCCACACGGCTGAGGCGCGAGACAACGGCTTCCCCGCAAAACCATCCGATCAGCGGCATCATGGCCTGAAAAAAGCCGAAGGAGAATGCGAAAAACATGACCTGCCCTCTTTTCAGCTTGGGCTGGAACACTCCCGCCGCGCAACTTACGGCAAAACAGTCCATGGCTAAACTGAGGGAGAGGAGGAGTAGATCAAGGTAGGTCATGGGATGATTTTGTTGAAGTATTTGTTTGCCAGTGTTTTAATTCTTTCCATTAAGATAATGGCCTTGAAGCGGCAAAGATATACAAAATCAAAATAGCGTTGGCTCCCAATTTTTAAGCCCATTCTCTTTGGGTGCGGTGTGGGCTTCTTTGTTGAGGTATTTCACTTTTCGCACGATGCCCCAGCGATAGCCGCCCAGCTTGCCGTTGGTGCATACAACGCGGTGACAGGGCACGATGTACATCACAGGGTTGGCGCCCACGGCTTGTCCGACAGGACGTGCCGCTTTCGGGCGATGGATTCTTTTGGCAATGTTGAGGTAGGTGGTCACCTTGCCGGCGGGAATCTGCAGCAGGTCGCGCCACACGTCGAGTTGGAAGGGAGTGCCGTAGAGATGCAGGCAGAGGTCACGAACCTTGTCAAAGCGTTGTTTGAGGAGCCAGGCGGCCTTTTTGTGCAGCTCCACGCTTCTGTGCCGAAGACGGGCGTATGGGAAATGGCTCTTGAGGGTCTCCTCGGGGAGCCATTTGAGGGCTGCAGGCATCAGGAAGCAGATCCCTTTGGATGTGGATGCGACCAGCACGCGTCCTCCCGGCGCCGTTTGGAAACTGTAATGGATGACCAGTGGTTTCTTCTTGCCCAGGAATTCCTCCTGGCTCATGGGCTCCACCCAAATGCGACTTGGCATAAATCCGTTCATTGTCAGGTAATTTAGACGCGGCAAATATACAAAAAATAGCAATCATCCGTTCATGATTAGCCCTCTGCACTTCATCGTGAAAAAACTAACAGCGAGAGCCTGTTGATGAATTGCTAATTTTTGTATTTTTGTCACTCGTTTTTATAAAATAGGAATCTTATGAGAAAATCATTCCAAATTTTGCTCTTAATTGTTGCAATACAAGCAATTGCGTTTTTTTCATCCCCATTGTCCGCGCAAAAGCTCAAGACTGCCGATGTACCAGCCGATGTTACCCAAACGCTCGAGTTTCAGTATCCCTACGTCAAAGTGATGGGCTGGGCCAAAGATGGCGAGAATTACGTGGCTTCGGTCAAGGACGAAGGCACCAACGGCAAGGTGGTCATTTCTGAGGATGGCCAGTGGATCTACACTCATTTCTTCATTCCCCGGAATGAGCTGCCCCCCACCATCACGGAGTATGTGAAGACGAACTATCCGGACTTCATCGTGTCGGTTTCGTGTCTTCAGGAAAAAGAGGATGAAAAAGCCCAGTATTATGTCGAGGTGAAGCCCGATGGCGTGGGTGCCAAGTCGTCGGTGCTGTTGTTCAGCACCACAGGCCGCAACGAGCTCCTGAGCCGTACTGATCCGGAGGATTTCCAGGATCCCTTGGCCGATGCGGAGAAACCGGCAGCACGGACACCATCTCCCAAACCTGAAAAGGAAGTTGTTGAAAAAGAACCCAAACCCGAAAAGCCCAAAAAGGAAAAACCTGTGGAGGATGTTTCCGACTCGTATGGCAACGAGGCCATCGCCGCGAGCGAGGTGCCCGAAGTCGTCGTGAAGTCCTTGACCAAGAAAGTTCTTCACCCCGAAGAACTCAACTGGTTTCAGACGGACAGTGCTTATTTGGCCAAATGCGTCTATTCCGGTAAAAAGACGGCCGTCTATATCAAGCCTGGCGGAGTGTGGGACAAGACCTTAACCGTTTTGCCGGAGGAGGCTGTCACCGGGCCCATGCTCAAGCATCTCAACGATTTCTACAAAGGATTCAAGTTCAAGATGGCCATTCGTGAGCAACGTGCCGACAAGCAGGACAAGACTTTGGTTGATTTTTACGAGAAGGCCAACTTCAAGACCAAATTGGTGACCACTGTCATCTTCGACAAATCGGGCAAATTGCTTCAGACCATTCATCCGGAAGACCAGATGGACGAAGGCAATCCGCAGAGCTTGACCGAGGATGCCGCTCTTGACCTGTATAACGAGAGGGTGAACATGACGGCCGGGAAAGATGACAACAAAAACATTCCCGAACCGGTGAAAGCCGCCTTCAAGCTCAAATATCCGCGCGCCACCAACGTGGAGTGGAAAGAGGATGACGACATGAACTATCAGGCCATCTTTTTCAGTGCCAAAGGCAAGGAAATATGTGTCTTCAACAGCTATGGTGAAATCGTGGAAACCATGCTTATGGGCAAGTTGGAGAATCTTTCCTCCACCATCCAGGATTACATCAAGAAGAACTACAAGAACTATAAGGCCACGGAATTCTACACGGTGCGCAAGGTCGCCGAGCGGTTGAATTGTTACAAGGTTTTCATCTTCAACAAGAAAACCAAGGAGGAGGATGTGCTTTGGTTCACCACAGCCGGCCGCCCGCTCGAATAGAGAGATCGAAAAAACAAAGAAACCAAGAACCTATGCAATACACAGAAATAAAACTTACCATCACACCCGCCGAGCCGTGGGTGGATGTTTTCACGTCAATGATGGCCGACCTTGGATGCGACAGTTTCATGGAGGGCGAGCAGGAAGGAGAGCTCCTTTGTTACATGCCCACCAAAGACTATAACGAGGAGGCAATCCAGGAAGTGGTTGAAAACCATGAATTTCCGGATGTGCGGGTTGCTTGGTCCGCACAAGAAATGCCCGATCGCGACTGGAATCAGGAGTGGGAATCCAACTACACGCCCGTGGTCATAGACGGTCGGTGCTATGTGCGGGCCCCGTTCCA
The DNA here is from genome assembly GCA_017394765.1 of Bacteroidales bacterium. The sequence continues at coordinate 23,663 of JAFPXF010000026.1, read as the reverse complement.
TCCGGAACGCCCCGGCATGGAATTCGACATTGTCATTGAACCCAAGATGTCGTTCGGCACGGCCAAACATGCCACGACGTACCAAATGGCCGAGTATGTGATGGAGACGAATCTGCTGAACAAATCGGTGCTGGACATGGGGTCTGGCACGGGGGTGTTGGCGATTTTGGCGCATATATGCGGCGCACATCCCGTCACCGCCATCGACAATGACGAGTGGGCTTACCGAAACTGCCTTGAAAACACCGCCCGCAATCATTGTGAGGACATTGAGGTTCTGTTGGGCGATGCCACCTTGATTGGGGACCACACATTTGATGTCATCTTTGCCAACATCAATCGCAACATCCTCATGAACGACATTCCGGTTTATGCAAAAAGCCTCAAAGAGGGCGGATTGCTGTTCATCAGCGGGTTTTACAACGGAAAAGACCTTGAAATCCTGCGCCGGTGCTGTTTGGAAAATGGAATGCTGTACGATTCCCATCGGGTGATGGACAATTGGGCAGCCGCAAAATTCAGCAAAGTCTGACTATGAAAAAATACATTGTTTTCCTGATTGTGCTGTGCTTGACGCTGATGGTCAACGCACAGCGGTTCACTTCGTTTTCTCAGGACCCGACCTTGACCGTCAATGAGATGAAGGAGTATTTGTCTTCTGCCAACAAAGACCGGCAGAAAGAGGCGGACGCCCTGTTGAAAGAGTTCACGGAATATTGGACTGCGGGCATCAATCCCGATGCGCAGGAGGCCTTTATCGGGGAGGCCAACAAGCTGTTGAAGCGCAAGTTCCGACCTTTTCCGCAGTTTGAGTCGTTCATACATGCTTACATGGCTTTCACGGCAAGCGATTTTGCAGATGAACTCGGCCTTTGGAATCAGTTTGTAGAGTATCATGCCACTCACACGCAGACACAGTTTCCAAACAAAATGAAGTTGTACGAGATTTTTTTCAAGAAAAACTATCTTAACGACGATGACAACGTGCGCTGGATTGCCATGGGTTATGCCGACAAGATGGGATTTGACCAAGAGCCCTATTTTGACTTCAAGGACATCAATTTGGTGGCTTCCTCCAAGAAGGACAGTTTTGAGGTGGTGGATGTGGGCGGACGTTATTTCCCTGCCCGGCTGAAATTTGCCGCCAAGGGGGGCAAGGTGTTCTGGGACCGTGCCGGACTGGACTTGAGCGTGCGCGCCGAGCTCGGCAATTACGAAATAGACCTGCGCTATCCGCAGGTGAGGGCGGAGAATGTCACATTCCACTATCCTGCGCTTTTCAGCGGTCCTATCGCTGGGCGGGTGGAGTACAAGGCTTCGCTGCCCACAACGGAGGAAAAGGCGGCCTACCCTCGATTTGTCAGCAACAGCCGTATGTTGGCGATTCCCAATCTCTACCCCGATGTGGACTATGTGGGCGGTTTTGAACTGCGCGGAGCCTCCATCTTCGGCTCCACGGAAGGCGACACGCTGGCCTCCATCACCATCCGCAAGGAAGGCAACGTCATCATCCGTGCCCTTTCCCATAGTTTTCTCATCAAGCCCACCAACCTGCTCTCCGAGGATGCCAAGGTGAGCATCTACCTCGAAGAAGACTCCATATACCATCCTGCTGCAAATTTCAAGTACGACAACGAGACCAAAGACCTCCTCATTTCCCGCCCCAAACAGGGTGTGGGCCGTTCCCCTTTCTTCGACTCCTATCACAAATTGGACATATATGTGGAATCCATGCAGTGGAACACCAACGACAAGCGCATCGAATTCCGCCCCATCGTGGGACAAACCGCTGAGCATTCCGCTTTTTTCGAGTCATACAATTATTATGACGAGTCGGTGATGCACGAAATAGCGGGTTACAACAACGTGAATCCGCTATACACGCTCTGGCAGCTTTTCAACAGCGCCGGATACGAGCCCGTCACCATTGAGGATGTCATCTTGTGGTTCAATAAACCGCCCTTGGACATCAAGGCCATGATGGTGGACTTTGCCGCACGCGGCTTTATTGAATACGACATCAACAACAACCAACTGCACTACCGCAGTAAAATTTCCCGTTATCTCAACAATCAGGTCAAAAAGAAGGACTACGACTACATTCGTCTGGAATCCAAGAGCCATTACGCCTCGCTTGACATGCTGACCAATGACCTGCGCATCACGGGCTGTGAGTTTTTCGTGCTCAGCGACCCGCAGATTGTGAACGTCTATCCCATGAACGAGATGGTGACAGTCAAGAAAAACCGCGACATGGTCTTTTCCGGACGTGTTATTGGCGGCTTGTTTGATTTTGTGACCCACAATTGCCGCTTTGAGTATGAACGTTTCCTGGTGGACATGAATGTCATTGACACGCTCATCATGTATGTTGAGGATAAAAATGGTCCGATGGACATGTATGGCGACTACAAGTTGCAGCGTGTGCGCAGCCAGATCGAGGAGCTCTCCGGCACGCTGTATATTGATGTGCCCGGCAACAAGAGCGGCATGGTGGACTATCCCGACTATCCCATCTTCGAGGCCCGAAAAGGCGGCAAAGTCTTCTACGACCAACCCTATGTGCTGAATGGTGTCTATGACCGCAATCGGTTCTTCTATGCCGTGGACCAATTCCGTATCGTCAATCTTGACAACTTTGAGATTGACTCCATGAAATTCACGGGCGCATTGGTCTCCGGCGGCATTTTTCCCGACATAGCGGAGCCTTTGCAGGTCCGTCCTGACTTCTCGTTAGGTATGCGACACAGGACCTCGGGCTTGCCCATGTATGAGGGCAAAGGAAACTATCAGGGTGTTATTGACCTCAGCAACATGGGACTTAGAGGCAAGGGTACCATTGACTATGTGACCTCCCACACGGTGTCCGACAGCTTGGTCTTCTACCTTGATTCCACCAATGGTTCCGCTGACCAGCATCGCGTGGACGAGCAGCTTGCCGGCACAGAATTTCCGCCTGCCGCTGTGGATGACGCCTATCTCCATTGGGAGCCTTATCAAGATCAGATGTTCATTCATTCCCGCAAAAATCCCATAGCCATCTTCGGGGAAACAGAGCTGGTGGGCAATTCCAAAATCACACCGCATGGCATGTACGGCACGGGGGTCTTCAAGTTCAACCGTGCGGACATCACCTCCAAGCTCTTTGCCTTCAAACACCACGAGGTCAATGCCGACACGTCAGACTTGCGCATTTACGATATCAGCAACGGAAACGACAACATTGCTTTCACCACCGACAACTACAACTCGCATGTTGATTTCAAGACCCGAAAAGGTCATTTTGTGGCCAATGGCAAAGCCTCCGAGGTCTATTTTGTCAAAAATGAAATCAAGACCAACGCCCACGAGTTCTATTGGGATCCCATTGACTCCACCTTGCTGCGCTTCCAGTGGGATGATCCGCACAAGGATGTCGATATTGACAACACGCCCATTCGCGACTTGGTGGACATGACGCCTGAGCCAGGCAATGAACTTTTTGCCGCCGACCCTTCCGTGGGCTACCGTTTCGGTGCCTTGAGCGCGGAGTTTGATTTTACCCAAAACATCATCTACGCTCACGGTGTCCGGTACATCAATGTGGGCGATGCCGCCGTCACGCCTAAAAATGGAGATGTCATCATCCGAAAGAAGGCGGCCATGGACCGCCTGCAGCAGTCACGCATCCTCGCCGGCCGCGAAAACAAATACCATGAGCTTTACGACTGCAACACTCGCATCCAGACGGTCACCCGTTTTTATGCCAACGGCTTTTACGACTACATTGATGCCGAGCAACGGAAACAGACTCTCTATTTTGATACCATATATTATATAAAGGAGACTGTCGGCGACGCCAAGATTCCCTTGGAGAAGAATTTCCAATTCAGCGACCAGTTCGGGTTCGACGGGCGTGCCGAGTTGCACAGCACCCAACCGTTCCTTTCCTATTTCGGCGGTGTCGAGATCCGTACGGGTTGCGACACTGTACAGCATGCGCGCATGAAAATCCTGCAACAGGTCGATCCCAACAACATCATGTTACAGATACACGAGCGTACCAAGGACATGCAGGAGCTTCCCGTCAAGGTTTCCATCTCCTCCTCCAATGTCACGGGGCGCATCTATACTGCTTTCGGCCATGCCAAGCACCAGCGTAATGATGCCGACTACATCACCGTCTATGGATACATCACATACGACAAGGAGAACCGCGAGTTCCGCGCCGCCTCCAAGGAAAAGCTGACCGACTCGACGGCCCGTGGCAATATCATCACCCTGCGCACTGACGACTGCGTCTCCATCGGCAAGGGTAAAATCGACATCGGCGCCAAGTTGGGCCGTGTAGATTTCAACACAAATGGTACCATTATCAACTACATGTCTGCCGATTCTGCTGAAATGTTCGCAACCACTTCCATCAACTTCTTCTTCAACGATGACTGTATGCGCATGATGCACAAGGCGATGGAGAACAACATCGAGTTGGAGTTTGTGGATGTCTCCGGAGACGAGGCCTACGACGAGGCATTGTTCGACATATTGGGCAAGACAGAATACGAGCGTTACATGCGGAGCGCCGCCCTTGGCAGCAACCGTCGTCTCCCCGAAGCACTCCAGGTGAAGTTCATGTTCTCCAACATTGACTTTGTGTGGGACAAGGATCTTTCGACTTTCAAGTCGCAGACAACACTGCCGTTGATTATTTGTGGCGGACGCACGCTCTATAAGATGGTACCGGGACGCATCGTGGTGGAGAAACGCGGGTCGCGTAACAAGCTGTATGTCTATTTTGAGATGGGCAACGAATTCTATTACTTCCAGTTTGACAACAATGTGGTTTCCGCCTTCTCGTCAGACATGAACTTCAACAATGCCATCAAGAATACTAAACCGAAGAATCGTTCGTTAGCACCTGACAATGCTGCCGGTCTTCCGTCCTTCTCCTACAAATTGGGCAACCGTGGTTGGAAAAACAAATTTGTGAAGAACTACTTCACCAATGTGGAGGAAGAGGAGGAAGAGGAGGTGCAACAACAGGATGAGGAATAATATCTTGAACTTTGAATTCTGAAATTTTGATTGCCGGGCCTTGCGCCGCTGAAAGCGAGCGTCAACTGCTGGACACCGCCGCCCAGTTGCAGGAGGAGGTTCGTGCGCATGGCTGGCAGTTGGCATTTTACCGGGCGGGTGTGTGGAAACCGCGCAGCAGGCCCGACAGCTTTGAGGGGATGGGTGAGGCGGCGCTTCCATGGTTGGCTGAGGTGCAGAGGCAATTTGGTTTCCCTGTGTGTGTGGAGGTGATGACGCCTCACCAAGTGGAGCTGTGCCTGAAGCATGGCATCTCCGCATTCTGGGTGGGGGCCCGTACCAGCGTGAATCCCGCAACCGTACAGGAAATCGCTGATGCCGTGCAGGGCGCGCCTGTCACTGTTTTGGTGAAAAACCCGATGGTGCCCGACTTTAAGCTCTGGGCTGGCAATGTGGAGCGATTTCTCCATGCCGATGTGACGAAGGTGATGGCTGTACATCGTGGCTTTGCCGACAGCACGGAAAATGTATATCGCAACGCCCCCCGTTGGGAAATCCCGATTGAGCTAAAGGTGCAGTTTCCCGAGTTGCCAATTCTTTGCGATCCGTCGCATATCTGCGGACACACTCGCTGGATCGCGCAAATGTCCCAATTGGCACTGGCATACGGCTTTGACGGTCTGATGATGGAGTGCCATGCCCATCCCGAACAGGCCCTCAGCGACGCTGAACAGCAACTCACCCCGCGGCAGTGGGCTGAACTTGTTGAAACACTGAGTTTCAAGACCAATGTCCCCAACCGTGATCTTGTCAAGCAACGCGCCTTGCTTGAAAATGTCGATACCCAGCTCAGCGAGCTTTTGGCCATGCGCTTTCATATAGTCGATGAAATTGCCCGCATCAAGCGCGACAATAATCTGCCTGTGGTGCAACCCCAACAATGGGCGCAGGTCCGAAAACGTTATCTAAAAGACGGGCAAGACGCTCAATATCAGGAGTTCATAGAACAATTTCTGGAAATGCTCCATATCAATTCCATTAAAAGACAACAATAATCGCACTCGTAAGATATTATGGACGGAAAAATTCGCGAAATCATCACTCCTATCCTGTATTTGTTGATTGCATTCCTTGCAGGAGCATCGGTGGCTGTCAACTTCTTGCCATCTAAAAAGATCAGTCCTGCCAATCCGCAATTGTACAAACTCAATGAGGTCATGAACTATATTGACAAGTACTATGTGGATTCTGTCGATGTGGATTCCATTTACGACAATGCCATCAATGCCATCCTGCAGGGGCTCGACCCGCACTCTTCTTATTCCACGCCCGCGCAGAACAAGGCCATGATGGAGGTGCTGGAGGGTTCTTTCGAAGGCATCGGCATACAGTTCAACATCATGAACGACACGGTGATGGTTATTTCCACAATCTCGGGCGGGCCGTCCGAGAAGGCGGGCCTGCGCGCCGGCGACCGTATCGTGACAGTGGATGGAAAGTCCTTTGTGGGCGCCTCCAACGAGAAGGTTTACAAAGCTTTGAGGGGCAAAAAGGGAACGCATGTCAAGGTGGGCGTGATACGGCCGGGATTCGACAAAGTTTATACATACGACATCAAGCGCGATGTGATTCCAACATACACGGTGGATGTGGCCTATATGGTGGACAAGAAAACGGGCTACATCAAGCTCAACGAGTTTGGCAGCACCACAGCCGAGGAGTTCGCCAAGGCGATTCAGAAGCTGAAAGGTCTGGGTATGCAGCAGTTGATCGTGGATTTGCGCGGCAATGCAGGCGGCTTCCTTGATGCCGCCATCAGTGTCTGTGACGAGTTGTTGGTCAACAAGCGGAAAATTGTCTCCGTAGAAGGGTTGAACGTCCGTCCGGAGGTCTATTTTGCAACCCGTAGGGGCAACTTCGAAACGGGTAAAGTGGCTATCCTCATCGATGATTTCAGCGCATCCGCCTCCGAAATCGTGGCGGGAGCGGTACAGGACAATGACCGCGGCTACGTCATCGGACGCCGCTCTTTCGGGAAAGGCTTGGTGCAACGGCAGTTCAGCCTCAACGATGAGTCCACCATCCGTCTCACCACCGCGCGCTACCACACCCCCAGTGGTCGCTGCATCCAACGCGACTACAAAGAGGGCACCGAGGCTTACTACGAAGAGCTCTACCAACGAATCATCAACGGCGAGATGGAGTCCGAGGACAGCATCAAACTTGACAAGTCGGAGGCCTACAAGACCGTTGGAGGACGCACTGTCTATGGCGGTGGCGGCATCATGCCCGACTATTTCGTGCCTTTGCAGCGGCTTGACGAGATGCCTGGCTATTCTGAAGTCGCGAACACGGCAGCCATGGTGCAATACGCATTCCACTATGTCACACAAAACAAAGTGGATTTAAAGAAGAAATACACCAATGCCAAGGCTTTTGTGGACAACTTCCAAGTTAGCGATGCCCAGCTGACGGAAATGCTTGCTTATTATAAAAAACTCAGCGGTCATGCCGCCCCTGCGCTCACCGCCAAGGATCGCAAGGAACTCAAAACCTGGACCAAAGCCCTTGTCGGGCGCAACCTTTATGGCGAGGAGGCCTTTTATCCTGTGATCAATACTACGGACAACACAGTACAGAAGGCGTTGGAGGTGATGAAATAGCTAATATTCGATCTCAACTTTGTCGCCGACGCTCAGAGAGGCGAGCAGCGAAACTTCTCCCTGGTACATGGAGATTTGTATGTGATGGAGCGCATTGTCCGTCAAAAACATGCCTTCTGTCTTGGAGTAATGTTCAAAGAATTTCTCGATTTTCCAATCCGTTTTGGAATGGATGGTCATTTTGAAGGAGCCACCTTGCACCGCCTCCTTGAACATGGCGGTGGGAATGTTGGTGATGGCGTTGAAGGCGGCATCGATATAGACAATTTCGCCTTCAATGCACCTTTGTGGCACAATATGGATGGGCTCAGCCCCTAACGCGCGTTCGAATTCAGGGTATTCATCAGTGACTTCTTGGAGTTTGCCATCGTGTATGGCTTGCACTAAATGGAACATTCCTTCCACCGTGGTGTCGTGGACAGTGGACAGACGCCGTCCTTGCAGGGGTCCTTTCATCCCGAACATCAGGAAAAAGACACCATTGTCCTGCCCGATGAAATAGTGGCCGTCATGTTCCAGCAACACGGCGGGAGCGGTGGCAGTGTGGGCCGTGTTGGTAAGCATCAGGTGTATTGATCCTTCAGGGAAGTTCTGATAGCTGTTTTTCATAATAAAAGCCGACTGGGCCACATTGAAAAAGTCGATGTGGTGGGAGATGTCGATGATGTTTGCGTCGGGATGGGTGGTGAGCAACCGTCCCTTGAGCATAGCCACGTATGGGTCGCGCAGCCGCCAGTCGCTGATGAGGGTAATAATCATGGAAATGGGTGGTGTTTTCGTATGGGATGTTTATTATGGTAGTGGAGAGTTCAGGAATCAGGGGGCAGGTGTTCATTGGTCGTGCTGCAACACCATATTGATGGTTTCGGGGTAATGTTGGTGTTCCAGCTGATGGATGTGGGTCTCGATCTCGTCGAGGGTTTCGGTGCCGTCGCTGTGGAAAGCGAACTGGTCGATAATCTTGCCAGTATCAACACCTTCGTCAACGAAGTGAATGGTGATGCCGAAAACGCGCACGCCGTGGTTGAAAGCATCCTCGATGCCGTGTGCGCCGGGGAAGGAGGGCAGCAGGGCGGGATGGAGGTTGATGATGCGCATGGGATAGTGAGTGAGAAGCACTTCGCCGATGTAGCGCATATAACCGGCCAGGACGATATAGTCCACGCCGCGGCTCTGCAACTCGTGCAGGATGGCGGTCTCGTAGGCCGCCTTGTCGGCATACTCCTTGGAGCAAAAAGTGAACGCGTCAATGTGGTGTTCATTGGCGCGTTCCACTGCTTTGCAATTCGGCTTGTCGGAGACCAACAGGGCGATTTCGGCCTGAAGCGTCCCCTTCTTTACGGCTTCAATGATGGCCTGGAAATTAGAGCCGAAGCCGGAAGCGAAAACTGCGATTTTTTTCATAGAAGACTACTTGCCTTTGCATTCACCCTCTTTCGGGCACTTGCCGTCCTTCTTGCACTCGCCTTTGCCTTCTTTGCAGCATTTGCCCTCTTTTGGACCCTCTTTGCAGCAAGGTTTCTTGCAGCAGGGACAAAGGTCGAAAGCGGCCTTCTTCTCCTCGGTGGTGAGATTATCCCACTTGCTCATTTGTTCTTCGAACTTGGCTTTTTGGGCTTCTCTTTCAGCTTGTTCGGCTTTCTGCTTGTCGTAGCAAGCCTTGCGCTCGTTGAGGAGTTCCACCTTGCGGTCTTCGGTCAGGTTTTCCCAGTTGGCCCAGTCTTCCATGGCCTTCTGCTTTTTTTCACAACAAGGGGATTTCTCTTTCTGGCATTCGGTCTGTGCTTGGCATTCGGGCTTGGGCTGTTCTTTGGGTTGGTTGTTGCAAGAGGCTAAAACCAGACAGCACGCAGCTGCCAAAATCATAAGTTTCTTCATTTTCTGAAATTTTAGTTGATAAAAATAAGAGCGGCAAAGATACAAAATTGCTATTTTTGCAGCCCTGTAAAAAATAATCTTTTATGAAAAAAATTTTGTTCGTAACCCTTATCGCCACCATGTTGTTCAACAGTTGTGCAAAAAAGTCCAAAGAAGACAATAACACCGTGATTTCCAAAGATAACCGTGAGGCTCCCGACTTCAGTAAGGGAGTGATGGACGAGAAAATACTCTGGTATTTGGGCCGTCTTTCCGACGTGCAGGTCTCGCCCGACGGCAAGACGCTATTGTACAGTGTCAAGTATTATGACTACAAAGCCAACACGGGCAACGCCGAGTTATACACCATGCCGGTGGAGGGTGGCGAACCCACGCGCGTGACCTCCACCCCCAACGACGAGATGCAGCCCGTCTGGCGTCCCGATGGCAAGAAAATCGCCTATCTCTACAGCGATGACAAGGGCACCCAGATTTGGGAGTGCGACCCCGATGGCTCCCACGCCAAACAAATCACCCATGTGGAGGGCGACATCAACAGCTTCAGCTACGCACCCGACATGAAGCACATCAGCTACGCCATGAACGTGCAGATCGACCCCACTATCGAGCAGCGCTACCCCGACCTGCCCAAGGCCAACGCCATGATCTACGACGACCTTATGTACCGTCATTGGAATTACTGGGCCGACGGCACCTACAGCCACCTCTTCATCGCCGACTATCCCTCTTGCGACAACGCCACTGACCTGCTGGAGGGTCAGAAGTTCCATTGTCCCACGCCTCCGTTCGGCGGTGCCGAGGAGTTCGTATGGAGCCCCGACGGCAAATCCATCGCCTACTGTTGCAAGAAACTCTCCGGCAAGGCCTTTGCTGAGAGCACCAACACGGACGTCTATCTCTACAATCTCGCCGACAAGTCCACACGCAACCTCTCCGTAGGCAACATGGGCTACGACATGGCGCCCGTCTTCTCCCCCGACGGCAAGAAACTGGTCTGGTGGAGCATGGAGACCGACGGCTTCGAGTCCGACAAACACCGCATGGCCCTTTGCGACCTCAGCACAGGCAAGTGGGAGGACTGCACCGCCGAGTTCGACCAGAACGCCACCAATTTCGCTTGGAGCGAAGATGGCAAGAAGGTCTATTTCACCAGCGACAAAGAGGGTACCATCCAGGTTTACGGCTACGACATTGCCACCCGCACCTTTGAGCAAATCACTGATGGAGACTATGACTACAACTCCATTCTGGTCATTGGTGACCAGATTATCGCCACGCGCACCACACACGCCTATCCTGCCGAGATCTATGGCATAAACTTGAAAAACAAGGAGGTCAAGCAGTTGAGCTTCATCAACAAGGATGTGCTTGACAAAGTCACGTTGGGCAAGACTGTCAAGAAATGGGTGGAGACCACCGACGGCAAGCAGATGTTGGTTTGGGTGATCCTTCCGCCGAACTTCGACTCCACGAAAACTTACCCGACGCTGCTCTATTGTGAGGGCGGCCCGCAGTCTCCCGTAAGCCAGTTCTATTCCTATCGTTGGAACTTCCAGATGATGGCGGCGCACGACTACATCATCGTGGCCCCGAACCGCCGTGGCCTGCCCGGCTTCGGCCAGAAGTGGAACGATGACATCAGCAAGGACTACGGCGGCCAGTGCATGAAGGACTACCTCTCCGCCATCGATGCGCTTGCCAAGGAGCCATACGTGGATGAGGACAGGCTCGGCTGCATCGGCGCCAGCTTCGGCGGCTTCTCCGTCTATTGGCTTGCCGGCCACCACGACAAGCGCTTCAAATGCTTCATCGCCCACTGCGGCATGTTCAATTTCGAGAGCTGGTATGGCACCACCGAAGAGCTCTTCTTCGCCAACCATGACATCGAGGGCAACTATTGGCAGAAGCCAACGCCCAAGAGCTACGACTTTTCACCGCACCATTTCGTGGGCAACTGGGACACCCCGATTCTCGTGATCCATGGCGGCAACGATTTCCGCATCCCCTACACCGAGGGCATGCAGGCATACGACGTGGCCCAGAAGAAGGGAATCCCCAGCCGATTCCTCTTCTTCCCCGATGAATGCCATTTTGTCACCAAACCGCAGAATGCCATGCTTTGGCAGCGTGAGTTCTTCCGTTGGCTCGACCAATGGCTGAAAAAATAGACGTTGGCTGTTGGCCATTGGTGTTTGGACGTTGGTGTTTTTTCATGTATAACTTGATAAGCCAATAGCCTGTTTGGCAACACAATAATACCTATAGTTCACTGAATGTCACGCTGGATTGAACGATTTCGGGAATTAACGGGATGGAAAATCCTCGATTCCTACATCCTGAAGAAATTCCTCGGGTCGGTGGTCTATGCCGTCACTTTGCTGATGACCATCGTCGTGGTCTTCGACTTGTCGGAGAACATCCAGCGTTTCATGGATAGGAATATTCCCGTAAAGGAAATCATCACGGGATACTATTTCAATTTCATCCCCTACTTCATCAATCTTTTCATCCCATTGTTCACGTTTATCAGCGTGATTTGGTTCACCTCGAAACTCTCCTCCCATAATGAAATCATCTCCATTTTGGGCAACGGGGTCAGTTTCAGGCGATTTTTGCTGCCCTATTTTGTGGGATCCATCATCATTGTGCTGGTATCATTGATTTTGGCAAACTTCATCGTGCCCCACACCAACGCCCGGCTGAATGAGTTCAAGTATGAGAACATGGGGCGGCAAGCCGTACAGACCACCTATCTGCACATCAAGAATTCCGCCAACAGTTACATTTTTGTAGAGCGCTGGGATCGTGCCGCCCAGACGGGCTACTATTTTACCTTTGAAGTGTTCGATGAGATGTCTTTGAAAGAGAAGATTTCCGCCAAGAGCATCACTTTCGATAATGAAAAACAGGTATGGACACTTAACGATTACACGCGACGCCGTATAATAAATGGGGTGGAACAGATGGAGACAGGCCTGACGATGGACACGGTTTTCAACGTGAAGCCCATCAACCTCAATCAGGATGCTTTTGTCAGTGAAACCATGTCGTACAATGAGTTGCGTACTTTTATCAAAGAAGAAAAGACGCGAGGGTCAAGTTTGGTGGCGCATTACCAAATCGAGCGTCACAAGCGTATTGCCAATCCATTGGGCATCATCATCCTTTCGTTTTTAGGGCTGAGTGTCTCTTCGAGAAAAACCGCCCGGGGAGTGGGTGTCCACATCTTTATCGGCATGGGGTTGGCCTTCACGTTTGTCTTTTTGCAACAGGTGTCCACCGTCTTTTCTGTGTCGGGCGGGCTGCCCCCCGTGCTGGGCACCTGGATACCAAATCTCATATTCCTCGTCATCATGATTTATATGCTGCGGTTTGCGCAAAAATAACATCCATGGAGAGATTTCGCAGTTATATGCTTCCGTTTGCCATGGTGATGGGCCTTTTGTTGCACAAATGGTGCGGACAATTGGCATTTTTGGCACCCTATCTGATATTCACCATTCTGTTGCTCAACTTCGTGGCGGTGGATTTGCGCAAACTGCATCTTACCAAGCTGAATGTTTGGATCATGGTTTTCCAGACCTTGGCCAGTGTGGGCGGTTATTTTCTCATTCGGGCCATCTTTCACAATGAATTGTTGGCGCAAGGTGTCTTCATGGGCATTCTATGTCCCGTGGCCGCCTCGGTGGTTGTGGTCTCCTGCATGTTAGGTGCCAATCGTGAAACCATCACCGAATACACCATCTTCGGCAACCTGCTTATCGTGGTCATCGCCCCCTTTTATTTCTCCTTCATCGGATTGCATCAGGACATGGCGTTCGGAACCTCCTTTTGGATGATCTTCAAAAAGGTGAGCTCCACCATCGCACTGCCGTTTTTTGTCGCGCTCTTACTGCAGCTCTGCTGGCCCAAGGCCAATGATTTTCTAAGCCGATACAAGGACATCACTTTCTATATATGGGCATTCTTGCTTTTGCTAACCTTGGGTCGCACCATTGATTTTGTCTTTTTGCATGGACAGGGCAATGGTTTGAACATCTTGTGGCTCGGCATTGCCTCCATTCTGGTCTGTGCCCTTAACTTCGGTTTGGGCAAATGGGTCGGGCGTCATTATCACGACACGATTGCGGGCGGACAGCTGATGGGACAGAAGAACACCGCCTTCGGCATCTGGATGGCCACCGTTTTTCTCAACCCGCTCGCCACAGTCTTTCTGGCATTCTATTCCATTTGGCAAAATCTCTTCAACAGCTGGCAGATATGGCGGTTTGAAAGAAACTCTGTCCAACAACCCCAATCCCCTTTAAAATCATGACAGCCCTATAACGGTATTTTTGATACATTTGCACCCTCTTTTTATCGTAACAACTTATATGGAAAAAATCATCATTCTTGACTTCGGTTCCCAAACCACACAACTCATCGGCCGCCGGGTGCGCGAACTCGATATGTTCTGCGAAATCGTGCCCTACAACAAATTCCCGCACAACGACCCCGATGTCATCGGCGTCATCCTCAGCGGCTCGCCCTTCAGCGTCTATGACGAGAAGGCCTTCCAGGTAGATCTCTCCGCCATCCGCGGACGCCTGCCCATCCTCGGCATCTGCTACGGCGCCCAGTATATGGCCCACACCAACGGCGGACGCGTGGAGCCCGCCGGCAGCCGCGAGTACGGCCGCGCCAACCTCGCCGCCTTCGACCACGACAATCCGCTGCTCCAAGGCCTCGATGAGCATACCCAAGTGTGGATGAGCCATGGCGACACCATCACCAAACTTCCCGACAACTGCCGGAAGATTGCCTCCACCGACAAGGTGGAAAACGCCGCCTACCAGTTTGAGAACGAGTCCGTATGGGGCGTGCAGTTCCACCCTGAGGTGTTCCACACCACCCAGGGCACCCAACTGCTCAAGAACTTCGTGGTGGGCATCTGCGGCGGCCACCAGACCTGGAGCCCCGCCTCCTTCGTGGACACCACCGTGGCCGAACTGAAACAGCAGATCGGCAACGACCGCGTCATCCTCGGCCTTTCCGGCGGCGTGGATTCCTCCGTGTGCGCTGTATTGCTCAACCGCGCCATCGGCAAAAACCTCACCTGCATCTTCGTCGATCACGGCCTGCTCCGCAAAAACGAGTTCGAGAACGTGATGCGCGACTATGAGGGTCTCGGCCTCAACGTCATCGGCGTGGATGCCAGCGAGAAGTTCTTCCGTGAGCTGGAGGGCGTCACTGAACCCGAGCGCAAGCGCAAAATCATCGGCGCCGGCTTCATCGATGTGTTCAACACCGAAGCCCAGAAAATCACCGACGCCAAATGGCTTGCCCAAGGCACCATCTACCCCGACCGCATCGAGAGCCTCAGCATCACCGGGATGGTCATCAAGAGCCATCATAATGTGGGCGGACTGCCCGAAAAAATGCACCTCCAGCTCTGCGAGCCGCTGAAGTGGCTGTTCAAGGACGAGGTGCGCCGCGTGGGACGCCAACTCGGGATGCCCGAACACCTCATCACCCGCCATCCCTTCCCCGGTCCCGGCCTCGCCGTGCGCATTCTCGGCGACATCACCCGCGACAAGGTGCGCATCCTCCAGGATGCCGATGACATCTTCATCCAGGGGCTGCGCGACTGGAAGGTGAAACTCTCCGGCGAGGAGGCCCGCAAAGTGCTGGCCGCCGGCGTGCCCGCCAATATGACCAACGGTGAAATCGAAGTCTCCCTCTATGACCAGATTTGGCAGGCCGGCGTCATCCTGCTGCCCATCAAGAGCGTGGGCGTGATGGGCGACGAGCGCACCTACGAGCGCGCCGTGGCCCTGCGCGCTGTCACCAGCACCGATGCAATGACCGCCGACTGGGCCCACCTGCCCTACGAGTTTATGGCCAAGGTCTCCAACGACATCATCAACAAAGTCAAGGGCGTCAACCGCGTCTGCTACGACATCAGCTCCAAACCGCCCGCCACGATTGAATGGGAATAACAACAGAAGTTTGCGGTGAAGAATTGAGAAAAATTGAAATTATTTGGCGGTGAAATGTATTTTTAGTATTTTTGCCGCCAAATAATTTTCATATATGAGAGCATCAATTATTGCAAGAGAGGCTGAAATCCACCAACTGGACACCTTGATGGAGGAGGAACTCCCTCAATTTGTCGCTGTGTATGGCAGGCGTCGTGTGGGCAAAACATTCTTAGTCAGAGAATATTTTAACGATGAATTCGCTTTTTTTCACACAGCCGTATCTCCTCGCGAATTGAAAGACCGGCAACCGGAATTGCTTTATAGAATCCAGCTGGACGAATTTGGAAAGACTTTGAAATTGTATGGATATCAGGATGATTCCAAAATCAAAGACTGGTTCGATGCTTTTGACCGTTTGTGGCGGCTTATCCAACAACATCCAGCCGAAGAAAGACTAGTCCTGTTTATTGACGAGATGCCTTGGTTGGACACTCCTCGTGCGGGTTTTATGAGTGCTTTGGAACATTTCTGGAACCGATATGCTTCCGGGCGTCACAAATTGCTGCTTATCGCCGCAGGAAGTGCAACGGCTTGGATGTTGGACAATTTGGTGAACAATAACGGAGGCCTGTACGACAGAACATCACGAGACATTCACGTTCATCCATTTTCGCTTTCAGAGACAGAAACTTATTTTAAAAAGCGAAATTTCTTGATGGACAGGTATGATATAGCGCAGTCTTATATGATTGTCGGAGGAGTTCCTTATTATCTCTCTTTGTTCGAAAAAGGAAAATCTTTCGCCCAAAATATTGACGCTGTTTTTTTCGTGCGTGGTAACAAATTGCAAAAGGAATACGATCGTCTGTTCCAGTCTATGTTTGCCGACAATGACAAATTCAAGAAATTTGTAGAATGCATCAGCAAATATCGCTATGGAGTCTTGCGGCCCCAAATATGCAAAGAGCTTGGCATTACGGACGGGGGAAACATCTCGGAGATTCTGCTTTCCTTGGAAGAGAGCGATATCATCACCTCCTTTTTCAATTTCGGGGAGTCCAAAAGAAACAAATACTATAAACTTATTGATCCTTTTTGCCTGTTTTACCTGAAATTTGCCGCGAAAAATCCCACCAACAATAAAACATTCTGGCAGGATAACCAAAACTTGCCCAAACTCAATGCTTGGCGTGGACAGGCGTTCGAGGACGTCTGTTTCTCTCATCAGGAACAAATCAAACGGGCACTGGGCATCCAGGGAGTTCACACGGAGATATACCCTTGGCGGTTCATTTCCGAAGGCGAAACTCCAGGGGCGCAGATTGATATGCTCATAGACAGGGCGGACAGGGTTGTCAATGTATGCGAAATGAAATTTATGCAGGGAGAATTTTCCATTGACAAGGATTATGATGAAAAACTCCGCAATAAAATAGTTGCCATCACAGAACAGACCGGCAGCCGAAAGAATCCCCAGATGACTTTGGTCACCACATACGGCCTTAAAAAAGGCCTCTATAGTGGAAGATTCCAAAAAGTGGTCACACTGGACGATTTGTTTGTTTCTTGACATATATTTTTTTCATCGTGAAAGAAAAATTTTGCTGTCAATCAACTTACTCCATAAGGTAAAGAAAATAGCGTGACATTTATTATTCAAAGACATATTAAAAAGTTGTACTTTTGCAGAAAATAAAAATCAGAAGAATAGACACGAAAATTTGACATTTTGGTAGATAGGCAACAGATGTAAGTCAATAACCATTAGTGGATTTAATATAATTGAATGGGAATAACCGACAACTCCAAGCAAAACATCGGCCACCTCTTCAACCGCATCGCGGGCACCTACGACCGGCTCAACCACCTGCTCTCGCTTAACACCGACCGCCGGTGGCGCAGGCGTGCCGTGCGCCGGCTTACACCCTGTGATAACGCCCTCGACGTGGCCTCCGGCACCGCCGACCTCGCCATCGAAATGGTGCGACAGGACAAGGTGCAGCAGGTCATCGGCATCGACCTCTCCGAGGAGATGCTGCGCATAGGCGACGACAAAATCCGGAAGGCCAGCCTCTCCGCCCGCATCACGCTCCAGCAGGGCAGCGCCCTCGCCCTCCCCTACCCCGACGGCCATTTCAATGCCGTCACCTGCGCCTACGGCATCCGCAACTTCTCCGACCTCAACCTCGGGCTGCACGAGATGCAGCGCGTGCTCCACACGGAGGGACAACTTCTGATTCTCGAATTCTCTTACCCCGACAACAAAATCATCCGTTTTTTTTACGACTTTTATTTTACCAAAATAATGCCCGTCATCGGCCGGAAGGTCAGCAAAGACCCCTCCGCCTACTCCTACCTCAACCGCAGCGTCAAGGAGTTTATATGGGGTGAGGCGATGGCCGAAAAGCTTCGCGCCGCCGGCTTCCGCAACGTCACTTTCCACCCAATGACCTTCGGCATCACAACCCTTTATTTAGCACAAAAATGAAAAAACTTCTGTTTTGGATTCAGACCATCCGGGCTTATTCCCTGTTTGCCTCGCTCTGCCCGGTGCTCATAGGCCTGCTGGTCTCCTCAGAGGTGAACGTTTGGGTCGGAATTTGCACAGCCGTCTGCGCAATGTCCCTGCAATCAATGTCGAATCTTGTCAACGACTACTACGACTTCAAGCGCGGGGCCGACAAGGCCGGGCGCGAAGGCTTCAAACGGGGACTGGCGGAAGGCGATGTCTCAGTCCGCCAGATCCGGAACGGCATCCTGGTCACGCTGTTCATCGCCGTAATTACAGGGGCCATCCTCTTGGTATATTCCGGCTTCGTGCGGCACGAGTGTCAAGTCACCTTCAACTGGATCTATTGTCTCCCCATCCTGCTCATCGGGCTTACCTCGCTGCTGTTCGCGTGGCTCTACACTGCCACCGACCACTCGCTCTCCTATTTAGGCATCGCCGACATTTTCGTGTTCCTCTACTACGGGGTGATTGCCTCCACGGGCACCACCTATCTGCAGACGCACACCTTCTCGATGACCTCTTTCTGGGCGGGCGGCGTGTGCGGCCTCTGTTCTATGTGTGTCTTGATTGCCAACAACTTGCGCGACATTGAAGATGACCGTGAGGTGGGCAAGCGCACCTTCCCCGTGCGCTTCGGCAAGCGCGCCGGCGAGATCGGGATGCTAATGGTCATCCTGCTGATGCCCGTGATGGCCTACTTAGCCTTCGGCTGGAGCCTCCCGATGTTCATCATCCTGCCTGCCTTGTTGCTTTACTACTTCACCCGCCGCGCCCAAGGCGCCCAGTACAACCAATGCCTCTTGGGCGCCCTGCTGCTCAATATACTATATGTAATATTGAGTGTGATTCAGTGGGGGATTTAAAAAATTAAATTATTAAGTTATTAAATATTAAGAGAATAGTTGTTCGTTTTCATTAATCACTGTTCACTGTTCACTAATCACTGTTCACTAATAATGCGCATCGTTATCCAACGTGTAAATTCTGCTTCCGTGACCATCGAAGGCAATACTGTGTCCGCCATTGGGCCGGGGCTGCTCATCCTCGTGGGGGTGGAGCAGGGCGACAGCGAGCCCGACGCGGCTTGGCTGGCCGCCAAAACCGCCAATCTTCGCATTTTCGATGATGAAAACGGGGTGATGAACCTTTCCGTCAAAGAGGTGGGTGGCGAGCTGCTGGCCGTGTCGCAGTTCACGCTCACGGCATCCACCCGCAAAGGTAACCGGCCAGCCTATATCCGCGCCGCCGGTCACGAATTGGCCATCCCTCTCTATGAAAGATATTGCGACCTTTTGGCAGAAAATTGCGGCAAAAATGTCAAAAAAGGAGTCTTTGGTGCCAATATGCAGGTGCAATTAGTCAACGACGGACCCGTCACCATCATTATTGACTCGAAACTGAAGGAATGAGAAATTGGGAGTTGGTGGTTGAGACTGGGTACTATCTTACAATCACTTTCTCGGTCGTTTTCCCTATTCGGACTATATAAATCCCGGGAAGAAGGGGGATAAAGATCCTGCCCCTTTGTAAAGGCTTGCTGAGCATAGTTTGCCCTAACATATTCTACACCATCACTTCTTGACCTGTCATTTTTTCGGCGGTCACCCTTATGCCTCCTGAAACTCCATAAATGCGTACTTCTGAACTGCTGGCACTTTGCAGACCTGTCACATTTGCCTGGATTTCAAGATGATTGTTTAAGTAAAACAAGCTGTCCCAATTCGAAACATTCATCACATAAGTGTTGTATGCTGTGGATTCTTTTATTGATAGAGTTCCATTTGAAAAAGCAATGATAGGTTGAATGCCATACTCTGTTTTAGGTTTCAACAACACTTCTGTAAATAAAAATTGCTGCTTTGCGCAAAAGAATCAAATGAAATGCTGGAAAACAATAAAAAAATCAAATAAAGCCTATGTTTCATTTCCATCAGATTTTTTCTATACATAAAATCTTGGAAGGCTTAATCCCATAATAGTTATGGTAATTGACAAAGTATTCTATAGTACAAAGAACACGCATCGGCTCATTCGGATGTGTCCTGTATTCTTTAGGGATATAGCCATTTACGGGATAGAATGCAAAAGTCCATTCAAAATAGTCAGCGCTTAGTAATATTTTACATACTGAATCAATGTCAAGATTGGGGCTGTCGGGAATAAAATAACCTACGACCTCTCCTCTGGATGGTTCAAGATACAGCCAAGTTCCGTATTGCCCGTATTCACATTTTTTTTGTCTTTGGCAACTTGATAGTGCCATTACTAACACAAGTGCCCAAAATAATGGCAGAAATTTTCTCATAGTTATGAAGTTTTATGAATCCGCGGCAAATTTACATAATATTTGTTGAATAACAGTTGGTTGCGTTTTTTCCATATATTTTACGTTGGCATGGTAACCAAATGTAGAGCCGCCACAATGTGACGGCTCTACATTATGACGGTTTTACATTTTGACGGTTCTATTTTTTCACAATCCGCTCACTCGTCACGGTGCCGTCCGACAGGGTGACGCGCAGCAGATAGACGCCTGCTCCGATGCCCGACAGATCGACATCGGCCGTGGTACCGTTCGCCGTGAGGGAGAAAAGCTGTCTGCCGGAGATGTCGTACACCTCCACACTCCGGATGTCGGATCCTGCACTTTGGACCTGCACACGCCCTTCCGTGGGGTTGGGCCAGACATGCGTGCTGTTGTCCATGTCGTGCCCCACGATGCCGACACAATTCTCATGGAAGGTGACGTTGGGCTTGGCGGCCAGCTCCGACCAACCGGGGGCGGAGGTGTATGCACCCATGGTATAACAGGGGATGTTGAACCTGATGGCTCGGTCGGGGTTGCTGCTCGAAAGGAAGACCTGCTCCCCAAGGGCGGGCGGAACGGCGGACAGAAGGGTCACCGTGTCCAAACCCGACGTACTCGATTTGAAAGCATGGTCCCCTATGGCGGTGACACTTGGGGGCAGGGTGATCTCCTTCAGATTCTGGCAGCCCTGGAAGGCCCTATCTCCGATGGATACCAGCGAGTTGGGCAAGGAGACCGTTTCCAAGGAGATGCAGCCTCCAAAACAGTTGGTGGGTATCGAGGTGATGCCGTCGGGCACGACAAGCGTCGTCAGGGCGATGCAATCTCCGAAACAGCCGACTGAGAGCTCGGTGTTTTCCGACAGCACAAGCGTGTTGAGATAATTGCAGTAGTAGAAGCATCCCTCTGCCAGGTGTACCTTCTCATCGGGGTGGTCGCTGTCGAACTGGAACTCGAGGTGCCTGAGCGGCAGGTTGAACTGGGTCTCATAATTGCCCAACACCTCTTGTTGCTCCACCCAACGCATCGACCGGGGGAAGACCAGGGTGTCAGTTTGGGTCGAGTAGAGGGCGTGTTCGCCGATTCCGCGCAGCCCTTCGTGGAGAACGACGCGCCTCAGGGATGTGCAATAAGCAAACGTGAGGGGCAGGATGGTGTCGATGCTGCCGGGCACCTCAACCTCCTGCAGCCCGGAACCGTAGAAGCAGGCTTCGCCGATTTGTCTCAGGCTGTTGGGCAGGTCTATATGCGTGAGGCTCTGGGTGTAGCGAAAGGCTTCTATTCCGAGTTGTTCCACATTGGGCAGGTTGATTTGGCGGAGGGAATCGCACGACAGCATCGCGCAGTTGCCGATGGAGGTAATGCTCGGGGGAAGGATTACGGACTGGATGAGTTTCTGGCCGATGAACGCCTTGTTCCCGATTCTGGTGACTTGGTACGACACGCCGTTGTGGGAGACCGAGGCGGGAATCTCAACCACGGGGTCATAGTGGTAATATTCGGGAGCCACAGTCTGCCCGAACGGGGTTTGGACGTAGGCGGTGTCGGCGCAGCTGGTCACCTCCACCGTGCTGTCGGAGGTGATGTTGTAGCACAGCGTGTCGCCAGCGGCGTTCACCGCGCTGAAATCGTAATGGTACTGGGCGCTTGCCGACAAACAACCCAGCAGCATCACCATCACAAAACTGAAAATTGATGACAACTTTTTCATAATGGTACTCCTTTCTGTTTCAATTGATTTTACGGGTCAAAGATAATGTTTTCCAAACATGATTCATTTACTTTTATGTTAAAAATTGTTTATTGCGGTAATTGTTCAATTTTACATTGTGTAGAGCCGTCACATTGTGGCGGCTCTATAGGTTCCCCTACATTTTCACAAACTTCCTCACCGTCACGCCGTTCTTATTGCGGAAACTGACCACATAGAGGCCCGGGGTGAGGTGCGAGACATCGAGTTGGGTGACAGGCCCGTGGCATTCGCGGGTGAACACCACCACGCCGGTGATGTCAGCGACGGTAATGGTGCCCTGCAGGTCGTCGAGGCCCTCGAACTCCACGTGGAGGGTGTTGGTGGCGGGGTTGGGGTAGAGTTTCATCGACACATCCTGATGATGAGATGAAATGTCATTTTCCCCGGTGGCGGCGAAATGGCGGGGATCCCCCATCACGGTGAAGTTCTCCTCCTCGCAGATTCCGAAGAAGAAGCAGAGCACGCCGCGGGCCATGACCGAGGAGCGGCCCGTGTTGGCATCGGCGATGCGCTGCAGTTCCGCGATTTGCGTCCCCGTGGCGGAAGGCCAGTCGGCATGGCCGTAAAGATAGCCCGACAGGGCCTCCTTCAGGGCGTTGAACGCCATGTAGTTGTCATACTCGTCACGCTCCTCTTCTGTCTCTAACAGCGCGGAGACACCCTGCAAGGTCATGGCGTTGCTCTCGCCAGAAAGGTACTCGGTTTCAGCCAGGGAGTAACGGCTTGACAGCCCCGGCGTGGCCGCGAACCAGCTCTCCAAGGCCGGCAGGTCCAGCAATGTGTCGCGAAGCAGGGCCCGCACAGCGCTGTTGGAACGTGTGTGAAGATCGCGCTCCAGCTCGCCGAGCTGCGCAAGAGCGAGTCGGGCTGACAGGATGTCCGCCTGGGTATGGAGGTCCTCCGACGGGTCGGCCACGATGTCCGCGTAGCCCCGCGACTTGAATTCCGACAGCAGCGTGTCGTACTGGGCCTTCAGCGCCAGGTAGCCGGCATCCGGCGACTTGATGGGACCGGGAGGAGGAAGCACATTCCCGCTGCCGCACAGCGTGGACTGGCACGGGTTGGCGGCGGCATTGCTCCAAACGGTGACATTGGAGGTCGGATTGTAGGGCACGAGGACGATGCCAGTGCCGCTGTTATAGTAGGTTATCGCATAGCTGCCGGCGTTGTACAGGCTGCTGGCGGTCGTGCCCGAGAATTGGTTGTCCGCACCCGCGGAGGCGCTGCCTTGCTGCGGTGACATGTTCGAGTTGGCGGCTACATAAATGTCGTATTGGTTGCCGTAGAACGTGTTGCACCTGCACTCAAGACCCACAGGGATCTTCATCCCCCCGTTGGTGCCCACCACTGTCACGGCCTTGTTGAGACGAGAGAAGTCGTTGCGGTACAGCAGGTTCGCCGCACTGCCGGAATTTGTCACACATATCCCCTCGAAGGGGAACGGGCCCGACAGGGAGGTGCGGTGAAAGCTGTTCTCCTCCACCAAGTAGCCCGAGCAGCTGTTCAGAGAGAGGCCCGTGCCCTCCGTGAGGGTGCCGGGCAGGCTGTTCATGTCGAAGTCGTTCCGCGTCACGGT
>JAFPXF010000025.1 GCA_017394765.1 Bacteroidales bacterium | reverse complement strand
TATATGGGTACCGCTATTCAGCTGAAAGTGTATAACGACAGGGTGCAATTGTGGAACTATGGAGGTCTTCCCGAAAACCATACCACGGATTGGTTACTGTCCCCACATACTTCTATACCGCGTAATGAGAATATCGCCAACGCTTTTTACTTGGCTGGCTTCATTGAAGCGTGGGGACGTGGCATTGAGAAGATTGTGACGGTCATGAAGAAAGCCGAGATGGATGCCCCTGAGTTCCGTGCGGATTCGTTGGGTGTTTTTGTTACGTTCCACAGAAAGAAAGAGATTGTCGCTATGTGGAACGGGAATGATGGAAACGCAGGGGTCACTGAAAAGGTCGTAGAAAAGGTCACTGAAAAGGTCGTAGAAAAGGTCACTGAAAATCAGCAGGCCATTATGCGGGAAATAAGAGAGAAACCATTTGTTACTGCCTCCGAATTGTCTGAAATGTTGGGCATCTCTTTGAGAAAGACGCAAGAAAATATGCGCAAATTACGTGAAACAGGTCTTATCCGCCGTGTCGGTCCTGACAAGGGCGGCCATTGGGAAGTCGTAGAATCCGAACAATAGCCATGCCCAACCACACCATAACCGACACCTCGGACACCAGCATCGTCACCGCCGAGGAGTTCCTGCGGCAGGCGCGGCGGTGGGCTTCGATGGTGCGCAATGCCGCCAAACGCAACACCTTGCAGTTCACCAAAGGCAAGAACCGCACATCCATAACCAAGAAGAACGGCAGGGTGGAACGCAGGCTTCGAGACAGCATACAATATACTATTGAACATTCTGACCGCATTCCCGAAGCCGTCAGCTTCAAAATTCCTATCCACGGGATATGGCGGGAATGGGCAGTGGGCTATGGCCAGCCTCGTGTTCCGGGCAAATATGTGAATCCGCGTCCCCGAATCCGCCGCTCTATGGTGGACTGGTTGGACGAACCCATTGACCGAAAAGCCGAGAGACTTTTTGACCTCGCTGCCGAGTTTTGGGACGACAGGTGCATAGTCAACTTCTTCGGGACAAAAGGTTGACACGGAGCGGAGTGTCTGTGTTTCATAGCGAATTGAAATTCGGTCTGTTAACACCTAATATTAACAGGTGATTGTGTATATGTTGATTGGCAAAGTCGCTTTTGGAGTATTGATGCCGGCTTTTTTGTGCGAATACTCTTGTAGAGCAATGTCTTTTTTCAAAAATAAAAATATAACTCACTGATTTTCAGTGTAAAAATTATTTTGAATTGTTGCCGGGGTTACAATATTTTTTTTTATATCTTTACAGCGAGAAATTTGTGACCAACATCGGTCAGAGAACAATTAACAATTAAAAAAAAATGTATGAGAAATGTAAAAATACTCTTTCAATTATTGGTTTTATCTGCTTTGTTTGCGGTTATCTTTCCTACCGCCTCCGCCCAAGGCGAGTGGAAGTGGGCGAACTATTGGAGTGGAAGTGGAGGAGACCCCGTAGATTATTACAATCAAGTCGTTAATACCGCCTTCGACGAGTCTGGGAACATATATGTTTTGGGACAAATAGGGGGACATCCAACTATAAATGGGCAGTCGTTGCAGTTTACCAGCCATCCTTATGCGTTTAACATTGATAAACCAACAAGTATGCTGGCCAAATTTGACACCCTTGGCAATATGTTATGGTATAAGATAGTGAAATCCAGCGATCAATATTTTTATTGTCTTCCTCATTGGATGGAAGTGAAAGACAACAAAGTCTATATTTCAGGGAATTTGTCCTTGGAATATGTAGATTACAATGCTACCGTTAACAATGTCTGGCTATACTATTTTGACACATTGATTACTGGGTCGCAAGTCCACGAAATACCTGTGGAACAACGAAGACCACCATACAAGACAGGCCGATACACCTATTTTGCCACATTAGATTTGGATGGCACTCTACTTGACAATCATTTTGTGACAACATTGTCAAGAAGTATTTCAACAGGCGGGGTGCGGGCAGAATATGGGTTGTGCAATCCTGAGCTTGCGCTTGCTCCTTTTTACATAGACAGGGATGGCAACACTTATATATATACAAACCTCCGATATGAGGGGTACGAAAGCGACCCTTACACTATAATAGTGGACGGGGATACAGGCAAGACGTATGATGTGTATTTGCCAGGAAACGTGCAATCATTAGATGGTAGTTTTTTTAACGGTATGATGTATAAATTCTCACCCGACTGGGAACTGCTGTACGCCAAACCGATGGTGGAGCATACGGAAGGCATCGCCACCTCTTGGGAATTGTTGCACGACAGCATTAATCCTCATTTTAATTTTTATATACACGGCTTATCCGTTGATGAAAATGACAATATGTATGTTTCGGGTTATATGTCATTGGATCTTTCTGCTGGCTATGGAGACGACTTGCACCAATATCCGGTTCTCTTATACTGGGACAGCACGAACTATTGCAGTATGCAGGATGTTACATCAGCGAATCGTACGGGCTTTATCGTTAAATATGATACCAGCGGGACAGTGCAATGGTGCAATCAGACGTTCACCCGGGGGAATCATTATCAGGCTGCTTACGCTGCTTTTGCCGGATCCGTTGTGTCTGACGGCTCTGTTTATGTCAATGGACAAGGAGAGGTGAGACAAGAAGAACAAAACGGACTTGTCTATTTTGACGATGAGAGCCACCCGTTGCAACGGCACCAACAAAGTACGTCCAACCAGACATTTTTTGTCCGCTATGATGCCCAGACAGGCAATTATCTCAATCAGGGGGTCGCACCCTGTACCGATGCGATGTGTGGAAGAGTTCCTGCGGTCATAAACAACAGGGTGTTTGCTTATACGAACCCTCTGATTGTCAAAAAGATATGTCAATGGACAAATAATGGTGAGTCTATAAATGCTATTGATTTTAACACTGCTGCAAGTAGCTTTAAAAATCCTTCAGTTTTAGCCAATAATCAAGGAAATCTTCTTTTTAGCTGTGGTGCAACTTCTTCTATTATTTTTTCCAATAGTGTTTCTGCAGGCTGCCCTTCAGGACAATCTTCCGCGGTGTTTGCCCTTTATCACGACCCGAGTTTCGCTGAACCGTATGTGGGAATTTCCGAGTATGACGGGCCGAAGCCGGAGGTGCGGCTGTGGCCCAATCCCGCCACGGACAAAATCACCATCGAGAGTGAGGAGGAGTTTCCCATCGTCTCCGTCTCCGTGGCCGATATGCAGGGCACCATCCTCACCCTCCTCCCCGTGAACGACGTGCGCTGCACCCTCAACGTCCACAACCTCGCCCCCGGCACCTACATCGCCCACGTGCAGACCAAGGCGGGGATTAGCGATATGAAGTTTGTGGTGGTTAGGAATTAGCAGTTAGCCTTGAGCTACCAACAACTATTATCTATTAACTCTTATTTGTCTGTTTCTCCGTCAGATACCTCCAGTACCTTTTCGGCATATCCTGGAGTTGCTTGCGGGGGTTCATCCGCTCCTTGATGCAGATGGCCTTGAAGTAGGTGCGCCACAGGTCTTGCAACAGGTGGTCGTCGTCGCTCAGCACCTCGTCGTTCAGACGGCCGTCGATGAGGCTGAAGGCCACGGCAGGGGTTAGCGATGTGAAGTTAGTGGTAGTTAGCAGTTTGTAGTTAGTAGTTGCGCTGGCGATGCAATGAGTAGTGATGGGGCGATGAAATAATACGTCCAGACACGAGCAATACCGGGGATTTGTTATAAAAGACTCTATTACAACCGTTTGATTTCCGCGTCAACCACAAAAATATCCCCTTCGTTGTCCACCAAGACATTTCGAGGAAGGAGATCCCAGGCCTCATAATCCTCATTGGTAAAATGACCTTCTTCAATGGTCTTTTCAAAGCCAAGCGTCGCCATGTAAGTGTCAATCATTATTTGACTGGCAGGTTTGGCATCGGCAACCCTTGGTTGATAAAGAACTGGCTGTACGGTTCGTCCATCGAATCCGGCGAAACCGTGGAATGAATATGCTGTATCAGGGAAAATTATGTTGTGTAGCAATATCTTCTGAAGCAGAGAAACGATGCTGCCATTGTTGCCAACTGTTCAGCCGCCCGTTGTTCGGTTTCAAAAGCGCCTACATCGCTTTTGTCAGCTCCAAATTGCGCTTCATGTACTCGGCAAAGTCGGCGGAGCTCATCGGCGATTTCTGCGATGCGGCGATTTTCCGCTTCTTGCGCTTCGTCACTTCCTTGTGAAATTGGTTCAGATACGTCATAATCCATCATCATATTGGTTTTCGACCGCAAAGATATATTTTTTTCTTTACTGCACGCGTTTGTTCTTCATTTTCTTATTGATTTTGAGTTATCGTGCGCTGTCCCCTCAACGTCAGCAACCTCGCTCCCGGCACCTACATCGCGCACGTGCAGACCAAGGCGGGGATTAGCGATGTGAAGTTTGTAGTAGTTAGGAATTAGCAGTTAGTATCTCCTCCGCCCCAATTTCCATCCTGTTGAATGCAAACAGCCTCTTCCCTAGGTCTTTGAGCGATGCGCCAAGGTGATAGACCCTGTCGTCAATGATGAGGAAGCGATCGTGGTAACGGTCGCATTCCCTGATCGTTATAGGCGGATACTGACGGTTGTGCCGCTCAAGGTCCAATGAGAGCGTTCCCGTCACACGCCGCGTGACAATCTCCGCCGTTACACTATCTCCTCGTTTCGCCAACATCAGAAGCACCGAATCGTCGATATAGTTGTCAATAAGAATGATGCGTCTTTGTGCGGAACGGATCAGGTCGGAGGCGAATGTGTAGGCATCGAAGATTTGGCCGTCGAAGAAGATGCCCTCTTTGGGCGGCAGGGCGGTTTTCACGAAAAAATCAACCTTGTTCTCAAGGTTATGGATTCGTTCTGTATGTTCCTGTAGTTGCGTATTTATGCGATGTTCCACACACTGGATACGTTGATTGATGGCATATCCACGAAGGAGATAATTTTTCAGTACGGAAGTCGCCCAACGTCGGAACTCTATGCCTCGCTTAGATTTCACGCGATACCCGACCGATAGTATCATATCAAGATTATAATACTCTGTCTGGTAATTCTTGCCATCATCGGCAGTTGTCGCAAAATTTGCGACAACTGGAAGACCGGCCAATTCTTCCTTTAAAGCATTGTTCACGTGTTTGCCGATAGTCTTTTTGTCTCTGTTGAACAAAATTGACATTTGTTTGCGATTCAACCACACCGTCTCTTCTTCCACCCATACTTCCAACCTAATGCTGCTGTCCGGCTGGTAGAGGATGATTTCGCCAGTGTTCGTAGTGGGTTGACCGTTTTCTGCCATTATTTCATTTTGCTTCATGAGAGATTCCTTTTATTTTGAGTTTTATGAATTTCACCCGCAAACATACAAATTCATTTCGAGAAAATCAAGGATAAAATCAACTTAACTTATTAAAAATCAAAATGATAAAAGTGGCATTTTTCGATTAAAAAGTTGCTGTTTCCGGAAAGAAAATGGCAAAGTGCAAAAAATACACAAAACAGTATCTGGCGATGCCTCGGTATGGCCGCCTAAAATTTCGGAAGATTTTGTTCGTAAGGGTGCAATTTCCGTTTACCCCAACCTCGCCCCCGGCACCTACATCGCCCACGTGCAGACCAAGGCGGGGATTAGCGATGTGAAGTTTGTGGTGGTTAGGAATTAGCCGTTAGCCTTGAGCTACCAACAACTATTATCTATCATCTATCAACTCTTATTTGTCTGTTTCTCTGTCAGGTACCTCCAGTACCTTTTCGGCATATCCTGGAGTTGCTTGCGGGGGTTCATCCGCTCCTTGATGCAGATGGCCTTGAAGTAGGTACGCCACAGGTCCTGCAGCAGGTGGTCGTCGTCGCTCAGCACCTCGTCGTTCAGACGGCCGTCGATGAGGCTGAAGGCCACGGCGGACTCGTCGGCGAAAGTGATGCGCACGGGGGCGGCAGTACCGTCATAGTAATACCCGTAGTGCCGCTTGGCGTCGTAGATGAGCCAAGGCTGGTCATTGAACCGGTCGGCGAAATGGTCGGTGATGAGCGGCAGCACGTTGTGGTCGGGTGAGATGACGGCGAGGTAGGTGCCGTCCTTGGCCTTCTGGAAACGGATGAACTGTTTCATACGCAACTGCTCGTGCATCACTTTGCGGGCGATGTTGGTCACGGCCAAGACATCCGGGTCGGCGAAGTTGCGCTCGATGCTCTCGCCTCCTTCCGACTGCCGGAAAACCTTGCAGATGTACTGAAACAGCGCGTTGTTGAGTTCGGGCAGCTCCGACAGCCAGCTGACCATCAGCATTTTGACAGCCTCCTTCGACAGCCGTTTCTCCAGTCCCTTCCACACGCGGCGGGCCTTCTCCTCGTCGGTCGGCACTTGATGCAGGGCGTCGCAGAACAACGGCACGGGGTCTCCCTCCGCCAACAACATCTCCGGCTGCTCCCGCCGCGCAAAAGCGTCAAACACAGCAGTGAGAAGGCCGTCCAAGGTGTTGTCGAAGGTGTAGTAGGTCATTTCTTAATGGTTATGGGTTGTTGAAGGTTAGGGTTCAATGTTCAAAGGTCAATGGTCGAATTATCTATAAATTGATTTTATTAAACAGTATTTTATAAAACAGCACAAAAATATAAAATTTCGTTTAATAAAAGTGGGATGATGTCGTTTTTTTATAGCCCTACACTTGCAGTGCGGGGTGGGCCATGCGCGGGAGTGAAGTTTTTCAGTGTCCATCTGTCCAGATTAAAAATAATTACTATTTTTGCAAACTGAAACAAAACAAAAAAACGAACGAAAAATGTGCACATATAATATTACAGTGGATGAGAATGTGTTAGCGCAGCGTTATCCAAATGTTGGCAGAGAAAAGTTCGGTGAACTGTTGCAAAAGTGGGTTGATGATATGATGTCTGACGACACCCCTGTTGCAGCCAGCCGGGTTTCCCTGAATGCCCAGAGCTATGAAGAAATGAAAACGGCTCTTCACGAGCGCATTGACAAGATTGAGGCCGGTGAAGCCACCTTCCACACCAACGAGGAGGTGTTCTCAAGCATCCGCGATCGGTATGGCATATAAGATAATGTGGCTTGATGAAGCCCGGCAGTCTCTTGATGCAGAGATGGAATATGTGTATGCTGAATTTGGGCAACTTACATTGGCGAAAGTGTATGATGACCTGATGAAGCGTGTGTCTCAATTACAAACTTTTCCTAAGATTGGAGTAAGATGCGAGGACTTGGACTATCAAGGTTTCGAGATGCGGATGCTTCATATAAAATAGGTCACCATTGTGTATGCGATTGTCAACAACACCATAGAGATTTTGTACGTCTGGAGCAACCAGCAAGACCCGAACCGATTGGGGAAGGTGTTGGGGTTAAAATAGTTGCGTGTCTCCGACACGCTGTTGTCGCGGGAGGCCACTTATACCCCACACGGCGGCTTCGTCTTGTGCGGGGTTATTAGGATTTTGTCCCTTCGGGACTGCTTAAGGAAAGTCTTACGTCTCAACTCCTTCGTCTCCAAACTCCAACGACAGCTGTGCCTCCTTTGCGGCGAGTTTCTGTTCTGTCTTGGAAACGAGCAGCGGGCGCAGCCGTTCGGGGCTCAGCTCGTTGATGCCGAGGAGGGGTTGCAGGTCGGAGGCGCCGAGTTCGTGGCAGGTGATGAAGTACTTCGCCTTTTTCATCACTACGCCCATCTTCTTGAGGTCGAAGGAGGTGAGGCGGTTGAAACGGCGGGAGTTGACGATGAGCCACGCCGACTTGGTGCCGAGGCCGGGCACACGCAACAGCATCTCGTAGTCGGCGGTGTTGATATCGACGGGGAATGCCTCCGGGTGGCGCAGCGCCCACGCCAATTTGGGGTCCACCTCCAAGTCGAGGTTCGGGTGCAGGTCATCGACAATTTCCTCCACTTTGAAATGATAAAAACGCAGCAACCAGTCGGCCTGGTAGAGGCGGTTCTCGCGCACGAGCGGCGGCTGCTTGAGCACGGGCAGGCGCGAGTCGAAGGTGTTGACGCTCACGTAGCCGGAGTAATAGACGCGGCGCATCGAGGGCTGGCCGTAGAGCAGCGACGACATCGTGAGGATCTCGCGGTCGGAGTCCTGGGTGGCACCAACGATCATCTGGGTTGATTGTCCGGCGGGCACGAAGCGCGGCGCGTGGCGCATCCGCTGCCGGTCCTCCTTGTTCTCGAGCACGCCCTGCTGGATGAGCTTCATCGGCTGGAAGACGCTCTGGTGGTCCTTCTCGGGCGCGAGCATCTTCAGCGACTCCTCGCGCGGAATCTCAATGTTCACGCTCATACGGTCGGCATAGCGGCCCGCCTCGTTGAGCAGCTCCTGCGACGCGCCGGGGATGGCCTTCAGGTGGATATAGCCGTTGAAGCGGTGCACCAGGCGCAGGTCGCGCACGATGGCGGTGAGCCGCTCCATCGTGTAGTCGGGATTGCGCACCACACCGCTGGAAAGGAACAGCCCCTCAATGTAGTTGCGGCGGTAGAACTCCATTGTAATCTCCTCCAACTCGCTGACACTGAGCGTGGCGCGCTTGATGTCATTGGAGCGGCGATTCACGCAGTAGGCGCAGTCGTACATACAGTGGTTGGTCAGCATCACCTTCAGCAGCGAGATGCAGCGGCCGTCGTCGGCAAACGAGTGGCAGATGCCCACACCGCCCACGGTGTTGCCCACCATCCCCTTCTTGCCGCTGCGCACAGTGCCGCTCGACGAACACGACACGTCGTATTTCGCCGATTCCGCCAGGATGCGCAGCTTCTCCAATGTTTTCTCCGCCAGCATTCAGGTACTGTTTTTGCTATTTTTCTGACTGTAAAGGTTATTTGGTTTATCCCTTCGGGAACGAAGGCAAGCACAAAGGTACATTTTTTAGGATTACAAAACTGCTTTAACTTGGTGATTTTTTCCTATTTTTGCGCCCTCGATATGAAAAAGAAACTAAACCTGAAAGAGAAAATCCAACACTTCCGTGCTTGGCGGAAACGTCCCCGTGAGGTCGCCCCAATGTCAACGGCAGAGCACGAGTGTCTGAACTGTCACGACCATTATGTCGGCAATTACTGTCCCCGTTGCGGGCAGGCAGCGAGCACCAGTCGCTTTTCCATGAAGGTGGCAGCGGAGAATTTTGCGGAAGCCTACGGGATGGGCGAGCGCGGGATGTTCCGCACCATACTTGATCTCATCTTGCGCCCGGGCCACCTGATCCTTGATTTCCTCCGCGGCAAGAGAGCCTCCTATTTTGCCCCCTTCAAGCTGTATTTCCTGCTTGCGGCAATCTCCCTCCTCGTGACTCACGGACTGAATATCACGGGGCAACCGCTCCACGACGATTCCGAAGCCACTGTTGAAGAGGTGAAGAAGGGCGAGGATGCGGATAAAACAGCCGAAACAAGTAAATCCTTTGAAGAGGATTATCATCAGGAGGCACGAAAGTATTCCATCATACATGGCGCAATAGACAAGATAGAACGTTTTGCGGAAAAATACCCCAGCATCAACATCTTGCTGCTGCTGATGTTGATTTCCGGCAACCTCTACCTTTTTTTCCGTCACAGCCCGAACATCCCCGATCTGCGTTATCCCGAGCTCTTTATTTCTTTGGTCTATATCGCCAACATGTACACGGTCTATTCCATTGTGTTCGATTTCTTCAGCCTGACAAAACTGGCGTCGCTTTCCATATTCCTCACAATCATCCCGCTCAAACAGATGAGTGGCTACAGCTGGTGGCGCACCATCCTGAAAACCATCGCAGCCTTCACCATTATGTTTGTGCTGTTCATCGTGCTCATCGTGTTGGCAGTGCTTGGCGTCAGACTATTTGTGAAATACCACGGGTGATGAATATTTATCTCTGTCGTTATATACGGAAGAGCCGTTAATGTTTGCGTTGTCCATCTTGTTCTCCCAACAGCCATTCCACACTGAAGTTGTAGAACACCATCGAGTAGTTCGCATCGTTGTTGCAGGCCTCCTCCACATAGAAACCGATGGTGCCGTCGGGGAGCTGACAAAGTGAAGAATAGGCGGACGGATAAGGGACAATGGTGCGGCGCATGGGCCAAGTCACCCCCTCGTCGAAGCTGACAAAGACAGTGACGTCTTTGCGCTCTTTGCCGTAGGGCAGCGAATGCAGCAGCAGTGTCCGGCCATCAGGAGCCGTACAGCGGAGAAGGTCGCCGTTGCAGGCAGGCGCCTCCAATTCGGGCCACGCGGTGGTAGTGTCGCGCCAGGTGATGCCGCCGTCTTCTGAAATATTGTATAATCGATGGCCTTCGGCACGAATGCTCATCAGGATGCGCCCGTCGGACAGTTCCACCACTTTCGCCTCGTCACCCTTGGTCGATGCCTTCTGTGAACACTGCCACGTTTCGCCGTCGTCATCGGAGTAGAAGACGTAGTTGCAGGCCATCCAGAGGGAGTCCTCGCGCACAGCGGCCACGAACATCAGGCGCCCTGTGGAGGTGCGCAGGCCCGCGCCTGAGGCAAAGAACGATGACCACCAGCTTCGGTGTTCCGGGATCACACAGTCGGGACCGAGGATGAAGTGGGTGATATCCTTCGGCTCGCTCCAAGTGCGACCGTTGTCGCGACTGCGGCAGAGGTAGGTGCGCAGCAGGTTGCCGGGCCGCGACTGCCAGAAGCCCACGCCGCCGACGAAAACGGCAATGAGTCCGCCCTCTTCGTTGGTGCGCACCAGGGCACAGTCACCGAAGCCACGCCACACGCCCGCGCCTTCGGCCAAGGTCAGCGGCGCGCTCCACGTGCGCCCGCCATCTGTGCTGCGGTTGATGAGGATGTCAATGTCCTCCGGCAGATCGCGGTCGTTGTATTTGCGCTTGTCGGTGGCCACCACGAGCGAGCCGTCGCCCGCCGTGACGATGGCCGGGATGCGGTAGTTTTTGGAATGGTGGTCGCCGGGCCGGTATAAGGTGGTGTGGAGCCTGAAACCGTCGCGGTTGGTGTCGCAAGGTGCCGATGTCTGCGCCGACACAGCCGTAAATGCGAGGATTATGACGAATAACAGCAGGATGCTTCGATGTTTCATATGTTGGGGGTTGAAAGCGCAAAGGTACAAAAAATCTACGCCTGATATTCTCGGATTACCTCATCCGCGAGGTATCGGTCTCCAAATGTGTATAACATCCTGGTAGGATCGCGCATCAACATATTTGTGCGTGACCGGTAAAAAAGTGAAAGTGCCTTCTCGGAATCGATATTCAAGTCTTTCGCGATTAGCGTCACAATTCGACCTATTTTATTCCATATCAATAAGGGACTCAACATATTGCTATATTTTGTAGGATTCAACAAAAGTGAAAAATCGGTCAACTACCTGCTGGTTACGGATACACAACTGATTGTTCGGACGATGCATCGAAAGATTGCGAAGATCAGTCTCTAATGGCATCATATCCGACATGTAAGCTTCGACTATATCAATGACACAGTCATTGGCCACACCACCTTCCACACCCGTTTTAAGACGAATGCGCAACATCCTGTCTGCCCAAGATTCGGCCTGCTGTAACAAATCCGTGACGTAAAACCCTTGTCCGGAATCAAGTCCGGCACGCCCCTTGTTGATGTCGGGAAGCTCAATTGCAGAGATGCCTTCGTAGTCTGCTGCCGATTCCACACAGGATGCGGCGAAAATAGAATTTTTTTTTCGCACACAATTTTTTTATTTTTGCAGACGTATTCATCATAAACAATTCAAATGAAAAAAGGCAGGCGGACTTGTGAAATTCTGAAAGATGTGCGCAAGCGCGTCGCGCGGGAGAACGACATCCCGCTGACGGAGCGCGACTGCACCTTCGAAGGCGAGTGCCGCGGCACCTGCCCCTTCTGCGAGGCCGAAGTGCGTTACTTGGAACAGGAACTGCAACGGCGCATCAGTCTGGGCAAGGTCGTCACGGTGGCGGGCATCGCCGTGTCCTCTATGGTGATGAACGGTTGTCAGAATCAGAATCAAACCCAAGGGGAATATACCGCTCCCCCTGCCACCGAGAAGGTTCCTGCCTCTCAAGAGACCGAAGAATCGGATGATGTTCCGGAACCCGGCCAGTGCGACACATACAAGGTGGACGGAGTCGATGAAATTCCGGTCAACCCGAAGAGCCAGACACCGAAATGCTCCTCAAAATTGGCGAATGATACTATCGAAGATTATTGGGAGCTGGGCGAAGTCATAGAGACAGAAGGGATTATTATTGAGGATGAACCCCAGAATGATGCGTCTCCACTGTATTTTACGGAGGAGATGCCAGAATTTCCAGGCGGACCGGAGGCCCTGAACGCGTTTTTGCAACGGGAGATTGTATATCCGCAAGTGGCGAAAGACAATGGCGTTACGGGTACTGTTTTGGTGGTGTTTGTGGTGGAAAAGGATGGGAGTATAAGCCAAGCAAAGGTAAAAGTGCCGCTCTTCCCGGATTGCGACAAAGAGGCTGTCCGTGCTGTGATGTCGATGCCGAAGTGGAAACCGGCCAGGAATATGGGGAAACCGGTGCGATGCTACTATACAATCCCCGTCAGTTTCAGTTTGTAACGGCCCCCGGTGTACGAGGACGTATGCGTAGCAGAGCAGGGGCTTACCGCCGCCGAAGCAGACTCCGCCACCGATGGCCATCAAGTAGAGGTTGTCGATGAGCTGTTCCTGACAGAGGGTCTCCAGGGTGTGCCACCGAACCTTCGCCTCCGGGTCCAGGCCACGTGGGTTCTATCAATAGCGGCAATGCAGCGGACATCCGTGAAAGGCTGCCAGCGTAGTGATGCCTTCTCCATCCACGCCAATACAGTACCTGTTGATGCCGATGAAAGGATCTTTACATAGCAACCGGTTATCCGTAGCACTCATACCCTGCTATAAATACGGCTACCGGTTGACGATTTTCCGCACCACTACCCCACTCTTCATCTCACAATAGAGCAGGAAAACACCTCTCTCCAGCAAACGCAACTCCAAGGTCTCCTTTTGCGGGACAATTTCCTGCAAAAGTTCTCCTGTGATGGCATACAGCCGCACCATTTCAGGCCGTTCCTGACCGAAATGCAGTGTGCAGTGCCCGTACGCCGGATTCGGGTATATCTTCACCTCACAATTGACATAGTTATGGATGCCCACTGTGTCGTCGATGACCGACGGCAAGGTGTCGGTGTGGAAGGTCATCATAGCCCAGTCGCCCCAAAGGTCATTGCCGCATCCGCAGCGCACATAGACGTCGTAATAGGTGTCGGGTTGCAGGTCTGACAAGTGCAGGAAACTCTCAGTCACGCCTACTGTGGCGCCGTTGCCTTGTGTGAATCCTTGAATCCCATATTCTGCCTCAAACTGGTCGGGATCGCCTTCAAAGGCCCAGCCTATCGTGGCACTTGTGGTGTCCACATTGATGACGTGCAGGTTGAAAACCGCACTGCAGGTGTCCGGATCGGGAATGACCGGCGGCACCAGCGTGTCGGTGCAGAAAGTGATGGAGGACCAGTTGCCCCAAAGGTTGCTGCCGCATCCGCAGCGCACGTAGATGTCGTAACAGGTGCCCGGTTGCAGGTTGGAGAGATGCATAAAGCTCTCGCTGGGATGGAGGGTTGTGCCGCCGCCCTGGGCAAACCCCTGGACACCATACTCCACTTCAAAATCAAAAACATTGCCCTCAAAGGCCCATCCTATCGTGGCGGAGTTGGTGTCCACCTCGATGACGTGCAGGTTGAAAACTGCGCTGCAGGTGTCCGGATCAGGAATGACCGGCGGCACCAGCGTGTCGGTGTGGAAAGAGACCATCACCCAGTCGCTTGCCAGCGTGTTGCTGCAGACGCTGCGCACATACACGTCGTAATGGGTGTCGGGCTGTAGCGACGAGAGGGTGTGCGTGTTGCCGTTGACGTTCACCGTTGTGCCGGCGCCGTGGGCAAAGCCCTGTACGCCGTACTCCAGTTCAAAGTGGTCGGGCGTTCCCGTGCAGGTCCAGTTCAGGGTGGCGTGCATCGTGTCCACACCCTGGACGGTCAGGTTGGCCACCGCGGCGCAGGTGTCAGCAACGGCCGCCTGTTGCGCCCAAAGCTGAAGGTTATCCAGAAACAGGGCCGAGCCCTGCTGGGGAGTTGCGTTGGCCGAGGAGAGCATCATGATAATCAACGAGTCGGCCTCCATATTCGGAAATGAAGGATAGACATCAGAAATAGGCGTGTAGTTCACCTCAAAGGGCGCATAATTGGAAGTGTCGGTCAGGGCCACGGTATAGCCGCCGCCCACGATTTCGCGTTTATGGGTGGCCGTGTTGTATTTGGAGCCGAGTATCAATATTCCGCCATTGTCGCCGCCCACAGCCGAAGTGTATTTGTAGTATCCCGTCAACTTGTCGGGAGTGGCGCCGTTCAGGGCCACGCCACCCGCTATCAGCGTGTTCAGGTCCACGTTGATGAAGGTGGAGAGCACCTGCGACAAACTCCCGAGACTGGAGGTCAGCGTGCTCAGCAGGGGCAGCAGGTTGTCGATGTCAACCGCACCGGTGGAGAGCACCGTGGGGAACACGGTCGTGGTCAGCATCGGGTCCAGCGACGAGGATGCAAGGCCATAAACAGTGGAGCTGATGATATCGGAGAGCATAAAACTCTGCATCTTGAGGGCGTGCGAGCCGTCCACGGCGCCGCTGGTCTGGTTGGCCACCTTCAGCAGCGGCAGGTTGGTGTTCACGTTCACCGTCATACCGCTATAGGTGATGCTTTCGTTCACCGGATAGGTGGGGTAATTCCACCCAGTGGGATAGGTGTAGCTGCTATAGACCTGCAGAGGGAAGATGACCACGGTGACACTGTAGCCGTTACCATTCGACCAAATCTCGAAACTGGGATTAGGTATGGCGATGGTGCTGTCCTGGGTTTGGGCACTCAAGTTCAAGGAGAAATGGAAGCAAAGAGCTGAGAGCAGCAAAAAAACACGTTTCATATTTGTAAGGACTTTAAAGGTGCAAAAGTAAAAAAAATGTTTAGACACAACAACAACAATAAAAATTTTCTGCAATTTGTTTCATTTCCGGCACGGCTATGAAGGCGTCTGCGTCTCGCTGATGCTTCGGCACGATTCCGGAACCGACCTGGCAGGGGCGATGTCTTCACACCTTCATCGCCAAAAAGGCAGTGGCGTCCTCCAATAGTTTCTTGTCAGTGGAATATTCCGTTTTTGACAATGTTTCCATGTTGTTATTAATCAGCATACACGCTGTATCATACAGATCTTTGTGCTCTTTCCAAAAGTCAGGGCTTATTTGTAAAATGTTATTAAGCAGATCGCCTTCGTAAAAACCTCCATCCGCTTTGATGTCGAACTGAAGGATTTCGAATACTTTGGGAAGAATAGTGGGGAAGATGGTTCCGTGCGAGGCTCTATATGCTGGCCACAATATTGAAGAGCACGAAAGTAGCGCAACCTCCTTCGAACTTAACCTCGCGATATTCAAGTTCAAGCATTCTGTAAAACGTAAAAAAAACACATAACTGTGCCACAAAGTTTCACACCCTTTTATTATCTTTGCGGCGTCGTTTTTAAACCACACAATTATGACCAAGGAACTTATTAGAAAGTATATCTGGCTGATAGACACGGTAAACCAGGCGGGCTCCACCGGAATCACATTCAAAGACATCCGCGACAAGTGGAAACGCAACGACCTGCTTTCCGGCGGCGAGGACTACCCGAAACGCTCGTTCCACAACCACGTGGCGGCGGTGCGCGAGCTGTTCGGCATCGAGATTGCCTGCCACAAAAGCACCAATTCCTACTATATCGCCAACAGCCGCGAACTCAAAGACAGCTCCGGCTTCAAAGGGTGGCTCCTTGATGTTCTGTCGCTCAACAGCCAACTGGAGGAGAGCAGCCAGTTGAAAGACCGCATCCTCTTGGAAGAGAACCCCTCCGGCCGCGAGTTCCTGCCCACCATCCTGGAGGCGATGCGCAACAACAAGATGCTGACATTCAACTATAAACCATACTGGGTGGAGGATGACTACGTGTCGAATCTCTACCACGTGGAGCCCTACGCGCTGAAGGTCTTCAAACGCCGGTGGTACCTCTTGGGCAAGTACGGCGACGGCCCGCTGAAGGTGTATGCGTTGGACAGGATATTGGACATTGATATTGAATTCGAGAGCTTTGCGCTGCCCGCCAATTTCAACGCGGCGGAGTTCTTCGGTTCCTGCTTCGGCATCATTGTGGGCGACGAGGAACCGCAGCTGATCCGGCTGAAGGTGGACGCCTTCCAGTCCAAGTACCTGCGCTCGTTGCCGTTGCATCCGTCGCAAAAGGAGGCCGAGCGCACGGAGGAGTATTCCGTGTTCACCTATTTCGTCCGTCCCACCTTCGATTTCGTCCAGGAGCTCTTGTCGTTGGTCGAATCTGCCGAGGTACTGGCTCCCAAAACGTTACGCAAGGAGATCGCTAAAATCGGGAAGACGGTTTGGAAACGGAACGGGTAGGGGACGATCCCCCACTATTCCATCCACCGCTCGTAAATCATTCTGGCCGCCCGGTAGGTCGGGTGCCAGTGGGGGATGCTTTTGTCTATTTTGCCTTCCACCTCCTGCGGTTCCACCGGGTACTTCGTGTGACGCTCCGTCCAGGCACGCTCAAACTTGGAGAGCTCTTCACCAAACGCCTTTTCATCAAACTCCTTGCCCTCTTTCACCGCCTTCATGACGGCGTCGAAGAAGAGGTTCCAGCGTTTGGCATAGTAGTCGCCGACGAGCCCGCCCCACATCCGATTGGCGTAGTCGTTTAGGATGGGACCGCCCCAGACGGTGAGCAATGTGCGCGCCTGCCGTTCGTAGTAGTCTTTCTCCTCCTCGGTGGTGCCCCAGTCGCGGGCCGCCTCGATCCACGGTCCCAACATGAAGGCGGGGTGCGTGTTAAGCAGCGTATCGACATCCGCAAACAGCTGGTTGGCAATTTCTACCTGCCGTTCCATCTCCTGGATGTCGCGGTTTTTATACGCTATCGTGAAGTCGTTGCGGATGTCCATGAAGTGGTTGCCCATCCATTGCGAGAAGAGATTGACGAGGTCGTATTGGTAGGTGTCTTTCCATGTCCACGGCGGCCCGAAGTAATGGACATTGTCTTTGCTGGAAAAACTGGTGACAAAAGCCTTGCAGATTTTTTTCAACGTGTCGTTGCTATAGGAGTAGTAGGGTTTGGTGTAGTAGGTACCATGACCTTCCAATGACGGCCGCGCCACCAATTGTGTGCCCAGTCCGTAAAACGACCAGTCCTTATAGACACTGTCGTTCAGCAAAAGCCATTCGTCATCATAATGGTGAGTGGCTGTCCGAGCATAGCCCCAATCCTTAATCCATTGCTGCACATCGGGTTGGCTCTCCCATGCGCGGTCGAAGAGGTACTCGTAGATTTGCGGGCTTACGTCGAAGGACTCCAATGTGGAGCCGATGCCGGTCATGTTCGGTCCGGCCTCCTTTAGCGCGGCATCCAGTTTCTTCTCTAATTCGTTAATGTTGCCCACGAGCATGGTGTTGCCGCCGAAGTTGCCGAGGTAGCACCAGATGAAGGGTTGTCCGTAGAAGCCCTCGGTGGTGCGCCACACCTCCGTCTTCTCGCAGAAGTAGTCGAGCAGCACGAGCTTGTCCTGCGGCACGGCGGTGAGGTAGGCGCGGAGCCGTTCGGGGGTCCACGACTTGCGCTTGTAATAGAACACCCAGGTCATCTGCAGCCAGCGGGCGGCGGGGTCGCTCTGCTGCAGCGAGGTGTAGATGTTTTGGGAGACCTTGGCGAGGTAGTCGGGCTCCCAGCTGGGCGGGTCCATCTCGTTGAAAGGATCCACGCCGTAGATGTGGTCGGTGCCGAAGAGGGCGATCTCCTTCTCCATGAACGACTTCTGGATTTTGGCGAAGAGCGGGTCGGAGGAGTTGAGGAAGTGGGTGGGCTCGAAGCCGCACCACGCGCTCAGCTGCTGGATGTCGGCCTCGGGGTGCATTTCGGCGAACCGTTTAGGCACGTGTCCGGCGAAAGCGGGCAGCACCGGCGTCATATTGAACTCGCGCTCGCGGGCGACGATCTGCTGCTGCAGCGCCTTCTGTCCCTCCAGCCACGACATCGGCAGCGGACCGCCGAAGCCGTCGAGGTTGGCCATGCGGTGCCACGGCAGGTGCGCCGGTCCAGAGAAATAGCTGCGGATCTCCTCGTCAGACATCCCGAACTCCTTCCACACCTCGTACCAGACGGCCTCCTGCCCGGTGATGGCGAGCGGCATGTTGATGCCGTTCAGCGCCATCCAGTCGATGAACCGCTCCCACTGCGGCCATTTCCACCACGGCATCGTGTAGCCGTAGGTGCAGTAGTTCAGGAGGAAACGGTCCTTGACGAGGGCCTCTTTGCGGATGGGTTCTGCAGGCATGCGGAATTCTAGCGAAAGCTCCACTGGTTCGCATAACAGCCACGAAACGTGCACGCCCGCGATGTGCTTGAGGTAGTAGTTCAGTCCCATCGCCAACGAGTTGTCGTTGTTGCCGATGATGCGTATGTGGTGGTCGTATGCGGCTTCAATCTTAAAATAGTCTATTGTATCGGGTTGATACAAAAAGATAAAGCATGTGTCTTTGTCGCCGAGGATACGGTGCGCCAACCCATTGATGGGACGCTGGGCGGGAGTGTGTAAGGCAAAAGACATGCAGGCTAATGTGAGGAGAAGGTTTTTTCTCATTGGTTTTTGGATGATAAAGGAGGTGCAAAGATATGAATTTTCTCTTTTTTCATTCACACTTGTCATTGGGATTATGCCCGAATGTCGTGATGTGGATAGATCGTCCATGTTCGGAGCATTCTACGTCATAAAACCAAGAT
Organism: Bacteroidales bacterium; assembly: GCA_017394765.1. Next base: position 18,665 of record JAFPXF010000025.1, on the reverse strand, counting down.
TCATTGTACCTTTTGTAATGTTGGAATCCACACTCTTCCCATGAGCTTGTTGGCGAGAGCTTTAAATAACTATAAGTGCACCGGTCTCTGCAACTGAATGAAAACCAGACATTCTTTCTTTTGTCTACGGATAAGGCCCTGACATCAAGATTGTCGAATAGATGTAAAAGGTGCTCTAAATGTTCTTTATCCTTCTTGGTAAAATTTACGCTATTTGCGTTCTGATTGCCGTAATAGGTTATGGACTTGATTCTGTTAGAAAGAAAGTGTTTTTTCACAAGATATGACGTGTCATGAAGCCATACAATATATACGGGTGGTCTGGAAGTGATTCCCACGTCAACAAATTCGGAAAAATCTGCATCCTTTAAAGAATCAAATTTTTCTTGTGGAGTGTTATGGCGGGAACACCCACTGAGAATAAGAATCGTATAGATTATGAAGAAAAATCGTTTCATTATATTTACAATATTTTTGCTGCAAAGATACAGTCTTTTCCTGAAATCTTGCATGTGACCGGTGATTTTTTGTATTTTTGCATTTTGATTTTGTCGATTATGATGCCTAAACGTCACCTGTTTCTCTCTGTTGTGCTGCTGATACTCAGCCTGTCCGCCTTTGCGCAAAAGCATCCGTGCTCAGTGTGGGGCATCGTTGTGGAGGAGAATGACCGTCCTTTGCAGTATGCCTCTGTCTATGTTTCACAGCATGACACGGTAAAGAATGGCACATTGACGTATCAGGACGGCAAGTTTGAGCTGATAATTCCCCGATCAAAGGAGCCCTATCTTCTCACGATAGTGTTCGTGGGGTACAAAACTAAACAGGTCGAAATTGTGGCCGATGAGCCAACACTTTCATTGGGAAAGATTATGATGGAGGCTACCTCTCAGATGTTGGACGAAGTGAATATCTCTTCGCAAGCTGGTGAACAAGGCCATGTTACAGCTGCTCATACTACGATAGCACCTGTGGATGCGACGGTCTTTATGGGTGGCACTGTTGCCGACCTCCTGCGCCAGCAGTCCTCTGTGACTGTTGACCCCGACGGCAACGTCTCCATCCGCGGCAACGGCAATGTGCTGCTGCTCCTCGATGGGGTGCCCACCAACCTCGGTTCCATCAACGCGATACCCTCCTCCAACGTGGCGAGCATTGACATTATCACGAATCCGAATGCCAGCTACGACGCGGAGGGCACGGGCGGTATCATCAACATCGTCACCAAGAAGGATGGGAAGAAAGGCCTCAGCGGGATGGCGGCGGTCAACTACGGCTTCAACCACTTCACCAACGGCAGCTTCGCGCTGAACTACACCCGCAACAAGTTCGCCCTGCGCTTCAACTACCAGGTGAAATACGAGGACGACCTCAACAACGGCTACCTCTACCGCTATTACCGCACTACCGGAGACAGCCTCAGCCAGCAGATCCACGCCCTGCGGACGGTCTTCAACAACAACATCACCCTCGGGGTCACCATCAAGCCCGATATGCGGAACAAGATCGATGCTGACTTCCGGCTCATCCTGCCCCGCTTCAACACCGTGCAAAACCTCTCCAACGACTGGTTCCACGACGGCATCCTGATGCACGAGAACCGCCGCAGCGACGTGACCTGGAACCGCGAGAACCTCGACGGGACGTTAGCCTATTGGCACGGTATACGTCCCGGGAAACTCTCCTTCTCCATCAAAGCGAACGTCTCCAAAATCTGGGGCCACCGCCCGTCGTACTACTTCTTGGAGGGCGATTCGGTCAGCAAGTCGGTGTCGGGCGGCAGTCCGCTGCTCACCTCCGCGCAGACGGACTGGTACGTCATCGAGAAATACGGTTACTGGAATGCGGGCGTGAAGTTCTCCTACCGCCAGAACGACATCTACCACAACTTCTTCGTGCGCGACAGTCTCGGTTTGGACTACTCCCATCAATTTAGCAACGACCTGATGCACAGGGAGTACGTGCCCGCCGCCTATGTGCAGTTTACCTCTACGGAGTGGCGCGATCGGTTCACTTGGAGTGCCGGTCTCCGTACCGAATACAGCCGCACGAATTTGCGTAGTGAGAAAGAGCTGTTGGACGAGTCGTCGCAGCATTTCTTCCTCGGACCGTCGTTGTCATTCAAGTACAAGATTTCCAAGAAGCACAGTCTGTCGTTCGCATACTCGCGGCGCATCGCGCGGCCCACGTATCCGCAACTCAACCCCTATATGAGTATGATCGACCCGCACAACTTCGAGCAGGGCAATATGCACCTCCGGCCCGAGACCGCCGACAACGCGGAGCTGCTCTACCAGTTCAAGGTGCCGAAATGGGCTGTGAATGTAGGCGTTTATGGCAACTACATCCTCAACTACATCACGCAGGTGGCTCGTTTCGAGGGCGACATCCTGCTGATGACCTACATCAATGCCACCTCGCAGACCAAGGCAGGATTAGACCTGAGCGTGAAGGCCGACCCGTGGAAGTGGATGACGGCGACGCTCGGCACGAACACCTACTACCTCCGTTCGGTGGGCAACATCGGGGAATGGGACATCTCGAACAGCGGATGGGTCAACAACAGCAACCTCCGCCTCGATTTCCGTCCGATCAAGGGGATGAACATCAATTTGCAGTATTTCGTGAACACACCGCAGTATTACCCGCAGTTCACCACGCGCCTCACGCACTACCTGAACATCGGCATCAGCCAGAAGTTCCTGAAGGGCACGCTCACGGTCTCCGCGCAGCTCACGGACGTCTTCAACACCCGCAAATGGGAGATCTTCGCCGACAACCAGTACTATCAGTTAGACAATATGTTGCACGGCAAGAGCCGGATGTTCTGGTTGGGCGTGAGCTACAACTTCAACGCCTACAAGAAGGCCGGTGCGGGAAAAACGGAAGGGGAGGACAGAAGCAAGATTCGGACGGGGGTGTGATGGTGTTGCAAACTAACGACTCCAAAGATTTTGATAATTCCGAATCTCTTGCAGTTCTTCAATGCTGAAACAAATGTCTAGTTATTCATCAAAAGCGGATGGGGACCACTCTGTTTTCACTACCCGACCAGAATCTAACGTAATCGTCTGTCTTCTATCCACTTTCATCTCTTTCATCCCAAACATATCCTCTTCTTCTTTCCCATACTCCACAACAAAACTACCGCTCATCCAGAAGGCAAAAACACGATTGCTGACAATTCGCTCCGGACGGAATAATTCCGTCAGACTAACGCTTTCCTCTTCGTGTTCAAACAAGCTCAACCCGCTCTGGAGCACCACTTGGGTGAGAAAGATAGAGTCGTTTTGAATGACCCAGGTACAGACCGGGGCACCATTCTTTTCAAAATTTTCCCAATTGAAAGGAAACTGCAACGGGTCATTGTCATACAGCAACATCAGCATAGGACGGAAATCTCGGGCAGGGAACCGTCCCTGATGCTTGCCAAACACCACTTGGTCGTGTGACAAACCGCTCCGCAAATAATACGAAAGATAGCATTGGTTGAGATATGCCATCTGATATTTTTCCATCAATTCTGCATTTGACTTGTATTTTTTCTTGAAATCCTTCATTTTTTCCCAATCCTTTGGCATTATGGTGACGTCCTTCAACATTTTACCATTACGAAAATAAAGATAGCGGACCCATTCTTCAGATGCGCCGCTTTTAATATCCTGATATGTCGGGGTGATTTCCAAAACTCCCGAAAACCAATCCGCGAATACCGTACCATCTTTTTCCGGGGCGGCCCCAGACAATGACTGGATACCGAAAAAGGCAGGTTTGGCCATCGTGTCAATGCGAGTGCTGTCCTTTGGCCAATAGGTACCTGTACCGCCAAAATGAGAGCGAGAGTCCACCGAGACAAGATAGAGTGCACTGTCGCAGACTTGCCAAGTAGCGACATGTCCGCGATAATTTCCTGTGCTAAAGCTTCTGAATGGCGACTCCGTTCCAGTACGAATATAGAGGACCTGTAACGGAGACGGGTGTCCCCAGTTGACATATAACTGATACTGTTTTCCATTATCAAGGAAAACGTCAGATTCCTGATCGGTGGCGTAGCCCGTCATACAAAAAGAGGTCAACGCAAAGGCTATGATTGCCTTAAGAAACGGAATTCTACTATAGTAATCTCTCTGATTCATTATATTGGGGACTTCTATTTTTTACTTCTTCGCGCTGCCGCCGACCTTGATGCGAAGTCCGTTAAACATCAAGATAAGCAAACAACGCTGCAAAATTAAAACATATTTCTACACATAATACGCAAAACTTTCAAAAGGTTGCAGCTTGTTGATATTTTTTGGTAATTATATACCTGATGGCACAAAGTTCATCTTATAAAGGCTGGTTTTTATTTTTCACAACCATTCGTTTCAACCGTTCTTTATTCTTGTCATTATTCCATATACCATCTCTTTCATCGGTAAATTACATCAGCCACTTTATTTGATGCATCTTGTAGCTGCTGTGCAGATAACTGATAATTAATATCGGGACTCAAAATTATCCTACTTGTTGGCAAACGGATGGGAACTGTTTGCAAAATTATTCCACTCCATATTGCTTGTTTTGATTTCGTTTGGCACACAATATGTGCAAGCCTCTTCATCATCATACACATGAAGTCTTAATTTTTCTAATTTAACTTCCATAACAACTGTATTTTTGATATTTTTTGCAAAAATACACTATTTATATAAATACTTTTCCCTGTTATTGCTTATCACTGTTGTCTTTTTTGAAAGATACTTTTCCTGAACGGATCAAACTGCTCTTTGATAGTGGCGGCGATAATCAGTTCCTCGACGGAAGCGATAAGATAGATGAGCCAATAGATTCCGATTAGGCCCATGTCTATGTAATATTGAATCCAATTCTCGAATAAAGTTGAGTTGTTGATCCGGAATGAACAGATTGCTAATGTTTTTAGAGGAATGTAGAGCAGTAAAGAATAACCGGCAATTTTATTCAGAACGGTATGGATACCTGTGAATCTGCCCCATCGGGTTTCGCAGATGGCCCGCGTAATGAACCGAATGAGTAATATGAAAACAAAAGCCACTCCGCCCTCAAACCAAGTTTCTCCAAGCACCATGTGTGACAAATAATGGTCTTTCACTAAGTAACATACAATAAGATAGCCTATAATTCCCGTTGCAAACAACCAATTGGCTATATTGTTCTCTTTAATATATTCATTGTTGCACAATTTCCATTTCGTTCTCAAAAAGTCTCCGCAAAAGATGCTCAAACATCCCAGAATATACAATGATACAGCGGCAACACCCCATTTTGACAGATATACTGAAGGATCTTTGGGCGTCAGCAATGCGGAAAGCGGCAACAGAACCGCCAAATCCATACGGAAACGGTTCAGCTGATGGATTGTTTGAGAGGCGGAGCTTTCGTTCATTGTTCGTGAATTTGCGGCAAAGATACGCTTTTTTCAATCTCCTGTCCATGTATATATCATCGTAAGTCTGCGAGTCCTGCGGGAGAAAATGTGCCCGCTGAACCCGCAGATTTTGCAGAAAGATTAATCTCCTTCCTCCAGCATAAACAGTTCCTCCACGGTCTTGCCGAAATATCGCGCCATCTTCAGCGCCAGGAGGGTGCTGGGAACATATTTCCCTAATTCGATGGAGTTCACCGCCTGGCGGGTCACGCCGATCTTTTCCGCCAGTTCGCCTTGGGTGATGTTCACCTCGGCGCGTGCCACTTTAATCCTGTTTTTCATAGCGCATGGAACGTTTGTTAAAGAACAGTCGAAGGTAAAAACAAATGATGAAGACATAAAGGATGGAGAAGATGTTGATCATCATCACCCACAGGAAGGGAAGACCCCATACGAAAATCAGGCATAACAGCATGATTCCGCTGTTGATGTAGAGCGAAAGGATCAGTGACTCATACCGAAGTTGTTCGATGAACTCATCGTCTTCCTTGTTGCGGGAAAAACCGATGAAAATGCCGGCCACAATGAGCAAAATGCCGATAAATGTCAGCAGAAGGTCATCGTTTGGACCGAAAGAGGAGGAAAGAGGGCAGGAGAACAGGTCTCGGTTGCCTTCCAGACGTTCCATCCCGAAAAGATCGCGGATGTTGTTGAGGCTGAAGTCGCATTGGCTTTGGAAGATGGAATGGATGATAATCAGTACAACGGTGATTCCGAATATCCACCAACCTGATTTTTTGTAACCGCTTGGTAACAAGAATTTTGTGCTTTTCATAATCTTGAATGTTTAAGATGAATGATGATAATTTTGACGCTGCAAAAATACACAATTCTTTACAAAAAGCAAGTATAAGTTACAAAAAGTAATGTTTTGAATACATCTTGATGCGCGCACGACCATGCTGCACACACTGCTGCGCCGCCCGTTAGCGTCTCGAAGTCTCTGGCAGCAAAGCCGATTATTTTTGATTAATTGTTTTGCAATTTTCACGGCATCTCAAACTCCCACTCGCCAGCCGCCACGGTGCGCTCCTGGGGCGTGCCGGGAAACAGGGTGGCGGTGGTACCTTCGGGAACCGTGAGCTTAAGTGTTGAAGTGCTGGTATGTTTAATTGTCGAATCGACAGAATCACCCGATGTGATGGTCTCTGGCTGATAACGTATTTCCACACGGATGGTGCCATAGCGGGTGGGCTTCGTGACCCGCACCCAGTCAACACCGTTTACGGACTGCGGATCGATGATGAAGTGCTTGTATCCAGGCACCTCCGGATCGGGACGTATGCCAGCCAAGGCCTGATAGAACCAAATGCCGATGCCGTTGTAGCAGTTGTGCACGCGACTGCGGTCTTCCACCACTTTTTCCCCATTGTCGCGCTCGCATCCCCAGGATTCCCATGTTGTGGTTGCCCCGTGGTTGATCATGTGGAGATAGCCGGGGTAGTCGGGCTGGCGCAGGATGGTGGCCATCAGGTTGGACTGCCGCTCACGGATGCACCACTCGGTGAAGATTGGCACGCCCATCAAGCCCACGGCGATGTGGTCGTGGTACTTGTCGTGACAGTCGGCTAACAGCCGCTCCTTGACCGCCGTTCGGATACTGCTGTCGGGGGCGATATCCATCAGCAGGGCATAGCTCTGGTCGAGTGGAGTCCCATTGGCGTAGGTGTGGGTTTCTGGATGATAGAATTTCTGGTGGATATTGGTTTTAAGCTGCTTGCGCCACTGGGCAAACGTTCGCACATCATCAGGATACCCTAACACTTGCGCCATCCGCTCCATATCAACAAGACAGTCTGCAATGAAACAATTGCTTACAAAAAGGGCTGACTCTCCGCCCACATCCACACCGTCGGGGGCGAGCCAGTCGCCCAAGAACCACATCCGCCCCTCGTCGGGCCATGGCTCCAGCAGACCGTTCTGGCTATAACGTTTCACATAATCCAACCACTTTTTCATCTGCCCATAGTAGTTGTACATGGGGCCATAAAAACCGCCGTCAATCCAAGGGCTGCCCGGGATGCCGTAGTTCAGATAGAAACGCCACGGTGCCTTGATGATAAAGCCGCTCCAATAGGGTCCTCCGCCGGTGGGGAACGCCGGTGCCACGTAAGGCAGCGAGCCGGTGCTGTCCATCGCGTCACCCCACGCTTCTATCCAGTTGTAGTACGTGTCAGAAACATCGTACATGCTCATTAATGTCATGGTGGAGGAGTTGCCGTCGCCACCGTAGCCCATGCGTTCCAGATGTGGGCAATCCATCATGTAGCCGTTGAGGGTCAGGCATTGCAATGTGTATTGGACAAGATCATGGATGGCGTTGAGGCGCGGGTCAGAGCACTCGAAAGTGGCAGCCTCGTCAGGGTTGAGCGCGCTGATCTGAAGCGCACGCGCCGTCTTGATGTCACCACCGGTCACGCGCACATAACGGAAGGCATGATAGTGGAAGCGGTTGGTGAAGTGGTCGCTGCCGCTGCCGTCCGATACATAGTAATCGCTTTCGGTATGCGGGGGCATGGCGTGCGGGTGGTCGAGATACTCCATCGAAACCTCGTGGCCGGACGGCAGCGGCTGGAAGTCGGCTTGGAACCAGCCGGCGAGCACCCGCCCGAAGTCAAGTAGCAGGGTGCTGTCATTTGTCCGCGTGACAGATACCGGCACCAGCGTGTCAATGACACGGTTACCCTTGAATGTCTGATTATTAGATCTGTAATCGTTCTTCTTATAAACAATTGCCGGTCGCCAGTCGGGTTGTATCCTTGCATCATAGCGCTCGCCGCCGAACTGGAGGGGTTGCCAGCTGCCGGTGTATCGGTAGCCGCTCGGCGAGGCCTGCCAGGTGCTGTCGGTGGAGGCAATCATATTCGGCATTGAGGAGACGGCTCGCATCGTGCTGTCTTCCCAGGGACAGAACACCCTTGCAGACACCGCTGCCGGCGTTCCATAAACGCGCCCCCAGCCTTGTCCGATCCACAGCAGCAGCTCGTTGTCGCCTTCGTGCACATAGGGGGTGATGTCGTAATTGACATTATGCGAACGTTTGTTGAGCTGCGACACGGCGGGCTGCAACACCCGGTCGCCCACCTTCTGCCCGTTGACGTACACCTCATGGCAACCTAATGATGTGACAACCAGATGGATGTCACCTAATTGGATTCTGTTTTTTGACAAGTGGATGTTCTTCCGCAGCATCGGAGTCTCCTCCCAGTCGCTGCCATCAGCGGTGCGGCAGCCGATGAACGATTGTGCGCTGACAGGCAAAACGGCCAACATCAACACGAAAAGCATCATCCATTGAAACGCTATTGTGACAACGGAAAGAAATCTTTTCGCAAATGAAGGGAGGAATGGGAACATGTTTTTCCATTTTAGGAGTGCAAAATTACAAAAAATCAAAATATGAAGAGACATGCCGTGGTGCATCTCCACATATAAAAAAACGCCACACTCTTGCGAATGCGGCGTGAAATCTTTGGCGTTGGTTTAACATTATCCGATGGTGATGGTGCGGGCGAGCTTGGGCTCCTCCTTCTGCACTCTCGGCAGGGTGATGGTGAGGATTCCGTGCTCCACCTTGGCCTCGATGTGGTCCTTGTCCACGTCCTCGGGCAGCGTGTAGTTCTGCTCGTAGTTCGTGTAGGAGAACTCGCGGCGCAGGTAGTGGTGCTTTTTCTCCTCTTCCTTGTGCTCCATCTTGTTCTCGATGGCGACGCAGAGGTTGCCGTCGTCGTTGATGCTCACGCGGCAGAACTCCTTCTTGATGCCGGGGGCGGCCACTTCCATCGTGTAGGCCTTTTCATCTTCTCTAACATTCACGGCCGGAGCTGTGTTGTTGTTGCGCGGCATGATGTCGCTGTTCAAGAAATCTTCAAACATGGTAGGAAACCAACTGTTTTTAAACATTACTGGTAGCATAATGAACTCCTTTCTTTTATTGTTAGACTTTTTAATTTTTTCGTTTCTGTCTGCCTCCGCTCTCGCATCGGCGACGCTTTCTATATTGCAAGGTGCGTGCCAACCCGTTTTCAATGCCAATTTTACTCATTTTTTGACAAATTGTCCATTTTTTGTGACAATATGACGGAAATTGCTGACAATTTTTCTACCGAGCTTTGACCCCTACCGGGGTCTGTGGCAACCGAAATGCCCCCTTTCTACCGAGCTTTTGTCCCTGTCGGGACATTGCGATGCATGTTACGGGTCGGGACATCGGCATGATTCCCGAATAGCCCCGGTAGGGGCGACCGCTCGGTAGGACCGGATGCCCTTGCGGGTTTCATTCGTTCCGAAGGGACGACACCATGCCCCTTTAAGGGGCAACAGCTCGATATAAAGGATGCCATTTCATCGACATTTTTTTGGAAGCCAAATCCGAACCTTATCTCTTCCCACGTACCGCATAGGCACCTTGCCGGCGTAATATTCTTCCGGGATGATGGCATCCAGCCGTTTGGCGTTCTCTTCAACCGTGCTGGCAAACCCCATTTCCGCCCTTCTTTGGTTCACGTTGGCGAAGTCTTTTATCGGCCAAATGATATATTGGTCTGGAAAATACTTTTCCGTACGGGTACTCTTTATCGCCTGTGTGCCATAGAGTTGCGGCTTCCCATCTTCCGTAAGGAGGCGGTCCGTCACCATGGCATATTGAACGGGGTCAATCTCGCCGTTTAGGTATGCCCGCTTAATCAGTTTGTAGTATTTCCGAATGTAGGGTGAATGCTGTAACAACAGAAAAGCTTGTGTGCTGGCATGTTTGCCCACCATTGAAATGGTCGGAAAACCGTATTCGCTGTAGATTTCCTTGGTGCGGACAAACCGGTCGTACATCTCGTCGTCTATTGCCGAATATTCCGAACTGTCGGGGAATTGCATCAAAACACCTCTATAAGCTCTGTACAATTGGTCTTCAATGCCCAAATAAAACAGTTCCAATGCTAAATCTTTGTGGGTTACGGAGTCCAGACAGGCGACATACGCCTCCTCAACCCGCTTCACGATGGGAGTCCATTTGGCAGAATCGGACGACAGCGGAATCCAACGTTTGTCCGCAAAGATTATTCTGTCGTCGGGCGAGCAGTCAATGAACCGGTTGAGGTATAAGATGGCGGAATCCTTCTGGCCGAGCATAATCCAGTCGGCGGCTATTTGGTAGTATCGCAAGTAATCCTTCGCAATGGTGTCGTTGCGGAGCCATTCGATGGAGGCAAGGTACTCTCCTTTCCTGTGCAGAGAGTCCGGCCCAAAGCAGGTGAGGTAGGAGGCCGTCTCATAATTCTTGGTGCAGCAGGAATCCTTTTGTGCAAAAGCCGCAAAAACCGCGCACAAAAGCACAAAGAACAGGATATGTCTTTTTCTCATAATGGTTTTGGTTGTTGGTTCTATTATTTAAACGGAAAAGGGGGAGAAAATCTTGGGTGGAGGGGAAAAATAAAGGATCTTCACAAGTTGAGCGAAATATATCCGATGCACTACCTGCATGATGTTTGGCGTGAACGGCTTGTCTCGCAAGGCGCTTACTATGACATCCTTAACTGGCTTCTGGCGGCCATGTTTTTTGACATCAAGAACCCTGACAAATACCTGAAACGCTATGGAAAACCAAAATTGGAAGCAAGGGCTTAGACCGGAAACTGTTCCTGTATTTGAGACAATATCGCAGATGGAAATCATTAAAGGGCTTTATCTGTGTGGTGGCACTGTGCAGTCTCTTCAAATGCAGCATCGGAAAAGTGAAGATCTTGATTTTGAGCTTCTTGGGATCGGGAAAGAACGACCTCAACTTGATTTTGCTGCCATTTCAAATACTATTTCAGAAGCTTATCCTGATTGCAGAAAAGAGTTCTTAAGCAGAAACCAGCTCCAAATATTTGTAAACGGTAACGTTAAGATTTCGTTCTTCCGTCCTGAAAATTCCGTTCCTGAATTAGACAAGGGATTTGTTTACAACAACATAGTAACCCCTTCTCTGCAATAGTTGTAGTGCGTTACTCGTTCATTTCCAAAAATGCGGTGGCGTCCTCCAAAATCTTTTTGTCAGTGGAATATTCCGTTTTCGACAATGTTTCCATGTTGTTTCTGATCAGCCTGCAAGCTGTATCGTACAGATCTTGGTGCTCTTTCCAAAAGTCAGGGCTTATTCCCAAAACGGCATCAAGCAGGTCGCCTTCGTAAAAACCGCCGTCCGCTTTGATGTCGTACTGAAGGATTTCGAACACTTTAGGAAGGATGATGGGGAAGATGGTCCCCAATGCGGCTTCTTGATAGAGCAGGCTGCGGTAATCTTCCACCGTCCAGCGTCTGGCTTGCGTGTGGTGCAGGTAATACATGTGTTGGACGACAGAAGAATCATCGTAAGGGATCTCGTCTCGCCACTCTTTATGAAGCATGTCGGAAAGCGTTTGGGAGAAAAAGTTGCGGTCTTCTTTCAGAATGCGCTGAACGTATTCGATGTCGGCATCGTTCACTTCGGAACGTCCGATAGGGACAGGGGATTTGGTTCGCTCGGCGTGAAACTCTTCCGTGACGTATCGAGGTGTTTTCTTTAGCTTTTTCATTTCATGCTTCATTTATGCGGCAAAGATATGTTTTTTGTTGGGAACTACAATTTGAGACTACTTTTTTATGATTATGTCCTAGTTGTCATCCCATCTCCTGCTATTGTCGTCCCTACAGCAGCCGCATTGCGATTTTAGCGCAGGCCTCCGCGTCGGCGAGTGCGTGGTGGTGGTTTGTCATCGGGCAACCGCAGGCCTCGGCGACGGTGTGCAGCTGGTGGTTGGGCAGACGGCGGCCGAAATGGCGGCGCGAAGCCCGGCAGGTGCAAAGGAACTGGTAGTCAGGATAGTCCATCTGATAGACGCGGAACACGGCCCTGAGGCAGCCCTCGTCAAAAGGACTGTTGTGCGCCACCAGTGGCAACCCTTCGATCAGCGGTTCGATCTGCCGCCACACCACGGGGAACACGGGAGCGTTGTCGGTGTCTTCGTGCGAGAGTCCGTGTACCTGCTGGCAGAACCAGGCGTAGTAGTCGGGTTCGGGATGGATGAGCGAGTAGAACGTGTCGGTGATGACACCGCCGCGCACCACCACCACGCCTACGCTGCACACGCTGCTGCGCTGTCCGTTAGCGGTCTCGAAATCTATGGCGGCAAAGTCGGTCATTGTGGTTGGTGAACAGTGATTAGCGATTAGTGATTAGTGATTAGGGAATAGGGAATCCCCATTATCCGTCGAATCCATATCCCAAGGAAACGGTCGTTCACCCGGTAACGTTTGTTGTGCTCCACAACTAACTCCTCGCCTGAGAGTTTTTTTATGGCTGCCTGTACTGAACTGGGAGATAGTAATTTATGGCGTTTTACAAAAGCTGCTGAAGTGATTTGCGATGCCCAGCCGTCTATTGCAATGGCGTAAAGCAATGCCTTTTGGCTGGCAGGCAAGTTGGAGAGCATCTCCCGGTAGTGGGTGCTGTTATCCTCCAAGATATTTTGAATGGAAAGAATAATGGTTTCAACAGTACATTCAGCTCCTTTATCGGTGTTGGAAAATGCTTCATTCATTGTTTTTTGCACGAAATAAGTGTGTCCTTCAAATGCATCATACGCGACTTCAGCAATTTGTCTTTCCATTTTTCTTTCGTGATTTCCAAACATCTGGCAAATGAAATCCACATATACATCACGGTCGATAGGCAATAGATCCATATTGTCTGCGCTTTTGTAGAAAGGTCTGTTCCCGTTTTCAAACATCATGCCCAGCAGATGTTTCTCGCTGCCGGCGAAGACGAAATTACAATTGTTTACCTGCTGGATATGTCCCCGCAGCAGTGCCTCCACATTTTTTTCCGGGTATTTGGCGATTTGCTGGAACTCGTCTATGGCCACAATGCAAGGTTTGTCTGCGGCTTGCAGGTACTGGAAAATTTCCTTCAAAGTAAATGCCGGTTGTTCGATATCACCCAGTCCAAGACTGAATGTAGGGAGTCCTGTATTGCCGTCAAAGCCCATTTTCCCACTGATACTTTTGAGAATTCGCACAAAGCTTTGCGTCATTTTTTTGCCGCGCGGAACCGTTTGCTCATAAACGGCGCGTCCGAGTTCATGTACCAGTTCCTTCAGGCAGCTGGTATGCAGAATGTCAACGAAGAAGGTGTAATAATGGTCGTGCAACTCTGCTTTGTCAAAACAAAATTGGATCAGTCCTGTCTTACCCATGCGGCGGTCTGATTTCAGCAGTACATTGTTGCCGTTGCGCAAGAGTTTGACGAGTCGGTCAGATTCTGCTTTTCTGTCGCAGAAATATTCCGGTTTGATTCGTCCAATCACGGTAAATGGGTTTTCTGTATTTCTCATATCCAAAACATTTCGGCGGCAAAAATACGAAAGATCATCGAATTATTCAAATTGGATTATTCAAATCAAATTATTCATTTTAAATAACGTGATTTTGGAAAATCTCCTCCCATATCAGAAGAACTTACTAATCAACATCCGCTTCCGACATCTCCCACATCGAGCGCTCGCAGGAGTAGGTGGTCATCCGAAGGAGGTCGGGGATGCTGTAGCGCAGGTGCGTGCAGAGGGCGTGGACGAGGTAGCAGACGCAGATGTGCTCGAACTGCGGGATGCGCAGCGGCCCCTCCGCCCAGGTCTGGCCGTCGTCGAGGTGGTTGGACTCGCCGTTGTGGATCGTGTGTGCGTCCATCCGTGGGAGCGACGACACCGCCCACAGCATCTCGTTCCAGTGCGACCCGTAGAACGCGTCCTCCTCCATCGGGAAGAGCTTCGGATCCTCATAGTCGTGACAGTAGTTGATTTCCCCGGTTAGATGGAAACGGTTGACGCTGTGCTCGCCGATGTCGGGGAGCATATCCAACTGTCGATTAAGTTGTTGCTGCTCTTCGTGGAAGCGGTTCGTCATCTTCAACAGCGCCTCGTTCACGTGCTCGAAGCGGCGCACTTCGGCCTCGGTGCAGTGCAGCTCGAACATCCGGTTGAGGATGCAGGCGCGCTCTTCCAACATTTGGTCAAGCACTTTCTCCGTGGGTGTGTCCCAGTCCAGATCGCCATCGAAGGGCTTGGCCACGCGGAGGATTTCCTCCTCGGTAGTGGCAAGCATCGCGCGGAGTTTGTCCGTGTCCGATATCCCATGTATGTTCTGTTTCAGTGTCAGCGAAGCGTCCCACTTCAGATACTTCAGCTGCAGGTCAGGGACGCCACTCTGCCCGCACTCGGTGGTCAGCACCTCCAACAGATTCTTTTTGCCTCCAACAATATGGTAGTACTCGTCGCGGTGCAGCAGGCGCACATCGTCCACCCATTCTCCGATACGCTCCCAATTGGGCATGTCCTGAAGGGTAGGGCGGTAGTCATCGTGCATCAACACCGTGCGCAACAGTTGCGTGAGCGCGATGACTGTCACATGCTGTTCCACGGCCATCTTTTTCAGCTCCTGTATGATATGGATGATCTCGTCCTCGCGGTTTGGATACGGCTGCGAGGATGTCATCAGTTGCAGGTAGTCGATGATCACCCAGCGGATGTCGTATGTCTCGCGCAGTTGGCGAACTTTCTCCCGGATAGAATCCACCGTCAATGTTGCCGTGTCGTCAATGTGAATCCATTTTGGACATTGGCCGGTGGAGTGGCGAAGCAGCAGTTGTTCGCATTTCATTTTGAGCGAGAAATACGCGGTCGATTGTCGGGTTTCCGTTGCAAGTTGAAACGCGAGGGTGGTCTTGCCCATCCCGGGGCGTCCGCCGATGAGGTTGAGCGTGCCGGGCCGGTAGATGGCGGACAGTTGGGCCAGGGCGCGTTGGTTTTTATCGATTGTCATACTCTTGAATTTTTTTGCAAAAATAGTGTATGCCGGCTTGTCATATAGGAATTCGCTATTAGCAGACACGGCGGCAAAGATAACACACAGGTTTGCAAGAGTGTGGCATAGAAAATATTCGGTCTCGCGCTTATGTTCGGATTTTTCCCGATGCCCGCGCCGGTGTCAATTCTTCTGGTTAATCAGATTCACCACCACCTTCACCATCACGTCCTTCTCTTCCGGTTTGCTCGCCGCAATCATCAACGTGAGGGCCACGAGTGTGTTGTCGGCGATGCGCTTTCGGCCATCGGGGGCGTAAAGGATGCCGTTGTTGTTGAGGAACCAGAGGAACAGCGTGGCGGCTATGCGCTTGTTGCCGTCGCTGAACGAGTGGTTCTTGGTGACCAAATAGAGCAGCATGGCCGCCTTCTCCTCCACGCTGGGATAGAGGTCGTTGCCGTCAAAGGTTTGATAAATCTGGCCTATGGAGCTCTTGAAAGAGCCGTCTTTCTCGTTGCCGAAGAGTGCGCTGCCGCCGAACTTCTCCCGCAACGCCGCGATGGCCTGCTTGGCGTTGTCATAGGTGGCCTGAAACTTCTCTTCTTGAGTGGTCGCACCCATTGCCAACCGCTGATAGTCATAGTCGTCGAGTGTGTCGAGCGCGTAAGTGTAGTCTACCACGATGTCAAACAGCGCCTGGTTCTCATCGTTTTTCAGCAACGGCTGGTTTTGGATGGTCCGTCCCAACATCTGCACGAGCTGCCGGAGTTCGCCAATCTGTTTTTTCCGGATTTTCTCGTTCACGACGTAGCCTTTTATCAGATACTCTTTCAGCACATGGTTAGCCCATTTGCGGAAGGCAACACCCTGTAAACTTTTCACGCGGTAGCCGACAGAGATGATGACGTCGAGGGAGTAGAATGGCACTGTTTTTTTGACGCCATTAACGTGCAAAAAATGCACGTTATTCTCTCGCTCTAATTCGTGTTCTTTGAAAACATTCAAAATGTGACGACGGATGTTAGATTCGTCCCTGTTGAATAAAAGTGACATTTGGCCAGTATTCAACCATACGGTTTCGTTTTCCAAGCGCACATCAATTGCCGTGCTTCCGTCTTCGGTTTGATAGATAATAATTTGTTCTTCAATGTTTTTCATGGTTTTTTTTGATTGTTGATTGTTGATGCGGCAAATATAATAATTTTTTTTATTTTGTTTTGTTTAATTTTTATTTTTTTCCGGTTGCGCTTGGTCTTGCGCATATCAGAACACGCTACACTATCGGGTCTCCGCAGTACTTCCGCCGCAAGCATTTCGTGCAGTGCAGTCCCATCCACACCTCATCGAACTGCTGCATGGCCTGGTGCACTAATTCGGGCTCGTCGGTGAGGATTCCCGCCTCGAAGTTGCGGGTGTTGGCCCCTTTCATCCCGATGCCCGCGCCTGTGAGGTTCGCGCTGCCGAAATAGACCGCGCTGCCGTCAAAGACCAGCATCTTGAAGTGCACCCGCGGACAGAGCACCCGCTCCAGCCCGCTTGCTAACGACGGGTATTTGTCGAAGTCCTCGCGGAAGGCCGGTCCGGGTTCCTTGGCGTGGATGAGGCGCACCTCCACGCCCTTGCGCACTAACTGCACCAGCACGGCGAGGAACGGCAGTGTGCCCTCCCCCACCCTCACGTAGAGGTCCTTGATGTCGGCGGTGCCAATCCACAGCGACCTCCTGACGGAGGCCACACGGGAGAGGACGAGGTTGTAGTGGTCGGTGTTAGAGATATAGGTGAGCATAATGCAAGTTGGGTTTATAATAAAGGTGTCATATAGATTGGCAGATACGTAATGCCGTTCTCAACCTTATAGTCAGCAGAATGAATCACGGTTGGGGTCGTCATATATTCCCCAAACTTCTTCATGCATTTTGTCAAAGAAGACAGCGTGTAGTTTTTGCCGCTTTTGACTTCTACAGGTCGGATGTTGTGGCGGCTGGTGACCTTTTCTTTCTGGAGCAGAAAATCGATTTCCATACGATCTTCGGCCTCCTCAGATGACTTGCTATAGAAAAAAAGATTATTGCTGCTGGCTGTCAGCATCTGCGCTACGATATTTTCAACAAACATTCCCTCGTTCACCTCCAGTTTCCCGAATAGTAGTTTCTGGTAAATCTCCGACGAGACGATGCCCTTCTCATCGAATGCGTGACTAATCAGCAAACCGGTATCATTCATATAGCATTTCAATGTGGTGCGGTCTTCGTTCATTTTCAGTCCGATGTTCGGTTCAGTGGCGTTGTAGCAGATGTTGACAACCCTTGCGTCCTTCAGCCAGAAGAAGGCATCATCCCAATCGCGGTATTTAGCCCCGGGTTTCAAGGCTGACAAGCGGAACTTCTTTTCATGCTTGGAGAGTTGGGAGGGAATCTGGTCGAAAATGGAAACCACCTTGTCGGCCATATCTTCGGCGTAATTGAAGATGTCGTTCCGATAGATGGTCAGCACATCGCGCTTGGCCGCATCGACGGCATCAAAGTCCTTCGTCTCCACATATTTTTTGACGGCTTGCGGCATTCCGCCCACTATCATATAGAGTCTGAAAGCATCCATTGCCTGTCGGTGGAATGCTTGCCCCATCGGTTCCTGTTCTGTGTACATCTTCCGAATGAGGTCCATCAGCATATCGTTACCTGTCGCCCATAGGAACTCCTCGAAATCCATCGGATACATAGAGATGCAGCGCTCTTCGGAAGGGAGCACGATACCTTGCGTGTTCTTTTTGATGCTGACCAAAGACCCTGTTTCGATATAATCGTACCTGCCGTCGGCTACCAGAAATTTGATGGCAGCCCTTGCCCTCGGACATAACTGAATCTCATCGAGGATTATGAGCGACTTGCGTTCATGGAGTCTCACTCTGTAATGCTGGCTCAGATAGAGGAACAGTGTGTCAAGGTCTTCCAAATAGAGGTCAAACCATTCCTTCACCATCTGGGGGGCTTTGTTGAAGTCGATGAGGATGTATGATTCGTACTCATTTCTTCCGAGCTCCTCCACGATATAGCTTTTGCCGATGCGCCGTGCTCCTTCCACGAGCAGTGCCGTCTCGCCGTGTCTTTTCTCCTTCCAATCAAGGAGCTGCTGATAGATTTTTCTCTTCATAACAATGTTCTTTGCACCTTTTTGAGATTTTTATCTTGTTGGATATTACACCTTTTTGAGATTTTTTGACAGTGCAAAAATACACCTTTTTTAGATTTTTGCAACATTGTTTGTACCAGCTCCGAAAAGTGGACACGAAAAATATTATTGGTGATTAATGTTTTTCAAAAGTGGACATAGCCGTTTTTTTTCGATATTTTTCGTTTGCAAAAGTAGACATTTTTCGCATTTATAGAAGTTTTTCTTTTTC
>JAFPXF010000024.1 GCA_017394765.1 Bacteroidales bacterium | reverse complement strand
CCACCTCGGCAGCAGCAGCTGGATCACCACCACCAACGGCACGGTAAAGCAGCATCTCCACTATCTGCCTTGGGGCGAGGAGTTTGTGAACCAACGTTCCAGCCATTTCGACGGAGTGCGTTACACCTTCTCCGCAAAAGAACGCGACTCCGAAACGGGCTTTTCTTACTTTGGCTCAAGGTATTACAGCTCTGATTTGAGCATCTGGCTGAGGTGGACCCGATGGCTTCGAAATATCCTTCGTTGAGCCCGTATGTGTACTGCGCGGACAACCCGGTGAAGTTGGTGGATCCGAATGGGGAAGATGTGTGGATTCCTGGTGTAGATAACAATGGGAATGTAACCTACACGGCTGAAAAAAATGACAGTTATGATACATTTATTGCACAATTTGACTGTACTGATGCAATTGGAAATTCCAAAGGTCGGGAGATTTTTGCAAATGCAAAGTTGAATATTGGCGCTGTAAAGGAAGGAACTGTAATTAGTGGTGAAGCGGTGAGATTAGCCACAAATTCGGATGTTCTCAAATGCAATTGGACATGGCGGGACATAACTAATACACAAAAAGCCGCACATCTAATATTCGCAATAAGATACAGTGCCTGCAAAGGGGATTGGTTTTTTGACTTGAAAGATTTTGTCAATGGTTTTCAAATCGGGGGAAGTGGGTTCAACTTCTCCGCCTCTAACGTTCCAGATGGAAACGGAGAATTCATACAAATTCATAATATTTCAGTAGGATGCACCTATGATAATACCATAATGACTTCTGCTCTTTTTTGGAATGAGGATCGTCAAGTTAATAGAGACATCTATTCTACTCACAATATTTATAATAACTCACCAGGTCAGAGGCCAATGATAATGTTTACTCTTGACAAAGGAAATGATAATTCAGAGAGATTTAGTAGAATGGTCAGATGTAAAAGATAATATTATGAAAAAAAAATTAATACAACTCTTATTGTTGTTGCTGTCAATATCTTATGCGTGCAAGGGGCAAAATGCCCGCATATCATGCATTGAACGAGCAGAAATAAAAAGTCAAAGTTATCATATCCAGTCCACAACTGATTATTTGTTGTCAACTATGCCTGATCCGAAAAAGGTGACACGCAATCGTATGGAAATTTTTCCTGTTATAGACTCTTCCAATTCGTGTATAACATATTCTCAAGAGATTAACATCTTTTGGTTTAAAAACATTGGCTATCGTGATGTTCGAGGCATGGCTTCGTTATATTGGATTTCACTCAAAAACAGTCGTTTGTCCATAATAATAGAGAATCAAAAAATTTCTAAATCCTTCACACTCAATGATTTTCAGAATAAATTTGCATACAAAAAGGAAAGCATTTATCATCAAGATAAAAAAAATAATTTAGTATGTCAAGACAGCCCCAAGTTGTACTATACATGCATCTGTATGCCTATATGTAATGCTATGGAAAGTGAGTACATTGTTTTCTGTTTCAACAAAAAGGGTTTCATTGACCAAATACGAACTTATATGAAGTCACCCTTGATTCCTACAGAATAATAAATTTTCGCACCTTAATTTCCTCATGCCACCCACAAATGACCTACCACCAATGAACCGCCACCGCCCATATTGTCAAATGAATCTCCTCACGGGGATTTTACACCCTTGCGGGAACGCCCTCGGCTACAGATATGCATCCCCTAACGGGGATGGACGGTCGCACGGGACCTCCACAACGCACTCCGTTGCCCACTCACCCTCTGCTACCAACCCCTGCAGACCTACGGCCTGCACCACACACACCACGCCATCCTCCTCTCCCTCTCCATCAACTGTTCACTGATCACTCTTCACTGATCACTGATCACTGGATTTACAATCCGCGTCTTAAACTATGGGAAAACGTGTCAGTCTATGCTGGCTCTTGTTCACTTGGTGTAAACAGATGATACTTGGTCTTTCTTCAAAATAATATAAAATGAAAATCAAGCACATAATCTTGGCGTTGTTTCTGATGGCCGCGCATTTTCCCGCCATGGCTGTCGATGTTGAGGGCGTTGTTCTGGACGAAACGGGCAAGGGGTTGGCGTATGCCAGCGTATATCTCAAACACACACCCGATGTGGGCACGATCACCGACGCGAACGGACGCTTTCAGCTGACCGTTCCCAATGCTCGCGATAGTTTGATTGTGACCTTGGTGGGCTATCAGACTGTGTATGTCAATCTGTCCAAGGTCAAATCATTCAAATCTTTGCGCATCACCATGAAGAAAAAGTCCATCTTCTTGAACGAGGTGGTGGTGCAAGTGCCTGATAAAAAGAATAAAAAGAAGAGCAAAAAGGAACTGCGTGCCGAGACACAGGCCATGCTCCAGAAGGTGTATGACCGTATTGTGGTTGACTTTCCGGTCCATAATATGAAACACAGGGTGGTGTCGGACCTGACCGCGTTGAGCGAGGGACAGGTGGTGCTGTTCGACGAGTGGATCGGCGACATTGTGGAGCTGCGTGACTACCGTGGCATGAGGGACTCCATCCAGATGAAGATGGACCTGCGCAAGCATTATGTCAACAAGACGTTCAAGGGAGCGGCGGAGAGCTATAATCCCAACGATTTCAGCAAAAAGGATTTAAAACACCTGAACAAGGTCGATGTTGAACAATTGAAAAAGATTGACCCGCACAAGATTGCGTGGGACCTGGATGTGCAGCGCGTGTTCAAGCACTATATGAAAGATGTAAAACATTGGACGGCGGTCGAGAAGGACAACAACACCATCGTGCTGACGTTGACCTTGACGAACAAACTCCCCGGTATCTACAGCCTGGTCAGGAAGTTGGTCTTTGCCGTTGACAAGTACAGCTACGGTGTCAAGACGGTGTCGGAGCGGGTGAGCGCCGAGTTGAACATCCCCTTCGGCTATAAATTGACCGATGCCGAGTTGGCCATACTCAACATCTTTGCACTCGACCGCGACGACTTTGACAAATATCGTCTCAAGGGCTTCAAGGGCACCTCGAACCGCAATAGCATCTATCGCCGCGAGGGCGACCAGTTGGTGGTGGACGAGCGCAATTTCACGGCGGACGGCTACATCGTTGATAACAAGGACAACAAGCTGAAGTTCGGCAGCAAAATCAAGAGCAAAGTGTTGTCCGTGGAATCCGGCGTGAAGCCTTATTCCGCGACTCAGCTCAAGGGTGGCAAGGTCCAGTATTTGGACACTCCCAAATATTAAGGAAGGTTTAGGTGATTTCCACAATCCCTGCCAACGGGATTTTTTGTCCGTCGGTGGTCAACAGAACATGTTTGGCCTCGTCAAGTGATTTCAGCCGGCAGGTCAGTGTCCGGTAGGCGCCGCCCGACTTGCGCCTGTCCGGTTCAAAATAGACGATCGTGACGGCGGGGTTGTCGGTGATCTCCTCTAACAACAGAGCCATTTTGCGATTTAACTCGTCCAGCTCATATTCTCCCAAATCCTTTTGGACATCCGTTTGACGCGCGGTCTCATCGATGGCCGCGCCATAACCTGTCAACGCCGCGAAGGGGGCGAACTGTGCCGCCCGATTCCACAATGACATTCTCGGATGATTCTTCGAGACAGGGTGGGGGAGATTGATGATGTCGTCGTATTCTGCCATGGGGTGTTGTTTGGTTCCTTCTGATTGCAAACTAACTCTTATGCCCGCCAATCTGCTTGTTGCGTTCTTTTGCGGTGGCACCTTCCTTGAAATTCAAGCCTTTCAGGAGGGCGTTTTTGCCGAATTTATTCTTGATGGACAGTGCGGCCTCCTGCAGCCTTCGTTCCTTGTCGAGGGAGGCTCGCTCTTCCGCACGTCTCTTTTCTTCGGCTTCCGGGTCAACAAAGAGGTCAAGTTGTTCGGCTTGTGTGTTCCGGCTTGCCACGACTTCGTCGATCACATGGTTTGTGCCGAGGTAGATGCGGCGGACGAGCAGGTCAGGGTTGACTATGCGGTCGTAGAGTTGCATGACAGCCTCGGCGATGAGGCGTGCCGAGGAGGTCGGATGATCGAGGTTGGCGGTGCCGTGTGCATGCTTGGGGACCTCCCGCCCATACCAGTCTTTTGTCACGGTCCCGTGGTATTTCGAGCGCACTTCAGGACGGCTCAGACTCTCTACGTCATAGCCTACCGTAAGTGTGAGCTGGTCGGTGACAAGCCGTTTGGCGACCAAGTCAAGGGCGGCGGCATCGGCCATCTCGTGAACCACCACTTTGGCCTTCTCCCAGGTGTAGGGAAATGTCAGCACCTGTCCGCTGCTGAAAGAGTTGGAGGCGGGCTTGTATTGCTTTACCATCTCCATGGTACAGGGTTCCCACCCCCAGGCGTGGTCGATGAGCAGCTCTGCATTTACGCCGAAGAGCTTGTACAGCAGTTCTTCGTTTTCAAGGGATGTCCGTGCCAGCTTGCCCATCGTGTCGATGCCGTGGCGGGCCAGTTGATTGGCGATGCCGGAGCCTACACGCCAGAACTTGGTGAGGGGGCGGTAGTCCCAGAGTTGTCGCCGGTAGCTCATCTCGTCCAACTCGGCGATGCGCACCCCGTCTTGGTCGGCGGGGATGTGCTTGGCCACAATGTCCATGGCGACCTTGGCGAGATACATGTTTGTGCCAATGCCGGCGGTGGCGGTGATGCCTGTGTTGCGCAGCACATCGCGGATCATGGTGATGGCCAGCTCGTGGGCCGTCATCTTGTAGGTGCCGAGATAGCCTGTCACGTCCATGAAGACCTCGTCGATGGAGTAAACATGGATGTCCTCCGGCGCAATGTATTTGAGGTAGGTCTGATAGACTTTCGTGCTGACGTCAATGTAGTGTGCCATGCGTGGCGGGGCGGCGATGTAGTCAATTTCCCAGTCCGGGTGGGCGGCCAGCTTGGTGGCGTCAGCCGACTTGCCCGTGAAATGTCCGCCGGCTTTGCGCTTCCGCTCGCGGTTTACCTCGCGCAGGCGCTGTATGACCTCGAAAAGACGCGCCCGCCCTCCGATGCCATGCTCCTTCAGTGAAGGCGACACCGCCAGGCAGATGGTCTTCTCCGTGCGGCTCACGTCCGCCACCACGAGGTTGGTGGCCAGCGGGTCGAGCCCACGGTCAACACACTCGACGGAAGCATAGAACGACTTCAAGTCAATGGCAATATAGGTGCGGGGCTGGGTGGACATGTCGGTGTCGGTTCGGCGGCAAAATTACGCTTTTTATAGATTCCCATTGTTCTTTTTTTTGTGTTTAAAACAGGTCGGCTCAGGATCTGCATTTTAAGGAGGATCTCATCCTTTTCGCACACAATTATTTCTTATTTTTGCAACCGCTAAACAGAACGCTGTGAAAATGTGTCATTCCTTCTCCCTTAAAATCGCGCTCACAAGCCTGCTCTGCCTGCTTGTCACATACTGTGGCAGGGCCCAAAATGTTGGAGTCATCCCCGCACCCCAGCATGTGGAATTCCTGTCGGACACCTGTCTGATTTCCGGAAACACTCCTGTGGTGAAACATCTTGTGGACAAACTTCCCGTTGACACGAACATGGACCAGGGCTACATCTTGGAAATCCTGCCCGACCGGGTGGTGATGACCGCCACCACCGAGACGGGACTCTACTATGCGAGGCTCAGTCTGGACCAGCTGTGCCGCCATTTCCACAATCAGGTGCCTTGTATGAGGATTACGGACTATCCGGCCCTGAAATACCGCGGATGGATGGACGACATCAGCCGCGGCCCCGTGCCCACCATGGAGTTCCTCAAGCGCGAGATCGCCACGCTGGCGCAGTACAAGATGAACTTCTTCAACCTCTATACCGAGCATTTGTTCAAGTTGGACGACTATCCGGACATCGCGCCCGCCGACGGGCTGACTGCTGAGCAGGTCAAAGAGCTGGAGGAGTACGCTGCCCAGTTCCACATCGAGTTCTTCGGAAACCAGCAATGTCTCGCCCACGCTGAGAAAACTTTGCGCATCCCCTTCTACCAGGATATGGCCGACACCAAGGTGAATGTGAATCCCGGTGCTGACAAAACCCGTGAATTCCTGCAATACCAGCTGGAAACCGTGGCGAAAGCCTATAAATCCCCCTTCTTCAACATCAATTGCGACGAAACCGAGGCGTTGGGCAACGGCAAGGCGCGTGGCTATGTGGAAAGCCACGGCGGTGCTTCGCAGGTCTATGTGGACCACATCCGTTGGGTGCACGACATCCTGCGTAAGCAGGACAAGCGGGTGATGATGTGGGCTGACATCGCCGCCAAGGACCCGACCATTGTGGCGCAGTTGCCCGGTGATATGATGCTGATTGTCTGGATGTATGCCCCCTCCGACAGCTATGAGGATATGTTCGAGCCCTTCACCAAGGCGGGCTTCGACTTTATGGTGGCGCCGGGGATGAGTATGTGGGGCACCGTCTTTCCCAGTTACGACACCTACACCAAGAACATCGCTAACTTGGTGCGCGATGGCCAGCGGCACGGCACCGTCGGGATGATGAACACCGCTTGGGACGACTCTGGAGAGTCGCTCTTCAACACCACCTGGCACGGCATGACATGGGCCGCCGAGATGGCCTGGAAACCCTTGAAGGAGACCGTGCTTGACAAGGCGGATCAGGAGCGCGCAGCCCGTCTGGAGGACTTCAACCGCCGCTTTCAGGAACAATTCTATTATCCCGACGAGGTCCGCGAGCTGATGAGGCTCTACGAAAGCTGCGACATCCCGATGTTTTTCCAGAACAGTTCTCTGTATGAAAGCATCTGGGACAATTACGCCTCCAAGGTGAGTCCTGAGTATATCGACAAGAACGAGAAAATTCTGCAACAGAGCCACCAGCTATTTGGCAAAATCCCTCAAAAGTGGGATATGGACCCTCTCCACAATGCTGTGGCGCGCTTCTTGCCCTATGTGTTCTATCGGCAGGATTATGTGATGCGGCGCAACATCTTCCGTTACAACCTCCATCGCTATTTGTCAGGAGACAACAGCATTCCCGCCAGTGAGTTACTTTTTAGAAGAGACGAACTGATACGTCAACTGCACCTGATCAAACGCGCCTATTTGCAGCTTTGGGACGAGGAGTGCCGGCAGTATAGCCGCGATATTGTGGAGGCCCGTTTCGACCGCGCAGCGCAGGAGTTGCTGGATATTCCGAACCACGTCCTCATCCAGTCTGAGTTGAACGACCAGGGAGAGGCCGTCATCACGATGCGCACTCCGTTCGGTGGGCGGGAAATCTACTATACGCTCGACGGGCGCGCCCCGCAGCAGGGGGAGAACCCCTACAACGGCCCCTTCACCATTGGCCATTCCGCCAACATAAAGGCGATGACACGCAACGCGATGGGCGAAGATGTGGTCACCGAAAAGTATGTGCTGTTGCATAAAGGGTTGGGCAAGATTACCCGTTTGAACACGCAGTATGCTACCTATCGCCCTCAATATGAGGCCTCGGGCACGCAGGCGCTGGCCGACGGGCTTGTCGGTGGCGATACCTACGACGACGGCCGTTGGCAGGGATATTGGGGCTCCGACATCGATGTGGAGTTCGACTTCGGGAAAAGCGTGCGCCTTGACCATCTCAAGTCCCGTTTCTTCCAAAACATCCACGATTGGATCATGGCCCCGACGACCGTGGAGCTGTATGTCTCCAAGAACGGCCGTGACTACACTCTGTATCGAACCCTGGAGGTGTCGGGCGTGGACCATCATGCCACAGGTGGCGGGATATACACACTGCAGGCCGACGGCCTTGGACTGAAAACCCGCTATGTGCGTGTGGTGGTCAAAAACGCAGGAGCGCTGCCCGCCTGGCACCAGGCCCCAGGACAACCCTCGTACCTGTTCTGCGATGAAATGATTTGGCAATAACCTTTTAAGTTTATATTCATGAAAAGAACATCCTTTGTTTTGTCGATAGTGGTCGCTGCAGTGGCATCCTCTTTCGCGCAGGGCGACTGTGGCACGGTGACCGACCGCGACGGCAATGTCTATCAGACAGTGCAGCTTGGCAGCCAGTGCTGGATGCGAGAAAATTTGCGCGTCACCCATTTCCCGGACGGCAGACCGTTGAAACTGGGTGCTGAGACATCTTCGACGGAGTTTTTCTACTATTACCCCAACGGTGACTCCACATTGGTTTCCCGATACGGTCTGCTGTACAGCTGGAACACCTGCTTGACGGGCAAAAAGCCGACCGAGGCTGTGCCCAGTGGCATCCAGAGTCTCTGTCCCGATGGCTGGCACCTGCCCTCCAACTTCGAGTGGATGAATCTGGAGGACTTTTTGGGCTACAAGGAGGAGCATCGGTGCGGCAGCGATGTAAACAATGTGGCCAAGGCGATGGCCTCTCACGAGGATTGGGTTTACAACTCTTTCTCGCCTGCGCCCGAATGCAGCATCGCGGACGGCTCAAAAGCGAACAACTCCTCTGGCATGGATGTGCTCCCTGCCGGCAACTTCTTCCACACTTTTGACGGCTTCGGCGTTGATGCCGGCTTCTGGACCGCCTCCGACGGCAGCGATGTGACGGCGCCCATACACCATTTCTATGTGACCAACGCCACCGTCGAGATCAACTGCACGCCCAAGGAGGCTGCGTATTCGGTGAGATGCATCAAAGACTAAGCCGGAAGCTCAAAGTGCTGCATGGACGACTGGCATTCTGAATCCTGTCACCTCCAAATGCCAACCGCTCTCCGTACACGCTTCGGTTTCCCGTTGGCGTTCCACCAGCTGACAAGCGCCACGTAGGAGCCTGACGGCAGCAGTTGACCATTGTTGTCGGTGCCGTCCCAGCGAACAACGGCTTCCACACCGCAGTATTCGTTGTTGACCAACATCCGCACGGGATGCCCGTGGCGGTCGAAGATTTGTATCGACAGCCGATTCTCCAATTGTGTAAAGTTGAAGGTGAACTCGGTGTAGTCGTCGAAGCCGTCGTTGTCAGGGGAAAAGACCGGCGGGGTGACGGAGATGTCGTCGCGGGGCAATTCGATTCCCCTTTGTGAGTTCTCATATCCAGGGGTGCCGAACCCGGCGGTGGAGGCAGCGGAGTGCCAGTTGTCATCATCCTGCGTGGGCGCATCTGTGCGGAGGCGTTCCAAACTCACCCCCTCGTCCGAGATCAGGCCCGCGTGGTGCATCTTCTCGTTGTAGGCAAAGCGGTCGAGAACCTGCAGCCCGATGGTAGTGAGGAAGACCACACCCTCGGCGTTGGCGTAGGCTGGCAGCGAGTCGCACGCTTGCAAAGCCTGTGGATCACGGCAAAAGTAATGCTCTGACGTGTGGGCGCGGTCCTTGCACAGTACGCAATATTCTCCCGGGAAGAGTTGACGTCCCGAACTGACGGCAATCGCGGCTTTGTTGGGCAAAGTGTCCCCGCCGGAGCCGATTTTGACCTCCTTGAGGTCGATGACTTTGTCGGAACGGTTATAGATTTCCACAAAATCGGCATCCGCACCCTCAAAGGGGTGGGGTAGTATCTCGTTGATGACTATGTCGCCGTGTATTGGCGGCTCGCTCACGCCGACGGGCAGGCTCTCCGCCCGTATGGCGTTGCCTGCGCAATCGCACAGTGGTCCGTTCATGGAAAGCGTATAACGCACGCCCATACGCAACGGCTCTGCTGTCTGGATGTCAAGGGCGTCGAAGTTGGGTGGAACCTCCCTGATGTCGAGTATGTCCATGCGAGGCTCCAGAGTGATCCAGTCATGCGGCAATGGCGACGGCGGTTGCACCGGTTCTGTGAAAAAGAGTCGTATGGTGCTGCTGTCCAGGAGGGTGAGTCGCTGCAGCCCGGGTGGCTCGTAATCCCCGATATCCTGATGGGCTGCGTTGGGTGCGCCCGGCGTGCCCCCGGATGGTGACACGGAGGAATTCCAGTTTTCGCAACCTGTGCAGGGCAGTTCTTCGTCCAACATCTCCAGCGACCAACCGCCGTCCCGCTTGATGCTCTCCGTGTGCCAAGAATTGCGGAATGTCACAGAGTGGATGACCTGCCCGTCAGCATTGTAAAGCGTCAGGCTCTGCCCGCCATCCGTGATGCTGAGCGATGACAGTGTGGCGAGATTTGCGCAGAGAGGCAAGAAATCCGTCTTGAATTTCTCCGCGATGACCACGCAATATCCCGCGCTGTCCAGTGTGATATCCGGCAGGTTTTTGACCGTGTTCCCAATCTTAAGCTTCCATCCGTTTAGTGTGCATGAATGCGGCAGGCGATTGTGCAGCTCTATGTATTCCGCGGCAGGAAGGCCGATGACGGGCGTCGGGTCGGCCATGATCTCATGGATGACGATGTCGTAGCGTCCAATCTCTTGGGCCTGTGCGGTCCAGACAAGCATACATAGCAAAATGAGCAGTTGATTTTTCATTTCGTTTTTGTTTGAGTTCCTGTTTGCAAAAATAGTATCTTTGCAGTCAGAAGTCAAGTTTTGTTAATAACTTTTAAAAAATAGTATAAGATTATGAAAATAGCATTGGTTGGAGCCACTGGATTAGTAGGTGGTGTTATGCGTAAAGTGTTGGAGGAAAGAGGATTCGGACTTTGTGAATTGATTCCTGCCGCATCTGCCAAGTCGGTGGGTAAAAAGGTGACATTTGCGGGAAAAATGTGTAATGTGGTCTCTGTTGAGGACGCCATTGCGCAGGCCCCTGAGTTCGCCATTTTCTCGGCCGGCAGCGGTCCGTCGCTGCAATATGCGCCGTTGTTTGCTCAGAAAGGCACTGTGGTCATCGACAACTCGTCGGCATGGCGCAGTGACCCCGACATCCCATTGGTGGTCCCGGAGATCAATGGCGACGTGATTCGCCCCACCGACCATATCATTGCCAACCCGAACTGCTCGACCATCCAGATGGTCATGGCGTTGGCACCGTTGCACAAGCGCTATCGCATCAAGCGCATTGTCGTCTCCACATACCAGTCCATCACGGGCACGGGCATGAAGGCCGTCAACCAGTTGACCAAGGAGCGTGCGGGCGAGCCTTGCGACCGTGCCTATCCGTATCAGATAGACATGAACCTTTTTCCGCATGGCGGCACGTTCGAGGAGAACGGCTATACCACGGAGGAGACCAAGCTTTTGAACGAGACTCGCAAGATTTTGCGCGACAATGAGATCGCTGTCTCCGCCACGGTTGTCCGCGTACCTGTCACAGGCGGCCACTCGGAGTCGGTGAACGTGGAGTTTTACGAGGAATATGAGTTGTCTGATGTGTACAGCTTGTTGAATGACATGCCCGGTGTTGTTGTCCAAGACAATCCTGCTGAGAATCTTTATCCGATGCCGTTGTTCGCCAAGGACAAGGACGAGGTCTTCGTGGGCCGTGTCCGCCGCGACTTTTCCCAGCCTAAAACATTGAATCTTTGGGTGGTAAGTGACAACCTCCGCAAAGGTGCCGCCACCAATGCCATTCAAATCATGCAAATGTTGTTGAAAAGGTAGGATGTCGGTAGTTGGTAGTTGAAATTATTAACTTCATTGTTTCTTCACAATAAAATTCTATATTTCCCGTTTCATGGGACGCGGTTTTTTTAGTATTTTTACCGCCTTTATTCTTGTATGATGAAAAGAGTGCTATTGACCTTGGTAGCAGCTGTTTGCCTGACGGCACCCCTTGCTGCTCAAAACGATTTTGAAATTGCAAAGAATGTGGACATCTTTGTCTCCATTCTCAAGGAGTTGAATGACAAATATGCTGACGAGATCTCGCCCGGAGCATTGACGCAAACCGCCATTGATGCGATGCTCAACTCGTTGGACCCCTATACGGTTTACTATCCGGAGTCGGAAATCGAGGATTTCCGGATGATGACCACCGGGCAATATGGCGGCGTGGGTGCCCTTATCCAGCAACATGGCAAGGATGTGGTGATTTCCGAACCGTATGAGGGAACGCCCTCCCAAAAGTCCGGCCTTCGCGCCGGTGATGTGGTACGCAAGGTGAACGGACAGTCTCTGGAGGGCAAAAGCTCCTCCGACGTGAGTGCGGCCATGAAGGGACAGCCGGGTTCCACACTCGTGCTGGAGGTCTATCGCCCGTCCGAGAAGAAAAACCTCACATTCAACATCGTGCGTGAGGAGATTAAGATGCCCAATATTCCTTACTCCGGCATGCTTGACAAAGAGATCGGCTATGTGAAACTGGACCAATTCACCGAAAAAGCCGGCTCCGAGGTGCGCGAGGCCTTCATGAAGCTCAAGGAACAGGGCATGAAATATTTCATCCTTGACTTGCGTGACAATGGTGGCGGCCTCCTCAACGAGGCTGTCAACATTATGAACATCTTCGTGGACAAAGGCGTGCAGATTGTGGAGACCAAGGGTAAAATTCCCGAGCAGCAGCGCGTTCACAAGACAATGTCGTCCGCCACGGACAAGGATATCCCGGTGGTTGTCCTCGTGAACGAGCACAGCGCTTCCGCCTCCGAAATTGTGTCGGGCGCCTTCCAAGACCTCGACCGCGGTGTCATTGTGGGCAAGAAGAGTTTCGGCAAGGGACTCGTCCAGAACGTGCTCCCGTTGGATTACAACACCTCCCTGAAAATCACTGTGGCCAAATACTACATTCCCTCGGGCCGCTGCGTGCAGAATATCGAATATTTCGACAAGGACACGACCAAGGGAGCCTTCAAGATCCCCGACTCCCTCGCGGTGGCGTATAAGACCAAAAACGGCCGCACCGTCTATGACAAGGGCGGCGTCGAGCCCGACGTGGTCACGGAAGACAGCTTGCTCAGCGAGATCCTGCTCTCGCTGGTCACTCACAACTTGGTGTTTGACTTCGCCAACGACTATCGTGCCAAACACGAATCCATCCCGCCCGCCGACCAATTCACGGTGGACGACAAGCTCTACCAGGAGTTTGTCGATTTCCTGAAGGATAAGGACTATTCTTACAAGACGGTTACCGAGGAACTTCTGGAAAAACTCAAGAAGGCTGCGGAGGAAGACCGTGTTTTCAAGGACATCGAGCCGTATTTTAATCAGCTGAAAGAAAAGCTGGAGAAGGAAAAACAGGAAGACCTGACGCGATACAAAGACGAGATCAGCAAGTATCTCGCTTCCGAAATTGTAGTGCGCTACTATTACCAGAAAGGCCGCATTATCAATATGCTGAGCGAGGATAAGGACATCGCCGTGGCCAAGGAGATCCTTCTCGACAAAGCCCGTTATAATTCCATCCTCTCCCCCAAAAAATAGTCGGGTTTGACACGCGAACAGGTTCATCATATAATATATGTCACAGGCACGATGCTGTTGGTCGCTTCGATGCCTTTGTCCCATTTTCTTATGGGGCTGACCTCTTTCATCCTTTTCTTGAATTGGCTGGCGGAATGGAATTGGAAAGAGAAATGGACGAACTTGAAAACCAATAGCGAAGGATTGGTTTTCGCGGGATTGTTTGTAGCCTGCCTGCTGGGACTTTTTAAAACCGAGGATTGGGCATTTGCATCGCATAATTTGCTGTCGAAACTGCCGTTGCTTTTCGCTCCCATTGTGATAATCACCACCAGGCCGTTCTCTAAAAAAGAGCTGAACTGGGTGATGAATGCCTTTGTGGTCAGCACGGTGTTCTGCTGCGTTTGTTCCATTGTCTATTGGATGACCCACACCGTGTCGAATATCCGGCAAATTTCCGTCTTCATCGACCATATAAGGTTCAGTCTCTGCATCGATTTGTCCATCGTTTTTTGTTTTTATTTCCTGACGCAAGTTCGGCAACGTCGATGGCAGAATTGGATCTATTTCGGCCTCATTCTCTTTCAGATGGCCTACCTGCTCTTTGCCCAGACGCTCACGGGGATTATCATCTTGGCGGTTTTGTTTGTCGTATTCCTGTTCTATACCTTGATTTCCATGCCCGCAGGTTGGAAACGCGTCGTTTCGTTATTGGTCTTGTCGGCGGCAATCTCCGTGGGGGCGTTTTACACGAGTGACATTTGTTATGAATACTTCAAGAACAAGGATGAAAATATCACGGCAACCCATACGGCTTTGGGAAATGAA
Source organism: Bacteroidales bacterium (assembly GCA_017394765.1). The sequence goes on along the minus strand of JAFPXF010000024.1, from coordinate 25,940 downwards.
TATGAGTTTGACGAAGATACGCCCGTGGAAAGTGGACATCGGATCGGCTATTATGTCTGCAAGCCGGAGTTGCAGACTGCGTGGGCACTTCGTTCCGACACCCTCTATGACGGTCTGATCGAGCAAACCCTGATTCGTTATCTCAATTCCAAGGGCTTGCATAAGGACTATGCGGGCGTGATGGCCCTGAATGAGGAGGATGTGCAAAATGTGGAACGCCATATCGCCAATTACGACTATACCCGGCCTTTTGGCCTGCGTCGTGCCCTGTATCAGAACTTTTTCAGTTTGTCCATGTTCTGGCAATATCGCTACATTGACAATTCCACGTTGTTGCAGCGCATTGAGTTGTGGCGGGCGTCCATTGCTGTTGTGAAAGACAATTGGCTGCTGGGCGTTGGCATCGGTGATTTCAAGCATGCGCTTGACGAGCAGCTCGCTTCCCAAAATTCCGTTATTGCCTATAAACAGAACCGAGGCAGCCACAGCCAGTTCTTGACCTATTGGCTGATGGGCGGCGTGTTTTTGGTCTTGTACTTCCTTTTTGTTTTGATTTTCCCCTTCTTCAAGATGCGGAAAAAAATCGACCTGCTTTTCATCTCGTTGATCATCATTATTTTCGTTTCGTGCATTGCGGAAGACACGATTGAGACGCAAACAGGCAGGATGCTTTTTTCCGTGTTTGCACCACTGTTCCTCTTCCATCCGGTGGATTCGGAAAATCAGGGACAGGATAGTTAGAGTAATCCGGCAAATTGGTTTTACAGCACCGTGATGTCGCCTTTGCCTTCACGGAGGACCTCGACTTGCTCGTTAGTGCAATCCACCACGGTGGAAGGAATGTTGTCGCCGTAGCCGCCGTCAATGACAATATCGACATCGTTGCCATAACGTTCGTGAATCAGTTCGGGGTCGGTGGTGTATTCCAGAACCTCGTCATCGTCTTTTACAGAGGTGGAAAGGATGGGGTGCCCCAGTTGCCGCACGATTTCGCGCACGATATTGTTGTCGGGCACGCGGATGCCGACTGTCTTCTTGTTGCTTTGCAGCAGCTTGGGGACGTTGTTGTTGGCATTCAGAATGAATGTGTAAGGCCCTGGCAGCACCTTCTTCATGATTTTGAAGATGTGGTTGGGAATGGGGCGGGTGTAGTCGGACAAGTTGCTCAAGTCGTGGCTGATGAAGGTGAGCGCATTTTTCTTCTTCTTGTCACCCAACAGGGCGATGATGCGCTCGATGCTCTTGGGCTTGAATATATCGCACCCGATGCCGTAGATGGTGTCGGTCGGATAGATGACGATGCCGCCGTCGCGCAGGCATTCCACGACCTGGTCTATGGCCCTCTGGTTGGGGTTCTCGGGATAGATTTTCAATAACACTTGGCTCGAATTTTCGGTTTCTGATATGATGTAAGGGAAGTCCCCTTGACAGCAGGCTACAAAAAAGGGTAAGCTACTTGTATCGCATCGCTACAACCGACGTACCCTTGCTGTATTCCTACCCTGGGGGAGTTAGAAGGGAGCAGATCGTACAAGACTTACCCGGCGGCAAAAGTAGGAAAAAAAACGATAAATTCCCTAATAACCTAAAATTTTAAGCATCGACTTGTAACTCTGTTCTTTAGCGAACAATTTGGTGCAGATTTCGCCATCCTCGTCACGGTAAATGATGATGTGTTTCGGAGCAGGAGTGAGGCAATGTTGTATTCCGCCGTAGCCGCCAAGGGCTTCTTGGTAGGCGCCCGTGTTGAAGAGTCCGATGTATTGGATGTCATCGGAATCCTCGCCTGGATAGGCTTCCGACTCTATTTTGGGAAGGAAGACGGCATTCAGATGCGCCTCGGAGTTGTAATAGTCCTGACTGTCGCAGGTGAGGCCGCCCAAGAACACTCGTTCGTACTCACGGTCCCAATGGTTGATGGCAAGGATGATGAATTGCTGGTTGATGGCCCAGGAGTCGGGCAGAGTGGTCATGAACGAGCTGTCGATCATGTTCCACAGCTCACGGTCATTCTGGCGCTTCTGCTGCAAGATGGAGAAGAGCACAGCGCTGGCCTCGCCCACGGTGAACGAACCGAACTCGGTGAAGATGTCCGGCTCCTCCACACCCTCGCGGTTGCAGATCTGCTTGATTTGGGAGACTATCTCCTCCGCCATGTACTCATAGTCGTATTCAAAGGAGAGCGAGTTCTTGATGGGGAACCCGCCGCCGATGTTCAGGGAGTCCAACTCGGGACAGCGCTTCTTCAGCTCACAATACATGTTGACACACTTGGTGAGCTCGTTCCAATAGTATGCCGTGTCGTGAATACCTGTGTTGATGAAGAAATGGAGCATTTTCAGGTCGAACTTGGGATTGTTCTTGATTTTTTCTTCATAAAACGGGATGATATCATTGTAACGGATGCCAAGACGTGAGGTGTAGAACTCAAAACGCGGCTCTTCTTCAGCTGCAATACGGATTCCAACCCTGCATTTGGTGTTGACATACTTGTCAACCAGGTCGAATTCCTTTTTGCTGTCCAAGACGGGTATCGTGTTCACAAACCCTTTTTCCAGCATGGCTGATATGTTGTCAATGTATGGTTGTTTCTTGAATCCGTTGCAAAGAATATAGTTGTCTTTCTCGAACAATCCATTTTCGTTCAGCGTTTCCACCAAGTTCAGATCAAATGCGGATGATGTCTCGATGTGAACTTCGTTCTTGAGCACTTCAGACATCACAAACTCGAAATGGGAACTTTTGGTGCAGTAGCAATAGTGATAGGAGCCTTTGTAATCGGACTTCGCGATGGCAACATTGAACCAACGTTTCGCCTTCTGAATGTTCTGTGAAATCTTGGGCAAGTAGGTGATCTTGAGCGGCGTGCCATATTGTTTGATGATGTCCATCAGTGGTACGTCATTGAATAAGAGTTCGTTGTCTTCCACGTCGAACTCCTCTTGGGGAAACTCATAGGTCTGGGAGATCAGGTCGATGTACTTGGTTTTCATTGTAAAATCCGATTAAGTTAATATGACTGCAAAAATATAAAAAAAGAAATACGGATTGAAAAAAAAATGCCAATCCGTATGAATTGGATTCATTTTTTTTCTATGAAGTGAAATTATTCGTGGTCGCGACGATTTTCGCATTCGCAAATGTCGGTGAAAAGTATTTGTGTCTTCGGCAACAGCTTTTCCATCGCCTCTAATTCTGACTTTCGGATGGGTATTTGTCGAATATCGAGTGTTTGAAGCGTGTTTTCCAATGCTTTGATGCTTTCGGGTAGAAAATACATTGGATTATCCCAGACATCGATTGAGGTGAGTTGTTTGAGCTTTGATATGGAGTCAGGAAGTGTTTCGAGCAGATTGCGACTTGCAGTCAGCTTGCGCAGTTCGGTGAGCTGGCCGATGGTGTTGGGGAGGTGAACCAGCTTGTTCCGGTCCAGGTTCAGATATTGCAAATGCCGGAGTTCTCCGATGCGTTGGTTAAGAATGCAGAGACGGCAACCCTTGACGGTCAGTTCACGCAGTTCGGTAAGCTCAAACAGTTCTTCGGGCAGCGAGTCGCGTTTGGACAGCTTGGTGAGCTTGAGCCGATAGACGGGTCCGGTGGCCTGCAGGGCCTCTTCGATGGAGGTGTAGGTGCGGCCGTCGTCGTTGGGTCCATAAAGCAGGACAGCTGTTTTTTGGGCTGATGCAGTTATGCTGAACAGATAAAAACAAACAAGCCACATGGCCGAAACCATGCGGCTTGTGTTGATATGTTTTTTATTGAATGAAGACATTTCTTTCAGGATAACTAAGACATGTGCAATTCGTGCCCCATCTTGTCCTGTTTGGTCTTGAGGTATCTTTTGTTGACCTCGTTGGGCGGGATGATGATGGGCACGGTCTCGGCGATGGTGATGCCATGGGCGGTGAGGCCGACGCGCTTGGCAGGGTTGTTGCTGATGAGGCGGATGTTGGTGGCGCCAAGGTCGCGCAGGATTTGCGCCCCGATACCGTAGTCGCGCTCGTCAGCCTTGAAGCCGAGTTCAAGATTGGCCTCCACGGTGTCGCGTCCCAACTCTTGCAGGTGGTAAGCGCGCAGCTTGTTGACCAAGCCTATACCACGGCCCTCCTGACTCATGTAGAGGATGAGTCCGGCGCCCTCTTTGTCAACCATCTCCATGGAGCGGTGCAGCTGATCGCCGCAATCGCACTTGCAGGAGCCGAAGATGTCGCCCGTGGCGCAGGAGGAGTGGACGCGCACCAGAACGGGTTCGCCCTCTTTCCATTCACCTTTCTTAAGCGCCAGATGGGTGGCGCCGTTGTTGAGTTGTGTATAGGCGATCAGGCGGAAGTTGCCCCATTGTGTGGGCAGGTTGACTTCCTGTTCCTTGCGGATGAGCTTTTCGTTTTGGAGGCGGTAGGCGATGAGCTTCTCGATGCTGGTGATGTTGAGGTCGAAGCGTTCAGCCACTTCAAGCAGCTGGGGCAGGCGGGCCATGGTGCCGTCGGGGTTGATGATCTCGATGAGGGCACCCACAGGGGTGAGCCCGGCCAAGCGGCAGAGGTCAACGGCAGCCTCGGTGTGCCCGGCACGCACAAGCACGCCGCCATCGCGGGCACGCAAGGGGTTGACATGGCCGGGGCGGCCGAAGTTGTGCGGTCTCATCTCTGCATCCGCCAATGCCTTGATGGTGGCAGCGCGGTCGTGCATGGATACGCCCGTGGTGCAGCCGTGCTCCAAGAGATCAACGGTTACCGTGAAGGGCGTGCCGAGCAGCGAGGTGTTGTTCGACACCTGCATTTCCAAGCCCAACTCTTCGCAACGCTGCTGTGTCATCGGGGTGCAAAGCACTCCGCGACCGTATTGCATCATGAAATTCACCTTTTCGGGCGTGATTTTCTCCGCCGCAATGATAAAGTCGCCTTCGTTTTCTCGATCCTCGTCGTCCACGACGATGATGAACTTGCCGGCCTTGAGGTCTTCCAGGGCCTGCTTAATGCTACATAGTTCTTTCATTATAAATTTTGAATGTTCAAGGTTTTCAAAAGAGTCTCCTCAGGCATGAAAAAAACATCGCTATCGGATCTCGGTTTCGACTACTTTCATGCCTCGCACCATCCAGCGCGTGCCCGCCACACTGCCGTTCTTGCGGTAGCGCAGGGCAATGCGTACATTGCCGCCGCTCAAGTCGGGGAAGGAAAGGGCGTTGCTCAAGGCAAAGTCGCCGGGGAAGACGTTGATGTTGGGGTTGAATGGATGCCAATCGTTCTCATTGAACTCACCGCCGTCAGTGTAGGTGGTGGAGTAGTAGGCCTGGTAGTAGGTGGCTGGACTGCCGCCCACGTTGTTGGCATGGTCCACATACAGAAGCGCGCCATTCAGCTCGTTCGCGCTCAGAACAGGCGAGATGAGCCAGTCGTCGCAATTGTCGTCGGTGGAGTTATGGTAGAGGAATTGGTTGCCGTTGTAGGTTTGATATTTCCAACTGTTGTTGTTGGGATATTGGCTCCAACCGCCTGCGGTGAGTGAGTTCTCGTTGAAGTTGAACTCTTGCAGGACGATCTCCTGTTCGGTGACGGCAGCTTGTACATCCTCCTTGGTGCGGAGCGTAAGTTGGTATTCGGAATTATAGACGCTGAGGATACCGTAGAGACAGTACTCCTTGCTTGCATCAATGACAATGGAACGGAAGTTGGCGTAGTTGGATGTGCGCACAATGACGGTGGCACCGCCGATATATACCTCGCGGTCCATCGTGAAGTCGTCGTTGGCCAACGGCTCTCCGTCGTACTTGCTGTCGAATTTGCATCCGTTGATCTTCACTAAACAGTTGATATTCTCGGCGGTGAGCTGGTTGCTGCCCGTAATTTCAATGGGATTCGCCACGAGAGGGTTGGTAGGGTCGGGGAGACCGTCCTTGTGGATGTAGCGGTTGAGGGCATTCTGGTTGATACGCCCCACGGAGGTGGGATATTTCCAGCCGATTTGTGGCTTGTTGTGATAGTCGCCCACGATGAGTCCACGGCAGTCGAGGTAGATGGTCTGCCCCACAGGGTAGTCGTTGTAAAGCCCCGTGCGGTCGATGGAAATCTCAATGCCGCCCGTCTCATCCTGGATGGTCATGTACTTGTAGCAGTTGCCGCCCTCGTCGGAGCTGACCACCACGGCCTTGACGATGAACGGCTCGTCCCAGCGGCAGATGGAGTCTTGGGCGCCGGAGCCGAGCGAGGGGTGCATGGCCTTGATGTCGGCGATGGTGTGGTTGGCGGCAGGGCCGTTGTAAACGGGGACTTGAAACTCGGGTTCTTCCCACTTGTTGCAGGAGGTGAACAAGCCAGCCATCAGAGCTGACAATAAGATTATATAGGTGCTGATCTTTTTCATATTGGATGGTTATTTTGCTAAGCCGGTAATCGTGATATTGTTGATAGCCCATTGGACATTGTTGCCTTTGGTCTTGAAGGCAATACGGAAATTCTCCGTCTGTGCTCCTTCGGGCAGGTTGAAAGTTTCATGCATAAAAGTGTTTATTCCATCCGCAGTGTTAAAGACGAGCGGGATCCAGAGGGTTGTGGTCACATCGCCAGTATAAGAAGGCGTATAGTAGCACATCATCTGTGAAGCATTAAAGCCTTGCGGCGCACGATGCGAGAATTCCAGTGTCGGATCGGTGACATTGCTCAGATTGATGACCGGAGAAATCAACCAGCTTCCCTCAAGGGCGGGGCCATTGAAATAGAATCCAATGAAGCTGCTGTTGTTTATGATGGACCAGTCAGCCCCATGGATCCAACCATCTTCAAAAGCAGTGGGGTAGTTGACGCTGAAGATGGTCTGGGTTTGCTGCGGAATCACAAAATCCTGCACGTCGTCCAGATCGCGAATCACGATTTGTACGGTGTTGTTGTAGCGCGTGAGGATGCCGACCACGGTGCCGTTGCCGGTCGGGAGCATCTCATTGATGAAGTCTGCATAGTTGGAGGTGCGCATCGTGATGGTGGTGCCGTCAATCATTTCGATGTCGTGGCTGGTGGCTGCGTTGGGGTCGCAGTAGGTGGCCATGCCGCCTTCCACGAAGTGGCATGTTTCTAATTTCACCAACCGGTTGTACCAACTGTCTGGGATGTCGTTGGCGTTGGGGACGGAGGTCAGCACGATCTGCGGCTCGAAAGGTTGGGGCGTGCCGTCACAGGCAATGTAGCTGCTGATTTTTCCGGAAGGGATGGCCTGCATGGCGTCGTTGGCCCATATACCCAATTGCGGCAACTTGCGGTAGTCGCCCAAGTCAAGGCCGCCACAGGTCACATAGACGCGCTGTCCGACTTTGAATTTGTTGTACAGGGCGGTGTTGTTGATTTTGATTTGGATGCCGCCGGTTCCATCCTCGATGTTGATGTATTTGTAGCAGTTTCCGTGTTTGTCAGAGGTGGTGACGATGCCCGTGATGATGATGTCGCTGGAGTCCGGGATGTGGATGTAGGAGTCCAGGGAACCGATTTCGTGCATGGCAAGCAGTTCCGCAATGGTCGTGTTGGCTTTTAAATCAGAGTGCGGCACGGGAGCGATGTCGGGTGTCAAGTCGCAGGATGCGAAAAGCACGACAGCCAAAATCCAAAGAGTGTGTTTAAATATTTTCATTGTATTGTTTTTTCTGTTAAAGATGTTACGAATGTACTTGCCCTGTTAGTTGAAGGTGAAGTTGATACCGAGGTAGAAGGTGGTTCCGAAAGCATAGTAGTATTTGTTGCCAAACTTGTTGACATTATAGCCTGTGAAGTCAAAGCGGTATTGTTCCCAAGCTGTGGTCACGAGGTTCTTGTTGTTGAGCAGGTTGGTGACACTGGCGTTGAAGCCGATAAGGTAGCCGCTCTTGATGCGCCACGACTTGCTGACGGAGACGTCGAGGGTGAACTGCCCTTTCATGCGGGTCTGGTCGGCAATCTGGTGATATAGTTCCGGGTCGGTATAGTAGAGCGACCCGGTGGCGGTGGTAGTCCTGCGCTCGGGGTTAAGGTCGCAGTAGATCTTGTCGAAATAGTTGGCGTTGATGTTGACCCACCAATAGTTGTGGTTGAACTTGAGTCCGGCGGTGGCGGCCACCTGCGGGGTGCCGGCAACATGGAAGTTCTTCCAGTAGATGGTGCGGTCAACCGTTTCGCCCTGCATGTCAACGCCATTCTCGGCGTTCATGATGCCGTCGGCCTGGTCGGTGTAGCGGTAGTCGCCGTAATTGCCGGCCAAAATAAGTGAGAACATGCTGCCGAGCTTGATTTCGGCGCCGAGTTCCACGCCGATGTGGCGCTGGTCAATTCCAGAGATGGAGTAGTTGACCATGCTGGCATAATCGTCGTGATAGAAGCTGATGAGACGCATGGCATCCATGATTTGAATGAAGTAGGCCGTGGCACGCAGCTTGATGGCGGGATATTTGAGGATGTAGGAGAACTCACCGGAATAGAGCTTCTCGGACGTGATGTTGTCGGCATATTTGTTGCGGATACGCGGGGCCACGAATGCGTTGAGGACGCCGGGAGCTTGTCTTTGGAAAAGTCCGTTGAGAACAAGGTAGTTGCGGCCGTTGATCTTGTAGGTGACACCGGCTTTCACGGCGGCGTCAAGGAAGTTGCGCTTCTCGGAGTTCCCGTAGGATTCATCCTGCCACCGACCGTTTTTCATGTGGCCGGTACGCCAGAATTCAGTGCCGCCGATTTCTCCGCCAATGTGGAAATCCACATGGTTGTAGGTGAATAAGAGGGAGGTCCAGAGTCGTTGGGTGTAGATGTGGTAGTCGTAGTCGTAGCCGAACACGTCGCCCACGCCGAGGGTGTCGTTGATGTGGTTAAGGTCGTTGTACTGGACGTTGTAGTCGTCGGGGAAATCACCCTCGGAGTACTTGTCCACGTCGAGCCAGTAGCTGCCGCCCAGAAGGTCGTTGATGGTTTTGTAGTTGCGTTGCTTCATGCCGCGGACATCAAGTCCGGCGGCCAGCTTGATGTGGTCCGAGAGGTCTGCATTGAGGTTGGAGCTTCCGCCGATCTGCAGGTGGTCGTAGATGCGGTTCTCCACCATGTACTGGGCGCGCTTGCCCTGCTCGGCGGCAAGTTGGTTGACCTCAGAGAGTTTGTCCCAGTTGATCTGGGTGTACGACTGGTCGTTTGTGGTCCAGTAGTTGAGGATTTCGTTGTAAAAGCCGTTGGTGTCGCCGTTGTCGATCTGGTAGGAGGGCAGGTAGCGGTAGTAGTCGGGGCGCGGGTCTGGCACATCGTACCAGTTCAGCGATGTGGTGTTGTTGCGCCCGAAGGTGGCGGCGAGTGTGGAGGATATGTTGATCTTGTTGCTTTTGGGGGCGTAGGTGTGGGTGAGCAGGATGACGGGCTCGCAGACAGTGCGCACGCGGGCGTTGCGCTGCTTGCCCTGATACCAACCCCAATTGGCATTGTAGTAATGGTCGTTGAGCAGGTCGTAGGCCTCCTGCACGGAATTGGACTGCATGCCTCGCGATGTGTAGGAGGCGAAGAGGGCGAGATTGAGCCAGTTATCGGAGTTGAGCTTCTTCTCAGCTGCGAAGAAGCCGCCGAAACTGTTGTAAGTGGTGCCCTCCACGTATGAGAGGTTGTTGCCGAAGCGCGCGGAGAGCGAACCGGCGAATGACCAGCCCTTCTTGGTGACGCCCGTGGCACCGGTCAGGATGAAACGGTTGCTGTAGGTGCGGTTGGTCAGCGAATAGGAGGCTCTGATTTGCCGACGGAAGTTGGTGGCGCGCAGGTTGTAGCTGGTGGCCCCGCCCGCGTTGCCAAAAAGGAACGTCGGCGCATCAAGGTTGTTCAGCGCCTCTGGATAGCGGAAAATGTGGTTGAGGCCGCCCCACTGTGAGTAGGTGGCACGCCCTGTTACCAAACTGTTTGCCGAAAAACCATTCCAGCATACGTTTTGGTACTTGTTGTCCAAACCGCGGTTGCGGAAATAGGCGATACTGAAGGTGTAAGAGGTGTTGTTGGTGTACACGTCTTGCGAGGAGTGCAACAGACCAGGCACATAGTTGCCGGCGTCGCTTTCGTCGTCCTGCCCTTCGCCGACATCGGAATAAGTGTCACCATCCACGCCGGCGCGAACCGTCGTGTCAGTGGTCGTCTGTTTCTTTTTTTTCTCCCGTGTCTTTCCGTTGTCTTGCGAAAAAGCTGTGTTACAGATAAATAAAAATGCAAAGAGCCAGAGTAGAGCTTTTTTCATACTGGATGGTTTTACGTTCGTGAAAAAGTTTGCAAATGTACATATATTTTTTTTTGCATCGGAATTGAAAAGTGTTTTTATTCCATACAACAGATGACAGCGACTTGTTTTTCTTGATATTACATATTTGATGGTACAAATTAGCTCGTGGGTGCCGTTTTGTCGGCCCTCGTGTGGAAAGGACTCAGCTGCGAGAAAAGCGCTGAATAATCGTCCCATCCCTCATTAGGAAAAAAAGAAACCAGGGAGCGGCCATTGTGTCGTTTCCTGGTTTCGTTATTGGTGGAAGGGGCTTACTCTCTTGCCCTCCAGACAATGAAGTTCACTTCCGGTTGTTTCTTCCAATAGGTGAGATGGCCGCCCCACGAGAGGAATCCCTCCTCCGGGTTGTGGCGGAAGCCGTAGGCCTGCCCGCCCACGAGGGCGATGGCATTCTGCACCCCTAAGTCCGCCAGTGCCTGCGCGAAGTCGTGGAACGACTCCTTGTCGAGGCTGCTCACCACCACAATCTGGCCGTTCAGCTCGCACAAGGCGTGCCGTAGCGCTTTGTTCTTGGGGGTGTTCTCTATCATTGTGCCCTGGCTCACCAGCGGGTACTGCCGGAAGAAATAGCCGTCTTTGTTGGTGGTCTCCTCCAACAGGGGAGTGCTTTCTGCCATTCCGAGCTGGATTTTCCCGTCCAGAATGGCGCAGAACCCCTTTTTGGCCACCCCTCGCGACAATAACTCGCCCTTCAGGACATACGCCCCCACGATTTTGTGGTTGTCGGCGCGGATGTCGGCGGCCTGGAGCGCAAGTACCAAAGACGTGTTGGTGGTGTCGGGGATGCCGAGTTGGAGTTCCGGCACCGCGTTCACCGGGGTCTGCAGGCGCAAGGGCACGTCGTTGATGGCCGTGTCACGCACCAAGACCCTCGCGGTCCCGGTCTGCTCCATAGTCGGGGACAGCGGCGCCGACTCCACCGTCGTCTCTTCCACATCGGCGGGTTGGATGGCTTGGTGACGTATCGACAAAGCGAGGATGACGGCAAGCAACACCGCCGCCGCGGCTATGGCTGCCCAAAACCACCATCGGCGGTAGAGGGGCTTTCGCTTCACCTCCTGACGGCTGATGATGCGGATTTCATCGTCTTTTATGTCTTCGAAATGCTTCATAGCTTGTATTCTTGTTCAACATACTCCTTCAGTTGCCTCAACGCCTCTTTGGATGCCTCGAGATGGAACTTGAAGGCGTGGTTGTCGGATAGGACAATCTGTTTTTTCGCGGGGTTGATGTATGTGAGGAAACGCAGGTTCACAATCAGACTCTTGCCGATTCGCACAAACTCGTTCTCGCCGGAGCCGAGCTGCTCGTGGATGCGGTTCTCAATCACGCCCAGCTGCACGGTCACGGTGCGGCTCTCCCCGTCGCGGGTGTGGATGTCCGAGTAGTTGCCCTCAGAGGCAACATAGACCAAACTCTCCGCAGCTATGCGGACCAGTTCGTTGGTGTTGGAAAGGGTCAGGTATTCGGACATACTCGGAAAAATGTGGCGCAAAAATACATTTTATTTGGGATGATTCCATAGAATCCCTGAAGAGAAGCGATTTTTAGCCTTTCTTCAGGGCGCCTTTTATTACGAGACTTTGGAAATCACTTTTCCCTTCTGGTCGATGATTACGATAGAGTTCCAGTCCTGCAGCTGCGCCTTGAACAGGGTGGGGGAGATGCCGGTGATGTTGGTGTAAATGGGCGGGGTGATGATCTCGCCCTTGCTGTTGATCAAACCGGAGTAACATCCGACGCGGTATTCGTAAAAATCGGGGTTCAGCACATCCCCGACGTCCTTCTTGCCGCTTTGCAAGTCTGTGTAAGTCTCTTCGTAGTAAATATTATTGATGTAGTCGATGATGCCGTCTTGTACGACATTTCCGTTGAAGTCAATCTGCTTTTTGAATTCCCCGTCCTTGTACACAATGGCGTAGTCTTTGGCCAAGTGGATGTTGTCGTAGAGAGGCTTGATGACCCAACGCCCCTTATGGTCGATGACGCCGATTTTGTTGGATGAGTCCGCCACGATGCAATGCCCGTGGTGGAAAACGAATTCCGTGAGCCGATTGCCCCGATAGGAGTACTTGAACTTGATGGCGACTTTGCCTTTGGTGTTCACGAAGCCGATGTATCCGTCTTTCTCCACGGCGGCCAGGCCTTCCGAGAACTCCCACGCCTTGGTGTAGGTTGTGGCGGGCACAATGATTTCGTTGGTCACGATGTTGCAGAACCCGCGTTTCCCTTTTTGGGCAAACAACACGATGGGGTCTTCGTCCTTGTTGCTGGAGTAGTGGCACCATTCGATGTCCTCTACAATGACCTCTTTGGTCTTCGGATTGATGATGTTGATTTTGTTTTTGATGTGCGAGACGGGGCCGTCGTTCGGCTCCTCCCCGTACGCGTAGCTGTACTCCTTTTGTTCCTCCTTGTATTGACGAATCGCGTGGATGAGCACAGGCGTCAGCGCCACTATGGCAATTGCGATGAGGACGAGGATGATTTTGAGATGTTTGTTTCCTTCTTTTTCCATAATTGTTGAGGTTTAGGACTATTGTTAATTAATGATTTGGGCGGCAAAAATAGTCCATTTACCCTTCCTTTTCCCACAGAGAAGGCTCCCATTGTATGAAATGAGGGGTGTGTTGTATGAAATGATATTAGCCAGCGGGACGAAATGTTCGCTGTTGTTTGCCAGGGCGTAGTCGTGCTCGGGATTGAAGAGGTAAAGGGCGTGCGGTTTGGCAGTGAGCATTGCCAGACGGGGTGTTAGGTGACGCGCACGGCGGTGCCCGACACGATGACCATCATCACACGACGCCAAGATATTCGTAGATCTGTTTTCCTTCAATGGTGTGAGTAGTGCTTGAAATCATGGTCTCAATAGGTTAGGATGATGGATTGGTTAGTTGGTTATCGTCGGTTGCGCATCATTTGTCGTCGGTTTATCGTCGGTGGCATTCCGGCCTTCCGGTGCGTTAATGAGCATTGAACGGTTCTTTAGCTCATTTCCGATGGCCGTCTGCCAGTCAGCGGCACTCTGCCGCGCCGAGGGCTCTACTTGCCGTATATATTCGTCAAAATCCTCTTGTTTCATCCACTTGGTCTTTATGCTTTCAAGATATTGTCTTTCCTGTTTTAATTATCCAGCCGCAAAGATAAAAAATCCTTTCAAACGGCTGGATAATTTTCTAAAAAAACGTCCATCTCCCCGCCCATCAGTTTCGGCAGCAATCGGACGTGGGCGTTAAAAACCTCGTCGCGGATGATGGGTGTTAAGGGTAAAATCATAAATCGTCCATTGCTGCGTTGCGCACTTTCTCGCCGTTGGCTTTGTCCATATAGACGAGCACTACTCTTCCAGTGCTGTATTTTTCTCCCTCGCTTATTGTCAGTTTGATGGTGCCCAATTCGGTGGAAAAATTGGTGTACCATTCATATTTTTCGTCCTTCAAGGCGTGCATTACAAAGCCATTGCTATAATCGCCGACATACGTTGTGAATCTTTCCACGGATTCTTCCGGTTCCCCGTATTTTTCGGTCAGCATTGATTTTAGGGTTTCATACTCGCTTTTGAGTGAGGTCCAGGTCTCTTGGTCAGGGAACAAAACAGTTATAAAACTGACCACATCAAGATTTTTCAAGGTATATACGCCGATGGTGCAGTCCTTGTGCCCGGCAAAATCTCCAGACAAAGCCGCGATGCCGTCCTGGGTTCCCTCATAGTGGAAACCGGCCTTGATCATAGCGTCGGTGTAAGCCTTCAGGGTGCCGTCAATAGGCACGCCCTTGAAGGAGAGGTGTTGTTGGGCGAAGAGAGAGCCTGCAAAGAGAAGGCAGGCGATGAGAAGGGTAAGGTGTTTTTTCATAGTGGGAAGGGGGCTAATATGAAATAAAAGGTGACGAATTAGATGGCGAAACCCCAGCGGGCGCGATGGGCGGCGAGTCGTGTACGGTCAGGGTAAAGCGATTCCTTGTATGGCAGTTTTATCCGCTGTCCTAAGAATTGGGATAGTGAGAAGACTGAATGTGTATCCTCGACGAAGTTGGAGTTAAGTAAGACAGTATAGTCATCGGATATGGAAATTAACCCTCTGTCGAAGGCGCGATGAAGATTGGGGCAAAGGGCAATGCCATTACCAATGGAGTCGTCGTGTGATTCGGAGAAAGGTACAATGTGACAAGCGTCCACCATACTGATACTTTTATCAAAAGAGTTAAGACGTAGTCTTGAGATGGCGCAAGTATGGTCATAAATCTGTGGAATCACAACCTTGAATGTCTGACTACGCATATATGTTTCCTCATCCGCTCCTTTGGCCGCCATAGGGCTATTCTGTTTGTTGGATACCACCAAGGGTTCAGTCAAGGTTGTCATAAGAGAAGGTGTAGAAATCTTTGTGAAGGAGACGTAAGGTATGCTAAAATATTGTTCCACCAAAGTTTTTTCAAGGATGGTATTGCAGACAGGGTTCATCATAAATTCATACAATTCTCTATCAATGCTTGCAAAAGCGACAAAATTGTCCAGTTGTGCAGCACTGTTGATTCCTGTAGGAATGCGCTTGCCCGGTTTTGGTACGAGTTGCCAAAAAGGTTCGCTGACGAGATGGAAGAAAGGATAGTAGAATGTCGGATTAAATGGCGCTGATGCAGGTACAAGTTTGATCCATAGATGTTTGAATGTATGGAAAAGCAACGGCGATGGTTTAATTTCAGAGGACAACAAATCACCGCTTTGAAATAAGCGGAGAACACTCAATAAAAGAATCGGCTTGTGCGGGGCACCGCCGTTTTCTTTGTTTCTCCTCAGATTGGAGAAAGCGTTCTGATAATAATACAAATCTTTCGTCATTTTACCGACAAATTACTTGGCGGCAAAATTAGGAAAAATTTGTAAAGAGAGGGAAAGAAAATGTATTACAGTTCTTCGGGTAACTCGTCATCATCGTTTGACGGTGTTGTATCGAAAGTCAAAAAGACTTCTAAAAACGCTGTTTCTCGGTAGAAATAGTTGGGGTCGTCTGTCAGTTTGTCCTCCATAAAATGGAACCCCCAATTGGCGTATTCCTCCATTGTTTGCATCAGTATATCTACAGCCTTGCGTGATGTCATTTCGCCTTTTTCCAAGGCGATGAAATCAATGTCTGTGCGGGCGACAAGGGCTGTGAAAATGTACTCACGAAGTTTCGGGTAGGCTTTTCGTCCTTTGACAGAATCCAAATTGCCCCAATACTGAATGGGCTGGCCGAAAGTCTTGCGTTTCTGTGTGTCTTCGACGAGCGGTCGTTTTTGGTTGAAATACAGTCCCATAAAAAAGGCGACTATAAATATCTCATATCCACCGCCGAATACTTTGCCTCTATCCTCGCGTAAAGATGTCGCACCACGACCGTAATCGCAAAAGTTCTTGATGATACTGTCCTCGTATCTCTTTTCCCATTGTGGGTTTCGGCTTGCCCACAAATCATATATCTTTTCTGCTACCATAATTTGTTATCTTACTTGTGTAACAACTGTTTGAATGGTTGATAAATCCTTATCGTTGAAAGGCTCGACTTTTTCAATTCTATAAACTGAACAAGAAAGTTTGTTGATTGTGTCGAAATCCAACGCCTTTTGTCCTGTCGCCTTGTCAATGTTTAGCAAATCTTTCGTGACGATAACACATTGCTTGTCTATGGTGTCTATCACATTGTAGAATGTGTCTTCCTTGAAACCACCGAATGAAGATGTCGGCGCGTCAAAAATCAATGGGTAATCCTGCTCACGTTTCAAAGTTGTGATTTGGGAAATGGCAAACAGAACCGACATATACATTGTTGTCTTCAATGCACCGTTTGGATTCTCAATGCGTGTGCCGTTATCACTGTAAAGTTCAATACGTGCTGAATTGTTGATGGTTTTTCTAATGCGTATTATGCCATAGAAGTCGTTTTTGTTCAACTTTTGTAAATACTTGTTTGATTCAGTTTCAAGCATTCGCAAGAAGTTGTTGATGTTTTGCTCTTTTGCGTTTGCGAATGCTTTGTTTATCCGTTCAAATGCGGTGTGAACACGTTGATAAACCTGTGTCATTGAACTTGTTGGTTCAAGTTGCGACAGTTTTTCTTGTGTTTCTGCCCTCGCGCTTTCCTTGAATTTCAATGTGTTTTCCAATTCGGAAACACGGATTTCGGCACGGCTTTTAGCGTCAAAGAAGCCTCTCAAATCGGATATGCTCTTGTCAAGCAGTTCCGCACTTAATCCCGATTGCATAAGCAAATCATTTTGCTCTGTTTCCAATTCTTGCAACTGTTTGTTCACTTCCGCTAATTCGGCTTTTCTTTTGGTGATAAATTCCAAACAATCTGAAATGGTTGTCGCAATTTTTGAAATCTCCTGCTCTGTATCTCCACTCAATTTGATTTGGCGAGAATGCAGTTCATTGATGAATGAATTTGGAAATAGCGGTTTTTCATCTTCTTCATTTGAGCTTGAATTTTTATTGGCCTCCGATGCTATATGGGCAAGATATTCATTCAGTTTATTGCACATAAACTCGTAAGCCTCTGAACCTTTGGGGGCTGGGCGACCGCAGACTTTGCAGATTTCATCGTCAATCATTTCTTTCATTGTTGCTTCATCGGGCAAATTCCACGGCAAAGGGACGGCGTCATTGGCAAGTTTCTGAATTTTTGAGATAGCCTCACGTTCTCCTGCCTCTTTCGCACGGCGTTCTGTTTCCTGCTTGTCAAGACGTCGTTTCTCTTTGCTCAAAGCAGAAATTTTTGCAGAAAACTCTTTTATGATTGCAGGGAAAGGACGCAGAATCCAATATTCGTCCAACAGATTGGTGCTATACTCGCACGAAGATAATGCTTTCAACTTAGCCCGTCTATCTTTCAATCCTTTTATTCGTTCTTTTATTGCAATATAACGTTCAGATGTCTCTTGATTTTTTTCTAACAATTCCAGTTTTGATGAGAACTCATCAATTGAAATTTTATTTTGATTAAGTTCGATTTTAGTGTTCTGAATATCGTTTATTATATCATTCAATTGGGCATTAAGTATTTTAGCCTGATTGGATACTTTCTTGTCATTTTGCAATTCACGATTAGCCGCTCTTGCGGAACTTTGTTCAAAATTTGATGTCAAATCAACTAATCTGTCAAAGTCTCTGATTCCGGAAAAAGTGTCCACCAACGTTTTCAATGCAGTGTCGTTGTCGAAAACATTGAGTTCATTCTCGCCCTTGAACAAGCAGTATTTGCGGATGACAGGCTCGAAGCACATATTCAACAGTCTGTCGCCGGCAATGAAATGACGTTCTGCACCTTCAATGAAGTATCCTACAAACTTGTAATCTTTTGTGCGAATTATTCCATCAAATGTTTTTTCAAAGGTGAAACTCTTTTCTATTTCTTTCTCACCATCGTGTTCAAAAGTGATACTTACAACTACTGAATCGAACTCTCCAATTTCCAATTCCGCCTTCCTCTTTTCCGAGATATGTGTCACTTGCTTGTTCTCTCCGGTAGTATCTAACAGCCATTCTAATGCCTCAAACAAGGTCGTTTTTCCATCACCGTTATCTCCGATTATCAAAGTCAGACCTTTTGATAACGAAAGGTGATTGATTCCATAGTAACTGCGAAAGTTTTTTATTTTAATCTCTTTTATAATCATATATTTGTTTTTAGAAAGTTGCTGACTTCATTGTAGATTTCTTTTTCGGTGGCCTTTTGCTCATTTCTGTCAATGATTTGGGCGATGGCTTGAATTACAGTGATATCGGAATCTAATGCGTCTGAAATTGAACTGTAGTCATCGGGATTATAACCATAAAAGTTGACAAGCTTCTCATCAGCAATCACAGCCTGTAGAATTTTATCGCTATTGGTTTGATATGTACTCATATTGCACTAATTAAATATGGATAGATTATAATGATTCAATACTTCTTTCAACTCGTTGTCTGTATCATTCAGATTCTCTGACAACAAGGCAAAATCGCGTACACGCCTCAACTCACTTTGCACAAGGTTTTTTTCCAAAGAATAACATTCTTCATCGAACACATTGTCGGGTATTACGATGAGATCGTGTATAACAGCAAAGCGTTTGTCCTTGTGGGTTCGCAGGATACGACCACGGCGTTGTATGAATTGGCGTGGGTTTCCAGTGCTTGCACAGAAAATAGCCAATTCACTTCGCGGTATATTAACACCTTCGTCCAAACATTTCATTGAGGTGAGTACATCAATGCTGCCATCGGCAAAGCCTTTGAGCATAGCATCACGGTCGGTAGATTCGGAAGTGAACTGACGGACAATGATATGGGAATCCATATCACGGACAATACGGGTGAAATCGTCAATCAGATGTTCGGTTTCGGGGTCGGAAACGATGGTGTCGGACTGGTCGAAAATATCAGCCTCAAAATTGTCGGGTTTGTTGCCTTCAGGAACATAGACCAACGAGTATTTCAGACTGCCTTTTTCCGCCATACGTTGCTGAACAATCTGCTGGAAAGTGGACAACTTGTTGGCGGCTTTGTGAATAATGCGTTTGCGTTTGAGCAAAAGCATTTTCAAATGTTCCTGGCTTTCCTCATCGTGGAAGCCCATTATCTTGACTATCTTCTTTGATAGTTCAACGTATTCAGCCATCTCGTTTTCAGTGAGGCGAACTATGTGCGGATAGTAATAGTAACGGCACAAAGCCCCATTCCGAATGGCTTCAGCCATTGAATACTCGAATGTGTAACTGTTGGCACAGCCAAAGAAATCCATCAATTTGCGGTTGCCCGTATCGTCAAACTGCCTTTCGGGTGTGGCAGAAAGCCCAATGCGGCGCAAATATTTTATGTCCGAAAGGCGTTGGGCCATCAAGCCGCCGCCTATATTGTGAGCTTCGTCTGCGATAAGCAAAAGTTTGTTTTTGGGAAATTGGTTCAATTCCATAAAAACATTGGAACGGACAAACGAAGCGTAAGTTGATATAATAATGTAAGACAAATCATTGTTGGAGTTGGTCATTTCGAGCAAGCGAAGATTGGCCACCGCCGATTTCCAATTGTTATATTTTGAGCAAACTTTTATAATGGTGCTGAAATTGAACTTTTTACATTCAATTTCCCATTGCTCGACAAGTGTAATGGTTGGAACAAGAATAATGGCTTTGTAGTAGCCTAACTTGTTGTATATCTCAAGCAGACAATTCAGTGAGGTGATGGTTTTGCCCGTACCTGTTGCCATAGCAAACAAGCCTTTCTGCTTGTTGTTTTTCCAATTCTCAAATGCCTGTTTCTGATATTCACGCGGACCAGATTCGTATGGAAAATGTGGCTTACCAAAATCAATTGGCTCAATGGCTTCGCCTTGCTTCTTGATTTTCTCTATCTCGATTTCAACCTTGTTTTTGGCATTATCCAACGCCTTAATTACAGATTTTGGCAATGACTTATCTGCAATATCTTGTTGGATAAATTTGTATTCGTCTTCAAGTAGATCTTTCAGTTCCTTGTCTTTAAACAATTCGGCGATATGGGTTTTCACTTTGTCGGTCGGAACAAAAACAACATTTTCGTCTTTGCCAGTAAACACAAGTTCAAACTCTCCATTTAATTTGTTTATCGTAGCGGATGCAGGGTTGCCGTCCCAATTACAGAAAGCCGTAAGGCTTTCAATATTGTCAATCAATGCTGCCCGTGAAAAGTTGCAAGAGCCATCGAAGCCGACTTTGTTTACACCATCGCTGAAAACGCCTGTTTTGGTGTGAGAAATGCCAATGCCGTCTTTAGGTGCAACGATTCTAATGTCAAGCCGATTGTTGCGGATAAGCCACGCAAGGCAATCGAAAAAGTGTGTATCACGCTCTGACAGCGTGTCCTTCAGTTTCTCAATGTCTGTAATATCAAAGAAAGGGATTTGTGTATCAAGTTTTCCGTTGGCAATGGCGTTTTTATCTTGTTCGGTAAGAATGTCGTTTACAATCAGATTCATACGACCGCCATTGTAGAGGAAAGTAGCGAAACCGTCAGCCAAAACATTGATAGCGGAAGAGGAAAAGAAGCCCAACATCAAATCAAACTGTGTGGCATTGCACAGGCAGTCGGAGAAGAATCCAATCGGCTCCCACTCTGTCCGCGATTTGAAATGGCGATGTGCTGGAAAGTTCACTTCTTTTAACATATTTATATAAAACAATTTGTACACATTATATCGTCGCCAAGAATGTCCAGCAGCGTGCTACCTTTGCTTTGCTTCTTCTTCTCTTCCTGACGCTTGATGATATCCAATTTAATTTGTCGAACTCGTTCTGGCTTGCACAATTCAGCCAAACTTTCATTTTGATTCCAAGTATAGCCATCCTTCTCAAACTCCATCGCTTTCGCGTATAAGTCGGGGTGTTGTTCGTAGAGCCAAATCCATTCAATCTTCTGTTGAAAAAAGCAGAAGTAGCACCCTGAACGACTGCGACAGTATGTGCCTGTCTTACCGTCAACCTCAAAGGGAATCTCTTCATAATAGGCTGGAACACCGACGCCACTTTCCCGTAACAACCTGAAAATGTCTTCTTTCACTAAAACATCTGTGTTGTCCAACAATGGGAAATTATCCAATTGTCCGATAGGGTAGTCTGTCGTTTTCAAGAACTCAAACACGACGTGGTTGAACAATTTGACATCGTAATCAAGCAATGCATTCATCTTCTTTGAGTAATAGAAATGCTTAGATAAAGGCTGTCTAGCTACCTTCAAAATATCTTCTTTGAGAATATTGTTTGGACAAAGATTATCATAGATAGTGATTAGCTGTTCTAAATTATCGTTGTGAAGAATTTTGTTGACGACATCAATGCTCCAAATATTCTTTCGGAATGGAAATATTGCTTGTATGTTCGGTTTCGAAGATATATACCCGTCCCTGTCCTCATCTCCACGTATACCCACATACGAAACTGCTAAATCATCCCCAACATATTTTTCAAATTCCGCCAATTTCATCTTTTGCGTACACCATCGAGCTTGGGGAGAAGGAAGGAAACCACCATTTGCCTTGAGGAAATGATGAAAAGGTGTTGGTTCAGGACTGTCTTCTGCAGCCTTTAACTTTTTGATTTTTCCGAGGTATGCTTCTAAGCGATCTATCAACATTTCCGTTTCGGCAAGTTCACACCCAGTATCCGAATTGTAAAACTCTATTGGCAAAGACGGATACCGCTGTTTCATATAAATAGCTAATGCAGCGCTGTCTTTGCCACCGGAAATGCCCAGTATATGTCTGATTTTCATTATTTTATCTTTTTATTAAGGATGGATAACAAAGTGCAAACATCTAAATTATTATCTCCCGTGAGGAGTTGGTTAATACGTTCCTCTAATATGGTTGACCTTTGCTTGTCGCTCTCGGGGAGGATGTATGTCTGGGTGTAAAATGATTCTCCCTTGCTAGAAACCATATCAAATGAATATGCTTCACAGCCTGTCAAATCATCAGTCTTTTGGGATATATCTGCATACTTTTCACATTCACGAAACATATAAACGAGATCATTTGAGAGTTTTTCTTCTTCCTCATCTCTAAGAGACTCCAATTTGTGGTCTAACACCACATAACAGATAGATTGGAACCATAAAGTTCGATTTTCATATTCTGTCATAACGTGGTGATAGAATTCTTTTAGTTTGTCTGTCAGAAGATATGTCTTCACGGATGACAATCTTTCTCTAACTTCTTGAATATATTGTTCGTATTCTCCAGATTGAAGACCAAACTCAGCAACGATTCGTTCTTCAATTCTATCAATTAGTTGGTTGTAACAAGAACGAAGTTCTTTTATTGACAGATGAATTAATGCTCCATAGTTTTCTAAAGAATTGCTTTCACAAAGATTTCTCTTGTCAAATCCTAACGCTTCTGGCAAGTCTTCAAAAAATGCTTTCTCAGGATCCTTAGCTGTCGCGAGGACGTTGCGAAAACGTTCTGTGGTTGGGTGGTCGAATTTTTGTGTATGTTTGGCATAATCATTTAGTCGTTTGTAAAAGAAGAGAAAAGGTCTAATTGTTTCGATAAAATTGTCGGTAGTTATCGAAAACTCCTCTCCTAAATTCACGAACTTGCGATATTGGTTGAAGAAATCGATGCTAACGCCGTCTAATGCAAAGGCTTTGACTGTATAGTTTGAGGGTTGTCTTTGTAAAAGTTCAAAGAACGCCATATCAACAACGGGAATGTAAGAGCCTGTGGAGATGTCGTGGAGAGCATAGTCTTGACGTTTTATGAACAAATATGTCGGTATCCAAAAGTCAATAAAACCTTGTTTTAGTTTATAAGGCTTTTGTGATAGAAGTTTAATCAGTTCAGAAATCCGCTTTGGTTTATTAATTGTGCTTTTCAGAAAGGCCTCGCACGCGTCCCATAGCGGTATAATCCCATTGCTTTCCGGAAATTCACGAAGGCAACCGTTTTTGTGCAGTCCAGTATTCTTTAGCAACGAGTAATAGATTGTTTTTTCTGGCGGGAACTTGTCCTCTTCAAATCCCAAGTCTATTTCCGAGTTGTGTTTCACTAATGCTGCAAGGTAGTTTTTCTTTGCCAAGGATATTGTACTGCTCAGTTTTTGTCGATTGAATAGTTCGTTAATGAGAACAGGAGTCTTAGAATAGATGGTGTCACACACATAGGATAATAATTTGTTGAAATCCATAAAGTTGGACACTTTGCATATTTTGCCTTGAAAAATCCAATCCACTTGACCTTTGTAGGCGAACAAATTGTCGCTGATAGATTTGTTCAACAAGGTTTCCTCGTACTCAACCAACTTTTCGATTTCATTATACGCCACACGATCCCCGTTTTTGTCAATTAGAACTTTCTCAAGAATGTATTTGTATTTCTGGATATTGTACAAATGATCGACTAACTTCTCTGTGTTTTTGAAATACACATAGATAATGGCATTTCCATCATTTTCGCGGCTAAAATCCTTGACTCTTTCCAAAGCATCGATGTCTTGATCGAAAATCAGTTCTATAAAGCCGTCGGTATCTCCTGTAGGTATTAGTGTAATAGGCTCTTTTCGGATTTCATATTCGAAAAATCGCGGTGTCCCCTTTTGATAATAATGCGCTTTAACGGGGGCTATGCGCTTGTTTATAAAATTTCTTAAATCATCGATAAAATCCACTGGACGAGCGACAATTGATCCGGCTTTTAGTATTTCCGCTTCCAAATCAATGTCAGTGCCATCAAACAAAAGCAAACGACTCTTATATTCAGCATATCTGATGATTTTTGCATTGCGAAGACGTTGGATGATGTATGTTGCATTGTCCACACCCATAGCATTGGCGGCGTATTCACACATCTGCGATTCGGTGAGTCGAAAGTTCGCCTTTCCAAACAGGTTCAACAATCCGATAGATTTCAACATCTTGACAGCATTCGTCATATCAATTGCGTTTTCCCATTGTAAACCTTCCGCACGCTCAATGGCCACTTGCATAGAGCTCCAACTCATAGAATCGGTATTTACGTCTTTCAGATATGAGTAAAAGTTGTAAACAACATAGTCATAGACATTGGCAAGATTATAGGAACAACGGTCATTCGGTTCAAAGTCACGGATAGAATTAACTCCTCGGGTTGACAGGAAAGAGAAGAGGGAGCGTTCATTTTGTCCATAACGCTGAATGGCTGAAGTAATGGTATAAGCAGAAAAAGCATCCAAGGGATACAATTGCAGTGCGGTCTGTTCCGAAAAAGCATTTGATAAAAGTCTAGTTTCCTGAGCGAGGCAATACAAACGTTTTGCATTGGCAATGTCAGTATTTTCATACTTGTGCAAAAGCTGTTTAGATGCCAAATACAACAGTTGCTCTACGGGTTCCACAAAGGTTATCTCCATAAAACGACCCTTGACTTTTTGCCATTCGTTTTTCTGCGCTTCAGTTAAATCTTTTGCATACGCCCCGAAATTCTGATGCAATGTGGTGAGAAGCAGGATGTTCCTGGAAGGATGATTGACAAATTCTGCCAGCTTTTGCATAAAGTACAATTCTCTCTCTGGATTGTTTTTTGCGGCGTGTTCCAAGACCTTCCCAAATTCATCCACTACTATTACTAGAAATTTGTTTTCGGATTCGATTTTTTTGTAGTAAGTTTTCAGTTCGTCAAGGACACTTTGTGAAGTTCCTTCTATATGCAACTTTTTCCCTAACAAACTTGATAGTTCTTGGTAGTCTCCAACAATATTCAGTATCACGTACTCTTTAGCAGAAGAGAGATTCGAAGGGTTTAATAGTCGTGGCTGATTGTTAGTTTTTTTCAAATCGGATTCGATGGCCAACAAAAAACTCGATTTCCCTGTCCCGTATGTTCCAATGATAGTAAATGAGTGTAAGCCTGATTTGTAACTGTCAATAATTGTACCAATGGATCTCAGTCCATTAGGTGTGACAATGTAGTGCGTTGCACTCGGGAAACCATCTTCTATATTTGCCGATAGACTAAAGGACTGATTCATAATAACGATCTAAAACGTTCATTTTATCAATAGAATGGATGATCTGTAACTGTCGCACACCAGCCACATCGCTATATGCCAAAGCGTTGGGATAAGAATCGGCGAGTTTCTTTGCCATTTCCAATAGTTCAAGATTATTCATACAAAAAACAAGTCCAAGTTCTTGCAATTGGTCAAAAGAAATGTTGAAATTGCTTGAATCCACAACGGAAAGCAGGGCAAAGAGAAAACAATCCGGGGGCAACTGACGTTTCCCTTCAAAATTAAAATAATATGTCTTATCCTCTTCTCTAAGACGAAGCAAATCAAGGTCAATAAGCAGATTTGAATAATCTTCGTGAGATTGAGAGGTTCGGGGTAGGGTATAATTTTGGAAAAGGACACCTATATCTTTCTTTACTGTGTTTGGATTGAACATTTTCTCCAATCCTTGTTCAACCATTTTCCTTTTGATGAAATTCAGGACTTGTTCACGTTCAAATTCTTTTCTCTCCTTTTGATAATGGACAAAAAACAAAGAGTATAACGATGCTATACGACTGTTGACAATGAGGAAATGTAGCAACCAAAGGGTTCCGGAGTCTTCAATGTACGGGTCTTTTCCTGTCTCGCTGTCCAAAAGATAATCTGCTATTACTGTCGTTTTGTTATCTTTTATGAGCGAAAATGCTTTTAACCAATAGCGAATGGCAGCGACCATATTCTTGCCGACACCTAGGTGTATCACAGCATCCGGTGAGTTAAAGTCGTAACCATTTTTAACAAAATCATACCCTTTTTTCAGCCAAAGCGATTTGCAAGGGAATGACTCATGCCCTGAGAAGACATATCGGGTTGTTTCCAGCTTTCCCATTATTTCTCGTTTCCCATCCGCCCCAAAAAAAGAAGCGCAGAACCACTTTATTTACTATCAAGGCTCTGGAAAGGCCTGCGGCATAATAAAGTAACTCCACGCTATGCGCAGACATTACTTTTTGCTGTTGCCGCTTCACAATTTTCCAGATTCTGATAGACACGCAAAAAGACAATGCTTTTTTCGTAAATTATTTATATAAAGAGGTTTACTTCTTCAATAGGCTCTGTTTTTAGTTATAACTGTTAATAATTACTGTTTTTTGTGAATCTTTCAATTCACCGCTGCAAAAATAACATTTTTCAGTTAAAAAGACAATCTCCCCCTCGAAATCCAT
>JAFPXF010000002.1 GCA_017394765.1 Bacteroidales bacterium | reverse complement strand
TCGGGGCACACCTCTTCCCATTCCGAACAGAGAAGTTAAGCCCGACCGCGCCGATGGTACTGCCCAACAGGTGGGAGAGTAGGTCGTCGCCCAATACCACAGCCCTTCAGGTTCCTGGAGGGCTTTTTTGTTTTAAATCCCTTCCTCACCCGTAGGCGCGAATAATTATTCGCTCCAGGATCTGAACATATTATTTTATCAACACATCATCCTTATATCAATAATTTTTATAAATTTGCACCTCTTTAAGATAAAAATATAAAATATTAATAATCAATTAATTATACACCAATGAAAGTTTATCAAACGAAAGAAATCAGAAATATCGCCGTCATCGGCGGTAACCGCACGGGTAAGACCACTCTCTGTGAGGCTATGGCATTTCACGGCGGCGTCATCAGCAGAAGAGGTACTGTTGAGGACAAGAATACACTTTCCGACTACCGTGAAGTGGAACTCGAAAGACAACAATCCATCCAAAGCTCTGTCATGTATGCCGAATTCAACGGCACGAAAATCAACATGGTTGATTGCCCCGGTTTTGACGACTTCATTGGTGAGACTATTTCCGCCCTGCGCGTGATGGACACTGCCCTCATGGTGATTAACTCCCAGAACGGTGTCGATGTGGGTGCCGAAATCCAATGGCGCCACACTAAAGCTGCTGGCATCCCCGTGATGTTCGCCGTCAACCAACTCGATCACGAAAAAGCCAACTTTGACGAAACCCTGCACCAGCTGAAGGAATACTTCGGAGGCAGCGTCATGGCTTTCCAATATCCCGTGAACGCCGGTATCGGCTTCGACGCCGTGATCGACCTTCTGCAAATGAAGATGCTCAAATTCCCGGCTAATGGCGGTAAAATGGTGGTGGAAGATATCCCTGCTGATCAGATGGGCAAGGCTGAAGAGATGCACGCCGCTTTGATTGAAGCTGCTGCTGAAAACGACGAGGCTTTGATGGACAAATATTTCGAAGAGGGTACTCTTTCCGAAGACGAAATGATTCGTGGTCTGAAACTCGGTATCGCCAACCGCGGCACTTTCCCGGTGATCTGCGTGGCCGCCAAGACTGACCAAGGTGTTGACCGCCTCATGGATCTCGTCATCAAGAACTGTCCGACTCCCGACGAAGGTCGCGCTATGAAAGCCACTAACGGCAACGAACACAAGTACAATGCCGCCAATCCTTTCGTAGGTTATATCTTCAAGATCGGTATCGAGCAACACCTCGGTGAGGTTGCTTTCATCAAGGTTGCTGACGGCGAAATCAAGAAGGCTGACGATCTGTTGAACACTACCACCAATACTAAAGAGCGTATTTCCCAGCTGCTCGCATTCTGCGGCAAGAACCGTGTGGAAGTGGAGAAGGCTGTGGCCGGCGATATCGTGGCTACCATCAAGCTGAAATCTTCTCCCGCTTGCTCTACTCTCGTAGCTAAGGGTGATGACGTGATTGAACCCACGGTTTATCCGGATCCCAAGTTCCGCACTGCTGTTCGCGCCGTCAACAGCTCTGACGATGAAAAATTGGGTGCTGCCCTCAACGAAATCCGCAAGACTGACCCGACCTTCCAAATGGAACAATCCAAGGAACTGAAACAGCTCATTATCTCCGGTCAGGGCGAGCAACATCTCAACATCGTGAAATGGATGATTGAGAAGCTCAACAAGATTGATATCGAATACTACGCCCCGAAGATCCCGTATCGTGAGACTATCACGAAATCTGCTGAGGCTATGTATCGTCACAAAAAACAGTCTGGTGGTTCTGGCCAATTCGGTGAAGTGCACATGCTCATCGAGTCTTACTATGAGGGAATGCCTACGCAGACCAAATACCCGATCCGTGCCACGGAAACCTACGATCTGCCTTGGGGTGGTAAGTTGATCTTCAACAACTGTATCGTCGGTGGTGCTATCGATGCACGCTTCATGCCCGCTATTCTGAAGGGTATCATGGAGAAGATGGAAGAAGGTCCGCTCACCGGCTCTTACGCCCGCGACATCGTGGTGAACATCTATGACGGTAAAATGCACCCGGTTGACTCCAACGAGTTGGCGTTCAAATTGGCTGGTCGTAACGCTTTCAAAGAAGCCTTCAAGAACGCTGGTCCGAAGATTCTGGAGCCTATCTACGATGTGGACATCTTCGTTCCCGCCGATCGTATGGGTGATGTGATGACCGACATGCAGGGTCGTCGCGGTATCATGATGGGTATGGAAAGTGAAGGCGCATTCCAGATGATCCATGCCAAGATTCCATTGGCAGAGATGAACAAGTACTCCACTACGTTGAGCTCCATCACTTCCGGTCGTGCTTCTTATAGCATGAAATTCTCTGAATATCAGCAAGTTTCCGCTGATGTCCAAAGCGAGATCATCAAAAAGTACGAAGAAGAGCATAAAGACGAGGAGTAATCCAGATTCGTTTTCATATAACAAAAAAGAAAAGATTCGACAGCAATGCCGAATCTTTTTTTTGGTCCATTAAACTTCTGTTTGGAGTCACCATCTATCGCCCTTAAATAATGAACGGAAACCTATAAATAAAATTTTTCACCGAGTGTTCAGAGATTCATAAAAAGTGTATCTTTGCCGCTCAATCAACAACAATTAAAAAGTATGGCATACAAAATTAATGAAGATCTTTGCGCCGCTTGTGGAACCTGCATCGGCGAATGCCCTCAAGAGGCTATCTCTGAAGGCGCTGCTTACTCCATCAACCCTGATCTCTGCATCGAATGCGGAGCTTGCGCAGACGTTTGTCCGTGCGAGGCTATCAGCCTGGAGTAGTCAAATCTTTTGTCTAACCACAAAAAAAAGAGGCTCGGAAATTTTCCGGGCCTTTTTTAGTTATCAGCTTGTCTCGTCCTTTTTACAAGAGGAACTGCGCTGCCATAAAAACAATAGCCCAGGCGAAGGAGACACCAAGTATGCCACGGCCAGTCTTGTCGAACTTGAGGTTCAACAGATAGTAGCGTAGTGTGAATATATTCGGAATTAAGGCAAGGAGGATGAATTTCGGGATCAGATCTTTCGTTAAATTAGGATTTCTGACTAACATTTGCGGATTTCCGTTCAAAATTAATGCATAAATGCCGTAAAGGACACCGAAAATGATAGCGGGTAACAAAAGTCCCAGTATTATGCCTATTCCGTAAGAATCTCTTCTGAGTTTGTCCATCATGACTCTAAAAATTTTAATGTGGATATATATTGATGAGCGGTAAGATCAAATTGAACAGGTTGCACGGAGACATAGTTGCGTTGGAGAGCTCCCTCGCAAGTGGTTTCGTCCTCTTCGAGGCGTTCTAACCAACCGGTCAGCCAGTAGTAATTACGGCCGTAAGGATCAGTGCGTTCTTGCAAATCCTCATGCCAGGTGGCATGGCATTGGCGGGTTACACGGATGCCTTTGATTTCTTCGAGAGATGCTTTCGGGAAATTGACATTCAGGCAGATATAAGGCGGAAGCCCTTTCTCCAACACTTGTTTGACGATTTGACTGCCGTAATGGATGGCGGCGGTGAAGTCAGCATTGGGACTGTAATCTTGCACAGAAAGCCCCACGGAGGGGATATTATCGAAAGCTGCTTCGATGGCGGCGGCCATTGTGCCGGAATAGATTAAACTGACAGAAGAGTTAGAACCATGGTTGATTCCGGAAAGCACCAGATCAATTTTCCGGTCGCGAAGCACAATCTTTTCGCCTAATTTCACGCAATCAACAGGAGTGCCGTTGGTCTTGTAGTAGGCAACTCCGTCTTCGTTTTTGTAGTTCGTGAGCCGAAGCGGTTCGCCCATTGTAATGGCATGTCCCATACCGGAACGGGTCCGGTCGGGCACCACTACCGCCACTTCTCCAAGAGGCTTGGCAATCGTAACCATTGCCTCTAAGCCCTTCGCTTCGTAGCCATCATCGTTTACAATCAGTATTAACGGTTTTCCTTCACTCATGACTATTTCTTAATGAGTTTGACGGTTTGAATTTGATGCAGACTGTTTTCCAGCTTCAAGAAATAAACACCTGAAGTATATCTTCTTACGTCTATTTGAGAATTATTACCCGTCAGATGTCCGCCTTGCAGCAATTTTCCAGACAAATTGAATAACTGGTAGGTGTAATCTTGCGCATTTGAGCCATCCTGTAACTGAACATGAAGGATATCCGTGGAAGGATTAGGCCAAACTTGGAAAACGGAGCTTTGTTCGAATTCTTGGATGCCCACAGGGTGGTTCACCTTGCCACACGGGAAGGAGATAGCGTCAATATTGGCACAGTCCTTGCCATAAGTACCATAATAGTCTTTGGAATAAGTCCACGTGTAGGTGTGCGGGCCTTCGCTTACCGGATAGGCGGCTCGGGTCCAGTTTACGCTACCACTCCATTCGTCCTTTGTTTGTCCATCAATCTTGAATGTCAGTTTGTCATAATCTTGTTCGCTGGATACCTTGTAGTAGAAAGAGATGGTGTCGGCAACCGTGGCGGTATCGGTGATTTTCAGTGTGGTGGAGCTATTGTTGCCGATCGGACCCGATTTGGCGCAATAAATACCCTCATACGGAGATTGCGTAGAAATAGTCCAAGGGATGGAGGAAGTGTTTTGCCATGCCATATTGGTGAAGTCCCCTGTTTCCCAGTCTTCTGTCACAGCGCCGATTTTGACAGGGAAATAGGCGTGAGCGTAATAATAGTTAACCCAAAGCCCGGCTTTAATGTATGAGATAGTTGGTTCTTGAATACTGCTACCGACAGTTACCTGTAAAGGCACAGTCACAGTACTGTTTATGTCTATCGCGGGGAAGAAAATGGAATCAGTTTGAAGAGTTAGCTCGTCACCAGGGTTCTCAAAGAAAATATTACCGCCAATGATGGGCATATTACCCGTATTGGCAATGGTGATATTGCAGTTGAAAGTCTCGCTATAATCGGCTCTATGGTTGCTGTTGCCTGTCTCTGTGTCGTCAATCACCATCGAGGTGATACTCAACTGCGGGGCATACAATTTTATTGACTTGGATTGCACCACAGTGTCATCGTTGAAGATGATTTCCATTCTAATAACGGCACTGTGGTTGGCTGGCACTAAATTCCCGACCTTAAAGGTAAATGTGGGAGCGGCAGCTAGCGTGTCGTGTGCCGTTAATGAAGCGACAGTCAAACTTGTGTTATTCAAGGTGATGTATTCATCTTCAGAGAAAATGTTAATCTGAATGTTGGAGGCAGTTTCGTTTCCGACGTTGACGATTTGCGGCGTCACGGTCAGGGTTTTTCCAAATTCTGCCAAGTTGTTGGAGTGGTTGTTAACAAAAGGAAGGATCTTGTCGGTAAGGGTAAGGTCATTGATAATGACGTAGGGCCCTTCATTCGGAATAAAGTTCACTGTGCCTTCGTAAGGAATGTAGTTTGTGGCGGTTGCCAGTACTTTCAGTGTGTCGGTCGGCAGGTAAGTTTCGGAAAAATTGAGCGTGTACTCTCCGTTAGTGATGTGTCCAACCCCTATGATTTCTCCATTCCGGGTGACGGAAATTTTCGCGTTTTCAACTGCGGATGAGAAAGATAAGTAAGGAACACCAGTGGGCAGTAAGGCATTGTAAGAAACTTCGAGTTGTTCAGGAACAGCAGTTCGCATCAGCAGAGTGGGGTCTCCAAAGATAACCCATGTCCGGGAAACTTCCAAGGCACTGTTGTCGTTATAGACATCCAGCATGTGAATGATTCCGTTGAAGAACATGCCGCCAAATGTGAATTTCTGATTAGCCGGATCCGTGCCGACTAACATGTCTATCATAGCGTCTTGGGCGCACATGGGTTGATTCCACGGCTGGTTGATGGTGGAACCAGCCATGGTCACAGCGCCTGTCGGTTCCCCGTCTTTTGTTGCCCGAAGCCACGCCTCGGCAAAGCAGGTACCGGAATGGTAGGCGCCGTTCACACAAGCCACAGATATGATGAACGGAAGTTTGCCGGCATTCGTTAAACTGTTGACGTTGGTATTACTAAAACCAGTGGTTGTCCAATTCTGCACATTACCATGCCCGCAATAACAGATGATGCCGACACCGTTGTTAACTCCAGTGGCTACCATGGATGCCGAAGGGTTGCCGGATGCGTCCAAGCCGCCTTGGCTCCCTTCAAACAGTTCATAACCGGAAGTATAAGTGTATGCTTGCAACTTATTGTCAATATTGCGGATGTGCTGATAGTCGTATTCGTTGTTGTCACCAGGACCCTGATTGGAGGCGATGCCCATGAAAGACGTAAAATGGGAAGTTTCGGGTGGATTCTGTTCGTATTCAATAAAACGTTGCACCTGAGTTTCCACTTGTGATATGCTTTCGGCGGAAATCTTGCCTAAAATGATATCTGGGTAGGTGTCGCTGCCAATTAATTCAGTGAAATAGTTGTCGGATTTGTTGCCACTGACGGTCGGGGTAGGGAATTGGGCATTGTCACCCACAATGATCACAAATGCCAAATTGTGTTCATTGTAATAATTTGAGATATAAGTTTTTATAGCGTTTGCGTTATTTCCGGCAGCAGTTACCGAAACCATTTCAGTGTGATAGCCATTTTGGATTTTCCAATCAACATAAGGTTGCATGGCTTCCATGAAATTTTCAGGGCAAATGACCAGAATGTCTCCTTCATCGGTTACGGGCGTACTCCGCAGGCCGCTGTAGTTCAAGAAATGATTGGAATAGACGGCATCGAAAGTGCGGTTGATTTTAGTGGCAGTGGCAATAGATCTTGTGCTGTTGAAAGTCACTTTGACCGTTACAGAAGAGTAAATCTTCAGTTTCTGCGCGATGGGGTTATAATCGAAGGGATAAACCATGAAATTCATTCCCTGAAAATCGCGGAGCTGATAGGTTTCGCCCGTTTGTATTGCATTGCCTAATAGGTAGTCGGCCGCTTGATAATCCGCGTTTTTCGTATATGGAACATTCTCCGGATCCACAGTACGATATAGACTACCTTTTGACGGAGCTAAGGCAAAAGACTCTACAACAGTGTATTGCGCATCCAGAATTTCCGTTTCAGGATTGCTTCCTTCGGGCACAATCAGGGAGAATGCCGTTTGGAGCAATTCGGGACTGCCTTTTTTCAAGACGGGATAAGCGTCCGCCATAATCAGTTTTTGCATATCCTCGCCGTTCACGGAAACCGTTTCCGTTTGGTAGGTGCCGAAATCGACACGCACCACCGCCTCGTTTGAGTTAGAGTGCAGCAGGGTGAATTGGATGTTTTGCGCTTGTGAGACTGCCATCATACCCATGATGATGGCTATAATTGTCACTAATTTCTTGAAGTTGTTCATATTCGTTCTTTTTTTCAATCCCACACAAACGTAGCGTTGTGTGGGGTTATTTGCACTTCGTCCTTTTTCCTCTCTGTTTGCCTCCCACACTGCGCTTCGCTTGTGTGGGGTTAATTGCGCTTCGCGCGTCTTGCCTCTTCGAGGATGCTTAAGGAAGTTGTTTTAATTATTTCAGATTTTCAACGGCCTGCTTGATGCGTTTGCAGGCTTCTTTGAGGCGGTCTTCGGAGGTGGCGTAAGAGAGGCGGATGCAGTCGTCGTCCCCGAAGGCGGTGCCTTGTACGGTGGAAACACTGGCGTCCAAAAGGAAGTAGAACGCGAGGTCGGTGGAGTTCTCAATGATCGTTTTGTTGTATTGGGCGGCGAATTTGGAGTCTGCAGGCACTTGTTTGCCGAACAGACTGCTCACTTTCGGGAAGAAGTAGAAGGCACCCTGCGGCAGCGTGACCTCAAAACCGGGAATTTGCTTCAGCAGGTCATAGACCATATCGCGGCGCATCTTGAAGATGTTCCGCATGTTGATAATGTCTTCTGAGGTTTTTGGATCCATTTCCATGGCTCTCAGCGCGGCGCGTTGGGAGATGGAGCCGGTGGCGGAAGTGATTTGTCCTTGCAGCTTGTTGCAGGCCTTGGCCACCTCCACGGGAGCACCGATGAAACCGATACGCCAGCCCGTCATGGCAAAACCTTTCGCCACACCGTTAACGGTAACCACTTGGTCTTTAATGAAATCGAATTGAGCAATGCTTTCGTGACCGCCCACAAAATTGATGTGTTCGTAAATTTCGTCAGACATGATCATCATCTGCGGGTGTTTGGCGACCACTTCAGCGATAGCACGGAGTTCCTCCTTGGAGTAGATCATACCTGTGGGATTCGAAGGACTGCTGAACATCATCAGTTTGGTTTTCGGAGTGATGGCTGCCTCCAATTGAGCAGGAGTAATCTTGAAATCGTTCTCGATCTTGCAAGGAACGTATTTGATTTCGGCTTCTGCCATTTGCGCGATGGCGCGGTAGGAAACCCAATAGGGAGTGGGGATAATCACCTCGTCACCAGGGTTCACCAAAGCCATAACTGTTTGATAGATAGCTTGTTTGCCACCAGTAGAAACTACAATCTGTTGCGTGGTGTAATCCAGATTATTGTCTCTTTTGAACTTATGGCTGATGGCTTTCAACAGGTCGGCATAACCGGGGACTGGCGGGTAATGCGTGAAATTGTCGTCAATAGCCTGTTTGGCGTATTCCTTCACGGTTTCCGGCGTGTTGAAATCGGGTTCACCGATGCTCAAGCTGATAACATCTTGACCTTTATCCTTTAACTCACGTGCCAATGCGGTCATGGCCAATGTTTCTGATGCCGGCATTCCCAGCACTCTTTTTGAAATTCTTTCCATATTGTTAACTTTTTTTGTATCTGAAAATTGGACGGCAAAGATACGCAAATTATGAATACATACGGACAAAAGAAAGGTATATTGTTCGCAAAAAATTGTATCTTTGCATTTCCTTTTTAAAAGGTGAATTTTACATCGTAAATTATTAGTATATAACAGGTTAGATAAAACAAACATGGCTACAGAAATCAATACCAAATACGACCCGATTGCGGTTGAGGACAAATGGTACCAGTTTTGGATGGAAAACCGCTTCTTTCACTCCGAACCCGACAGTAGACCGGCATATTCCATCGTGATTCCGCCGCCGAACGTGACGGGCGTGCTGCACATGGGCCACATGCTCAACAACACCATTCAGGATGTGATGATCCGTCGTGCCCGCATGAAGGGTTTCAACGCCGTATGGGTGCCCGGCACCGACCACGCCTCCATCGCCACTGAAGCCAAAGTGGTGGCTTATCTTAAGGAGCAAGGTATTGATAAAAAGGATCTTACCCGTGAAGAATTTCTGAAGCATGCTTGGGAATGGAAAGAGAAATACGGTGGCATTATCCTTAAACAGCTCCGCAAACTCGGTGCTTCCTGCGATTGGGATCGCACTAAATTCACTATGGACCCGGAGATGTCGGAAGCTGTGATCGACGTGTTCGTGGATCTGTACAACAAAGGTAAAATCTACCGCGGCGTGCGCATGGTCAATTGGGACCCGAAGGCGCTTACTGCAGTGTCTGATGAGGAGGTGATTTACAAAGAGTTACAATCAAAACTCTATTATGTCCGCTATCAGATTGAAGGGGAGGAGAATGAGTACATCACGATTGCCACCACCCGTCCGGAAACCATCCTCGGCGATACGGCCATCTGTATGCATCCTGAAGATGAGCGTTATGCCAAGTATAAAGGCAAACGCGCCATTGTCCCTGTTGTAAACCGTTCTATTCCTTTGATTTACGATGAATACGTGGAACGGGAGTTCGGTACCGGCGCGCTGAAAATCACGCCTGCGCACGATATCAACGACTATAACCTCGGCATCAAACACCATCTGGAGACCATCAATATCTTCAACGATAACGGCACGCTCAACGAGAATGCGCAATTCCTCGTGGGCATGGACCGTTTCGAGGCGCGGAAAGCCATCATCCCGTTGTTGGAGGAGGGTGGCAATTTGGTGAAAATTGAGGATTACACCAACAAAGTGGGCTTCTCGGAGCGTACCAACGAAGTCATCGAGCCGAAAATCTCCTTGCAGTGGTTCTGCAAGATGGAAGAGTTGGCGAAACCGGCTCTCGATGCTGTCATGAACGGTGACATCACGTTCCATCCTGACAAGTTCAAGAACACGTATGCCCACTGGATGGAGAACATTAAGGACTGGTGTATCAGCCGTCAGCTTTGGTGGGGACACCGCATCCCGGCTTGGTATCTGCCGAACCATGAATTTGTGGTGGCGCACAATGCCGATGAAGCCCTGAACATCGCCCGTCAGAAATTCCCCGAATTAAATCTGACTATCAACGATTTGA
Source organism: Bacteroidales bacterium (assembly GCA_017394765.1). The sequence goes on along the minus strand of JAFPXF010000002.1, from coordinate 169,139 downwards.
AGCAGGACGAGGATGTGATGGACACTTGGTTTTCCTCTTGGTTGTGGCCGCTGTCTGTGTTCGACGGCATCCGTCACCCTGACAATCCCGAAATCAACTACTATTATCCGACAGCCGTGTTGATCACCGCCCCCGATATCATCTTCTTCTGGGTGGCGCGTATGATCATGGCCGGATTGGAATGGCGCGACCGGATTCCGTTCAAAGATGTCTATTTTACGGGTACGGTGCGTGACAAACTGCACCGCAAGATGTCGAAGCAGCTCGGCAACTCTCCTGATCCTATCATGTTGATGGAAAAAAACGGTGCCGACGGCGTGCGTTTCGGTATGCTGCTCAGTTCTCCGGCTGGTAACGACTTGCTGTTCGACGAATCGCTCTGCGAGCAGGGCCGTAATTTCAGCAACAAGCTGTGGAACGCCTTCCGTTTGGTGAGAGGTTGGCAGATCGATGACAATATCCCGCAGCCGCTCCACACCGAAACCGCTGTGAAATGGATTCGTGAGCGTATGAACGAAGTGCTCAAAGGAGTGGAGGAGAATGTGAATCGCTATCGTATCTCCGAAGCTTTGATGGACATCTACAAACTCGTGTGGGACGATTTCTGCTCCTGCTTCCTCGAGGTGGTGAAACCTGGATTCCAACAACCGATAGATGGAAAGACCTATAGAGAAATTATTGACATTTTCGAAGTGCTGATGCAGATTTTGCACCCGTTCATGCCGTTTATCACGGAAGAATTGTGGCAGACGATGCGTCAGAGAGGCGAAAAAGAGTCCATTATGATGACGAAGATGCCGGAGGTGGAAGCTGAGGTGAATCAGAAAGTGTTGGATGATTTCGCCGCCGCCCGTAAGGTCATTGACCAGGTGCGTCGTATCCGAACGGAGAAGAATATTCCGCAAAAGAAAGCCCTTACGCTCAACGTTTATACCAATCCTTCTGCTGCCAATCCCGCCACCGACGCAGTGATTGCTAAACTTTGTAATCTGGAACATATTGATTATCTAGAAAGTAAAGACGTTGACGGAGCTTCGTTCATCGAAAATAAAATCCAGTATTCCATGCCGTTGAAGGGTTTGGTGGATATGGATGAGGAAATCAAAAAGCTGGAGGCTGATCTGAAATATGCGGAAGGTTTCCTGCAGAATGTGTTGAAGAAGCTCTCTAATGAGCGTTTTGTGAACAATGCCCCGCAGCAGGTGGTCGATATTGAGCGTAAAAAACAGGCTGACGCGGAAGAAAAAATCCGCATCATCAAAGAGCAACTGGCTAAATTAAAATAGCATGAAAGCTGTTTTGCGTTATTTCATGTTGCTGGCGGCTCTGTTGATCCCCATCACCTTCTCCTCGCTGAAGCAGCGTTTCCCGATGGTGGTGGGCATCACCCTTGGCGTGACGCTCGCCTACTGGGGCATGTACTTCTGGATGAAGAAAAAGGGTAAGGGCGAATAATTATTCGCCACTATTCGAATTGTACCGCTTTTACTGGAGATATTTTTTTGCTGATAACCCATGCGGGAACGACAAGCACGAGCATACAAGCTGTGAAAACGCCGATATTCAGCAAAATGACTTCCCAAACTTGGAATTTGATCGGAACGTAGTTCACGTAGTACGTGTCGGGGTTCAGCTTAAGAAAATGGAACTTTTGCTGGAGCCAACCAAGTCCTAAAGCAAAAATATTTCCGATAAGCAATCCTTTCAACAGAGTGCGCCCAGCTACAAGGAGGAAAGTCGTAACTACGTGTTTTGTCTTCATACCCAGAGTTTTAAGGATACCAATAAGTCGCGTATTTTCCAAAATAATGATGAAGAAAATGGACATCATGGTAATCATGCAGACACATGTTGTGATGATCAGCAGCACCGTAACGTTCGTGTCGAATAGGGCGATCCAGTCGAAAATTTCAGGATATATTTGTTTTATGGTTTCGGCTTTCAAATTCATATCTATTTGATGATGAAGTTGTTCACCGACTTTATCCATTAAGTTGTAATCATGAGTTAGAATTTCAATTCCGCTTACCTGCTGTGAGGTCCAATCATTGAGTTTTTGCACATGACGGAGATCCACTATGGCGAATTTGGCATCATATTCAGGCAATCCTGTTTCATAAATACCTGACAACGTGAAACTTCTCTGTCGTGGAGGATCTTGTACGAAATAGGTGCGTATTTTGTCACCTAATTTGAGCCGCAGCTTGTCAGCCATTTGTTTGGAGAGGATAATGTGGTTGTCGGCCACCGTATCGTTTAATTGCAGGGTGTCTCCTTCCACCAGATTGTGGGAAAATTGTTTGCCGTTAAACGAAGCATTCACCCCTTTTAAAACAATACCTTCCACTTGATCGGTTGTTTTGATGATACCCACTTTTGTGGCAAAAGGTTGTACGGAAACCACTTCAGGGTGTATCAGGATTTCGTGTAAAAGAGTATCATTAAGCGAGATGGGGATTTGGTCGTAGGAGTAGTTGCGGTCGTAGTGGGAGATACGGATATGTTGTCCCATGGCCACCACTTTTTCCTCAATCACTTGTTTGTATCCGGCAGTTATCCCAATGGCAATCAGCATGATAACCACGCCAAGTGCCACCCCGAAGACCGAAAGGCGTATAATGGGTTTGGAAAAGCGGTCGCCTTTATCGCGCAGGATACGGTGCGCCAGCTGCCAGTGATAGGAAAATTGAGACATATATTACATTATATACCATGCACATGATTCATGCACTATTACAACTTTGGCTATTAGCTATTGGCTGTTAGCTGGGATTCGTACCCGAAAGCCAATAGCCAATAGCTAATAGCTAAAAGCCGTATCTGACGTGGGTCAGGTTTGAATAATGCACGGAGGAGACGTTCCGTGACGCATCTCCTCCGTGATTGGGATTATCGATTAGAACGTGTTGCCAGCGGCCTGGCAGGCGGTGATAGCCACGAGGCTGACGATGTCCTCGACGGAGCAGCCGCGGGAGAGGTCGTTGATAGGAGCGGCCATACCTTGCATGACGGGACCGACGGCCTCTGCGCCAGCGAAGCGCTGTACCAACTTGTATGCGATGTTACCGGTTTCCAGAGACGGGAACACCAGCACATTGGCCTTACCGGCGACGGGGCTGCCGGGAGCCTTGGAAGCGCCCACGGACGGGATAATGGCGGCATCAGCCTGCAACTCGCCGTCAATCACGAGGTTGGGATCCATCTCCTTGGCAATGCGGGTTGCATTGACCACCTTATCAACGAGTTCGTGTTTGGCAGATCCTTTCGTGGAGAAGCTCAGCATGGCCACGCGCGGCTCGATACCAGCGATGGTGCGGGCAGTCTGGGCTGTAACGACCGCGATTTGGGCGAGCTTGTTTTCGTCGGTGTTCGGGTCTGCGGCACAATCGGCAAAGACCATCACGCCGTCGTCACCCCATTTTTTGTCTTGGAAACACATAATGAAGGCGCCGGAAACCACGGAAATACCAGGTAAAGTCTTGACAATTTGGAAGGCGGGACGGAGTACGTCGCCCGTGGCGTGCTGTGCGCCCGTGACTTCACCGTCAACATCCTTGTTTTTGATAAGAAGAGTAGCCAAGTAAAGCGGATCCTCGACTTTCTTGAGGGCTTCTTCCATTGTCATGCCTTTGTTTTTGCGGATTTCGTACAGCATGTTTGCGTAGAAATCTTTTTTTGGATTGTCCATCGGGTCGATGATGTCGGCCTTCGCGATGTTCTTCAGCCCCCATTCAGTGGCTTTGGCCTCAATGTTGGCCTTGTTTCCTAACAAAGTGATGGCAGCATAACCGTTTTCAATGATGATATCGGCAGCTTTTAAGGTTCTTTCCTCTTCGCCCTCAGCCAAAACGATACGCTTGTTGGCCTTCTTGGCATTTTCTTTGATTTTTTCGATTAAGTTCATTGCTTGTTTATTTTATGTAAGATGTTTAAGGCAATAGTGAATGGTGATCAGTGAATAGTGATATGAGATTGGTGATCAACCAAAGGTCATAGTCATAGTTATAGTCATTGTCAAAGTCAAACCCGGCCGCAAAGATACATTATTTTCGGTTTTGCGGTGCAAACTCCGAAAATCTGCGAAATCAGCCATCTTGTATTTACAACTAATAGTTAACGAAAATTTATATTACTGTGTGTTTTAATCGGTTGTAAAACTTAAAAAAACGCTTGATAACAGAGATTTTCCGTCATATCTTTGTAGCACTAAATTTAATACTATGAAAAAGAAAAAAGAAGAAAATTTGCCCGAAGAGGGTTGCGGCACAAGGATGCCTGCGGAAAATGTAGCAACGAATGAAGTTGCCAAAAACGAAACAGTCAACGAAGAGACGGCTGAAGAGGATCAGGAGGAAGAAGATTCTCCCGATCAGGACGTGGAAATGGAGTTCCATGCCTCCAAGAAGGATTTCCTGCTGTTCATGCACAAACTTCTCCGATTGATGAAAGACGTTGTCTTTCTGAATCATAGCTTGGGTGAATTTGAGAAAGACCCGATTTTCGACCTGCTCTTGGACCTCAGCAAGGTGCATCTCAAAGAGATGAACGATTCTTCCAAGGAGCAGAAGTCATCAAGCGATGGCAGCGACGATGATGAGAAAGACGATCGTGACGATGACGACGATACCATCACGGAGGCTTTCATCAGCTTGAAAGTGAAGAAGTTGAAAGATTAGTGCAGTTTTCTGCAAAACATTCCTCAATCTCCTAAAGAATAGCCGAAGCGTTTCATCTGCAGCTCGTTGTTGCGCCAGTCTTTGAGGACTTTGACAGACAGGTCGAGGAAGACATGCTTTTGCAGGAAGTCTTCGATGGACATCCGTGCATCGGTACCCAATTTTTTGATGGCCGAACCCTTGCTGCCGATAATGATGGCCTTCTGCGTGGAACGTTCCACGTAGAGGGTCGCGGCTATTCGGATGAGGTCGGGCTCTTCCTTGTAACTTTCCACCACCACTTCCACGCTGTAGGGGATCTCCTTCTTGTACTGCAGAAGGATCTGCTCGCGGATGAGTTCCGACACGAAGAAGCGCATAGGGCGGTCGGTGAGGGCGTCTTTCGGGAAGTAGGGCGGGCATTCGGGCAGCAGCTCGATGATGCGGTTGCGCACGGCCTCGATGTTCAAGCCCTTCAACGCGGAGATGGCGAAGACATCGGCGGTGGGGAGAATCGATTGCCAGTGGCTCTTCGATTCCTCCACCTGCTCTTCGGTATATTTGTCAGTCTTGTTGATGATGAACACGACGGGAATTCCCATCTTGTTGATCTTTTCGACGAGTTGCTCATTGTATCTGGTCTCCCCGCACTCGATGAGGTAAAGGATAATGTCGGCGTCCTGCAGCGAGTCCGTGACGAACTTCATCATGTACTTCTGCATCATGTAGGCGGGGTCGAGTACGCCGGGCAGGTCAGAATAGACGATCTGGTAATCGTCGCCGTTGACGATACCCTTGATTCTGTGGCGGGTGGTCTGCGCCTTGGAGGTCATGATAGAGACCTTCTCGCCGACCAATTGGTTCATCAGGGTGCTTTTGCCCACGTTGGGGTTGCCGATGATATTGACGAAGCCCGCACGGTGCGGGGTGGTATCGGAATGTGTATTTTGGAGTTCCATAATAAAAGTCTCAAATTAGGCGGTTTGACGAATCAAATGCCGCGCTGCGATTTCAGGCGGCAAAAATAGCATTTTTCCAGGACTTATGAAGATAGAATTACTTTTAGTGCTTTGTTATTCTTATCTCAACAGCGTCACACAGCCTTTTGCAGTTTTTTCCTTATCGCCAAACTGCTTGTAGTGAACCACACACGAATATACGCCTTCGGGCGCATTGGTGCCATCCCAGCCGAATGACAGTTCCTCCGTGCGGAAAACCAGCCCTCCCCAGCGGTTGTAGATTTCTATGCTGTAGGTTTCTATCTCTTCTGGATAATTGAACACCGGCCGGAACACGTTGTTGAGGGTGGGCTTGTTGGGTGTGAACGCATTGGGTAGCCATACAGTGACATGGGGGATTTCGTCTGGGTGGTATAGAATATGAAGCTCTACCACAGAATCGCAGCCGTTGGAGGAGGTGTAGGTGAAGGTGTAATCGCCCGGACTGGAATAGGCCACTCCATCGTGATACACGCTTTCGTCTGGAGAAATGTATTCGAAAAGCGTCGTATGCATTTCTGGAAGCACCGTGAGCGTCAGTTCATGCAAAATGGAAGTGGTGTTAGTGCATTCTGTACGTGTAAACGTATAGATACCGGCTGTGTTCTGTGCTTGAACGGTGAAGCCATATCCCTCGAATGGCTCTCCTATGCAAACGCTGTCAAGGTAGGTGATAGTGGTGTCGATAGGAATCTCATTGGAGAAATTGATATCATTGACATGTATCCAAACAGCACCGAGCCAATCATTAAAGTCTTCTGCCACCCGGAACACCAATATATGGGGTGGGGGAATGGTAATTCCCTTGCACGCGAGGTCAAGCGTGCAGTAAGTGGGGTTGTTAATATCATCCCAAGAACTGAGAATATAAAAAGTATCTATCGGCACGTAGCCTTCTAATGTGTCGGTTATGGTTGTCACATAGCCGATGGACAAAGGGGCTCCAAAGAGGAAAGAAGTGTCGGAGGTGGTATTCAGAGCATTGTAAATGGCTGAAAAAGTAATACAGGCAGGAGATTCCTGAAGAGATGGGGCAATCATGCTTCTCTCCTGCACATCAGGAGGCAGCACCCACGTTCTGGTTTGTCGGTTCAACATCATCATGCGGTCAGGTGACATCTCTGGCGGATGGTAGAGAACTTCTGTGGGCCAGCCCCATGCGTACAAGTGCGTGCAACATTGTATCCAGCAATTTTCGGGATAAAGGAAAGTGGAATCCGCTGATTGTATTAACCAACCACTTGAGGAGGAACTGTAAAATCCCGTCTCGAAGTTCTCAAAATAGGGTAGCGGTTTCGGAGGGCAATTTTGTGCCATACTTCGCCACCCGCCGCTTGTAATCAAGACCAACAGCGTCCCCAAAAAACATATTTTCTTTATACCAAGCATCTTATCACACGAAAAACTTGTCAAAAGATTTCCCACACACCATTTGTCGCATGAAAAGGTGATTTTGTTACATCACTTTTTCATTTAATACAGGTTCGGAGTCTTTTGGCCCGAAAGTGAGGTAGCTGAAATGCTCCAGCCAGTCGCCGGTGTTGAAGAAAAGATGGCCTGGCGCAAGCTCGTAACGCATGGGGATGTGGCGGTGCGCGAAGATGAAGAACTCAACGTTCAATGTCTGCAACAGCTCACGGGCGAACTGAACTTGGTATTCGTTTTCACCTTTGAAGATTAACATGCTTTCATCGTGGGAGTTGCGGCTTTTTTCAGAGAAGAAACGTGAAATGGCAAACGATTGCCTCGGATGCAACATGCTGTACAGCCGCTGGTTGAACTTGCTGTTGAAAATCCGCTTGATAAGCAGATATTTGCGCTGTTTGCCGCCCAAGCCATCGCCATGGCCCAGAAAACAGCGGTGTCCGTTAATATTCATCAGCCGTGCCTCATGATAGACGGCAGCGCCGAAAGTCTGCGTGAAATAGTCCTCTACCCACATGTCGTGGTTGCCCGTAAAATAGTGAATCTGAACACCTTGCGCATGTAACTCTTTCAGACAGGCAAACAGCGTAACATACCCTTTTGGCACCACGTCGCGGTATTCGAACCAGTAGTCGAAAATGTCGCCTAAAAGGAAAATATGGTGAAGGCCATTGTTCTGATTTTTGAGCAGCTGCACGAGTTTGAGTTCCCGTTCCTCGCTGGCGGCATCCGGCGGGGTACGGAAATGCGCGTCCGACACGAACAAACAGTTGCCGTGGAGCTCAATCGGATCAGAAAACGGAGTTGTTTTTTTCACGCGGCAAAGATACGATTTTAATGGTTATAGGTTATGGGTTATTGAAGCAAGTTTTTAAACGGTCAAAAAAAGTGTATTTTTGCCGTATGAAAAAATGGCTGCTATTTCGAAAGATACCCGTTATGCGCACTGTTTTTGTGTTATTCGGTCTTTTTATCGCCACGATAGGGACCGGCTTGGCACAGGTGTGTGGCTGCACCGACCCGGTGGCCAAAAATTACAACGTTGAGGCAACCGTCAACGATGGCAGTTGCAAATACGCTCCCACTACAATTAAGGCCTCGGTGTTAGGCACGCTGGATTCCTTATTGGGTGGTTCCTCCTCTCTGATTTATTGGGAGGATGGATATTGGACGTATAATGACCACAATGACAATTGCCTATACCAGATTGACAGCACGAATTCAGCCACCGTAGAGGCCATGTGTATCAAAAAGATCAAAAATCAAGATACGGAAGAAATCACACAGGACAGTCTTTATCTGTATTTCGGGGATTTCGGAAACAACAGCGGGCGCAGGAAAAACCTACAGATTCTGCGAGTGAGCAAAGAATCACTGGAAAACAAAGTGTTTCGGATAGATACCATACGGTTTTCCTACGAAGACCAAACCGATTTCACGGCTCGGCTGAATGCTACCGATTTCGACTGCGAGGCCTTTATCGTCACGGACGACAGCATCTATCTCTTTACCAAACAGTGGGTTTCCGCGCAAACCACCGTTTACAGTCTACCTAAAACGCCCGGCACCCATGTTGCGCACCGGCGCGACACTTACAACACAAAGGGATTAATCACGGGAGCAACATACATTCCTGAACACCAACTGGTTGTTCTGTGTGGCTACGACTATGACAAAAACCATATTTTGTCAGCCCTTCATCCGTTCTTTATTCTGCTGTATGATTTTAAGGATGGTTCTTTCTTCTCCGGCAACAAACGGCGCTTGGACTTTCCTTCTGGGACCAAGGCGCAAATCGAGGCCATTGCCACGTCTAACGGACTGGATTACTACCTCACTTGCGAGCATTTCAAAACCACAAAGATGGGTATCACTTTCGATTTCCCGGCGCAGCTGTGGCGGGTGGATTTGCGGAAGTATTTGATGCAGTATCTGAAGAAAAATCAATCAATAATCGAATGAAAAAACACCTCCTATACATCATAATATATAGTCTTTGCCTCGGCCTCTCCGCCCAGACCTTCACCGAGTGGCAGGACCCCGCCGTGTTCGAGGTGAACAAACTCTACCCGAGGGCCAATATTCCGGATTATAACGAGAGTGCTGACAATCTGATGAACATTGAGTGGCTCGACGGCCAATGGACGTTCCACTACGTCCCCAATGCCGATGAACGTCCAGCCGACTTCTTCCGTACCGACTATGACGACAGCGGCTGGGGCACCATCCCCGTGCCCGGTAACTGGGAGCTGAACGGCTACGGCGTGCCCGTCTATGTGAACACCACCAACGACTTCGATAACAGCCAGTTGCCGAAGGTGCCCGTGAAGGGCAACGCCGTGGGCAGCTACCGCAAGTGGGTGGATATCGACAAGACGTGGGAGGACAAGCAGGTGATCATCAACATCGGGGGCGCGAAGTCTTGCTTCTACCTCTGGGTAAACGGCGAGTTCGTGGGCTACAGTGAGGATACCAAGACCAACTCCGAGTTCGATATCACCAAGTTTGTGAGATTCGGGGAACGCAATCTCATCGCTCTGCAGGTCTTCAAATGGAGCGACGGTTCTTACTTTGAATGCCAGGATTTCTGGCGGCTGAGCGGCATCGAGCGCAGTATTACTCTTTACGCCCAACCCAAAACGCACATCCTGGATTATAAGGTGGTGGCGGACTTGGATTCGACGTATAAAAACGGGATTTTGGATGTGGAGGTGACGGTGGAGAATTTGGATGCGATTTCCAACGGCAAGATATTCGCTGTGGTCGTGGAATTGGGCAATGACCACGTTGTAGGGGCGAATGATGTTGTAGGGGCGAATAATTATTCGCCCCTACGGAAAATTACAAACGTCGAATTTCACAATATCGGCAAACAAACCCTTCATTTCCAAATGGTTGTTCCCGATGTGCAATCCTGGAATGCCGAACACCCCTATTTGTATTCCCTTTGGGTAATCCTGGAGGATGACAAGGGCAATTCCCTCGATGATGTGGCAATGTACATCGGTTTCCGCAACATCCGCATCGAAGACGGACAACTGAAGGTGAACGGCGTGCCGGTGACCATCCGCGGGGTGAACCGCCACGAACACGACCCTAAGACGGGCCACGTGGCCGACAAGCGCATCAAGGAAGACATCCTGCTGATGAAAGCCAACAACATCAACACGATACGCACGAGCCACTATCCTAACTCTCCGGAACTGTACCGTTTGTGCGACTACTACGGCCTCTACGTCATCGACGAGGCCAACGCCGAATCGCACGCGCAGGGATATGGGGAGAAGTCTTTGGCGAAGCGCGCTGATTTCAAAGAGGCTACGGTGGCGCGTGTTCGCAATATGTACGAGCGCGACAAGAACCACCCGTGCATCATCGTCTGGTCGTTGGGCAACGAGTCGGGCAACGGCGTCTGCTACGAGGCCGCCTACGACTGGCTGAAGGCCAAGGACAGCACCCGCCCCGTGCAGTACGAGCGCGCTCTTTACGACCGCAACACCGACATCGTGGCCATTATGTATCCTTCTGTGGATTACCTCTCCAAATACGCACAAAAACAGCAGGAGCGTCCGTTCATTATGTGCGAGTACGCGCACGCGATGGGCAACAGCTGCGGCGGCCTCTCCAACTACTGGGACACCATCTACAAGTACTCGCAGCTGCAGGGCGGCTGCATCTGGGACTGGGTGGATCAGGGGCTGCTGACGAAGGATGCCCAGGGCCGAGAGTTCTACGCTTACGGCGGCGACTTCGGGGAGAACATGCCCTCCGACGGCAACTTTTGCATCAACGGCTTGGTGGATCCTGACCGGAAACCGCACCCGCAGTTGGCCGAAGTGCGGAAGGTCTATCAGCCTGTCAAGATTGAGGCGGTGGATTTGGATTCATTGAAATTCCGCATTATCAACCGCTTCGATTTCAGCAACTTGGAAGAATATACGCTGCTATACCGCTTGCGCACCGATGTGGCGCACGAAACGGCGGTGCATCCTGACAGCTTTCTGCGGCCACCAATGCCGGGAGAACCACTCTCTGGCTACATCCCAATGGTGCCGATACACCTTGCCCCGCACGACACGGGCTATTTCACGATGCCGCAGGAAATTGTGGAAGCTGTGCGAGATTTGGACACAGTTGCTCCCGGACGGGATGTGATGGTGGATTTTTATTTAGGACCAAAAACCTATTCTCGTCCCCAATGGCAGAAAGATTTAATGAAAGAAAAACAGGATTCCACTTTCTGGTATCACGTGGTCGCCTACGAACAGTTCAAGTTGCCCGTGCCGACGCGAAAACCGCAAGCTGCCAACTTCGGCTTCTTCACCGACAGCGTGCAGTATCATTGGGAAGACGACACACTGATTGTAAACGTCGGGAAAGTGGAGATAGTGTTTGACAAGGATGTGCATATCACCACAATCAAGAAGGACGGAAACCCCGTGGTAGTCGATGGTCCGCGACTCAACTTCTGGCGCCCGCCCACCGACAACGACGAGGTCGATGGTCACGGTGCGTTACTTTGGCGCAGAATCGGGTTAGATAACCTCACTTGGAAAGTGGCAAATATGTCTATGCACGACAGATGGAGCGACGATTTTCTTATCACGGTGTACCGGAATGCGGAAAACGAAAACGGAGAATCTGTTTTCAGCGTGTATGAGGACTATCAGGTCAAGCCCAGCGGCGACATTCGCGTCAACTATGAGATTGTCAGGAGCGAATGGGTGCCCTCCTTCCCGAAAATCGGAGTGCAGATGAAGGTGTCGGACGAGTTGGTGACCACCGAATGGGTGGGATATGCGCAGGAAACCTACAAAGACCGTCAAGCGTGCGGCTTCTTAGGCCATTACGAAGCACCAACGGACAACCTGTTCCACCATTACGTGCGTCCGCAGGCGGCGGGCAACCGAATGGGGACGAGGTATATATCGCTTTTCAACAAAGAACACCAGCGGATGCTCTCCGCCCGACTTTCGGCTTGGCATTTGAAGGATTTTCAATTTAGCATTTATCCTTACGATGATGAGAATATAGAACAAGCCAAACATACCAACGGGCTCAAAAGGGCAGGGTATTATATTTTAAATGTAGATTATGACCAATCGGGTTTAGGCACCGCCACCTGCGGTCCGGGTGTCGCCGAAAGAGATTTAGTAAAGATAGAAGACCGTGTTGTCTCTATGGAATTGCATTTGCAACTCGGCGAGAATGTGTTCTTTGAAGATTTCTTCGTGGATCAGTCCAAGAACATGGATCCTTTGTTTGCCCGATGCATCAATTTTCCCATAAGAAGAGGTTCTTGGGATCCCATCACGCTTCTCACCAAGCCCACAGCGCCTTACGACAAAGATGCCGACACGATCCTTGTGGACGAGATAATCGGCAACCCCGCCGACTATCACGAGGGTTGGTTCGGTTATTTCGGAACGCCGATGAAGGTACAATACGAAACGGGGGAACGGACATCCGACTCGCTGACAGTAACCTTAAGTTTCGCCCACCACCCCTCGCAGTGGGTCTTTATGCCGCAGAAGGTGTTGGTGTCGTACTCCAAGAACGGCAAGAGGTACAGCCAGCCCGAGGAGGTCGCGTTGCCCTTCGATCCGGCATTGAAGGAGAACGACAAACCTCGCGTCTGCATCCTGCGTCACAAAATCCCGGGCAGCGGGGTGAAATACATCCGTATCGAGGCTGAGCCGGTGGAGAAGCTGCCCGCGTGGCACGCCGCCCCCGGCGAGAAGGCGTGGATCATGACGGACGAGATAAAAATTTCAGCCCGTTAAATTTTGACAATCGGTTGTTGTCTAATGCGTGTTTTTTGAAAAAAAAACTAAAAAAGTGTTTTTAAGAATTTTTAAGACATCACCGTTTGAAAAAAGTATATTTTTGCACTTTGAAATAAAAGGCAAGAAAGTAATTAAAAACAATAATTTATTAACCCTAAAAAAATCAAAAAAATGAAAAAAGTATTAAGCGTACTGGCTGTTGCAGCCTTGTTTTTAGTTGGTATTACCAGCTGTACTCAAGAAAGAACCTCTACCGAATTGTTGACCCAAAAGAACGGTTGGGTGCTTTCTTCTGCAACTTCTGCTCCGGCATATCAAATGTTGGATGGCTCTTTCGCCGCTGACCTGATCAACGACGGTTATCTTTATGATTTTGAAGCCGCTTATGTCATTGCTTTCAATGAGAATGGTAGCGAAATAGTGAAACCTGGTAAGGTTGTGGCCGCTGAAGATTTTGACGGTGATGCTTACAGAGCAGAAACATCTCTGGGCAACTGGGCTTTCGACAATGCCGAGAATCCTCAATTCATTACCATGCAAGTTCCCTTCTTCTATGATGAAGCTCCGGAGTATTGTCAGATTCTTTCCCTCACAGAGAATGAGTTGAGAATCAAATGCACGATCAACGATGATGATAATCCTGCAAAACAAACTTGCTCCTTCACTTTGACTTACGTTCCTGCTAAGTAATTAATCCGAACAAAATCACTTTAAATTTAGAATAAAATGAAAAAAGTATTTTTAGCAGTATTATGCGCAGGCCTTTTCTTCGCCTGTGGTAACAAGAAACAAGCAGAACCCGAAGCTTTGGTTGACACCGTTCCCGTTGTGGTAGAAGAGCCCGTTGCTGAAGAGCCCGTCGCTGAAGAGCCCGTCGCTGAAGAGCCCGTCGCTCAAGCCGCTCCGGCCAAGAAACCCGCTGCTACCCCTAAGAAAAACAACAACAACACGGGTATAACCGCTGGCAAGACCAACGAGGCTCCCACAGTGAAAGAACACGCTGAGAGCGCCGCTAACAGAATTGCCAACAAGGCTATTGACAAAGCTGAAACGGAAACCACCAATGCTATCGTGAACAGCGGTAAAAAGAAAAGATAATTTTTTCAAAAATATCTGAAAAAAAAGGTGTTCCGCAAGAACACCTTTTTTGTTTTAAAAAAAAGTGTACTTTTGTGCAAAATTTTTTGGACAGAAAAAGTGATGAATATCAAGGAGAAAATTCGTGTGGTTCCTGACTTTCCGACACCCGGAATCCAGTTCTACGACATTACCACTTTACTCAATGATCCGCAGGCATTCCGCGAAACTATCGATGCGATGGTGCAGATTGCCAGGAAGTTCGAGCCGGATGTGGTAGTCGCCCTCGAGTCGCGGGGATTTTTCTTCGGGTCTGTTATCGCGTATCAATTGGGTGTCCCGTTCGTGCCAGTGCGTAAAAAAGGCAAGCTTCCGTATACGACCTATCAGGAGACTTATTTGCTCGAATATGGCAGCTCGACGATGGAAATCCACACCGATGCCGTACCTAATAACCAAAAAGTGCTCATCATTGATGATGTGCTGGCCACTGGTGGTTCCATGGCCGCTGCCATCAACCTCGTCAACCACTTCCACCCGAAAGAGATTCACCTGCTCTTCCTGATGGAACTGGAAGCGTTGAAAGGTCGCAAAAAACTGTCCAAATATTCTATCGACAGCTTATTAACAGTATAAATCAACTAATCAAATAAATTTTTTATGAAAAATATCGATTGGAAAAACCTTTCATTCGGTTATGTGAAAACCGACTACAATGTCCGCTGCTATTTCAGAAACGGCGAGTGGGGAAAACTGGAATTGAGCTCTGACGAGTATATTCCTATGCACATGGCGGCTTCCTGTCTGCACTATGGTCAGGAGGCATTTGAGGGCATGAAAGCCTTCCGCGGCAAAGACGGTAAAGTGCGCTTGTTCCGTTGGGAAGAGAACTGGAAACGTCTCAATAATTCTGCTGACACCATTATGTTAGCCCAAATTCCTGAGAAGTTGTTCTTTGATGCCTTGGAAATGGTGATCAAGGCCAACGCTGAATACATTCCGCCTTACGGCACCGAGGGTTCCCTCTACATCCGTCCGCTGCTTATCGGTACCGGCGCCACCATCGGTGTGAAACCTGCCGACGAATACCTCTTCATCGTTTTCGTGATGCCTGTCGGACCTTACTTCAAGGAAGGTTTCAAACCCACTGACATGCAGATTGCCAAGGATTATGACCGTGCAGCTCCTCTGGGCACCGGTCACGTGAAGGTCGGTGGCAACTACGCCGCTTCCCTCCGCGCTGGTGAACGCGCCCACAAGGAAGGATTCAGCGCTTCCATTTTCGCCGATGCCAAGACAAAGACTTTCATCGACGAAGCAGGTCCCGCAAACTTCTTCGGTATCAAGGACGGCAAGTATGTGACTCCGGACTCTGGCTCCATCCTGCCTTCCATTACTAACATGAGCTTGAGAACTATCGCTGAGGAACTCGGACTCGTGGTTGAGAGACGCCACGTCAGACTCGATGAGATCGACACCTTCGAGGAAGCCGGCGCTTGCGGTACCGCTGCTGTGATTTCCCCCATCCACAAGATTCAGGACAGAGAGACTGGCAAGGAATATGTCATCTCCAAAGACGGAAAACCCGGTCCTTGGTCCATCAAGATGCGTGAGTATCTCATGGGGATCCAATACGGCGAAATTGAAGACAAATTCGGTTGGTGCACCATCGTGGACTGCTAATCGTTTGCTTCAAACTAACAAAAAAAGGACGTCGAAAGGCGTCCTTTTTTCGTTTAGACTTAAGACTTGGGACTTAAGACTTTTGGTGTATTCCGATTTTTAGGGAGATAGACTACGTGCACAACACGTACAAATCATCTCGCTGGTTAATACAAAGGATTGACATAGGGGTTTTGCCGATGATTTTGCGCTCGCGGGGACCCATCAGTACGTCGCCGAGGGTGTAGTAGCGGGTCATCATGATCACGGACGCGCCTGCATGAGCACCAACATGCTCTATCAGCGGGAAATTTAGAGCGTAGGCATCTAAATAATTCTGCGGCTGTGTTTCGTATTTTTTGTAGGTAACATCCAGATTCTCATATAGTTTCTCCACAAAAGCAACATTGTCATTGACCAATTTGGCTAACCCTTCGTCTTTGTATTTCGGGTAGAGAATATGGATAACAGAACCGTAAAACCGGCTGAAATAGCCCGCCCACAACGCCTTTTCCTTGTTCTGCCGTTCTATGTCCAATGGCAGCAGAATGTGTTTGTAGTAAGTGGCGTCCGGGTAGGCAAACGTGACTGTCATCACGGGGAACCGCGACTGACGGATAAACTTGATGGCTTTCTTAGCGGTAAAGAAACACTCCCCATCGGAACCAAGTCCATCGGGAACCCCGATGACAAACATGGCAGTGTTGTGTTCTTCGGCGTAACGAAAGAGTGTTTCAGGGAAAATATAATCGGTAATAATTTGACAATTAGCCACTTCCGAAACTGCTTTCCGAATTTCCTGTAAATAGGGACTGTCGTTTGGGATATGGCGGAATTCAGATGGTCCGAAGTCGAATCCGAAATTGGCCATTACGGTCAGCGAAGCCTGGAACACCTCGGCTAACACCACACCTTGCGATACCGCTGCCAATCCTCGTTGGGAATCGTCAGCTATCACCGTGATGTTCAGGTTACGGTCGCGTTTTATCGGTTCGTGTACTTCCATTGTTTGGCGGTTTTTCCCTATGGTTCACTTCGTTCACCATAGGTTAACAAAGGGAGGGCTTTCAGCCCTTTTTGGACTTGGGGTTTGTCTGTTGGATAGTCTGCTTTTGTATTTTCGTTCTTCGTTTGTATCTTGCCGGTTTTATATATGTTCTTTCGTATGTCTTCATCTTTATTCATCGCATCATCGCATTATCGCATCATCGTGTCATCGCATCATCGTGTCATCGCATCATCGTGTCATCGCATCATCGCAATCCCTTTACGACGGGTTTGGCCGCCACATATTCTTTCAGATAGAATGGTTCGAAATAGGCAACATCCTCAAACTCTTGCTTTTGCCACTTTTTGAGGGCAGCGGGAAGCATGTTTTTGGCGGAAATGGGGGCATCCATGAATTTGGCGTTGGGGAAAGCGGAAAGGATTTCTTTACATTTGGGCATCCCGTTACCGCAAAACAGCACGTTTTCCTTCGAAAGAAGTTCTGCGAAGGTGTTTTCATCCACAATTTTGGAGGAAATCTCTTCTAATGACTGCATGTTGAAGTCGTAGCGGGTGGTGAAGACCTCCATGCGGCGGGCATCGATCATCGGGACGATTTGCGCAGTTTCCGTTGAGGTCCCAGACCATAACGTTTTGGCGCCTTGCGCGATGCTTTCCAACGTGCTGATAGCCATCACGGGGATGCCGGCGGTGTAGGCGATGCCTTTCGCCGTGGAGACTCCGATGCGCAGCCCTGTATAGGAGCCGGGTCCGATGCTCACAGCCACACCGTTGATTTCCTTCATGACTATTCCTGCTTGCTTCAGCACTTCGTCCACAAAAGGCAACAGGTGCTTGGCGTGGTTGTTGCCACCGGCCTCCTCTTTCATACCGATAATTTCTGTGCCTTTCGACAGGGCCACAGAACACACGTCCGTGGCAGTTTCAATATATAATATTGTCGGGTTCATCATATTCATCTCTCATTCATCATTATTCATCGCCCAATCCCCTTATAGATAAGTTCATGCACCTTCAGCCGTATTCCGCTTTTGGACAGATTGTTGGGTTCTGCGTTGGGGCAGACGCGGTTGGAGAGGAACACGAAAATGAGCTCCTCTTTAGGGTCGCACCAGACTACTGTGCCCGTAAATCCCTGGTGGCCAAAAATGTGAGTGTCAGCTTGTGCGGGAACAATGTATGAGGTTCCCGTAGCTTTCGGGGTGTGGAAACCGAGACCCCGTACCTGACAATTATGCAACGGGTGCATTCTGATGAATTCCTCAATTGTGGCTTCCGACAAGTAACGCTGTGCGTTGAAAACACCGTCGTTCTGAATCATCAGGAAAATGGCGGCGAGTTCCTCCGCTGTGGTGAACAGACCGGCATTTCCGGCATTTCCGTTCATCAAAGCTGCCGTTTGGTCGTGTACATACCCGTGAACCAGCTGTTTGCGGAAAAGGTTGTCCTCTTCTGTCGGAGCGATTTCATTACGTGGAAAACCATGCGACAACGGACGGAACGTTGTGTGCGAAAGACCCATCGGCTGGTAGAAATTCTCCGCCAAAAATTCTTCCATCGGTTGCATGGTGATGGTTTCCACCATGTCTTTCAGCAGGAAAAAGTTCAGATCGCTGTATTCGTACTTCTTCTCTTTCAACTTGCAATGGGCGATTTTGTATCGGATGGTGTCGGGGTAGTCTTTGCGCAGATAGAGGTGATCGGCCACCTGAATGTTGAAATGTTCGGTCTTGTAAGCCCGCAAATACCGTTCGTTGCCCATGATGGATTTGTAAAACGGGATAAATGACGGCATTCCGGAGGTATGGGTCAACAACTCTTCCAATGTAAGACTGGCTTTGTCGGTGCCGGCCAGATAGGGCAGGTATTTGCCAATCTTGTCCGAAAGCTGAATCTCGTGGTTGTCATACAACTTCATGACTGCTAGTGTGGTAGCGGCCACTTTTGTAACGGAAGCCACGTCATATAGGGTTTGATGGGTCACCTTGTCCTGCCGGTTGTAGTCCAGATAGCCGAAAACCTTCTGATAGACTGGTTGTCCGTGATGGAGAGCGATTACCGCACAACCCGGATAGATGCGGTTGTTAATGCCATCTTGGAGGATTTTGTCAATCTCCCGGGTGATATTGTCGGGTAAGGCCGAGATATTATCGGAGGATTTTGAAGGCAGGATGCCGCTTCCCGCAGGGTAACCGTTGATGCTGACCGGCAAAGAGCCTTCAAAGGCAATCTGTCCGAAACAGGCCTTCATAGCTGCTGCCACGGTGGTAGGGGAGAATTGGTAGGCACCGATTACCGCACGATAGTCGCTCAACGAGTCGAAAGCGTTGAGGGCGTAGGGGTTGCCGAGATGCAGCAGGATGACAGATTTCTCCTTGGCAAGACGGTTGAGCAGGCGTATGGACGACATGTCGATGCCGTAGTTGGAGCCACCTAACTGGTTGGAGCCGCCAAACGCCACAATAATCTGGTTGTAAGGAGCCAGCTTCGCCAAAATTGTCGATTGGTCTTTGGCAGCCACCTTTTTGTCGATATAGTAGAAAGGAATGTGCCGTTCTCCCACGATTTGCTCATATTCGTTTTTGTAAGCTTTCCGGTCCACACACAAAAACGCCGTGTTATCAGCATTTTTGGCATTCAACGGGAGAATGTTGTCATCGTTTTTCAAGAGTGTGAGGGCTTTTTCCTCCAATTGGCGGTTAATCCAGACCGCTTCGGAACGGTTCAGTTTTTCCGGTATAGCCGAGATGTTGGCGGGCGACTGTTTTGTAATTCCGTGACTTTCCTTGAATTGGAGAACCCGCAGGCATCGTTCGTTGATGAGCTCTTCTGGAATAACATCCTGTTCCACAGCTCGTTTTATGGCCGCGATGACGGTATCGGTTTCACCAGGCAGCAGCAGGATATCGGCACCGGCGAGCAGGGCGCGAATTTCCACATCCCCTTCGAAACGGTTTTGGTTGCGAACTCCCTTCATCTCCATTCCATCGGTGATAATCAGCCCATTATAGCCCAATTCTTTTTTAAGAAGCTGAGAAACAATGGGATAGGAGAGCGATGAGACGGAGTTGGGTTCTGGATCGAGAGCCGGGATATTGAGATGCCCGACCATCACCATGTCGGGGTTTTCGTTGATAAGTTGACGATAGGGGTAAAGCTCCATTTCATCGAGGTCGATACGGCTTTTGCGGATGACGGGCAGCCCGAGGTGCGAGTCGGTCTCTGTGTCTCCGTGGCCGGGGAAGTGCTTGATGGAGGTGACGATGCCGCCGTCCTGCATCCCGTGCATGTAAAGGGCGGCCTTGCGGCACACTCTGTCGCGGTTTTCACCGAAGGAACGGCTGTTAATCACGGGGTTGCGGCTGTTGTTGTTGATGTCGATACAAGGGGCGAAGTTGAGGTTGATGCCCACGGCTTTGCACTGTTCGGCAATTTCGCGCCCCATTTGGTAGATGAGCGAGTCGTTTTCTTCCGATAGTGCGCCGAGAGTCATCTGCCGAGGGAAAGCCACGCAGCTGTCGAGGCGCATGGCCGGACCCCACTCGCCGTCAATGGCCACGAACATCGGGATTTTGCTCACCGCTTGTATCCGGTTTGTGAGAAGAGCCTCTTTCTTAGGTGTTCCCTTGAAAAAGCAGACACCGCCGGGCTGTATGCGCCTCACCTTCTCCACCAATTCGCGATTGTATTTTTCGTCTTCCGTGGAGCTCACGCGGATGATGATCAGCTGGGCGATTTTTTCCTCAAGGGTCATTCCGTCCAAAAGTTGGAAATTCCGGCCGGGCCGCTGCACTCCGGAAGAAATCATCAGGATGAGCAGGGCGAAAAGGACGGTACTATATCGAAAGAAGCTTTTCATACACAGGTTTAATGGAATCGGCAAAAATACGAATAATATTGAAGCCGTTGAATAATATTTTTCCTTGAATATTGCAAAGATTACAGGAATCTTTTTCTACGCAAATCTGCGCGTTCTGCGGGAGAATCGCAATTACCGTCTTCTCGCGCTCACAATCCTTCCGATGTACTGGTGGTGGATGCCGGCGGGGAAGTTCTCGTAGCGTTTGCGCGGGATCTCTTCGAAACCTCTCGGGTCGAACGCGTCGCGGTAGATGACCTCGCACTCATACACCTCGCGTGCTTCCAGGTAGTACGGCGCACCGTGCTCGGTGTAAGCCACATGCAGGCCTAATGCCTCGTCCTTGTTGCCGTCACGGCCGCTGTGCGTGCCCATGTACTCAAGCACATCTTTGCGGTCCTCGTCGAAAACCATGACGGTGAAGTACTGGTAGCGTTCCATGAACTCGAAGGTATAGCGGGTGGGTGCCACATAGACAGTGATGGTACCGATATCGTGCTTCCACACGTTGCCCATTGCACCCCAGCCGATGGTCATGGCGTTGTGGCGGCGCACGTCACCGGAGGCCAACAACAGACCGTTCCCCTTGAACCACGTGAACGGGTTGAGGTTCGGTGATTGGGTGTAGTCAAATTCCACGAAATCAGACTCTTGAATCGGACGAGCTACCGTTTCGGGTTGTTTTCCGCCATAGACGTTGTAGGAGATGTTTTCGGGATTCCATTTGTCTTTGGGAGTGTTCTTACCGGCGGGGTAGCCGATGACAATAGTGTTGAGTGGGATGAGGTTTTCGGGCAGTTTCAGGATGGCGGAGACATCCTTGCAGCGATTCTGGTCGGGGAAGGTGCCGGTCCACACAGCGCCGAGTCCCATGGCGTTGGCGGCCAGGAGGATGTTCTCGGTGGCGGCAGAGCAGTCCTGCACCCAGAACATGCGGGCTTCACCATCAAGCGCCTTCTTCATGTCGCCACACACCACGATGGCGAGGGGTGCGTGCGCGGCCATGCCTGCATAGGGGTTGGCCTTGGCCAGCTCTTTCAGCTGTGCCCTGTCGGTGACCACCACGAAGTGCCACGGCTGCTTGTTCACCGCGGAAGGAGCCGCCATACCCGCACGGAGCAGCTGCTCGATCTGCGCCGCATCCACGGGCTTGTGAAGGTAGCTTCGCACGGAGGTGCGCGTCGCGATATTCTCCAACGCAGCATTTTTGTAACTGTCTGTTTTTTGAGCATTTGCTATGTTTTCAGAAGAAAACACCATCGTTAAAATCAACATGGACATCGTTAAAATTTTTCTAGATTTCATATTTTTCTTTTTTTGAAAAGGCAAAAGTACAAAAAAACAACATCGGAATATGGAATATTGTTGTATTTTTGCGCATTAAAAAAGAAAGTGTCTGATTTGATGAAGTTAACGTTATGACAAATCCTGAAAAGCACGGATTGAATATTGCGGTGGTGCTGGCGGGCGGTTCCGGACAGCGATTCGGGGCGGCGATTCCCAAGCAGTTCCTTCCTTTGGCAGGCCGCACCGTTATTGAATATAGCGTAGAGGCCTTTGAACATTGCGAGGATATTGACGAGATTGCCGTCGTCATGCATCCCGACTATCTTGCTCAGATGCAGGCGATTATCGACAAAAATGGATGGAAAAAGGTGAAGAAGTTATTGTCAGGCGGAGCGGAACGGTATTTCTCGACACTGGCTGCCCTTAACGCCTACGAAAATGCAAACCATGTCAACCTGATTTTCCACGATGCGGCACGTCCAGCGGTGAGTCAACGGATTATCAAAGAGACGGTTGCCGCGTTAGAGACCCATTCGGCGGTGGCCGTGGCGGTTCCGGCTACGGACACCATCTTCGAAGTGACGGAAGATGGCGATGTCATCACAGGTATCCCGAACAGAAAACAGTTGCGTTGCGCCCAGACCCCGCAGGCCTTCCGTATCGATGTGATCCGCGAGGCCTATCGCAAGGCGCTGTCGGATCCGGATTTTTCCAGTACCGACGACTGCGGTGTGCTCCACAAATATTGCCCCGAAATCCCCATTTTCATAGTACCAGGCGACACTTCCAATATCAAACTCACCTATCCTGGCGATACAGAGATACTTGAACGGATATTGAAAGATACTTCTGAAAATGAAAACTGAAATTCGCAAATAACGGAAATGATACATCTGAAACTATCGAATATAAAGATTCCTGTCGGGAATGAGAAAAACATTAAAAACTTGGTTTGCAAGCAGTTCAAAATCCGTACAGAGGATTTGAACGGTTTCCGTATCGTGCGCCAATCGGTGGATGCGCGGAAGAAGAATAACGTGTTGTACAATTTCCAGGTGGAAGTCACCATCCCCGACCAATACCGATCTTTGTTGAAGGGCTCCGATGCTACGGAATGTGTTCCCGCCCAAGAGTTTTCCTATCCCAAATGGGCGCACGACCTGCCGCCTGTGGTGGTCGGCTTTGGACCCGCAGGGATGTTTGCCGCCCTTTATCTCGCCCGTTGTGGCGCCCATCCCGTCATTATTGAGCGGGGCGAGCGCATCGAAGAACGGCAACAGTCGGTGCAACGTTTCCTGCTAACCAAAGTGCTGAACCCCAATTCCAACGTGCAGTTCGGCGAGGGCGGTGCCGGCACTTTTTCCGATGGCAAACTTAACACAAACGTCAATAGCGAATACAACCAATTTATACTCAACGAGTTTTATCAGCATGGCGCACCAGAGTCGGTAACCTACCAGCAGAATCCGCATGTGGGTACGGACTATCTTTCCAAGGTGGTGAAGAATATCCGCATGGAAATTGAGTCCTTGGGCGGCGAATTCCATTTCAACACGCTTTTTGATGGTTTTGAGAAAGATGGGGACAAATTGGTGGTGCATTGTCAAGATGGTAATACATTTACAACCAGCCATTTACTGTTAGGGTTGGGGCATTCCGCCCGCGACACTATCCGCATGTTGCATACCAAAGGGCTGTTGATGGAGGCCAAAGCTTTTTCCATCGGGGTGCGTATGGAACATCTGCAGCGCGACATAAACCGGATGCAGTACGGCCCTGCCGCAAATCTCTTGCCACCAGCTTCTTACAAGGGAGTAGTTCACATCGGAAACCGCGGGGTTTATACGTTTTGTATGTGCCCTGGCGGTACCGTGATGGCTTCCGCCAGCGAGGAAGGCACGATTGTCACCAACGGGATGAGCGAGCACAAACGCGACAAGGCCAACGCCAACAGTGCGCTGTTAGTGAGCGTGTTGCCGGAAGATTTCCTGCATGGTTCGGTGTTGGACGGCATAGAATACCAGGAGAAGTACGAACGGTTGGCCTTCCGTATGGCGGGCGACGGTCGTGCACCGGGCAACCTCGTGGGTGAGTTCCTAAAGGGTCAGATTGCCACTCGTCACCGCAAAGTAGTCCCTTCCTACCCGCACGGTCTCTACTACGGTGACTTCAGCCGCTGCCTGCCCGATTATGCCGTACATGCGTTGCGCGAGGCGTTGCCACTGCTCGATAAGAAATTGCACGGCATCGCCAATGTCGATACGGTGCTGACGGGCGTGGAAACACGCTCTTCCTCGCCAGTGCGCATTATTCGCAATGAAAATAGAATATCCTCTGTGTTAGGAATATATCCAATAGGAGAGGGAGCCGGTTATGCCGGTGGCATCATGAGCGCCGCCATCGATGGCTTAAAGACAGCCATGTCAATAGCCAATAGCTAAAAGCTAATACCAGTTACCTCGGTCTCAACGTTCTTAAGAGATAATCGACTGTAATATCCACTGGACGGTAGATGCAGTTGGAGAAATTATGGTCGTAATATTCCAGTTCATAATACTCGCTGTTCTCCCACATTTGGTGGAAGCGTTCGCCGCAGGTGAAGGGCACGAGGCGGTCGCCGTTGCCTTGGATGACGCAGGCGTTGCCGTGATACTTGGCTGAGGTCTCGAAGATGGGCAGCCGGAGGGCGGTTTTGAGGTAGCGGCCACCGATGGCGATGCCGTTGCGCAGCACGAGGCTGTCAGGCGGGTCAAGCGGGTTGAACTCGATGCCGAAGAGGTTGCCTCGGGCGATGTCGTCGCGCACCGAAGAGGCCGGCGACAGCAGCACCACCGCCTTGATGTCCTCGTCGTGGTTGCCAGCGACCATCGCCGCCACAATCGCGCCTTGCGAGTGACCCACCAGTGAGATGCTACGGACGAAACGCAAATCTAGCGCGTAAGCCAACACCTGTTCCAGATCCTCAATCTCGTTCGGGATGGTCATCTCGGAGAAGCGGCCTTCGCTCTTGCCGTGCCCGTTGAAATCGAATGCGAGCGTGGCGAAACCTTCCGACTGCAACTGCTTCTCAATTCGGTGCATCAGCTCGAAATTATGGTCGCAGTTCAGTCCGTGGCACAGCACCACGAGGTCGCAACGCTGACCCGGTTGCAGTTCGGGTTTGTGCAGCACCGCCGCCAGCTTCCCTTTGCCGCCGTCAAGGGTAAGATTTTCGTCTGTTCCGCTAATGGACAACGGTCGTGGTTCTTCGAAAAGCTCATACAGCTTTTTCTCGATTTTGTAAGACAACACTGTGCTGACCAATACTTTGCCATCTGGTCCGATGAGATAGACGGAGGGAATCCAGCGCACACCGTAGGCCTTGGCTACCTCCGACTGGTTCATCCGTTTCAGCTCGGTGACCTGCGGGTAAGGAACGCCCGATTTGGCAATGTAATCCGTCCATTTCTCTTTGTCGATGTCAAACGAAACGCCAAGGAATTCCACGCCATTTTTGTGGAATTTGCGGTAAAGACGGATGATTTCAGGAAGATCCTTGCGACAATCGGGACACCAGGAGGCCCAGAAGTCGATGACGACATACTTGCCCTTGGCAAACTCGCTGAATTTCACAGTTTTGCCGTCAGGATTGTTCAGTTGGAAATCGGGTGCGGGTGTGCCGGGTTTCAGCAGCTCTTGCGCATAGAGTTCATCAAAATCGGTGACGACCTGCGCTTGCACGCATACAAAGGTCATCATAAAAACCCAAAGAAGGGTCAATTTCAGCTGTATTTTCATTGTTTTTCGTTTAATTTCAACCTGTTGAAAATGAAGATCGCGGAATCGTCCGCAATGATTGCGCAAAAGTACAATATTTTTGTATTTTTGCGCTCTTAAATTGAAAAGAAAATGGGCGCATTCAAAGCATACGATTTTCGCGGAATCTTCGGTAAAGATTTCAATCTGGACACGGTCTATAAATTTGGTTTCTTTTTGCCGGCTTTGTTGAAAGCGGATAAAGTGCTGATTGGTCGTGATATGCGGCTGACTTCATCGGACATGTTCGATGCGTTGGCCCGTGGAATCATGGATGCGGGCGCGGATGTGTATGACATGGGGCTGACCACTACACCCATGGTCTATTACTTTACCGCAAAGCATCATTTTGACGCTTCTGTCATGATTACCGCCTCCCATAACCCTAAGGAATACAACGGGTTGAAAGTTTCAAGAAGGGATGCGCTCCCTGTGGGCTTCGACACCGGACTAGGCGAGTTGGAACAGAAAATCCTGCATGATGAGGTGGTCGTCACTGCCTCAAAAGGCAAAATCGTGGATTATCCCGTAAAACAAGAATACCTTGAATTTCAATCACAGTATCACTATCCTATCGACAATCTGAACATTGTGATGGACTGCTCGAACGGTATGGCTTCCATTCTCGTGAAGGAGATTTTCGGCGACAAACCGCTTTATCTCTTTGACACGTTGGATGGTACGTTTCCGAACCACGAGGCGAACCCGCTGGAGCCGGAAAACATTGTGGCGTTGCAGGAAAAGGTGCGTGAGACGCACGCTGACATCGGGGTGGTGTTCGATGGCGATGCCGACCGTGTGATGTTCGTGGATGAGCATGGCGATTTTATCCCGCCTGACTTGATGATTGCGGTTTTAGGACACTATTTTATTGAAGAGAAAAACGTGCAAGGTTATGTGATTCAGGATATTAGAACATCGAAATCCGTGGCGGAGTATTTGGAGAAGATGGGACGGGAAATGTACATCTGGCGGGTGGGAAGAGCCTATGCTGCCATGAAGTTGCGCGAGATTGACGGTGCGTTCGGTGGGGAGTATGCCGGCCACTACTATTTCCGTGACTTTTTCTACTCCGACTCCGCGATGATTGCTTCGCAGGTGGTTTTGCATGTCTTTTCCGAAATGAAAAAACGGGGAATCTCTGTGTCACAGCTGATTGCGCAGATCAAACGCTACGCCAATTCCGGCGAGATCAACTTCACGATAGAGCACAAGCAAGAGGCCATGGAGGCGGTGAAGGCGGCCTGCATAGCACAAGAGGAACCGACAAAAATTCTCGATTTCGACGGCTACCGTGTTGAGTTTGCCGACTGGTGGTTCAACATCCGCCCGTCTAATACGGAACCTTATTTGAGGCTGCTGATGGAGGCGCGGACGGAAAATCTTCTCAACGAAAAACGGAATTTCATTGAAAATGTACTGAAACCGTTTATGAAACGTTGAGTATATATGTAGCTATGTTGCGCGCAACGTCTCCACAAAGTAGAAAAACCGATATAGAATGACAGGAACACATCTTTCAAAATCAAAAACGTATAGTCGCATCGCTATGACGATGTGGGTGTTCCTATGTTTGTTCCTGACATCGGCCCATGCCCAGTTCTACAACGGCTCGAAACTCTCCTTCGGGAAAAGTCGTGTGCAGCATCAGAATTTCAATTGGCAGTACCTCCGCGCCGAACAGTACGATGTTTATTATTACCCGACAGGCAGGGCGTTGGCGCAATATGTTTTCTACAAAACGCCCGAATATATATCCGAAATTGAGAAACTGCTGAATTACACCTCCAAAAAGAAGCTGCAGATCATCGTGTATAACACGCAGTCTGACTTCAGGGAATCCAATTTCGCCTACGACTATGAGGATTTCTACAACCAGGGCGGCGTGACCAACATTTACGGCACGAAAATCTACATCTACTTCGACGGGAACCGCGCCCATTTGGACAAGATGATTCGCGGCGGACTGATGAACGTGTACGCTCATTGGTTGGTGCAGGGTGCGACGGTCGGCGCCAACATTTCATACGATTACCTGATGAACGTGCCCAGCTGGTATTACAGCGGGCTGGCTTCCTATTTTGGCGAACATTGGAACAGCGAGGTCGACGCTCATACCAAGAATGGCATTCTTACTGGAAAATACAAGCGTCTTGAGGATCTCTCCCCAGTAGAGGCGACGTACGCTGGGCATTCGTTCTGGAAATATTTGGTGGATCTTTACGGGGAATCTATAATCCCGAAGGTTCTCTATTACACCCGTTCGGCGAAAAGTATGGAAAACGGGTTGTTCCGCGCCACGATGGTTCCGTATAAAGTCTTGGTTACGCAATGGTACAAGTATTATATGGTCATGTATCATCCGGACATGGCCAAGTCCATGCCTGCCGGTGAGGAAATTCTCCGAAAACCCAACCCTAAGCGGGATTATGCACGTTTTTGCTTTTCCCCAGATGGCGAAAAATACGCATACGTCACGAATGAAGCCGGTCAGGTTCGGGTCTGGATGAAAACGCAAAAGGACAAAAAGCCGAAATGCATTCTTCGGAAATATCAAAAAACAGAGGACAATCCCGACCTAACGTTCCCTCTGATTGCTTGGCATCCTACCGGGGAAATTCTCGGTTTGACCTTTGAACATAAAGGGGATTGTCTGTTTGTACCTTTTGATTTGGAAAAGCGAAAATGGGGGAAGAAATTCTTGGTGGATGTGGAGAAAATCAGTTCCTGGTGCTATTCGGAAGACGGGCAGCGGATGCTTTTCTCCGGTTTCAAGAACGGACAGTCCGACATTTTCATGTACAGTTTCCTAGCCAAAACGTACCAAAATCTCACCAACGACTTCTATGACGACTACAATCCGGTGTTTCTGAATTCCCGGCAGATTGTCTTTGCCTCGAATCGTCCAGTTGATTCTATCTTGTTGAAGGATAATTTCTTAGACGAATCAGGACAAAGGACCTATAACCTGTTTTTGTATAATTATCAAACCAAAGACAGCTCTTTGTTGCGAATTACAGATTCCCCATATGCAAATGAATACGGCATTTTGCCAGCCGGGGACCAGCGTGTTTTATTCTTGAGTGACGAAGGAGGGGTCGTGAACCGTTATGAGGCGGTTTTCGACAGCTCCATCAGTCGTATTGACACGGCGGTACATTATATTTACTATGCCAAGACGCATTCTCTGACGGATAGATCCTTTAACATCGAGGAACATGCCTATAACCCTGTAACTAACACAGTGGCTGATCTTTCGCTTACTAACAACCACAAACACATTTGGTTCACGGAGTTGCACAATTTGTATCATCCTGATATACAGCCTTCTGTCTTTCATCGGAAGATTCGGGAGGATATGGTCAAGTGCGACAGTGTGCAGAAAATTCAGGACAGCATTTCCGACAATTTCCCGCCGCAACAACATGGTTTTACCCTGTCAACGGAAACGAATGCGGCAACCGGCAACACTTCTGATTTCGATGGTGATACCACGTACACCTCCCTTCGTTTGAACCGAGATTTTCCCATTCCCGTCGGTTTGCCGTATAGGGTGCAATATTCTATTGACCAGCTGATTACGCAGGCAGACTTCAGTTTCTTGAACACTTCTTACCAGCAGTTTGAAGGAGGCACATCGCCCATTTATTTGAACACGGGCTTTAACGCACTGTTCATGTTGGGAATCAACGACCTTTTTGAGGATCACCGCATTACGGGTGGATTTAGAATAGGGTGGGACTTAAATAGTTACGAGTTTCTGTTCAGTTATGAGAATCTTTCTCGCCGTTTGGACCGGCAGATCACGCTGCACCGACAGGCCATCAGCTCGCAGGTGAACGGCTATGTGTACAGGCAAAACTCCAACAGTTTGTTTTATACATTGAAGTTTCCATTCAATAAGACAAACTGTTTGAGACTGACTCTGAAGGGGCGATATGAGACGAACATTGTGGCTGCGCTGAACGACCAGACCTTGCAGGCGGAAGATGCGCACCATGTGTGGGCGGGAGCAAAATTGGAATACATTTTCGATTCATCCAAGGAGTTATACACCAATTTGTGGCGAGGCACCAAGTTGAAATTATTTGCCGAGTATGAGCAGCGGCTTGAGCGGGAAACTTTGAATCTTCTCGTGGTCGGTTTTGACGCGCGACACTCCATCAAGTTGTATCGCAACATGACATTGGCGTTGCGGCTTGCGGGCAGCACGAATGCCGGTTCTGCGCGGCTCGTCTATTATATGGGCGGTGTGGATAACTGGATTGCCGCGAAGTTCAACAGCGACATTTCGACGGACTTGACCAAAAATTACGCCTACCAGACTTTGGCCACGAACATGCGCGGTTTCCGTCAGAATATCCGTAATGGCACCTCATTTCTGCTTTTTAACGGGGAGTTACGCATACCGATTGTCCAGTTGATTGTCGGGCATAAGCTCGGATGGAATTTCCTCAATTCGCTGCAACTTAACCTGTTCGGTGATGTTGGCACGGCGTGGACAGGCTTCACTCCGTATTCTGAGGACAATTGTCTCTACACCCGCTACATTGACAGCGGTCCGATTCATGCGGAAGTCAAGCGGCAGGTGGATCCTTGGGTGGGTGGCTTCGGCATCGGCGCCAGAATTTCCGTCTTTGGGTATTTCCTCCGTTTCGACTATGCCTGGGGTGTGGAGGACTGGGAAATTCCGAATAAAAAAGGGATGTTTATGTTTTCTTTGGGAACGGATTTTTGAGCCAAAAAAAGTGTATTTTTGCATCGTTTAAGAAAAAACAATTAAAAACCTTAATAATCTATGAGAAAATTATTTGCATTGAGCATGGTTGTGGCGATTGTTCTTACGATGAGCAGTTGCGGACTTGGAAAAATGGTGAAAAAGTATCCGGAAGTGACGGTTACTTTGGATGATCCTGATTTGGAGAACAAAGGTGGTGAGGTGGCCTACACTATCAAAGGAACATTCCCGCCCAAGTACATGAAAAAGAAAGCCACAATGACGTTTACTCCGTCATTATCTGTTGACGGACAGAAGGTTAACCCTCCGTTTGCCACTATTAAAGTGAAGGGTGAAAAAGCCAAAGGTGATGGTACCGTGATACCTTATAAGACGGGTGGCTCTTTCACGCAAAGCGGAACCTTCAAGTTTGACGAAAAGTATGAGACCGCTGAAATCGTGACGGGTGCTGAGGCCAATCTGAAGAAGAAATCGCATACGTTCGGCGATCGTAATCTCGGTGAGGGCATCAGTAACACCAGTGCCCGCGCCAACCTGACCCCGAGATTGACGGACAATGCCAACAGCGGTACGGCATTCCTTCTCGCACCCCACAACTACAAGGCGGAGTTTATTGGCAGAACGGCTACACTTTACTTCGACCTTAACAGTGCGAACATGAATTGGAATAACCCCAACAACAAGACTCAAGCTGCCAAAGACTCCATCAAGGCGTTCACGGATTTCATGAACAATGACTATATCATTGACCGTGTGGTGATTTCTGGTTGGGCCTCCCCTGAAGGCGAGGAAACCAACAACCAGGGTCTTTCCGAAAAACGTTTCCAAGTGGGTAAAAACTGGTTCAACGACAAGTTCAACGCTTATCTGAAGGATTATGCAAAGCGTAATAATATCAAGATGAAAGACTTACAAAAACCGGTCTTTGAATATGTGAACAATGCCAAAGGTGAGGACTGGGACGGCTTTGAAGCTGCTATCGAGAACTCCAACATTCGTCAGAAGAATCAGATTCTCAACGTGGTGCGCTCACAGTCCAATAACGACATGCGCGAGCAGAAGATCCGTGAAATGACGGACATTTATCCCGAAATCGCCGATGCTATTCTGCCTCCGCTGCGCCGCGCCGAAATCCAGATGATCTGCAAGAAGCATGACACCTATACCGATGCTGACCTCGTCCGTTTCGTGCAATCCAACCCGAACGACTTCTCCATCAATGAGCGTCTCTATGCTGCTTCTGTCGCCACGGATATGGCTACGAAAGAAAGCATCTACAAAGCGTTGATTAACAATAAGAAAACTGAGAACGATTGGCGTGCGTACAACAATCTCGGTGCTATGAAGCTGAATGAATATTACCAAAACGGCAACGAATCCAGTCTGGAAGAGGCGCTCAACTACTTGCAGAAGGCTGCGGCGCTTTCCCCGAACAATGGTATTATCCTCAACAACATGGCTATTGCCGATTATTTGAGTGGTGATCTTGCTGCCGCGCAAGCCAACTTCGAGGCATCTGCCAACGCTTCCGTGCAACCGGTGAACCAGAACTACAACACCGGTGCACTCAGCATCCTCAACGGTGACTATACCAGAGCGGCCCAACTGATGGGTGGCAAGAGCTGCGATTACAACACCGCATTGGTGCAGCTGCTGCAAAAAGACTACAACGCTGCCAAGGCCACCCTTGACTGCATCGATGAGGTGGATGCCAAGACCGCCTACCTGAAAGCAGTACTCTCCGCCCGTATGAAAGTGGAGGAAGGTGTTTATAGCAACCTCACCACCGCCCTTAATTTGGATCCTTCTCTGAAGAAGACGGCCAAGCGTGATGCAGAATTCAAACGCTACCGCCACTCCGACCGTTTCAAACAGTTGGTGAAATAAGTTAGAAACAACAACATTACATTTATAGAATAAAGGCGTGGTCTTTGAGGCTGCGCCTTTTTTGCGATGAGACGATGAGACGATGAAGCGATGAGACGATGAAGCGATGAAATTTAGATTAATGACAAATTACTGTTCACTGTTCACTAATCACTATTTAAAGTAATAATTACTATCTTTGCCAAAATAAACAAATAAAAGACAAAACCAATAACTTTCTAATACAAAGATGATTACAGAAAACAGAAATGTGGCCATTGCCTACGACTTCGATGGGACGCTCGCGCCGGGGAACATGCAGGAGTACAACTTTATCCCTGATCTTAACATGGACAAAGGCGAGTTCTGGCAGGAGGCCAATGAGATGGCCAAACGGCACGATATGGACGAGGTGCTTGCCTATATGCACCTGATGCTGATTAAAGCCAAAGAGCAAAACCTTGATATTCGCGAAGCTACGTTTATGAAATATGGGGAGAAAATCACCTTTTTCGAAGGTGTGGAAACCTATTTCGAACGCATCAATGACTACGCCGCTTCCCTGAATTTGCATCTGGAACATTTCATCATTTCCTCCGGACTGCGCGAAATCGTGAAAGGAACGCGCATTGCCAAGCATTTCAAGACCATCTATGCCTCTGGTTTCCAATATGATGAGAACGGAAGTGCCTGCTGGCCCGCCCTCGGCGTGAACTACACCAACAAGACGCAATTCCTTTTCCGTATTAACAAGGGCATCTACAACTCCTACGACAATACCCTGATTAACAAGTCAATGCCCGAAGACGAGCGCGCTGTTCCGTTTTCCAACTTCATCTACATCGGCGATGGGGAAACCGATGTGCCCGCCATGAAGATGGTCAACCTCTACGGCGGCACCACCATCGCTGTCTATAATCCCAACTCGGTGCCCACTCCCGAGCGCCCCGTGAGCGCGAAAGAGAAATGCATAAACCTCATCCGACAGAAACGCGCTGACTACATCGGCCCCGCCGACTACACCGAAAACAGCGAACTGGAGGTCATCCTCAAAAAGGTCATCGATAAGATTGCCGTGGAACAGGACCTGTTGCACATCAAGTATAAGGAGATAGGCAATAGGCAACAGGCAACAGGCAATAGGTAACAGGCAATAAATAACGGTCGAAGGACCATATATGAAACCGGCAAGATTCAAACGAAGAACGAACATACTATCCATAAACTACCAAATCGAAAAAGCCCAAGTCCAAAAAGGGCTGAAAGCCCTACCCATATTAACCCAGGGCGAACGCAGAGAGCCCTGGGAATACAGAAGGCGAACGCAGTGAGCTTAAGAAAGAAACCAAAACCACTATGGAAAAAATATACGAAAAATACCAACAAACCTCAGGTGTCTGCACCGATAGCCGCAATCTGGTGCCAGACTGCCTCTTCGTGTGCTTGAAAGGAGCCAACTTCGACGGGAACAAGTTCGCCGCCGAGGTACTGGAGCAAGGCGCCAAATATGTCATCACCGAGAACCGCGATTTGCAGGATAATCCCCGCGCTATCGTGGTGGATGACGCGCTGAAAACACTGCAGCAGTTAGCGCACTATCACCGTCAGCAGCTGAAAATGCCCTTCATCGGTATCACGGGCACGAACGGCAAGACCACCACGAAGGAATTGATAAACGCCGTGTTGTCAACCACTTATAAGACCGCTTGCACGAAGGGGAACCTTAACAATCACATCGGGGTACCGCTGACACTGCTCTCCATCAAGCCGACGGATGAGATGGCCATCGTGGAGATGGGTGCGAACCATGTCGGGGAAATCGATGACCTTTGCAAGATCGCCGAACCCACCTTCGGTCTCATCACCAACATCGGGGTGGCGCACATCGAAGGTTTCGGCTCCAAAGAGAATATCATCAAGACGAAAAAAGCATTGTATGAGCATGTTATAGCTAACAAAGGGACGCTGTTTGTCAATGAGACAGATGAGGTTTTGCGGCAAAATCTGACCCATGACAAGATTGTCTTTTACGGGAAGGATGCTGAAAAACAGATAGTGTCGATGAATCCTTATTTGCGGATTCGCATTGGAGAGGATGAGGTGGACACGCATCTGACGGGAAGCTACAACATCTGGAACTTCATGGCGGCGGCGGCAGTGGGCCGTTACTTCCACATTTCTGATGATGTAATAGCTAAAGCATTAGGCGATTATGTACCATCTAACCATCGTTCGCAGGTGAACCGCATCGGTAGCAACGTCATCATTTCCGACTATTATAACGCCAACCTGACGAGCATGACGGCCGCGCTGAAGAATCTGGCGCAGTTGGATCATCCACGTAAGGTGGCGGTGTTGGGAGACATGCGGGAACTTGGCGATTTGAGTGTGGAAGCCCATGCAGAAATTTCACAATTGGTTGAAAATCTGCATATTGAAGGATATTTTGTGGGCACAGAATTTGGCAAGGTGGTGAAGAAAAACAACTTCGTGGATGTGGAAGGGGCAAACGACTATTTTACAAAACATCCGTTGGAAAATGCCATGATCTTGATCAAAGGCTCCAACAGTATGCACCTCAACAAGTTAACTGCAATTCTTGAAGCATGAAGAACGAATGGGACGGCATTGGTGTCATGTCCGGCACCTCGTTGGACGGCATCGATTTGGCATGGTGCCACTTTTCTCGGAAGGAAGATGGCAAATGGGATTACCGCATCGAAAAAGCGGTGACGGTTCCCTATCCCGATGATTTCCGTCAACGGTTGTCCAATGCACAGAAACTTTCTGCTTTAGAGTACGTTAAGCTAAACAACGATATAGCGGTGATTTTCGCGAAAGCCATTAATGACTGGTTGGGTGACGGTTCGCGACCGGATTTCATTGCCTCGCACGGGCACACTGTTTTCCACCAACCTGAAATCGGCTTGACCACGCAGATTGGCAACGGGGCAATATTGGCTGCACAGACTAAAATTTTGACTGTTTGCGATTTTCGTACCAAAGACGTGGCATTGGGCGGTCAGGGCGCGCCGTTAGTGCCCATTGGCGACGAACTGCTTTTCGGTGAATACGATGCTTGTCTGAATTTGGGCGGCTTTTCCAATGTTTCGTATCGTGTTGACAATAAGCGTATTGCTTACGATATTTCACCTTGTAACATGGCATTGAACAAGTTGGCCAATCTTGTGGGTTTGCCTTACGACAAAGACGGTCAGCTTTCACAAAGCGGTCAAATTCTTCCCGAACTGCTTCAAAAGCTGAACAATTTGGGATATTATCATCAAAAACCTCCAAAATCTTTAGGAAAAGAGTGGTTTGAAAATGCTTTTTACCCTGTTTTGGAGCAGTTCTTAGACAATAATGCTGTTGCCGATGTTGCTCGAACGGTAGTGGAGCACATTGCCGAAGAGATTGTCGCGAATGTTCCTGAAACGGCTCTGACATTGCTCATCACTGGCGGCGGCGCGCATCATCATTTTCTTATTCAACAAATTCAGAATCAAAGAGAATCATTAAAGATTGTCGTGCCAGATACTCTTATTGTCGATTACAAAGAGGCCTTGATTTTTGCCTTTTTAGGATTGCTCAGACTGAACGAAGAGAATAACTGTCTGTGCAGCGTGACGGGCGCCCGCGAAGACTGTTGCGGGGGATGCGTTTATACTTGAAATTGTAGAGACGTTTCATGAAACGTCTCTACTTAACTAATCACTATTGCCTATTGCCTAAATTTTTCTACCTTTGCATTTTCTTAACTGTATTGCCAAAATTCTATGAACCAGATAATTACTCTTTTAAGTGACTGGCGTTTGCGCGATCCCTATGTGGCGATGCTCAAAGGCAGGATCCTGCAGGCGTTACCTGCCGCGCAAATCATAGACATCACCCATTATGTGGACAAGTTCAACATTATCCAAACCGCCCTGCTGATGCAAACTGGATATTCTTCATTTCCAGAGGGTTCCATTCATTTAATGATGACGAATATGTCATTGGACTCCACTTTCGCCCCTGTGCTTTTATGCCATGACGGGCATTTTTTTATCGGAGAGGACAATGGAGTTTTTCATCTGATGTTCGGACACTCTTATCCGATAAAAGGGTTACAATTGTCTGACAATCATGAGAATACAATAAACCAGATGATTTCGCTGATTAAGGCGATTAAGGAAGGCACATTAGAGCAGAAGACAAAAGAGTATGCTTCGTTCAAGCGGATGTTTGTAGAGCAACCTGATTATTCGGCTTCTGATCAGCAAATTGAGGGGCATATTCTCTATATTGATGCTTTCAATAATGCCATAACCGATATTCCTGTTCGCATGTTTGCGAATGGAGCGCAGGGTAAACCGTTTACGGCGACTATTTTGTCAAAAGGGACGTGGACGGTCACGAAATATTTTGACGATTATAATGTGTCGGAAGAAGAAATGTTTCTGTGTAGCAATTCGTTAGGATTGATTGAAATTGCCTCATATCAGTCTGACGTGGCTGTGTTGGCGGATTTGGAGCCGGGGGATAAGGTGATTATTAAGATTGGATAGTATGATTACAATAGGATTGGTTCAAGCGGATATAAAGCCCTACAACAAAAAGGGGAATCTGGCTCATTATATGTCGTGGTTGGAGAGTGCCATTCAGGAACCGGTGCATCTGCTGGTTTTTCCGGAAATGTTTCATTGCGGTTTCTCCCCCGACATTCTTATGGATGCGGAACCGGACAACGGTGACAGCATCTTTTTCCTGTACATGATTGCGAACAAGTTCCAATGTGATGTGGTGGCGACCCTTCCAATCAAATACAACGGATTGTTATATAACAAGTTGGTGTGGTTTTCCCGGGATCGTATCCTAGGCAGTTACCAAAAACACCACCTGTTTATGGGAGAAGAGGAGTTTTTTACTCCTGGAACGGAAAAAACAATTGTCAATACGTTGGGTTATAAGTTCTTACCACTTATCTGCTTCGATGTCCGCTTCCCGGAATGGAGTCGCAACCAGGTAAGCAACGGGGTTTTTGATTATGACTGTTTGGTTTATACGGCCAATTTCCCGGCGCCTAGGGAAAGTGAGTTGCTCACGTTGGCGCAGGCGCGGGCTATTGAGAACCAGTCATACGCCATCGTGGTGAACCGGGTGGGCACCGACGGCTATCAGCGGGACTATGCTGGTGGTTGTGCCATCATCAATCCACATGGTGAAATCGAAGCCCAAACCGTGACGAATCGCGAAGAAATTTTGATTCATTCTTGCGATTTTGATTCAATTTTTTCGCTAAGAAATTCATTTCCAGTGTCAAAATTCTGGAAATAAATGGACAAATGTATGATTTAAACAATTGTATATCAAAAATTTATAAAAAAATCTCAAAAAATATCCGAGTATAGGAAAAAAGTGTATATTTGCAGCCTCAAACCAACGATGGTGCTGTAGCTCAGTTGGTAGAGCAACGGACTGAAAATCCGTGTGTCACTGGTTCAATTCCCGTCAGCACCACAAGCCCCGAAATTTTCGGGGCTTTTTTGTTTGTAGAGACGTTTCAGGAAACGTATCTACAGCGGCAATTTCATTTGTCCGTGTGTATTCGTAATTTGTGTACATTTGCCAAATTTTTTTGATAAGTATGTTTAGTCTGTATATCAAAGAATTAAAGGCTTTTTTAAGCTCGATTATCGGTTACATTTTCATCGGGGTCTTTCTGATTGTCTCCGGTTTGTTTATTTGGGTTTTCCCGAATGTGAATAACGTGTTGGAATCAGGGTTGGCTGATTTGCAGGGACTTTTCAATCTCTCGCAGTTCCTGTTCCTCTTCTTGGTGCCGGCCATCACGATGCGTTCTTTCGCGGAGGAGAAGCGCACGGGCACCATGGATTTCCTGCTTACCCTCCCCTTAACAGACATGCAAATCGTGTGGGCGAAGTTCCTCGCCTGCCTCACGCTGCTGGTCA
Organism: Bacteroidales bacterium; assembly: GCA_017394765.1. Next base: position 131,032 of record JAFPXF010000002.1, on the reverse strand, counting down.
TTGCCCTCCTGCCAACATTAGTTTATGTGATAACGGTCTATTGGATAGGCAATCCCGTGGGTAACCTGGACATGGGCAGCACTTGGGGCTCTTACCTCGGTCTGCTTTTCCTCGGTGCCTCCTTCATTGCCATCGGACTGTTTTCCTCCAGTCTTACTAATAACCAGATCGTGGCATTTATCATTGCTGCTCTGCTCTGCTTTATTCTCTCCTTCGCATTTGCGTTTATCTACTCCTTCGAGGCGCTTGGGAATTTCGGCTACTACTTGAAGACCTTGGGCATTGAACATCATTATGCTTCTATCAGCCAAGGCGTTATCGACACCCGCGATGTTTTCTACTTCTGTAGTGTTATTTTCATTTTTCTGTATGCCACCCGTTTGGTTTTATTGAGTCGTAAATGGTAAATCGGAACATTATGGGCAAAAACATCAATATACAAAGCAAGCAATTCAAGAGACGCACTCTCCTTGGGCTTTTAGCCGTCATCGGGATTGTCGTCGTGGTGAATATTCTTTCTTCGTTTTTCTTTTATCGCATTGATTTGACGAAAGATAAACGTCATTCATTGTCGAAGAGCACTATTGAGATGCTGAAGAATCTGGAGGATCGAGTTTATTTCCGTGTCTATCTTAAAGGGAAAGATCAACCCGCAGACTATCAGCTGTTTGCGAAGCAGGTGGAGCAGATGTTGCAGACCTTCCGCAGCTATTCCAAAAACGTCTATTATGAGTTTATCGACCCGATAGAGGGCAAGACGAATGAAGAGATAAACGGCATTTTGGGCGAGTTTGTAAAGAAAGGATTGGAGCCGATTCCCATCAGCCGTGAGGATGCGGGCGGATATTCCACGCACGTGGTCATTCCCGGAGCCATCGTCTCTTACCGAAACCGCGAGTATCCCGCCAAAGTGGTGGTGGCCGATCCTTCCGGTGCCGACTGGCTGAAGTACTCCAACGAAGAGCTGGAATACAACTTGGTGGCTCCCGTGCGCCGCCTTTTGAAGACGGAGAAACCGAAAGTGGCCTATCTTGACGGTCATGGCGAGCTGGACTTTTGGAATACCTGTTGGACAGCTATGCAGTTGCAGCGGTTCTATAACGTCACCCGCATCACGCTGGACGGCAAGATCAACGCCTTGCGCAACATTTCCATTGATGACACAGTCTCTGGGAATTTGGTCCTCGGCGACAACAAATACGATGTCCTGATTGTGGCGCAACCCACCCAACCATTCAAGGAGTACGATAAATACGTTATCGACCAGTTCATTATGCGCGGTGGCAAAGTGTTGTGGCTCATCGACAATACCACCGCTTCTTTGGACAGCCTGCGGGCCGCGCCAGAGTTCTTCGCTACCCCGAGAGCGTTGTATATCAACGATTTGTTCTTTACATACGGTGTGCGTTTTAACACAGACTTGATTCAGGATCTGAGTTGTCTGCCGGTGCCTCAGCAAGTGAGCATCATCGGTGACCAGCCGCAATACAAGTTCATGGTCTTCCCGTATTGTCTTGATGTCGTGAATTTTGGCAACCACCCGATCGTCCGGAACCTGAAAGATGTCAAGTCTGATTTTGCGGGCAGTATTGATTTAGTGGGAAACAACGCCGACCTTACCAAGACGGTGCTAATGACCACTTCGGAGCGCACTAAGGTGGTGCCGACACCTTCCATCGTGACCTTGCGGGTGGGATTGGTGAAGCCGAACCTTCAGGAATACTCTTATCGAAATGTTCCGATAGCTGTGTTGGTGGAGGGTAACTTCCAGTCTGCATTCAAAGGGATTTTACCTGTTGAATTCGACACTATCAAGGAATTGGATTACCGCGACCATAGTGAATATACCCGCCAGATTTTCGTTTCCGACGGCGACATCATCCGCAATCCTTTCGACAGCAAACGCAACCAGCCCTATCCGGCCGGTTATGATATCTACACCCGCCAGACTTTCGATAATACAGAATTTATTGTGAACTGTGTCAACTATTTGTGTGCGGATGACGATTTGCTACAACTTCGAGCCAAGAACTTCAAAATTGGTTCGCTGAGCAGCGAAAAAGTCCGTAATCACAAAGTTTTGCTGGCTGCTCTCAACATCGGCATTCCGTTGCTGCTCATCGCACTGATGGGCACACTGCTGATTGTGATGCGGAAAGTGAAGTTTTCAAAGAAACAGTAAATGTTAGAAAACGGCTTTTAACTTTTGGCATTTTGGTCAAAAGCTATAGCCAAAAGCTAATAGCCGAATCGGCCGTAAATCTCTTCCAAAACCTTCTCTTCGTTTTCCCAAGTCAACTCTTGGGCGGCGGTTTTGCAGTTCTCGCGACATTGGGAAAGCCGTTCCGGAAGGGCCAGCTTTTTGATGGCTTCTGCGATGGATTCAGGTGTGACGGTTGAGGCAATCTCCCCGACATCATACGTTTTCACGATATTTGCCCGCTCCACCAAGTTGGAAACAACCATCGGCGTTCCGGCTTTGATGTACTCGAAAATCTTGTTCGGAAGGCTGAAGCGAAGGTTTGCGCTTTGGTCAGTGTCGATGGCCATGCCGATGTCTGCCAAAGAGGTGTAGTTAAAGAGATTTTCGGGCGTTTGCCGAGGAACAAAAGTAATTCGATCTTGTAATTGCATTTGCTTCGTCATCTCTTTCAGTTGCGGTAACACCGTTCCTTCGCCAACAATAAACAGGTGATAATCAGGAAGATATTGCATAGATAGGACGATTTCCTCTCCACCGCGCCCTTCGTTGATGCCAGCGCCCTGTAACAACAGAACCGTCTTATCTTCCGGCATTTGCAATGATTTGCGCGTGGCGGTAACTGAAAAAGAGTTTGCAGGCGGGATGTTCCGCACCAGATAAGGGCGGATTCCATATTCCTTTTCATACTGATCCACAATGGATTGGCTTACGGTGATGACCGTTTTCAGCTTTGGGAAACAACGCTTTTCGATGCCATGCCACACTTTGTAGGATATAGGTTTGCTGACCACTGAAAGCTCTCCGCAGAAATATTCGTGGCTGTCATATACCAACTCTTTCTTCCGCCATTTACTAACCAAATAATTGGGTAGTAAAGTGTCTAAATCGTTCGCTACCAACAAATCACATTTTTTGAAAAGCAGATAAAGCAGCAGACGGAATTGATATTCCGCGTAGAAAAGGACGCCGCGCCGGAAAAGCAGTCGCAGTCGTTTGGTTTTATACGGTCGTGGCGTCAATTTCGGGGAATCGCCATAGCAGCGGCCAACGAGTGTGACATCAAAGCCCTTTTTGTGAAGAAAAAGGGACATTTTGTCCATCCGTTGGTCGGTGTAGAGATCTTCGGTAACCGAGAGGATGACGCGTTTCATTATTCAGCCGAATCGAATCTTCCGTGGCAGTTTTTGTATTTCTTGCCGCTACCGCACGGGCAGGGATCGTTTCTGCCGACCTTCTTTTCGGCGCGGATTGGTTCGTTGGCGGGTTTTCCGGGAGCCACCTGGCGGCCGCGCATCTCCTGCCGACCGGTCTGTAGCTTCTTGGCGTCCGATTCGGGAAGCTTCGCTTCCTTCAGCTCAGTCTCTTCGGCAATGGGTAACTTGCCGATATTCAGGAAGGTGACGATTTCCTCGCTGATGCGGACAAGCAACTGGTCGAAGAGGTTGAAGGATTCGAGTTTGTAAATCAACAGGGGATCTTTCTGCTCATAGGAAGCGTTCTGCACGCTCTCCTTGAGGTCGTCCATGGCGCGGAGGTGCTCCTTCCAGGCGTTGTCAATGACGGCGAGGGTGATGCCTTTCTCGAAGGAGAGGCCCACCTCACGACCTTGGGTTTCGTAGCATTTCTTCAACGGCGCCACAATGTTGATGGTCTTCTTGCCATCGGTGAAGGGGATGGCGATGTTCTGGAAACGGTCGCCATGTTCCAGATAGACGCGCTCAATGACCGGATAGGCCTGCTCGGCAATCTTCTGCAATTTGGCTTTATAATGGTCATAAACAACAGGGTATAGCTTCTCCACCAGCGTACTTTGACGCTCTTGCAGGAAATATTGTTCTTCAAATGGCGATTCGCAGCCAAAAGTGCGGATCATGGACATCTTGAAGTATTCGAAATCTTTCGCCTCCCAAGCATCGGCCACGAGTGTCTCGCATACGTCATGCACCATTTGGGAAATATCGATGGCCAAACGGTCGCCGAAGAGGGCGTTGCGACGTTTGCGGTAAATCGTGGAACGCTGCTTGTTCATCACGTCGTCGTATTCCAACAGACGTTTACGGATGCCGAAGTTGTTCTCCTCGACCTTCTTCTGGGCGCGCTCGATAGATTTGGAAATCATGCTGTGCTGGATCACATCACCGTCCTGGTGGCCCATGCTGTCCATGACTTTCGCGATACGGTCGGAGCCGAACAGACGCATGAGGTCGTCCTCCAAGGAGACGAAGAATTGGGAACTACCGGGGTCGCCCTGACGGCCGGCACGACCGCGCAGCTGGCGGTCCACACGGCGGGAGTCGTGGCGTTCCGTGCCGATGATGGCCAAACCGCCTTTCTCACGCACTTCCGGCGTCAGCTTAATATCGGTACCACGACCGGCCATGTTGGTGGCGATGGTGACGGTGCCTTCACGACCGGCTTCTGCCACAATGTCAGCCTCCTTCTTGTGGAGCTTGGCGTTTAAGACATTATGTTCGATATGTCTGCGGGTCAAGATGTTGGACAGCAATTCGGAAATTTCGACTGAGGTGGTACCCACCAATACGGGTCTGCCCATTTCGTGCAAACGCAAAATCTCATCCACTACGGCAGCATATTTCTCACGTTTGGTCTTATAGACCAGGTCATCAGCATCCACACGGATAACAGGCTTGTTGGTCGGAATCACCACGACATCGAGTTTGTAGATGTTCCAGAACTCGCCTGCCTCCGTTTCAGCGGTACCGGTCATGCCGGCCAGCTTCTTGTACATGCGGAAGTAGTTCTGCAGGGTGATGGTGGCATACGTCTGTGTGGCAGCCTCCACCTTCACATTTTCCTTTGCCTCGATAGCTTGGTGCAAACCGTCGGAGTAGCGGCGGCCCTCCATGATACGGCCAGTCTGCTCATCCACAATCTTCACCTTGTTGTCGATGATGACGTATTCCACATCTTTGTCGAACATGGTGAAGGCTTTCAGCAGCTGGTGGACAGTGTGGATACGGTCGGAAGCGACAGCGTAGTTGTTATAGATTTCCTCCTTGCGGGCCAGCTTTTCGTCAGAAGTGAGGTTTTCCTTCTCCAGTTCGGCGATTTGGGCACCCACATCGGGCATGATGAACATCTTGGCCTCGTCGGCATCCTTGCTGATGAGATCAATACCTTTGTCCATAATATCGACCGTGTTGAGCTTCTCTTCGATTACGAAATAGAGTTCATCATCGATGAGGTGCATATTGCGGTTCTGGTCCTGCATGAAGAAAGATTCCGTGCGTTGCAGCACCTGTTTCATGCCGGGCTCGCTCAGGAACTTGATGAGCGCCTTGTTCTTCGGCAGACCGCGGTGGGCGCGGAGCAGCAGCATGGCGCTTTCGTCCTGTGGTTTCGGATCAGGGTTCTCGGCCAGCATCTTCTTGGCCTGCGTGAGGATTTGCGCCACGTAAGTGCGCTGTGCCTCATACAGCTTTTGCACGATGGGCTTGTACTGGTCGAAGGCCTGTTGGTCGCCTTTGGGCGTGGGACCGGAAATAATCAACGGGGTACGGGCGTCGTCAATCAACACGGAGTCCACCTCATCGACGATGGCGTAGTTGTGCGGGCGTTGCACCAGCTCGCCGATGTTGCGGGCCATGTTGTCACGCAGGTAGTCGAAACCGAATTCATTGTTGGTACCGTAGGTGATGTCAGCGTTGTAAGCGCGGCGACGGTCGTCGGAGTTGGGCTCGTGCTTGTCGATGCAATCCACGGTGAGGCCGAGGAATTCGTAGAGCAGACCCATCCACTCGGAGTCACGTTTGGCCAAGTAGTCGTTGACGGTGACCACGTGGACGCCTTTTCCCGGCAGTGCGTTCAGATAGACGGGCAGGGTAGCGACGAGGGTTTTACCCTCACCAGTGGCCATCTCGGCGATTTTACCTTGGTGGAGCACGATACCGCCGATGAGCTGCACGTCATAATGGCACATGTCCCATTGAATCATGTTGCCGCCGGCCATCCAGCGGTTCTGGTAGATGGCTTTGTCTCCGTCGATGGTGATGCATTCGCGCTTAGCGGCCAAGTCGCGGTCGTGTTGCGTGGCCGTCACGGTGATGGTCTCGTTCTCCTTGAAGCGGCGGGCAGTCTCCTTCATCACGGAGAAGGCCTCCGGCAGTATGTCGTTGAGGATGTCCTGCGTGGTGGCGTAGATCTTATCCTCTAATTTCTCAATTTCTTTGTATTTATCCTCCTTTTCCTGCACGGGGATGTCATAGTTCTCTTCCAGATAATGGCGCAGTTCCGCCACTTGGTCTTCCTCCTTCTGCGTTGCAGTACGGATTTTATCACGGAATTCTTCAGTTTTGTGTCGTAAGTCGTCGATAGGGAGATCTTTGATTGTTTCATACGCAGCCAATGTTTTCTTCAAGAGTGGCTGCAGTTCTTTCATATCTCTATCTGCCTTTGTACCAAACAGTTTCGTTAAAAAATTTGCCATATATGCCTATTTAGTTTTTTTCAAAATAAAGTGGCAAAGATACAAAAATCTTGCCATAAAAAAAAGGCACCCGGTTTTGAACGGCTATGGAGGCAACTGCGTTCTTGCAGAGGCACCTGTAGAGACGCGCTAATGACACGTTTCTACATTTTCAGGTGCCGTTAATTTTAACAAATAATTCTTAATATCTATTTGATTATTAACATGTTAGAATAATTATTATCTTTGCCGCCGTTTTGAAACTATCACTATTTTGAATCGGATGACGAGGAAACATACTACAGATCTCTCAATTGATGAATTCGCTCGTTTTGAAAACAATGGCAAGATTTTGGTTTACAATGCGATAGACCGGACAACAGCGGACTTCCAAAGAGTTCTGGACTGTGCAGTGTGGTTCGCGCAACGCGGTAAAACAGTAGTGATGACCCCTAAAATGGATGTTCCGTACAAAAATCCAGCATACGACATCATTTACGGCAGCTTAAAGGGAACAGCTTATTACGGCAAGTGTCCCGATTTTATGGTTGACGGCATCTGGTATGAACACGAGGGGTACTCCGGAAAAAATCCACAAAGATCGTTTCGTAACATGTGCAATCACGGCTCAAAGCAATCAAATAGAATCATTGTTGAAGATTGCGGACTAACCGATGGTTATATGTTACGGTCTATTGCCAGTAGAATTACAGTAGGTATTGTTCAGGAATTATGGGTGAAGAGAGGTACAAAATTGCGATCCCTATATAAAACTGAAGGCCAATGTAAAAAACATTGACCCAGTGCGCGACGAATCCGTAGAATCGTCAGTTGGAATCGCTTCCAACCTCACGGCAAAAATACACTTTTTTTTAATAACACCCCACATTTCGATATTTTTTTTGAGACAATGTCCACAGTGGAGATGCGCCAAGGCACGTCTCTACAATCTCTCATTTCGGAACGTTTTCGGGCTCACTCCAACTTCCCGGCGGAAAAAAGTGCCGAAGTGGCTTTGGTTGCGGAAGCCGAGGCGGTCGGAGATCTGTTGTATTGGAAGGGTTGTGCTGAGCAACAGCGATTTCGCATGGCGGATGAGATTGTAAGTGATGCACTCACCTGCGCTCCTGCCAGTGACCTGTTTCACCACGTTTGCGATATACTTGGGCGTAAAGCACATCTCATTGGCGTACCATTCGATGGAATGATGTTCGCGGCAATGTACTTCAACCAAGGCGAGGAAACGCCCAGCCAGCTCTTCCGGACGGGAGAGCGTGTGAAGTTTGGAGAAAGATTTGTTGTACAAACCGTAAACAAAATAGGTCATCGAGCGCACAAGGTCGAGCGCCACCTCACGGGCGTTGCTCACATCGGGTGTCAGCATAACCTCGTGCAGCAGCTTAAGATAGTGCATGGTGACCTGCATCTGCTGTTCCGTCAGAGGAAAAACGGGGCGCATATACGCCCGGATATGAGCATCTCCTGACAAGTTTAAGTGGAGATCTTCGCCGAATTTCGGTGAGAAACTCAACACATATTGGAAATAGTCTTTGCTTGACTCTATTACCTGAATGGGCTGGTTAATCAGTATGGAGGAGAAACATGGGGCCTCGATCTCATAGAACTGATGGTTGATATTGGCGGTAATCCTTCCTTGAACATGCAGGTTAAGGGCATAAACTGCTGTCTGGAAATAATCAGAAAGGAGTGTTGTTGTCCCATCGATAACGGTCAGTTGCAAGTCGTCACCGAGGCATGTCCTGCTAGTGATGTTGTCAATATCCCGCAAAATAGGGAGTTCGTGAAAATGGCTTGTTTCAGTCATAAAGCATAGAATAGATACGTTGAATTTGTTAATTGTATGACTTATACGTATTTTCAAATACTCGCAGCAAAAATACTAAAAATCACAATGTGTAAAATAGAACAATAATTCAAACTCAAGTGACAATGTTGTTTATTTAAAAATATGGTATTTTTGCGGTTGCAAAGTTGAAAGATTGTGCTCTTTTATGTTTACGATTATTATAAATCCATAAAATATGAAAAAACTTTTTACTTTTTCGATGTTAGCATTGTTGTGCTTCTTTGCTGCGGCGCAAACAGTCACCTTCACGGGGCGTGATGCCGACAGCCGTTATGTACAGCTGAACCGCGTGGTCGTCACCAACCTCACGAAAGGATGGCAGCAGACCCTGTTCTGGCCTGACACTGCTCTAATGATGGAATCCACCATGCAGAACGGTATCACTGGCATCGGTGATGTAGAAACGCAACGCATTGCGTCTCTACAATTGTCGCAGAACAACCCGAACCCCTTCAACGCCACCACCGAGATTCAGCTCACCGTAGCGGAAATCGGTGATGTGACCTTGACCGTCACTGACATGAACGGTCGTGTGGTTGCAGGGGCGAATAATTATTCGCCCCTACAACCCGGCATCCACCAATTCCGCATCACCCTCACCCAATCCGGTATCTACATCATGACCGCCATCCAGAACGGGAAAACATCGTCCATCAAGATGGTGTGCAACGGCGGGGGAAGTGCCAACAGAATCGAAAATCAGGGTGTGGTAGAGACGCAAAATTTTGCGTCTCCGCAACCCAAATCTAACGGCCAATCTTTCGCCAACAATCTGATGGAATACGTGGGCTATGCCACCATCGACGGTGTAGAGATGGAGAGTCGTCACATCAAGCAAGAGCAAGGCGTTTCGGAGAATTTCACTTTGCAGTTCGCCATTCCGTACAAGGGAGCCCCTGCTGAAAAGAAATCCGAGGATTTCCGCGTTGCGCTTTCGTTGAGTCCCTTCTCTTTGAACCAGTTCGAGAAAGGATACTCATTTGTTGTTGGGGACAAGACCGCCTCGACCCCGGAGGAGTTGCAGAATATCTACCGCGAGCTCGGTTCTACGGAGATGTACGTCCGTATCGCGACCAAACGCCACAAGACCGCTGAGGATGTCACCGACGGGCAACCTGACGAAAATGCCAACGTCCACACGTTCGACCAAGGAATACATCTTTGTGAGATTGCGGCAGCATTGAACATCCCCATCAATCCGGAAATCATGTGCGCCTACACCTACATGGACATGGACAAGCAGCAGGCGCCGCGCTTCGAAGAGTATCCAGAGTTCAACTTCCTGATGAATGGGAAAAAGTGGGAGGAACTGACCCTCGATGAAATCTGCACCGTGCTGGAAGCTTACGGCGCTTTTGTGGGCGAGGCGATTCTCAGTACAGGTTGCACCGTGAACAACTGGAATCTTGGCAACGAGGCCAATTTCGGTTTCGCTGGCATCAGCATGGGACTGAAAACCGCTGTGGATCCGAAACTTGAGAAAGCCGGAACGCTCAAGAAATATTTGGCCCCTGTGTTCGCACGTGGCTGGCTGAAGAAGCATGTCTGGAAGCACGATGCCAAGGCATACGCCGCCGTGAAGAGGGGAATATTAAGCGCATACGCCAAATTAGGCATTGACGATTCCAATGTCAAATTCTCAACGCATGTGGCCACCGTGGTCTTCCCAGCTGGATGCACCGCGAAGTTCTTCAACTTCATGAAGGACAACGGCTATGAGATGGAAACTGCGGGTATCAGCTACTATCCCAGTGCCCCGTCCATGGCCTTGAGCAAGAAAGGACTTCTCAAGAAAACGGTTAAGAAAATCAACAAGAAGTGCGGTCTTAACGTTTTCATCGGCGAGTTCTCCTACCCATCGGGCAAGATGGACGGTCCTTTCGCCGGGTGGAACAAGAAGGTAAAGGGCTACAAGCACGACCAGCAGGGACAGGCCAACATTTACGCTGACGTAATAAAGTGGGGCAAGTCCAACGGCATGGCCGGCATCCGCTATTGGGCACCTGACTATGAGGGCTGGTACGCGATGTCCATGTTCGAGTTCTCCAACAAGAAGGGTACCGCGAAAAGCATCCTGACAAACCATAAAGGGCTGATCGAGAAATAATTTCACAGTGTTTTTTATCCACAAGATCCTGCACTATTAAACAATCATAAAAAAGGCGTCGCAATCGCGACGCCTTTTTCTCATATCATACGATCCACGGATTATTTTTCCATGTCTCTGTACTCGTTCACGATGTTTTTCACATTCGCGGGGGCGAGACGGCCATAGACTCTGCCGTTAACCAAAGCCACGGGGGCCAGACCGCAGGCGCCGACGCAGCGAAGCGAGGTGAGGGAGAAGAGGCCGTCCTTGTCCGTTTCACCAGGCATGATGCCCAGTTCTTTTTCGAAGGATTCCAGAATCTTTTCGCCGCCACGCACGTAGCAAGCCGTACCCATACACACAGAAACCGGATATTTACCCTTCGGTTGCATGGTGAAGAAAGAGTAGAAAGAGACAACGCCATAGACCTTTGCGGTCGGGATGTGCAGTCTCTCCGCAATCAACTCTTGAGCCTCAGCGGGAAGGTAACCCAGATAATCCTGTGTCTGGTGCAGAACGTTAATCAATTCGCCAGGAGCATTATTGAATCTGTCGCAGATCTCAATAATCTTGTCGCTGACTTCCTTTTTCATTTTGATAATTATCTTATCCATAATGGTGTTTTTTTAATTATTGATGAATACTGAAACAGAATTATTTGTTCAAATCCACTTCAACGGTCGTTTGTCTGTCGAAATAGTGGGTATGCAGCAGTTCATGCGATTTGTGACCGCACGGTTCGCCCAGGAATTCCTTGTAGAGAGTTTGGATGGACGGGTTCTCGTGGGATTTACGGATCGGCATTTCCTTGTCTGCTTGATAGATAGCTTCCCAACGGGCTTTGATGATGTCGCCGTTGCCGTGGTGCAGGGGCTGGCCACCGCCGTCGATACAGCCGCCAGGGCAGGCCATGATCTCGATGGCGTGGAAGTTGCACTTGCCAGCCTTGATGTCCTCTAACAGCTTGCGGGCGTTTTTCAAGCCGTGTGCGATACCGATGTTGATCGGCAGGCCGTCGAAGTCGATGGTGGCGGAACGGATGCCTTCCAGACCGCGCAGTTCCTCGAAGTCGATTTTCGGACACTGTTTTCCAGTATAGACTTCGTAGGCGGTACGCACAGCAGCCTCGATCACGCCGCCGGTGGTGCCGAAGATGACGGCAGCGCCGGTGGATTCGCCGAGCGGGCTGTCGAACTCTTCCTCGGGAAGTTTCGTGAAGTCGATGTTGGCCTGTTTGATGAGGGCGGCCAGCTCGCGGGTGGTGATGGAGAAATCGACATCAGGATTGCCGTTCACCTTGAACTCGTCACGACCGCACTCGTACTTCTTGGCGAGGCAGGGCATCACAGAGATGCAGACCATGTCTTCGCGTTTCACGCCGATTTTGTCGGCGAAATAGGTCTTTGCCATGGCGCCGAACATCTGTTGCGGGGATTTCGCGGTGGAGGGCAGTTCCTTCAGTTCCGGGAACTGGTGCTCGAAGAAGTTCACCCATGCCGGGCAGCAGGAGGTCAGGATAGGCAGCTTGACATCCTTGTCGCCACCAAGGAATCTCTTGAGGCGGCCGAGGAGCTCGGTACCCTCTTCCATGATGGTCAAGTCAGCACTCCAGTCGGTGTCGAACACATAGTCGAAACCGAGGGCCTTGAGGGCGGCGGTGAGCTTGCCGGTCACGATGGAACCGGGTTTCATGCCGAATTCCTCACCGAGAGCCACACGCACGGCGGGAGCCACTTGGACAACCGTCTTCTTGCTGGGATCCACGATGGCGCGGATAACCTTTGCAGTGTTATCGACTTCGGTAAGAGCGCCCACAGGACACACGGCAACGCACTGTCCGCAGAACGTACACGGAGAGTGGTCGAGGTGTTGGTTGAAGGCGGTGGAGACGACTGCCGGGAAGCCACGCTCGATAGCGGAGAGGGCACCCACGGTCTGCATCTCGTTACACATCATTTCGCAACGACGGCACATGACGCACTTGTTCATGTCGCGGATGATAGAGGGAGAAACCTCGATCTGGTAGCTGGACTGAACGTGGTCGGGGCCTACGAACGGGTTGCTGCGGATGCCGAAGCGGATGGCGAGAGCCTGGAGCTCGCACTTGCCGCTCTTGGCGCATTGCAGACAGTCGTTCGGGTGGTCGGAGAGCATGAGCTCGAGCACCGTGCGGCGGGCGTTGATCACGCGCATCGAGTTGGTGCGGACCACCATGTCGGGCATACATTCGGTGACGCAGGCGGGCGCCAGATTACGGCGGCCAGCGACCTCCACGACACAGAGACGGCATCCACCAGGTCTGTTGTGGACATCCATGCCCTTGAATTCAAAGTGGCAAAGGGTGGGGATGGAGATACCCATCTGCTTTGCGGCGTTAAGAATCGTAGTACCTTTCGGCACTTCAACTTCTCTATTGTCTATTGTTAATTTAATTGTATCCATATTGTTCACCTTTCACTAAATAATACTGATTGCACCGAATTTACATTTCTCAATACATGTACCGCACTTGATACAGAGTTCCTGGTTGATTTCGTGAGGCATCTTGACCGTGCCCTTGATGGCGCCGACGGGGCAGTTGCGGGCGCAGGCCGTACAACCTTTACACTTGTCAGCGTCGATGACATACTGTTTGAGGGCCTTGCACTGTCCGGCAGGGCATTTCTTCTCGGTCACGTGAGCCACGTACTCATCCCAGAAGTTGTCGATGGTGGACAAGACGGGGTTCGGGGAGGTCTGACCCAAGCCGCAGAGCGCCGTGTCTTTGATGACGTGGCTGAGGTTCTTCAGCAGGGCGAGGTCTTCCATGGTGCCGTTACCCTTGGTGATGCGGTCGAGGATTTCGCTCAGACGCTTGTTACCGATACGGCATGGGGTGCACTTACCGCAGGATTCCTCCACGGTGAAGTCAAGGTAGAATTTAGCGACGGAGACCATGCAGGAGGTCTCGTCCATGACGATCATACCGCCGGAGCCCATCATGGAGCCGGCAGCCACGAGGTTGTCGTAGTCGATCGGGGTGTCGAGGAACTTCTCGGTCAAGCAGCCACCGGAAGGACCGCCGGTTTGCACGGCTTTGAACTTCTTGCCGCCCTTGATGCCACCGCCGATTTCGTAGATGACCTCACGAAGGGTGATACCCATAGGCACCTCGATCAAACCGACGTTGTTGATTTGGCCGGCCAATGCGAACACCTTCGTACCTTTGGACTTTTCAGTGCCGATGGAGGAGAACCATTCCCAACCCTTGTTGATGATAACCGGGATGTTGGCGTAGGTCTCGACGTTGTTCACGTTAGAGGGTTTCTTCATGTAACCCGAAACGGCCGGGAACGGGGGTTTGAAGGTGGGCTCACCGCGCTGGCCTTCCATGGAGTGGATCAGAGCGGTCTCCTCACCGCAAACGAATGCGCCGGCACCGTAGCGGAGGATGATGTCGAAATCGAAGTCCGTGCCGAAGATGTTCTTGCCGAGGAGGCCGTACTCACGAGCCTGGTCGATAGCGACTTGCAGGCGGTGGATAGCTAACGGGTATTCAGCGCGGATATAGACCAAACCGATGGTGGCGCCGATACAGAAGCCGCCGATGGCCATAGCCTCGATGATGGAGTGCGGGTCGCCTTCCAAGATGGAACGATCCATGAATGCGCCGGGGTCACCCTCGTCAGCATTGCAGATGATGTATTTCTGGTCGGCAGCGTTCTTAGCGCAGAGCTCCCACTTCAAACCGGTGGGGAAACCGGCGCCGCCGCGGCCGCGAAGACCGGACTTCTTGATGACGTCGATGGTGGCAGCGGGATCATGTTGCTCCAGAACGCTGGCCAATGCCTTGTAACCATCACGTGCGATGTATTCGTCGATGTTTTCGGGATCGATGAAACCGCAGTTACGAAGGGCGATACGCATCTGTTTCTTGTAGAAACCCATGTGCTTGGAGTCGGAGATGTGAGCCTTGTTCTCGGGGTCCTCATACAGCAGGCGCTGCACTTTTCTACCTTTGATGATGTGCTCGTTGACGATCTCGAGGGCGTCTTCGGGCTTCACCTGGGTGTAGAAGGTGTTATCGGGAAGAATCTTCACGATGGGGCCTTTCTCGCAGAAGCCGAAGCAACCGGTGGTCACGACCTGCACATCGTCGGAAAGATTCTTTTCCTTCAGAATTTGAACAAAATTCTCTCTGATTTTGGGGCTTTCTGAGGCCGTACATCCCGTACCGCCGCAGAGCAGAATGTGGTATTTATAATTTGCCATAACTGACCTCCTTACTGGTTATTTGTCGATTTTTTCGTAATTTACCGGGATGACGCCTTCCAGAATCTCACCTTGCATGATGTATTTGGTGACGAGTTCCTGGCCCTTCTTGGTGTCCACGTGACCGAAGACGATGGGGTCGTGACCGGGTTTCTTAACTTCGACGGTAGGTTCAGCATAGCAGTAGCCCATGCAGCCCGTCTGAGTCACAACAGCCTTGACATTTTGCTTGTTGCATTCCTCAATGATGGCTTCCATGGTCTGTTTTGCGCCGGAAGCGATACCGCAGGTTGCCATAGCCACCTTGACTTGCACGAGGTTCTCGACGTTCTCGCCGCCTTCGCGCAATTCAATCTTGGACTGCAACTCTTCTCTCTTTTTCTTGAGATCTGCCAATGATTTTATTTTTTCCATACTATAAAATTTGGTTGTAGATTTATTTTATTGTTTAATCGTTATTTACGATAAAATTTGACCATATTTTTAGCGCGGCAAAGGTATAAAAAAAAACGATACGGGACTATCAAAAAAAGTGGGGATTTTTGGGGCGGAGAAGTTGGTGATATGGGAGAGGTTTCAAGCTATACAGTTCAAGGTTCATAGTTTAAGGTTTAAGGTTCAATTTGACACAATATAATTGTTCATCTCACGTTATACGTGCCGATTTATTAACATTTAAAATTATCAAGGTTATGAAAAACAGATGGGTTCCTATTGCAATTATCGCCAGCATCGGGTTGTTTTTGGCCGCTATAGCCATTGGCGTGGCCTTTTATCAAACCAAAAAGCCGCAGAAAACGGTTTCTATCGTCGGTTTGGCGGAAAAGGACTTCACCTCAGATCTCATCGTCTGGGAGTTCAATTATTCGGCCAAGGATATGGATATGAAACAGGCCTACAGTAAGCTGAAGGAGCAGAATGAAATCGTGAAAGCTTATCTCAAAAAAGCGAACATTCCGGATAAAGAGATTGATTTTAAGAAAATTACAACATCTCCTACCTATAACAACTATTATGATGATAACGGTCACTGGCGGGAAAACTTCACGGGATATGCAGCCAAACAGGTGGTGCGCATAGAGTCTCGTGACATCGAAAAAATAGAGGCGCTCACCCGCGACATCGCGGAACTGTACGACCAGAACATCATGATCAACAACAACAATCCTGAGTACTACTACACGAAGCTGTCGGATCTGAAAATCCAGATGCTGGCGGAAGCTTCGCAAGATGCGAAAAACCGTGCCGAAACCATCACCAAGAATGCCGGTGCCAAACTGGGTGACCTCAAGAGCGCCAACATGGGCGTGTTCCAGATCACCAAGCCCAACTCTTCCGAGGAAGATTACACCTGGGGCGGCGCCTTCAACACTTCTTCCAAGGAGAAACGCGCCAGCATCAACATGCGTTTGACCTATTACGTGAAATAACGGTAAGACAATGTGTTGTAAATAAAAAAACCGGCATTCCTGCCGGTTTTTTTTATAGAAGAAATATCGGGATTATTCTTTCTCCTCGAAGGAGATCTCTCCATCAGGCCTTTTGTTCTGGAATTTCTCCTTGGTTTTCTGCAATTGCTTCTTGAGTGCATCAACGGCGAGGTCTGTGGCCTCCTCGAAGGATTTGGCCGTCTTACCGGCGCGGGCGTCGTAGCCGCGGATGTTCATGCGGATATCAACTGTCTTGTTCTCCGGAGCCTCGGTGTTCTCCAGCTTCAGTGCGACATCGGCACCCAGGATGCCGTCGTGCAGCTTGTTGAGTTTCTCCACCTTCTCGGTGATGAAAGTTTCCAGTTTCTGGTCCGCTTTGAAGTGTACGGAATTGATGTTAATTTTCATAAAAACCTCCTTTTTGTTTATGAATTATGCTCTTGGATGAGCTTGATTGTATATCGACTTGAGTTGCTCGATGGAGTTGTGCGTATATACTTGGGTGGCTGCCAGACTGCTGTGACCCAGGATGGTTTTGATGGCGTTCAGGTCCGCCCCCTTGTTGAGCAGGTGGGTGGCGAAAGTGTGCCGGATCACGTGCGGACTGCGCTTGTCGATTGTGGTCACCATATCCAAATATTTTCGAACTATTCTGTAGACAGCTTTCGCGTAAAGCTGCTTTCCATTCTCGGTGACAAAGATATAATTATTTTCGGTATCTCCGCAAAATTTTTTTTCCAAGTTTTCCAAGTACATTGTCAATAACTCTTCCATCTTATTTCCGAACGGAATGACCCTTTCTTTATTGCGTTTCCCCAAAACTTTTATGGTATTGTCTTGTAAATGAATGTCTTGTGTTTTGACATTCAGCAGTTCGGAAAGACGCATGCCGGTGGCGTAGAAGAGTTCGAGGATGGTGCGGTCGCGCAAACCCTCGAACGTTTCCTCAAACGGAATGTCGGAGAAAAGATGCTCCATATCCTTCTGCTCCACATATTGAGGCAGTTTTTTGGGTATCTTCGGGGCATGGATGGTGAGGGTCGGATTGACTGTTAATTCTTTGATTT
This sequence comes from Bacteroidales bacterium, assembly GCA_017394765.1. Next base: position 113,699 of record JAFPXF010000002.1, on the reverse strand, counting down.
TTAATTTGTAACGATAGAATGCCCGAACCGCGCTGATCTTCCGGTTCACCGATTTTGCCTCCAAAGAATCATCCTCCAACAGGGATATAATCCAAGAGCGGATATCCTCGCTATGAACATCTGACAGTTGATGAATTTCGAGTTTTTCTTCTAAGTAGCTGAAAAACTGCGACAAATCATGCTCGTATGCCGTCACCGTGTGTGGCGACACCCGCTTCTCGTATTTCAAATAGTCGATGAAATCCTGGAATTGCATAGCTTTTGGTTTTTGGATGTTAGCTTTTGGCTAATGGCTAAAAGCCAATGGCCAAAAGCAAAAAAAACAGGGTTGCGCCCTGTTTTTCGTGATTGTCAAAACCTTCCGTTATTCGTTTTCAGCAGCACGAAGCTTCTGAACGTAGATGGCTTTGCGCAATTGCTCCCGTCTGATGACGCTCTTTTTGGTGAATTCCTGTCTGGCGCGGATTTCTTTCTTCACACCAATCTTGTCGAATTTCTTTTTCAGTTTCTTGAGCGCTTTGTCGATGGACTCGCCTTCTTTAATGGGAACAATAATCATAAAAAATACCTCTTTCTTTAAATTGTTAATAAAAAAATTTAGCGCGGCAAAAATACAATTTTTTTGATATGGTTACGTGTTTTTTGAGAATACGCACAAAGATAAATAATTTTCTCTCTTGACAAGCCCTGTTTTTTGTTGTATATTTGCATTTTGAAATCAACTGCCAAGGATGGGAAAACCTACGATATGTGCGAAATTCCCACTGTCCACGACCGCTTACACGCCTCTACACATTCGGTGCTTCGTTCAAAGACTTGGGCAAGAAGTTGTTTTGTTTCTCCTTGATGGAGAGCGAGGCAGTGATGAGGATGGTGGATAACAGATAGACTATAACAGTAATTGTTGAAAACAGCCTATAATTAATACTTCTTTAAGCGTTTCAATATATTCTTGTAACACTTTTCCAATCCATAAGTGAATTGAGGGCTAATCGCAATTGTTTCGTCAGAAAAAACCATACTTTCCACAATATTATCAATTATCTGACCAATATTCTCTTCTTTAATACTGTAACATGCAGTTCCCAAATACCAAGTGCCATTAGCTGTTGGAATAACAATATCTTCTCGTACTATCTTTTCCAAATCTTCACGTGTTACATCTTTATCAGCGAGTAGAGTCAAAGTCTGTTTATTTGCTTTAAGATTCATCATTAATTGAGATCCTTTTGAAATTGTTTGTGGGAAAAGGTATTTGTATCTGATTTGTAAAATGTATTCTGAAGGACGATTCTCGGAAGAATGATACTCTAAAGCGACTCCAATAGGACCACTATTCTCAATATATTTCCCGAAAATAGCAAAATCTGTCACAATACATCTTTGACCACCATCTTTTGTGTCAGAAACAACCTTTTGCGAATAGATTGGTACGCAAATTAAGAACATCATACAAAAAAGAAGAGAACATGTAACTATTTTTGTCATTCGTATTTCGCCGCGTTATATCCCATCCGGCTCCGTCGGTTTTGCTCATAGGCGTTTTGTTTCGTTACTACTTATTGCTTTTTGTCATTTTTCAACCCGCAAAGATACAACTTTTTCTATTGCCGCCTACTTCTCTCCAGAAACTCCGCTGGGGTCATCACGGGGATGTCCAGGTCGGAGAAACCTTTCTTATCACGGGTCAATATCACGTCGGGATGATACGATAAGGCGGAATAATATTGTACGGTATCTTCAAAATCGTATGAATCCTTTCGAACAGCATCCATAATGTTGTCTCGACTGATGGAAGACACAATAAATGATCCACAGAGCCATTCTATGACAGCATTGATTTCTGACTTGAGGAAAATCTTCCTCATAACGTATGCACAGTTTATGATAGTTAAAGCAGATATGACACAGTCTATATCACCGCGTTCGTGCATGACAAACACTTCTGAAGCATCTTTATAAAACGGTTCTCTTCTACATACGAAATCAAGAACCACATTCGTATCTATAAACACCATCATTTTGCACGCTCCTCCCACATCTGTTCAAGTTCCTTGTCTATATCAAAGCCTTCGGGTACAGGCCCAAGAACCATGGCCATCAATTCTGGCGATGGTTTGAGGTCTTCACTAATGTGCGGGAAAACCAGTTCTTTTTTCCTTTTTCTTTCTTTCTTTTCCGTGTTTTCAATCAATTTGTCCGCAAGCCAATGCCTATCTTCGTATGACAAAGACAAACCGCGCAAATAATTCCACAAATTGCTCATCGCAGCGGATGCTTGGTATGTTGATGTATTGCCCATAATTTTGTTCTTTTTTCAACCCGCAAAAATACAACTTTTCAAATTAGAAACCATAAAATAAATTTCTCCCGCAGACACACAGAACTTCTGCGCAAATCTGCGAGATCTGCGGGAGAAAGCGCACGTTTGCTTGCCTTATACGTGCAGATACGCGCGATACGCGGAGATTACTCGTACCGCAACGCCGAAATAGGATCCATATTCGCGGCCTTCTTTGCAGGATACCAGCCGAAGAAGATGCCCGTGAGGGCGCATACGAGGAAAGACCCCAAGATGGCCATCTCGCTCACCACGTAGGGCATGTGCATCAGTTTTGACGCCACGAAGGAAATAATCAGCCCGAAAATGATGCCGATGATACCTCCAATCAAGCTCAAAATCACGCTTTCACACAAAAACTGCAGCATGATGTCGCGGTTGTGAGCCCCGATGGCCATGCGCAGACCGATCTCTTTGGTGCGCTCCGTCACCGTGACGTACATAATGTTCATGATGCCGATACCGCCCACGATCAGCGAAATGGAGGCGATGGCGGCTAAAAGCGTGGTCATCAGGCTGGATATGGAGCTCATTGTGGAGACCAACTCCTCCTGTGTCCGGATGTCAAAATCATCGTTGGCACCGCTTTTGATGCCGTGGTTGCTGCGCAGGATGTAGGTGATTTCTGTGGCGGCCAGCTCCGACTCCTCCTCAGAGCGTGCCGAGGCAAACAGCATGTTGAAATAGTTGATGCCTAAAAAACGCTTTTGGATAGTGGTATAGGGTGCCAACACAATGTCGTCCTGGTCGTTGCCCATGCCGTTCTGTCCTTTCTCCGCCAAGGTCCCGATCACTGTCATCGGAATGGAACCGAAGCGGATGGTCTTGCCTATAGGGTCCTCTCCGTTGGTGAAAAGCTCTTTCACTACGGTCTGCCCGATGACACACACCTTGTTGTAGCGTCGGACATCCTCTTCGGTGAACATCACCCCGTCCTTCAGTTCGTATTTGCGGATGTCAAGGTAGGAGGCTGACACGCCGTTGATGGAACAGCTGTGGTTGTTGTTGCCATAAATCAGCTGCTTGTTGCTGCTGACCATGGGAGAGACGGCAGCCACATAGCGTGTGTTTTTTGTCAGAGACTCCAAGTCTTTGTTGTCCAACGATTTGGAGGAAGACATACCCATGTCCACACCACCGCGTTGTTGACGGGCGGGCATGATCATAATCATGTTGGATCCCATGGAGGAGAGTTCCGTTTTCACACTTTGAGTGGAGGCCTGCCCAATGCTGACCATGGCGATGACCGATGCGATGCCGATGATGATGCCGAGCATAGTGAGAGCAGTGCGCATCTTGTTGCGGAACAGCGAGCTGAAAGCCACTTTGATGAGATTTCCGATATTCATAGCTTAGTCTTCTTTTTGGAGGTTGAGGGCTGCCAGCGCGTCGGCGGCCGATTGTGTGTCGATAGGGGAGTCCTCGATGATCTGACCATCCCGAAGCTTGATCTTTCGGGTGGTAAAGGTAGCAATGTCAGGTTCATGCGTGACAAATGCAATGGTTTTTCCTTGATGGTGAAGGTCTTGGAACAGACTCATGATTTCGTAAGAGGTGCGGGTGTCGAGATTACCAGTGGCCTCGTCGGCGAGCAGGATGACCGGATCGTTGACTAATGCGCGGGCGATAGCGACACGCTGCTGCTGGCCGCCGGAGAGTTGGTTCGGCTTATGCTCCATACGACTCTCCAACCCCACAAGTTTCAAGGCCGCAATCGCGCGGTCGCGACGCTCCTTGGCGGGCACGTCACTGTTGTAGAACAACGGCAATTCCACATTTTCAATGGCTGTGGTGCGCGCCAACAAGTTGTAATTCTGGAACACAAACCCGATTTTTCGGTTTCTGAGTGTGGATAACTCGTTCTTGCTTAGTTTTTTGATGGAAACCCCGTCGATGATGTAGTCGCCGGCAGAGGGTGTGTCCAAACAACCCAAGATGTTCAGCAAAGTGGATTTCCCGGAACCACTGGTGCCCATGATGCTTACAAATTCACCTTCTGTGATGGTGAAGGATACACCCCGCAAGGCGCGCACATCTTCGCTGCCCACTCGGAACACGCGTTCCAGTTTTTCGACTCTTAATATGTCTTTTGCCATAGCTCTGTCCGTTTGTGATGAGGACGTATGTGATTCGTCTCTACCGTGTTTTACGTTGCGGCGGGCCGGGCATGAAAGGGTTGGTGCTGCCGCCATTTTTGTTTTGCGACATCCCCGTGGTCTCGCTCACACCGGTAACCACTTCTTCCCCTTCTTGCAACCCTTCCGGAATCAAGGTGTTGACACCGTTGTTCAAACCTGTGGTCACGCTCTTCTGTTCGTATGTTTTTTCGCCCGTTTTTACCCAAATGGTTTTCTTGGTGACATCCTTCAGTCCCTGGGCGAGTTCTTCTTGGTTTTTATATAACGACTTGAAAGCGAAGCCTTTCTTCTCCAACTGTTTCATCATTTCCGGTTCGATGGAGGCGAATAGGGCGGTCATGGGGATGCAGACACCGCTCTCTTTCTTGGTGGTGATGGTCACACTGGCGGTCATGCCAGGGAAAAGTTTTGTCTCGGGGTTGGGTGCGTTGATGATGACGGTGTAGGTCACCACGTTGGAAGTGACAGTGGGGTTGATGCGTACTTCCTTGACGGTACCGGTGAACACGTCGTCGGGGAAGGCATCAACAGTGAACGTCACGGGTTGGCCAGCCTTCACCTCGCCAATGTCGGCCTCATCCACCTTCGCCTCCACTTGCATTTGGGTCAGGTCGTTGGCGATGGTGAACAGCGTGGGGGTGTTGAACGAAGAAGCAACCGTCTGTCCCTCTTCCACAGCTTTGTCCATGATTATCCCGTCAATGGGTGAGGTAATCGTGGCGTAGGAGAGGTTCGTCTGTGCGCGTGACAGGTCCGACTGGGCTGTGCGAAGCTGATTTTTCGCCAGATTCAATGAGTTGGTCGCAGATTCGTAGGCTTCTTGGGTGGCCGCTTTGTTGTCGTACAGTGTTTTAATGCGGTCGTACTGTTGCTGAGCTAACGTCAAATTGCTCTGGGCGTTCGACACGCTGGTTTTTGCCTGCGTGAGCTGTTCGTTGAGGTTGGAACGGTCGAGCTCGGCCAGCAACTGCCCTTTCTTCACCACGGAGTTGAAATCCACGTAGATGTGTTCCACGATGCCAGACACCTGTGTTCCGACATCGACCTTATAGACGGGCTGCAACTCACCCGTGGCAGTTACGGTGACCTCAATGCTGTCGATGAGGCTGCGTTCGGTTATTACCTGCAACTCGCTTTTCTTGCTTTTTTTCATGACGAACATCAGGATTAAAACGATGATGACCACCGCAAAGATTCCTAAAATCCACCATATTTTTTTCGACTTCTTCATATTATTTCTTATTTCTTTCTTATTCTTTCATTAGTTCCCACACTGCGCTTCGCTTGGTTGGGTACGCCCCACACTGCGTTTCGCTTGGTTGGGTACGCCCCACACTGCGCTTCGCTTGTGTGTGGTTAATTGCACTTCGCGCGTTTTGCCTCTTCGAGGCTGTTTAAGGAATTCTCCATCATAATGTTACGGGGATTCCCATATAGACATCCAAGATTTTACGTTTCAGTACGTACGAGTATTTTGCCTGCATGAACTGGTTGAGTTGGTTGAGAAAGTTAGTTTGCTGCTGGATGAGGTCAACAGCGGTGACGGAGCCGTATTGGAAACGTAGTTTGTAGGTTTTGTAGTTGGCGAGGTAGGCGTCTTTCTTGGCCTCTGCCGCAATGTAGTCGTTCTGCGCTTTGGCAACATCGATGTAACTCTGCTGTAGCTCTTGGTTGACCTTATAAACGGTCTCCTTGTTTTCCAACTCGACCTGTTCGGCGCGGTATTCCGCCAGCTTCACGCTGTTGCGGACGTTGCTGCGTTGGTAAATCGGGATGTTGAGACTTAGGCCGATGTTCTCCCCGAGACCGTGCCATAGTTGTGTACCCCAACCGGTGTTGGGAGAAGTGAGATTGGAGCCGTTATAACCTGTGCTGATGCCCGCATTGGCCGATAAAGTGGGATAAAAACCGGCTTTCTGAATCTTCACATCGTATTCTGCGCTTGTGATTTCATTTTCACTCATTTTCAGTTCGGGAAGATAGTTTGTGGAACGGTCAATAAGTTCTTGCAATGCAGGGAGTTCCAGATTTTTGAAAATTGTCGCGCTATCTGGGCGGGAGATGCTTATGTCCATTGCAGGGTCTAATGACAATAAATTTTTGAGTGTCAAATAATTAGACTGGATATTGTGTTTAGTGTTTTCAATATTATATAGGTCTGACATATATTGCGCCTGTAGCATTTTGTAATCGCTTTCGAGAATTTGACCTACCTCGAGCTGCTGTTGGCCTTGATCCATTTGCTCTTTGCTGGCGATGAGTACCTGTTGCTGGTAAGAGAGCAGATCCTCGTTCATCATAATGGCCAAAAACGCTTGGATAGTGGAAACACGGATGTTGTTCTTGCTGCTTTCAAGTGACAACTGTGACTGTTCGACATTCAGCTGGCCCTGTTTGATTTTGTTGGCATTACTCAAGCCGTTGAAGAGGGTCATGCCTGCATTGATGCCGTAGTTGCCGCCCCAGCCGATAGATTTCTCGTAGTTCCCGAAATTGAAACTCTGTGATGCAGTGGCAGATATTGTCGGAGCAATGTTCTCTTTGGTTTGTCTTAAATTTAACTCGGTAGAAGAAATGTTGATGTTGGCTGATTGCAAAGTGAAGTTATGGTTTTCCGCATATTGCAGACATTCTTCAAGGGTGAAATTCTTTTTTTCTAAACTTTCCTGAGCTTTTATATTGCTGAATATCAACAGTATAAAGCCAACTATAAAGACAAATTTATGCATATTTTCAAAAATAATGTTATTGCGACTTTATTCTTTTTTAAAAGTTTAATCTATGAGTAAATTATTTTTCGACAATAATTCATTTTTTTTTGCGTTTTACTAAACTGGCTATTGTTATTATCTATTGCCAAGTTAATGCTATAAGCCAAAAGACAAACGTCAAGGATGAATAAAACTAGTTACTTTCATCATACATAAAATTTTGTACTTTTGCCTTCGTGAAAAAATTCATCCTTATATTAGGGTTATTAGTTTGTGTTATAGCAACTTATGCTCAACAGAAACGGTATTCTGCGCGTGTGTTTGACGGCATCACCTTCCAGCCGCTCGCCGGTGCCAGTGTCTATAACGTGAACACACAGAAATTCGCCTTCACGGACAAAAACGGTCGTTTCGAGATTGACCTTTCCCTAAACGACACGCTGATTATCTCCAAATCCATATACCGACAACTTGTCGCTGCTATTGACAAAGATCTGTTTTATGGTTTCGAGGATTTCTTCCTGTATTATAAAGTCACGATGCTGAAAGAGGTGACCATTATCGGCATCAACCCTTCGTATGAGGGTTTCAAAAAAGATATTGTCACTTTGGAACTGCCCGAGTACTACAAACGTGTAGAGGAGGTGCAGCTGTCGGAATGGCAGAAGGCCAACGCCACTTACAAAGAAAATGGAAACATACTCTCACTTGGCGGAGGTGTCACCATGTCGCCCATCTCCTACTTGTACGATAAATACAGCAGAAAAGGGAAAATGAACAGACTGTATAACGAGATGCTTTCCTACGAGGATGAGGTGGACCGTATCCATCAGAAGTACAACCGCGATATTGTTTCTGAACTGACTGGTTTACAAGGAGATGAGTTGCTTGATTTTATGATGTACTGTCGCTTCAACTATTACGACCTCGTGCGCTGGAGTGATGAGCAGATTCGGGAAAAGATACGTTCCAATTATTTCAATTATCAATACGACAAAATTGCCAATGAAAAACAATAACGACTTTTGGAAAAAGAACCTGACGTGGTGGCATGTTGCCGGAATTGCGGCTGGATTGCTTCTGTCACTGCTCTACTGGTACAAATCCGGACAGTTTTCCGACAATATTCTGAAAAAAAGCCCTGTTTTGATGGCTATCTGGGGCATATTGACCGGTTATATCCTTGTAGACCTCGTGAAATCGAGCAAAAACAGGGACGATTCTAGCTGTTAGTTGTTTCATTAGCCTAATATTACCTCTTAAAAAGAGAGAATATTTAATGAAAGAAAGCAAAAAGCTAATAGCTAATAGCCAAAAGCAAAAAAATTGTACTTTTGCCGTTTCAAATATCGGAAATTATAGAATTTCAAACTAAATAAATAAACATTATGACAGAAAAACTACAAACTTTGAGAGACAGCGCGGCCATGAGATGGACAGCGTTGTTGCTGTTGGCTCTGGCCATGTTCTGTTCCTACATTTTCATGGACATCCTTTCGCCCATCAAGGACCTCATGCAATCGACAAGAGGTTGGGATTCCACCGCTTTTGGTACCATGCAGGGTGCGGAGACGTTCCTGAACGTGTTCGTTTTCTTCCTCATCTTCGCGGGTATTATCCTCGACAAGATGGGTGTGAGATTTACGGCAGTATTGTCCGGTACCGTAATGCTTATCGGTGGTTTGATTAAGTACTATGCCGTTACGGAGGCCTTTATGGGCAGCGGTGTGGAAGCTTGGTTCACCAACCACCTCAATTACATCCCCGGTTTCCAGGAACTTGGCGTGGCTCCATTCTATGAGGGAATGCCCGCTTCCGCCAAAGTTGCGGCCGTCGGTTTCATGATTTTCGGTTGCGGTGTGGAAATGGCCGGTATTACCGTTTCCCGCGGTATCGTGAAATGGTTCAAAGGTCGTGAGACTGCTTTGGCTATGGGTTCTGAGATGGCCCTTGCCCGTCTGGGTGTCGCCACCTGCATGATCTTCTCCCCCTTCTTCGCCAAACTGGGCGGCGCGGTTGACGTTTCCCGTTCTGTGGCGTTCGGCGTGGTGCTCCTCTGCATTGCCTTGATGATGTTCATCGTTTACTTCTTCATGGACAAAAAATTGGATGCTCAAACCGGTGAGGCTGAAGAGAAGGACGATCCTTTCAAAGTGTCCGATATCGGCAAGATCCTCTCTTCCGGTGGTTTCTGGTTGGTGGCTCTCCTCTGCGTGCTCTACTACAGCGCCATCTTCCCGTTCCAAAAATATGCCGTGAACATGCTGCAGTGCAACCTCACGCTCACCGAAGCGGATCCTAACACCTTCTGGGGTGGCAGCTCCGTGACCATCATCCAATACCTGGTGATGCTGTTAGTCGCCGTCTGCTCTTTCACCAGCAACTTCTCCAAGAACAAAAGCGCTAAGATCGGTCTGATGGCATTGGCTGTCGTGGCCTTGGTTATCTACTGCTGGATGGGTTATATGCGCGGCACGGCCGAGACCATCTTCGCCGTCTTCCCGCTGTTGGCCGTGGCCATTACCCCGATTTTGGGTAACTATGTGGACCACAAAGGCAAAGCCGCTTCCATGTTGATGATTGGTTCTTTGTTGCTGATTATCTGTCACTTAACCTTCGCTTTTATTCTGCCGCAATTCAAGGGCAGCGCCGCTGGTGGTGTGATGGTGGCTTACATCACGATTCTCGTGTTGGGTGCTTCCTTCTCCCTCGTGCCCGCCGCTTTGTGGCCGAGCGTTCCGAAATTGGTCGATGAGAAGATCATCGGTTCCGCTTACGCCCTAATTTTCTGGATTCAGAACATCGGCTTGTGGCTCTTCCCGCTGTTGATCGGCAAGGTGCTCGACAAAACCAATCCTGACATTGTCGCTTCCATTGCCCAAGTTAAGGAAGAGACTGCCGCCGCCGTTACCAACGGTTTGATGACTCCCGAACAAGCTGCCAGCCAAGTGCAGGCTGTCGCCGAGCAGGCCGCAGTTCAGTACGACTACACCTGGCCATTGGTGATGCTGGCTTGCTTGGGTGTCGCCGCCCTCATCCTCGGTATCGTCCTGAAGGCTGTCGATAAGAAGCAGCACCTCGGTCTTGAGGAGCCGAACATCAAATAGCTATTGGCTTTTAGCTTTTAGCTGTTGGCTTTAAATGTACAAGAAAAGGCGTCGCGGTTGCGGCGCCTTTTCTTATGGGGTCAAATAGTTATGAATTAAAAAAAAATTTCAAGAAAAATTATTTTCCCTTTTATTATTTTTGTATTTTTGCAGCTGTAATTATAAAAAGAAATGAAGAAAACAAAAAGAACAAAAAAAGAACAAAATAAAGTGGAAGAACCAGTGGCGCCGTACACTGTGAACGACCAATTTCTCCCATCGGACAGATCCTTTTCTGTAGAAGAAAACATACAGGATAAAACCTTATCTGTTGACGAATATTTTGACAAATTGGTCTCTCTAATTCACGCAGATTATGCGAATCTATGAGGTAAGAATCAGCAAAGCTGCACTTCGTGATATGCGAGAATTGCGGGCTTTTTTGAAAGGTTTGATGTCGGAAGAGGGGGCTATTCGTTATGCTAATACCATGCGAGATGAAATCAAGTCACTTTCTGTTTATGCAGATTGTGTTTCTCGCACAAATTCTAAAACCTTATTGTTAATACATCCTAATGCTCGACGACTGGTATCACATAATCGCCGATGGATATATGTGTATCACATTGAAGAGAACGTTGTGATTGTGGATAGAATCCTCCCTGCAAAAATGAATAAAGGGTAAAGATCAAATGTTTACGACAAATTACGTTTTTATCTAATATTATCAATAAACGGCGACAGCACCATTTTCCAAAACCGGTTCTTGAATTGCCGCACAAACGGGATGGTGTAGCGTTTGCCATCGAAGCCCTGGTACAACCTTGCCACATTCGGATTCGAAGAACCGTTGAAGTCAAGGAGCAGGTCCGATTCGGCGTGGTCGTGGATGTAGGTGTCGAGCAGCAGGAACATGGGTTTGCTTTCCGAAAGTTGGTTGTCGCGACCGGAGAACCAGAACCAGCGGCGTTTGCCGTCCTTCACGAACAGAGCGCCAGCTGCCAATTTGTCATCGCTTGTCCGCATGCCATAAACTTCTAAGAGATTGTGTTCCAGCAAATAATCAGCTACTTGCTGTAATCTTGCGTAATCGTTCTCCCGAAAATGTACCACTTCTTCCGAACCCTTGTTTGTGCGGAAAAGAGCGATAATGTCCGCTATTTTCTCCTCCTGCACTGTAACTCGGCTTTGCAGTTTCTGTGCCGCCTTGATGTTCCGCTTCGTGTTCTCATGGAACTGGCTATAAAGCTCAGTATAAGCAATATGCAACGAAAGCGAATGTGAAACGAACTCGTGTTTCCAATGTCCTGATTCTGTTTTTTCATTCATCAGCACATCGGCCAAAACGTAATGTCTGGAAATCTCATGCAGGAAATCTGCCGTTTTTTGAGGCGTAATTTCATGTTCTGAGAAAATGCCCATCTGTGGAAGAAAGAAGGGCGTGTAAACATATTTTAACACTCCTTTTTTTCGGGTCGGGAGCGGCATAACCGCTTCGTAATCGTCCTCGACTAGGGCGTGCCAAGTGTCGCCGTCCGTGAGTAGATTTAACAGTTCGTATTCAGCCAATACATTAGGAGACAAACTGTTGCGAACAGCTTGGTTCCATTTCTCAGGATCTATTTTGGAATGTTGCAGAAAACGGATCATTAGACAAAATGTTCGGCTATACGCTTCATTTCGGACGAAACGTTGTTGTTTTCGTACAAAATGCCGTAAATAGTCTCCACAATGGGGATGTTAGCGCCGATTTTCTTGTTGATTTCATGCACACAACGGCATGCGGTGTAGCCCTCCGACACCATGCGCAATTCCAGTAGCGACACGCGCACGGAGAGCCCGTGACCGATCATAATGCCGAACAGACGGTTGCGGCTGAAGGTGGAGTAAGCGGTTACCAACAAGTCTCCGAGATAGACTGAGTCGGAAATATGGCGGTTTTCGTTAGGGTAAACCTCAGACACAAAGTACTTCATCTCTTTCAGACAGTTGGCCACGTAGGCGGCGATGAAGTTGTCGCCGTAGCCAAGACCGCTGTAGATGCCCGCGCCGAGGGCGTATATGTTTTTGAGGACGATGGAGAGTTCTGCGCCCATCACGTCATTGGAAACGGAGGTGCGGCAGTAGCGGGTGGTGAAGAATTTGGCGACCGTTTCCGCCAGCTCCGTATTCGTGGAAGCAGCGGTCAGGAAGGTGAATTTCTCTTGCGCAATCTCTTCAGCGTGAGAAGGACCGCTAATGATGCAGAGCTGCTCTATCGGCACTTTGAACTGCGACTGCATGTAGTCGCTGATGAGCTGCATGGTTTCCGGCACAATACCCTTGACCGCGAGAATGATTTTCTTTTTCGACAGCTGGGAGCGCTTCAGCGGCTCCAACGTCTTGTGCAGGTAAGCCGATGGGGTGACGATAATCACGTAATCGGCGCGCGACACCGTGCTTTTGATGTCCGTGCTCACCTTCACGTCTTCAGGATTGATGAAGACGGAGCTGAGATATTTGGGATTGTGTCCGTATTTGATGATGCTCTCCGCGACATCCTCTTTGCGTACCCACCAATGGATGTGTTCAAGGTTCACGGAGATAATCTTGACAATAGCCGTAGCCCAACTGCCACTGCCGATTACCGCCACCCGATATCGGGCGCGTAATTTCCTGCTGCGTGGAACTAATGCCGAAGATGTATGCTCGCTCATCATTTTAACTTTTTTTAAGCGTGCAAAAATAGCAATTTTTTTGGTTCAGACAAAAAAAAGAGACTGCCCTTGATGGACAGTCTCTTCCTATTGCTAGTGTAAGGCTATTACAGCAGATTGTAAGTGTCTGTAGCGATGACTAATTCCTCATTGGTAGTCACGACAACCAGTTTCGTGGTGGAGTCGGGGGTGGAGATAATTCCATCCTCGCCACAGTATTTCTGGTTGGCTTCGGGGTCGAGTTTCGCGCCGATCCATTCCAGGTTTTCACAAATCTTCTCGCGTTGGAACCAGGCATTCTCGCCGATGCCGCCCGTGAAGAGGATCACGTCCACGCCACCCATAGCTGCAGCATATGCGCCGATGTACTTGCGCACGCGGTAAGCGAACATGTTGAAGGCGTCGGTGCTGCGTTCGTCGCCCGCATCGCGACCGGCGCGGATGTCACGCATGTCAACGCTCTTGCCGGAAATGCCTAACAGACCGCTCTTCTTGTTGATGAGGGTGTTCATCTCCTTGGTGTTCAGGCCTTCAGTATCCATGATGTAAAGCAGTGCGCCGGCGTCAAGGTCGCCCACGCGGGTACCCATCACCAGACCTTCCACCGGGGTGAAACCCATGGATGTGTCGATGGATTTACCGTTTTTGATAGCGCAGATGGAAGCTCCGTTGCCAAGGTGACAGCTTACGATCTTGGCTTTTTCGTAGGGGATTCCGGCTATTTCAGCGGCTTTCGGGCCGACATATTTGTGGCTGGTGCCATGGAAGCCGTATCTGCGGATTTTTTTCTCGCTATAGTATTCAAAAGGAAGTGCGTACAGGAATGCCTCGGGCGGCATGGTCTGGTGGAACGAAGTATCGAACACACCGACATGCTTCACATTGGGCAGCAGTTTCTTCATCGCGTCAATGCCGGTAAGACTGGCGGGATTGTGCAGAGGAGCCAAAGCGCAGAGCTTTGCGATTTCTTCGCGCTCCTTGTCGCCGATGACCACGCTTTCTTTGAAGAACTCCCCACCATGAGCCACACGGTGACCTACTGCACCAATCTCATCGAGAGATTTGATGACACCGTGTTCGGGATCGGTCAACATATTGAGAACCAATTTGATACCTTCCTCATGAGTCGGGATGGGGGTTTGCACGTAGCATTTTTCCTTGCCGACGGGTTTGTGGGTGAACTCACCCATTTCCAAACCAACGCGTTCCACTAAACCTTTAGCTAATAATTCAGGTTGCGGTTCCATTTCCAACAGTTGGTATTTGATGGAAGAACTACCGCAGTTAAGAACTAATATTTTCATATTCAATTATTTAATGATTACTTTTTTATTTCCGTAGAAATTTTAGGGCAAAGATACATTTTTTTTGTGAATAGTGAATGGAGAGCCGTGATTAGAATTATGAGCTGTACATTCATTGTACATTGAAAATCATTCTTCACCTCGGAGAATGTCGGCAATGTGAATGATCCCGACATCCACATCGTGTTGCATTTTGTACGCATCTAAGAGTTGCAGGCAGTGAATATCGGTGGAGGTGATGAATTCAGCTCCTTGGTTGTAAGCTCTGAGCACAATTTCACCTGTCATTTTTTCTGCGGCTTCGGGGTTCAGCATGGCAAAACGCCCGTTGGCTCCGCAGCAGCAGTTTTTCGTTTCGGCATCTTCAATCAAATCCAATCCCTTCGTATTGCGGAGCAATGTTTCCGGAGCTGTGTTTTCGGGGTAAAGATGTTTGGCGGAACAGGATTTGAAGTAGAACACACGATGTTTGAACTCATTGCCTAAGGATTCAACATGCAACACATTGACAATGTAATCGCATAGCTCCCGGACATTGCTGACAAACGTGTTCAAGTCATTGGGAAGGGTGGCGTTTTTCAAGATGAGGTCGAAGTGGCGGTGCATGAAACCTGCGCAGGCGGCATCGGGGATAACCACCGGAAACTTCGATTTATGCAGTTCGCAATATTCCGTGTAGGATTTAATAACCTGATATCCAAGGTCTTTAGCATACTGCATTTCCCCTTCCATAAAGAAACGGCGTCCACAGCAGGTACTTTGCATATCGTAGTGGCAGAATTGGTTCAGACGGTTGAGGACAGTGATCACACTGGAGACAGTATCCGCTTGGAACAAATCCATCTGGCACGGAACATACAAAAACACAGTCTGTTGCGAATCGCTCATATAATGGTTATTGGTTATAGGTTATGGGTTATTGAAGTTGTAGAGATGTGCCATGGCGCATCTCTGCAATGCTTTTAATTTCCGCATTTGGCATACCCGCAATTCGAGCAGGTGAGGCAGCCTTCCTTGAATTCCATCGTGTCTTTCTGGTGGCAGTTAGGGCATTCCACGCCTTTCTGCTTGGTGCCGTCCTGGATGAATTTCTTCAGGGCGCGGCACACACCATTTCGCCATGAGTTGATACTCTCCTGGCGGAAATTGAGTCCGGAAATGATGTTCACGATATGATTCACGGGGATACCGTTGCGCAACAAGGCGGAGGTCATCTTGGCATAGTTCCAGAATTCCTGATCGAAACAACGGTCCAGACCGCGTAGAATCACTTCGTATCCGGCTTTGTCCTTATAAACGAAATCGTAGGATTTGGTGCCGTCATCATGGCGGTTTTTCACAATGACGCCGTGTTCGACCCACTTGGGCAGCAGGAAGCTCTCGTCGCCGGTCTTGCCGGTGAAGATCTCGTAAGGTTTGCCGTCGAAGAGTCCGATGTAGGCCACCCAATCCTCGTTGTTGTTCTTGAAGTGGATAACATCGGCGTTAAGTTCACGAGGGCGCTTGAAGTTCTTCGGTTTCTCCTTCTGCTCTTCCTTTTTGGACTGGTCGAGAGAGTTAAGCACGCCGTCACGGGAACCTTCGCGATAGACGGTCAGACCTTTGCAACCCACCTGCCAAGCTTTCATGTAAAGATCGCCAACCACTTCTTCGGTGATGGTGGACGGCAGATTGACGGTGACGGAGATGCTGTGATCGACCCATTTCTGTACAGAGCCTTGCAGTTCGACTTTCTTGATGTAGTCAGTGTCAGCGGCAGTGGCCTTGTAATAAGGTGATTGTTCCACAAGTGCGAAAATCTCTTTCTCGCTCATCTGTTTCATCTGCTCGAGTGTGTATCCTTTGGTTTCGGCCCACACTACGAATTTGTGATGGAAGACCATGTATTCCTCGAACATGTCGCCCACGCTGTCTTTCACAACGGTTTTCTTGGCGGCCATGTCGTTCGGGTTGATTTTCCGGCGGCGTTTATAGACCACATTGAAGGCGGGCTCGATGCCGGAAGTGGTTTGGGTGCAGATACTTACGCTACCCGTAGGGGCGATGGTGAGCAAGGCGATGTTGCGGCGGCCGTAGCGGATCATGTCGTCATAGAGTTTGGGATCGGCGTCGCGCAGGCGCTGGATAAACGGGTTGTGCCCCTCTTTGATACAGCTGTAGATGGGGAATGCGCCGCGTTCTTTGGCCATAGTGACGGAGGAGCGGTAGGCTGCGAGAGCCAGTTGTTTGTGGATTTCCGTGGAGAAGGCGTTGGCCTCGTCGGTGCCGTAGGTCAGGCCGAGGGCGGCGAGCATGTCACCTTCGGCAGTGATGCCCAGTCCGGTACGGCGGCCCTTCAGCGATTGCTTGCGGATCTTGAGCCAGAGTTCTTTCTCCACGCGCTTCACAGACTCGCTTTCCGGATCGCTTTCGATCTTGGCCAGGATGGCATCGATTTTTTCCAGCTCCAGGTCGATGATGTCGTCCATCAGCCGTTGTGCGCACTGTACATGCTGGCGGAATCGCGGCATGTTGAAGGTGGCGTTGTCGGTGAAGGGGTTATCGACATAGCTATAGAGGTTCATGGAGATCAGACGGCAGCTGTCATACGGGCAGAGCGGGATTTCGCCGCAAGGGTTGGTGGAAATCGTCTCGAAGCCTTCGTCCTTGTAACAGTCGGGGATAGACTCTCTGCGGATGTTGTCCCAGAAGAGGACGCCGGGTTCGGCGGATTTCCACGCATTGTGGATGATCTTGTCCCATAATTTTTTGGCGTCAATCTCTTTTTTCACTTTTGGATTGTCGCTGTCGATGGGATATTGTTGGGTATAAGGGTTATGGTTTTGGACGCTTTGCATAAATTCATCATCCACTCTTACGGAGACATTGGCTCCGGTGACTTTGCCTTGCGTCATTTTTGCATCAATAAATTGCTCTGCATCAGGATGTTTGATAGAGATGGAGAGCATAAGGGCACCGCGACGACCGTCTTGTGCCACCTCGCGGGTGGAGTTGGAGAAACGTTCCATGAAGGGGACGATGCCGGTGGAGGTCTGTGCGCAGTTCTGCACGTGGCTTCCCATGGGACGGATATCGGACATGTCGTGTCCCACACCGCCGCGGCGTTTCATCAGCTGCACTTGCTCCTCGTCCATCTTCATGATGCCGCCGTAGGAGTCGGCGTTGCCGCTGTTGCCGATGACGAAGCAGTTGGAGAGGGAGACCACCTGATACTTGTTGCCGATGCCAGCCATGGGACTGCCCTGCGGGATCACGTATTTGAAGTGGTCGAACAAGTTGAAGATCTCCTCTTCGCTCATCGGGTGGGGGTACCGCCGTTCCACGCGGGCGAATTCCCGAGCCATGCGCCAATGCATGTCTTCCGGCGTGTGCTCCACCAGTTCGCCGTTGGCGTTCTTTAACGCGTATTTGTCAATCCATACGCCTGCCGCCAGCTCATCTCCGTCAAAGTAGCGGACAACATCTTGGAAAATCTCTTCCTTCTTGTACACCTTTTCGGAGGTTGGAACCTCTTCCAATGCCTCTTTCGACAGCACGGACTCCGTCTCTTGCGCGAATTTCTGCATGGCGGAACTCCGGTTGGCGATCAATTCACTCATCGATTCTTGCAACTGCTGATTGACGGCCTGCTGTGCGATCTCTTCATTGTCTACTTCATTGAAAAGTGATAAATCATTATTCATAATTTACGGCGGTTTTGGTATGGTTTTTCTTTGATCTTATTTTCTCTCAAAATATCGAATATACGTCCTCTTTGCCGTTTTAAACACATTGAAATGTCTTTAATGTATTGTTATACAATACTTTGCGACAAACAGAACGCTTCTTCTTTCAGCTTGCTAAAATAGATAATTGTATTGGATTTTTTCTCCGGACAAGTGCTATATTTATTAACAAATTTGCGTTAATATTTTTTTTATGCTGATTACTAACGACTTATTTTGAAAAAAAATTTTTTCAAAAAAAATGGCATGGAAATAAAATTTTGGCACTACATGATCCGCTGTAGTGACGTTTCAGGAAACGTCTCTATGACAAGCTGACACGAGGATCTAGCCAACCATATATAATATCACATATTATATTGATAATCACCAAAATAATGGACACATACAGCAAAGAGCCCATCACCACGGGGAAGTCATATTTGTCGAGGCCGTCAAGGATGACTACGCCCATGCCCTTCCAGTCGAAAATGTATTCCACGAAGACCGCACCGGCCAACAGTCCGGCTAACCAGCCCGATATTGCTGTGACCACTGGGTTCAGCGCGTTTTTCAGCGCATGCTTCACGATAATGGTCTTGCGTGCCAATCCTTTCGCTTTCGCCGTGCGGATGTAGTCCTGTGACAGCACGTCCAGAAGCGAGTTCTTCGTCAGCTCGATGACCACCGCCAATGGACGGATGCCCAAGGTCAACGCGGGCAGAATCAAGTTCTTCAGGTTGACGTATTGTCCTGAACCATAGTCATCTACGGTATATAGACTGCCGAACATGTTGAGTCCGGTGTAATCGGCTAGAAGAAAGGCGAAGACCCATGCAAAGAGAATGGCCGCGAAGAACGACGGCACTGACATGCCCAATACCGAGACCACCAAGGCACTCTTGTCGAACCAGGTTCCCTTCTTCAGGGCGCAGAAGATGCCGATGATAATACCCACGATGAGTGCGAAGACGATGGAGACCACCGCTAACAACACGGTTTTCGGGAACGCCTCGCCGATGATTTCCGTCACGGGACGCTTGCTCTGGTACGATCTTCGTAAGTATGGCGCTTTCAGCACGATAGCCGACTTTTTCATCGGTATCAGCTTGACGTAGTGGTAGTTGTCGTCATTGAGGTAGAAGAAAGAGCTCGCGTCGTCGGTCTTGTGCCATGAGATGGGCGATACATCGTTGAGGTAGGCGAGATACTGCACCCCGAGGGGCAGGTTAAGCCCCATCTCCTTGCGGATAGCCTCCTCGGTCTCCAAGTCGCTGCGCTGACCCATGATCATGCGCGCCGGGTCGGACGGCAGCACCGTGAACAGGAAGAACACGAGTGTCGTCACTCCGAGCATCAGCAGCAGCCCGTAACCGATCTTTTTGACGATGTATCTTAGCATACCTTTGCAAATCGGCGGCAAAAGTACTATTTTTTTTGCTTTTAGCTATTGGCTTTTGGCTGTTAGCCTGCCAAAAGCAAGTAGCCAATAACCAAAAGCTAAAAGCCAACAGCCAATAGCCGAAAAAAATGTATCTTTGCAGCCCGAATTAGAAAAGACAGAAAGGCTTATATATGAACGATTTACTGGATAAATTAGAGCTCATTTACCAACGCTGGCTGCAGATCGGCGAGGAAATCACGAAACCGGATGTGATGTCCGACATGAAAAACTATGTCAAGCTGAGCAAGGACTACAAGGATTTGCAAGCCGTGGTGGACGCTTATAAAAGATATAAGGATGTGATAGACAACATCGCAAACGCCAAAGACATTCTCGCCAACGAAAAAGATGAGGAGTTTCGCGAGATGGCCAAAGCGGAGCTGGATGCCTATCAAACGGAGAAAGAGACGCTTGAGGAGGATATTCGCTTGTTACTGCTGCCTTCCGACCCGCAGGACAGCAAGAACGCCCAGATGGAGATTCGCGCGGGCACGGGCGGCGACGAGGCCAGCATCTTCGCCGGCGACCTTTTCCGCATGTACCAGCACTTCTGCGATAAGAAGGGTTGGAAAATCGAGGTTCTCTCCATGACTGAAGGTACCGTGGGCGGTTACAAGGAGATCGACTTCTCCGTGACCGGCAACGGCGTCTATGGCATCATGAAGTATGAATCGGGCGTTCACCGCGTGCAGCGCGTGCCGCAAACCGAGTCGCAAGGTCGCGTACACACCTCTGCCGCTTCCGTAGTGGTGCTTCCCGAAGCCGACGAGTTCGATGTGGAACTCAAACAGAGCGACATTAAGAAGGAGACCTTCTGCGCCTCCGGCCCTGGCGGTCAGTGCGTGAACACCACCTATTCCGCCGTGCGCCTCACCCACATCCCCACGGGCATCGTGGTCTCCATCCAGGACGAGAAATCGCAGATCAAGAACCTCGAAAAAGCCATGCGCGTATTGCGTACCCGTCTGTTCGAGCGCGAATACCAGAAATATTTGGATGAAATCGCCTCCAAGCGCCGCACGATGGTCTCCACCGGCGACCGCTCCGCGAAGATCCGCACCTACAATTATCCGCAAAACCGCGTCACTGACCACCGTATCAACTATACGATGTACAACCTCGCCAATTTTATGAATGGCGATATTGAGGAGGTGATGCAGGCCTTACAGGTGGCCGAGAATGCCGAGAGACTGAAAGAGGCAGTCGAATAATTAATTGATAATGGATAATTGATAATGGATAATTAACGGGGATAGGGAACTGTTCCCGTTTTTTTTTGTTACTCTTTTGTTGTCTTTGTTGTCCATGTTGTCTTACTGATTTCCGCAATATAGTCCACCGCGTTCATGTTGCGGAGGGAGACGACATCGATCCAGCCGCTTTCGATGCCATAGACATGTCCCGCTTTTACTGCGTCCAAGAGCGTGTAGGGGTAGCGCGATTGGAACGCCTCCTTGTCCTCGTTGCGCACGAGGATGATGTCGGGATTGATTTTGAAGAGATATTCGCGGCTGATGTTCCAGCCGGTGAGGGAGTCACCGGCGTTGCGTGCGCCCGCGAGCTCGATGATTTCCTGAATGTGCGTTTTTTTCGGGGCCGTGAAGTCTCCGCCGTCACCGAAACCGACTACGTAATAGACGCACTTGCGGTTTTCGGGATCGGGCGCATTTGCTTTTCGCTCCGCGATTTTTTCCTTCCATTTCGCAGCTTCAGCGTTCCCTGTTTCCTCATGCTGCGTGATGCGTCCGACAACCTCCATCATTTCCGCCATGCCTTCCAACGAAGATTCTTCCACGATGCAGATGACAGGAATTCCCATCTTCTCGATGGCATCCACGTCTTTCTGTGAAATCATGGAGCCGATGAGCACCACATCGGGGTGGAGCGAAAGAAGTTGCTCGAAGTTTATGTTGTGCATTCCACCAATCTTTGTAATCTTCTCCGTTTCAGGTGGATACTTGCAAAAGTCGGAGATGCCGACTAACTTGTCCTGCGCCCCCACGAGGAACATGACCTCGGTGATGGCGGGCGAGATGGAGACAATGCGCTGCGGAGCCGTATCTAACTGTATATGACGATGATAGGAGTCTTCCCAAGTAAAGAAGGCTTCTTGTGATGTGGTTTTTGGGGAATGACATCCTGAAAATAAAAGGGCGGTTCCCAGTAACAAAAAGGCGAAAAACAGGGCGGTTTTCCTCATGAACAAACAGGTTTTAAAATCAGGTGGCAAAAATAAAAAAATCCCCCACCGAAAGGAAGGAGATTGTCATTCGTTGTAGAGACGTGCCATGGCGCGTCTCTACAATGTTATTTCAGTAACAATTGATTGTATTTTCGTAAGGATTCCAAGATGTTGACTCTCACGTGGATAAAGTCATCGGTGCCGGCTTCTTTGAGTGCATCAAGGCACTCGGTGGGGTTTCCGGCCACGAGGAACGGGGTGTTCGGGAACTGCGCTTTGCACAGCTTGGCAGCCTCCACACCGAGGGTGGCGTACTCTTCGTCGGAGCTGCACACCACGATGAGGTCGGGTTTCGCTTCACCGGCGGCTTTCACGCCCTCTTCCACGGTCGGGAAACCGGCGGGCTCGATGATCTGATAGCCGGCGCAGCCGAAGAAGTTGGTAATGAAACCGGCGCGCGCCTGACGCATGGCCAGGTTACCGACTTTCAGCAGGAACACGGACGGACGGTGGTTCTTGGCGGCGTATTTTTCGGTCTCGAGGCGAACTTCCTCGAAAGCCATGGCGCCGCGGTAGGTCTTCAAACCTTCGCAGTCGTCTTTCTTCACGCGCTCGATCTTGTCGGCCATCGTCTCGTTGATGTTCGGGTACTGGTTGGTGCCGAGCAGGATGTAGCGGCGGGTGGCGATGTTCATGTCGCGCTTTTGGCAGCTTTCCTCAATGGATGTACGCATCGAGCCGTCTTCGATAGCTTTGAGGGCACCGCCTTGTTGCTCAACGCTTTGGAACAGTTTCCAAGCATTCTCCGCGATGGAATTGGTAAGATTTTCCACATAGTAGGAACCTGCGGCAGGATCCACCACGCGGTCCATGAAAGCCTCTTCCTTGAGAATCACCTGCACGTTGCGAGAGATGCGGCGGGAGAATTCGTCGGATTCTTTGTAGGCCACATCGAACGGTTGCAGGGAGATGGAATCGGAGCCGCCAATAGCCGCCGACATACCTTCCGTAGTGCTGCGGAGCATGTTGACGTATGGATCGTAAAGTGTTTTGTTCCAAGTGGATGCCACGGTGTTGATATGGATTTTGTATGCGCAGTCGCACTCGGGTTTGTATTGGGCCACCATCGTGGACCAGAGCAGACGGGTGGCGCGCAGTTTGGCGATTTCCATGAAGTAGTTGGAGCCGACGGAGAGCGTGAGCTGCATCCGGGAGGCCACTTTTTCGGGCTTAAGGCCCTTTTCGGTGCAGAAGGCAAGGTATTCGTTGGCCATGCTGAGGGTGTAGGCCAGTTCTTGCACGATGGTCGCGCCAGCGTTGTGCAGCACGATGCCGTTCACGTTGATAACCTTGAAGTTCCTCATGCAACCGTTCATTTCCAACAATTCGACAGCCTGTTGCATGTCCTCTTCGGCGGATTTCCAAAACTTGTTGTGCCGCAGACGATAGGTTAGCGGGTCGAAGTTAAGGCTGCCTGACACTTTTTCTTTGTCGAAGTTGTGGGCTTCCACGTAGCCGACGAAACGTTTCATCAGGTCGAGGTAACTTTTCACGTGGTTGAATTGTACGCCGGTAGTGTTCAGGTCGATGTCTTTGAGCAGCGTTTCCAAAGCCGCATCGCTGTCGATGTTGGCGGCGTTGAAAGCCACGCAGGTGGCGCCGCGCTTCAAGGCGTCCGTTGCAATAGCGTTGGCCTTGGCGGGATCGGACTCTTCCACTTCCTGAACAATATCCCAGTGGTTGTCACGGGCTTTCGTGCCACGCGTATAGGGGAACTCGTTCGGCATGGTCTTGAGATAGTCCAGGTTCTCCAGATTTTCAGCGCGATAATAGGGGCGTACTTGGAAACCTTCATCGGTTCTCCATACGAGTTTCTTCTCGTAATCAGCACCTTTGAGGTCTTTATTGATGGTGGCTTCCCATTGTTCCGTGGTTACGGGCGGGAATTCGGTAAATAATTTTTCGTCGTTCATATTCCTTTTATATTTGAGCGGGCAAAGATACAAATTTTTAGTGAACAGTGATTTGTAAATTGTATCACAATTATGGTTCAAGGTTCAAATGTGTCATGTAGTAATCAATCAATCCTTCAGGGTTTTTCACGGTTTTTTGAAGCCAATCGAAGTATATTTCTTCTTTTTCTTCATCAGAAAGCTGCCAACAGACATTGGAGCGACGCATTTTTTCGGTGAAATGGGAGAGAATGATGGCGGCGGAATTGGAGATGTTGAAGCTTTCAGTGAAGCCGTACATCGGGATGAGGACGTTTCCATCCGCATATTTTATGGCTTCATCGGATAGTCCGGTCAATTCGGTGCCGAACAGGAAGGCGGTTTTTTGTTCCACGGGGAGGTCGAAGATGGTGCGTTTTTGTTCGTCGGGCAGAGTGGCGGCCACCCAGTAGCCCTGATCATGCAGACGATCAATGCATTCTTTGACGTTATGTTCACGGTGTGGGTATTCATGGATAGAGAGCCATTTGTCGGCGCCCATGCTGATGTCCTTGTTCGCCTCAAATGTGTTGCGGTGTTGGATTACGTGCACGTCTTGGACACCGTAGCAGTCGCAGGTACGCAAGACCGCGCTAATATTCTGGGCTTGGAAGAGGTCTTCCAACACCACCGTGACATGGCGCGTTCGGTTCTCCAGGATCTCAGACAGACGCTGTTGTCTGTTTTCTGTGACAAACTGTTCAAGGTATCCTACTATTTTTTTTCTCAGATTTTTGTCTTCTATGTTCTTCATACTCATTTTATTACAAACAAAAAAGCCCTTGTTCAGGGCTTTTTCTCAAATTCTCATGAAATAATCATTATTTCATTTTTGCAAAAGCGGAGCCGGGTTTGAATTTAACAACTTTCTTTGCAGGAATCTTGATAGATTTGCCAGTGGCGGGATTGTGACCCATTCTGGCTTTACGATCTGCAACACTGAATGTGCCGAATCCGATTAAAGAGAGTTTGCCGCCTTTTTTCAAAGTGGCTTTGGTGGCATCCAATAATGCTTCTAAAGCGTTTTTAGCTTGAACTTTTGTCAAACCGGCTTTCTCTGCCATTGCATTGATTAATTCACTCTTGTTCATTTTTTTAAATTTAAGGTTAGTAATGAATTTGAGCCACAAATTTAGTAAAAATTATAAAAAGCAAATGTGGATAACGGATTGTTCGTAATTATTTTAGTTTGTTGACAGCGTGGTTTTTCCCATTCTATTTTATATACTAAAAAAGTAATCGGTGTAATTTTCCCGTCTGAAACCCATTAAAAAATCTTCAATTTTCATCTTGGATTTGCCTTCCAATTGCAAAAATTTGACGGAAATGTCGTAGTTTTGTGTGGAAATTATCATTTTTTTGTCAAAATCAAACCTGATTTTTCCAGGATTTTGCGTGCTTTTTCTTTCTGTGATTTCAATCTCATATATTTTCAGCATGCAAGGTTTCACCGAATCGGTTTTGGGGTCTTTGAGTCCGATGTAGGTGAAGGCGGCAGGATAGGGGGAAAGTCCTCTGACATGGTTGTAGATGTTCTCCGCCGTGTCATCCCAATGGATGAGCATGTCCTCCTTGAACAGCTTAGGGGCGGGTTTCAGGTTCTCGGACATCTGCTGTGGGATGGGTTGTGCCGTGTTGTCGGCCAGTTGCTGTAAGGTTTCCACCGCGATTTCTGCACCGGCGGCCATCAGTTTGTCGTGTAGGGTGCCTGCATTGTCCTCTTTGGTGATTTCCACCTTTTTCTGTAACAGGATTGACCCGGTGTCGGTATGTTCATCCAGCAGGAAAGTGGTGACGCCGGTCATGGTTTCTCCGTTCATGATGGCGCGTTGTATGGGTGCGGCGCCGCGATATTGCGGGAGCAGTGACGCATGGACGTTGAAAGTGCCGAGCAAAGGCATCTGATAAACGCATTTCGGAAGCATGCGGAAGGCCACTACCACGAAAACATCCGCGTAATAATCACGCAGGTCCTCCACAAAAGCTTCGTCTTTCAGTTTTTCAGGCTGCAGTACTGGCAGTTGGTGGGCAACGGCATAGTTTTTGACGTCTGAACTGCGGAGATGCTGGCCGCGACCGGCGGGTTTGTCCGGTGTGGTGACCACCGCCACCACCTCGTGTCCCGCTTTCCGGATAGCATCCAACGTGGCTACGGCAAACTCCGGAGTCCCCATGAATATAACACGTAATTTTTTCATTGTTTGATTGATTTTTCTGTGTCAATGATGTAGAGACGTTTCATGAAACGTCTCTACTGAAACGTCAGCTGGCCATTGCTGATGAATAACAGTTTAGCAGCCGAACGCCAGCATTTTCAGTGCGCTTACCGCGCCTTCAACACCTTTGTTTCCGTGTTTGCCGCCGGCACGGTCTTCCGCCTGTTCCATCGTGTTGCAAGTCAGCACGCTGAAAATCACCGGTTTGGAAAAATCAAGTCCTACTTTCATAATACCATCGGCAACAGCTTGGGCGATGAAGTCGAAGTGACGGGTTTCGCCTTGGATGATGCATCCGATGCAGATGACGGCATCCACAGAGGATTTTTCCAACATCCATTTGGCCCCGAGCGGCAGCTCAAAACTGCCTGGCACGTGGTGGACCAGAATGTTTCCGGCTTCAACGCCGTGTTCGAGCAGACAATTCTTCGCGCCTTCTAAAAGAGAATCGGTAATGTGATTGTTCCATTCACTAACCACAATACCGATTCTAGATTGTTTGGCGGAAGAAAATTCAAACGGAATGTAATCCGACAGATTTTTCTTCTTTTCAGTCATTTCTTATTTGGAAACGTTAGCTTTTGCTCTTTCAACATATTGAGCCACGCTCATTTTGTTGTATTCGGTGTAGAAATCCTTTTCAATGGTCTCGTAAGCGTCGAGAGCTTTTTTCCAGTCGCCTTTTCTCTCATACATCTGGCCTAACTTGAACAGGGCTATCGGGGTGAAGAACGGATCTTTACCTTTCACGGCCTTTTCATAGTAGCTGATGGCGTTTGCCTCGTCGCCTTGTTCATCGTAAAGGTCGCCGATAGTGGCTTGGCAGGCATACCACAGGACATCCTCTTTCTTTTTGAATTTCTTGAGGTACTCCATAGCCTCGTCTTTTTGTCCTAACTTCAGATAGGTCAGACCAGCATAATAATTGGCGGTGTTGGAAGTTTTTGAAAGTTTGTAACCGCTTGCGATATCCAGAAAGCCATCGTTTTCGCCATCGCCTTCGAGGGCTTTTTTCAACGATGCGGTATCACCTTGGGTAAGCCAATGGATGGGTTGTTGGATTTGGGCTGCTGCTTCCGCATTTTTCTTTTGAACGTAGAAGCGGTTGAAGGCCAAAATCGCAAGAACGATGACCAACACGCCGATAATGACACCGTAGATGATGTTTTGGTATTTGTTGAAGAACGCCAGTATTTTTGTTACAAAGTTCTCTTTTTCTTGGGTTTGCTCAATTTTTTTGGATCCCAGATTTTCTGTATTTGCCATAATTATACATCTAATTTTTTAAGGGTGCAAAAATACACTTTTTTTGAATAGATTTTCATCTGTTAGGAACATTTATAAGAAAGCCGTTGTTTTTGGCTTTTGGAGGTCAGAGGGCAAAGGCTTTTTTGATTTTATCCACATAATCCAGACGCTCCCAGGGGAAGAAAGTGATGGTGCGTTTGCCTTGTGCGGTTTCCACTTCAGCGTCGTAGCAGTCACGGCCGAAATGCCCGTAGGAGGCGGTGGGCTCGTAGATCGGGTTTTTCAGTTGGAAGCGGGTGATGATGTCATAGGGGCGCATCGGGAAGATCTCGCGGATGCGCATGGCGATCTCGCTGTCGTGCATCTTCACCTTGGCGGTGCCGTAAGTGTTGACATACAGTCCCACGGGTTCCGCTTCGCCGATGGCGTAGGCCACCTGGATGAGCACTTGGTCGCAGAGGCCGGCGGCCACCATGTTCTTGGCGATGTGGCGGGTGGCGTAGGCGGCTGAACGGTCAACTTTGGAGGGGTCTTTGCCGGAGAAGGCGCCGCCGCCGTGTGCACCGCGTCCACCATAGGTGTCAACGATGATTTTACGGCCGGTGAGACCGGAGTCACCGTGCGGCCCGCCGATGACAAACTTGCCTGTGGGGTTCACAAAAAGTTTGTATTCCGTGTTGAACAGTTTCTGGACGTTTCTTGGGCAGCTTTTCTTCACACGGGGAATCAGGATTTTCTCCACATCGTGGCGGATGGTCTTCAGCATGGTGTCCTCGTCGGCGAAATCGTCATGTTGAGTGGAGATGACGATGCTGTCGATTCGTTCGGGACGATGTCTTTCGGAATATTGGATGGTGACCTGCGATTTGGAGTCCGGGCGCAGATAGGTCATTTTCTTGCCTTCTTTGCGGATAGCGGCCAGTTCCTGTACGAAGCGGTGAGCTAGCTCAATGGGCAGCGGCATGTAGTTGTCCATTTCGTTGCAGGCGTAGCCGAACATCATGCCTTGGTCGCCGGCACCCTGTTCCTCCAGGGCCGCACGTTCCACGCCCTGGTTGATGTCGGGCGACTGGCTGTGGATGGTGGAAATAACACCGCAGGATTTGTAGTCGAACTGGTAATCGCTCTTGTTGTAGCCGATGTTTTTGATGACGCGGCGCACCACGTCATCGACGGAGACGTAGCCTTCGGTTTTCACTTCACCGGCGCAGACCACCAGTCCGGTGGTTACAAGGGTCTCGCACGCCACTTTCGATTCGGGATCTTGCGCGAGAAAATTGTCTAACAATGCGTCCGAAATCTGGTCGCAAATTTTGTCGGGATGTCCTTCCGACACGGATTCTGATGTGAACAAATAACTCATGATCAGTAATTTAATTATAAAAAAATAAAAAACTGAAAATCGTGGAAGAAGATGTTTTAGCATTTTTTTTTGTGGTTGCAATCATTACAAATCTATCCACCGGTTTTCGGCGGCAAAAGTATAATTTTTTTCAATACAAATCCATCACTATTTGAATTGTTTTAAACCGACAGACATTGGTTAAAAGCCAACTGCTAATAGCCAAAAAAAATGTACTTTTGCCACCGCATTTTAAAAGTGAAAATTATGTTATATCATACATTATGTTATGTGACGTGGAAAGTGAATCCGGTGGCGTTTCATATTGGATCTGTCGAGGTCAGATGGTATGGAATTTTACTGGCGCTGGGCTTTTTGCTAGCCTACTATACG
Organism: Bacteroidales bacterium; assembly: GCA_017394765.1. The sequence continues at coordinate 84,903 of JAFPXF010000002.1, read as the reverse complement.
CTACAGCAGATCTTTAAAACTGAGAAACTGTCGCAGAAACTGTTGGATAAAATCTCTATTTGGACGATTGTTTGGACCATTGTGGGTTTGCGGCTGGGGCATTTTCTGTTCTATGAGCCGGAAATGTTCATCCAACATCCTTTGCAAATCATTCTTCCTGTAGATGAAAACTGGCATTTCATTGGTTACCAGGGGCTTGCAAGTCATGGCGGGGTCATTGGAATTTTTGGTTTCCTGATATACTACTGTTGGCGGCACAAAATCAATTTTCTGTGGATTCTCGACCGTCTTGCGATTGCGGTGCCCATTGCGGCTTCGTTGGTGCGTGTCGGCAATCTGATGAACCATGAAATCGTGGGCAGTGTCACGGAAGTGCCGTGGGCTTTCGATTTCATTTATGGCGGTTTCGGCATCGCGGGCACGTTCCGTCATCCCGCCCAGCTTTACGAGTCTATCGTCTATATGTTGGTGTTCATTGGCCTAGCCATATACTATTTCAAATTCGCAAAGGGGAAAGTGGCGGCGGGACGCACTTCCGGCATCACCTTGACGGTAATATTCACCGCCCGCTTCATCATCGAATTTTTCAAGGAAGTGCAGGTGCAGGACGAAATCGGCCATGTTCTCAACAACGGCCAATGGCTTTCCATCCCGATGATTGTCATAGGGTTGGGATGTCTGATTTATTCGTTTGTGAAACCGAATTACCCCGAATGTCCTTATAAAGAGGACCCCGTCAAGTAGCGACGCCCAACTGTGTTCTTCCGGAAATAATTGTTATTCAAAATATCCGATAAATTCTACATTTACCACAGAACTGTCATTGGATGTGGTAAATTTGAGGTTGGATTTGACGGAGCTGCCTTTGAATTCAGCATCGGCAGACAATAATATAATAGTTCCCGCCGAATCGCAGACATGGATGCTGTCAATGGCAGGAATGGTTTTCAGCAGGTCTTTCAGAAGATGGTCCCCAATGGTTCCTTCAAATCTGTTTTCTGAAGTCTGGACCATCGGCAGTATGCCGTTCATAAAAAAGCAGGTGGAATTGTCAACAACGCCGTACTTGAACGTGAGACTGCCCGCTTCATGCATATTGTTGGAGAGGTTATTAAAGGTTCCGTAATAACGTCCCCCGACCATGTCTCCACTGTCGCAGGAGGTGAGGAATAACAGTAAAATGGCGATGACAGGTATAATCTTTTTCATTGTTTCAAAATTTTGCCGCAAAGATATAAAAAATGTGGTTCAAGGTTCAAAGTTCAAAGTTTAAGGGTTAGAATTCGTCTTTTACGAGAATCCATCGGTAGACTTGGTCTCCGCGGCGAACTAACTCTTTGACTTTCACGGAACAGAAAACACCTTTGGAGACATTCTCGACGGATTTGTCTTCAAGTCGGATTTCCTTGACAGTGTCTTCGTAAACGCCAGTGGTGGGTCCGATGATGAGCATTTCGTCACCGACCGACAGCGTGTCCTCTTCCATGCAAATCTCTGCCACGCCGAGTTTGCTGAAGTAGTTGGTGATTTTGCCGATGCGCCGTTTCATACGGGTGGCCTGCGAACCGTATTTATCCGCCCATTCTCCCGTGGTGCGTCCGAGATAGTAGCCACCCCAGAAATCGCGGTTATAGACGCTGCGCAGGCGGGTCATCCAATCATTGATTTTTTCGAGGTCAAAGGTCTGATTGTAAATGGATTCCAGGGCTTCGTGATAGCATTCTGTCACCATTTTCACATATTCCGGCGAACGTCCGCGGCCCTCGATTTTCAATATCGATACGCCAGCTTTCACGATTTTGTCGAGGTAGCCGATGGTGCATAAGTCCTTAGGGGAGAAGATGTAAGGATTGTCGACTTTCAGTTCGAGTCCGTCCTCAATGTCGCGCACTTCGTAGGCACGGCGGCAAGGTTGCAGGCACGCACCGCGGTTGGCGGGCGAGTTGTAGTTGTCGAGGCTGAGGTAGCAACGGCCCGAAACGGCCATGCAGAGGGCGCCGTGAATGAAAACCTCGATTTTGACAAGTTCTCCACGAGGACCTTTAATTTGCTGAGCGCCAATTTCTTTGCAGATGTTGGCGATTTGTTGGAGCGAGCATTCGCGACCCAGCACGACCACATCTGCGAATTGCGCGTAATAACGCACGGCTTCCACGTTAGTGACATTGCACTGCGTGGAAAGGTGGATTTCGATGCCGATTTCGCGGGCGTATTGGATGACGGCCATGTCGGAGGCGATGATGGCGGTGACCCCGCACGCTTTGGCGGCATTCAGAAGCTCGTGCATCTGCGGCAGCTCGTCATTATATATAATAGTATTGACAGTGAGGTAGCTTTTGACTTGATGTTCTTTGCAAATGCTGACGATATTGGCCAGATCTTCCAAAGAGAAGTTGGCGGCGGAGCGGGAGCGCATGTTCATCGCCCCTACTCCGAAGTAGACGGAACCGGCGCCTGCGGCGATGGCAGCCGACAGCGACTCGTAAGAACCTACCGGAGACATAATCTCTATCATAATCGTCGGATTGGTTGATGATGCAATGCACCTCCTTGTGAAGAGACGTGGCGCGCTACGTCTCTATAGGGTGTTTTTATCTTTCGGCTTGGAGAGCATTTTCAAGAAACTGACCTCGTTTTTGGTGAGAAAGCGCCACCGCCCGCGTGTGAGATCTTTTTTGGTAAGACCGGCAAAGACAACACGGTCGAGCTTGACCACTTCGTAGCCGAGGGATTCGAAAATGCGACGGACAATGCGGTTTTTGCCGGAGTGGATGGTGATACCGACCTCTTTTTTGCCTTCACCGACATATTCCACTTCATCGGGAATGATTTTGCCATCGTGGAGTTCCACTCCGCTGTTGCGCAATAAATCCATATCCACAGAGGCAAAGGGTTTGTCGAGTTCCACGTCGTATGTTTTCTCGATTTCGGAGCTCGGATGGGTGAGCTTCTTGGTGAGGTCGCCGTCGTTGGTGAAGAGCAGCAGACCGGTGGTGTCGCGGTCAAGGCGTCCGACGGGGTAGATGCGTTCCTCGCAGGCGTCGCGCACGAGTTCCATGACGTTGGCACGGCCCCGTTCGTCATCTGTGGTGGTGATGTAATCCTTTGGCTTATTGAGCAGTACGTAAACGGGCTTTTCGCGTTGCAGTACCTTGTCGCCGTAGCGCACCTCGTCCGTGGGCATCACTTTGTGACCCATCTCGGTGACCACTTCGCCGTTGACGGTGATGGCGCCGGTGGCGATGAGCACGTCAGCTTCGCGGCGCGAGCAGATGCCGGCGTTGGCAATGTACTTGTTGAGGCGGATGGGACCGTGTTTCTCTTCGTACTCCAGTGACAACACGCGTTGTTTGCGGGGGAGGGTGCGGCCTTCGCTCTTACGGCGTTCGATGATTTCAGTGAGGATTTCGGACTCGGCGACCACATTGCGGCGGCGCGGTTTGGAAGAGTCCTCGTCCTTACGGAACCCGCGTTTGAAGGAGCGGTCGCGGCCTTTGCTGCGGCTCTCGTCACGGTCGAACTTCCGATCGTTTTTGGGGTTGCGGTCACGGTTGAATTTCCGATCCCCGTTGTCTTCCCTCGAAAAGCGTTTCTTAGGGAAGGTGCGGCCGGAATCCTCAGAGTTGTCTTCGTTAAACCGCTCTCTCCTTCTGTTGTTGGAAGAGAATGAACGTTTTTTACCGGCATCTGACCGTTTGCGAGGTTCCCGTCTCGGTGAAAAATCCTCTTCTGAATTATCCTTGTTGAATTGTCTGCTCATCTGAAAAGCCCTTTATTAAAAACCTGCAAAAATACAAATTATAATCGGAACATGGCAACCGTAATATTTGTGCAGTTCCTTGTAAAAAAAAACACTCACGTGTCCGCAAGTGTTTTTCTGTTTTGCGCTCCCTCAAGGACTTGAACCTTGGACCCTCTGATTAACAGTCAGATGCTCTAACCAACTGAGCTAAGGAAGCGTTCCTTTTTTGATGGCGCAAAAATACACTTTTTTTGATATAGTACGCCATTCGGACATTTTTTTTCGAATTATTTTCCTTAGCACACTTTTTTCTTTATAAATAGTTAATAATCAGCGTTATGTATTTTTTGTTTTATTTTTGAATCGGTGTTTTTTAGGTTTTTGAGAAATCGTCTTGCCCTTTTGTAGTCTCTTTTTTTGAAAAAAACAGGTCATTCTCTGCTATTTTTATTCAGCATTCAACATTCAGCATTCATAATTAAATCGTACTTTTGCCGCCGAAAAATTGACAAACGCCTATGGCCATCCCTTTCACCCGACAAATCCTCGCTAACGGTCTGCATGTGTTGGTTCATGAGGACCGAACCACTCCGTTGGCGGTCTGTAATGTACTCTATCGAGTGGGTTCCCGCGACGAAGATCCCTCTTGCACGGGTCTCGCTCACCTGATGGAACACTTCATGTTCAGTGGTTCCGATCATGCGCCCGACTTCGACTTGGCCTTGCAAAAGGTCGGTGCTATCAATAACGCCTATACTTCTCAGGATCTTACCTGCTACTATATTGTGCTGCCTGCCAACAACATAGAGACCGCCCTTTGGCTTGAGTCCGACCGTATGGCCGCTCTCTCTTTCAACCAGCAGGGTCTTGAAGTGCAAAAGCAGGTGGTGATGGAGGAGTTCAAGGAGACCTGCCTCAACCAGCCTTACGGCGATTTGATGATGCAGATTTACGGAATGAGTTACCAAAACCATCCTTACCAGTGGTTGCCTATTGGGAAGGAACTATCTCATATTGAGCAGGTTGACATGGGAATTATTCGTAAATTCCATGATACGTTCTATTGTCCGGCGAATGCCATTCTCGTGGTGGCGGGAAACGTTCATGCCGAAGAGATTTTCGCGATGGCGGAAAAGTGGTTCGGCGACATTCTGCCTGGAAAGCAGAATCCCCACCAATATCCACAGGAATTGCCTGCAACAAAAAACCAGCTGAAGGAAGTTTTTAAGCCCGTCCCTGACGACATGCTCTTCAAGAGTTGGTTGATGTGTGAGCGGACCGCTCCCGACTATTGCGTCTTCGACCTGCTCTCCGACATTCTTGGCACAGGCCAAAGTTCTTACCTTTACCGTAAATTCGTGATAGAAGATAGACTCTTCACCGATATCTCCGCCTCCGTTGCCGGATCAGCTGACAGAGGTTTGTTTTTCATCAACGGACGTCCTGCCGAAGGAATCTCCATTGAACAGGCCGACGAAAAATTATCGAAATATCTCGCTGATCTTCAATTTGATGAAAAATTGGACTACGATTTGCAGAAGGTAAAAAACAATGCCGAATCCATTATTTTGGAACGGAATCTGAAGGTGGAGGACCGTGCCAACACGTTGGCTACGGGTGAGTTCTACAGCTGTGCCGAAGATTTTGCCGATGAAAGGATCAGATATTTTGCCGTGACCGAGGAAGACATCCGGCGGATTACCGAAGCGATGTTCAAGAGGGAGTGCGGGAATACCTTATATTATAAAGAGAAGAGGGTCAAGTAGCCCGGCGTTGGCATTTGACCACTATTTTCGATAATACTTCCCTGGGCATACCCAAGGGATTGGCAAGCTATACCCAAGGGGTTCGCAAGTCATAGCCAAGAGGTTCCCATACTAGTTGTTCGATAGTTGTTCGTAATTTTACGGAGAACTCACGGAGAACTCACGAAGAACTCACGAAGAACTTGTATAGCTTGTACTTGGGTAATACTTGGGTAATACTTGGAAAATACTTGGAAAATGCTTGGAAGCTTCTTGGGAAAAACCGCTATTACAGCAGCTTCTTGATTTCCAACAACTTCTCGCGTATCTGGGTCAGTGTATTGACGATGTTGGCGGTTTCAGCCTCTTTCATGAAATTGGTTTTAATGGCGGTTTTCGCGCCTTGGATGGTGTAGCCTTTCACTTTGGTGAGGTACTGGACGGTGCGCAGGATGGCGATGTCGTTTTTGGAGTAGAAACGGTCGCCTTTTTTGTTTTTGCGCGGCTTAATCATGTCGAACTCTTTTTCCCAAAAACGCAGGGTGGAGGCGGGAACACCCAGTGCCTCAGCGGTTTCGCCGATGCCGTACCAGATTTTCTCCTGCTGCGCGATGGATTCGGGCAACGTGTCAGTGATGGGCAGACTCTCTTCCATAGTTATTATTCTTCGTCGGTGCGACGACGCTGGTCGCGCTCCTTGATGGTTTCGCGTTTGTCGTACATTTTCTTACCTTTGGCCAGACTGATGTCCAGTTTGGCGTACCCGTTCTCGTTGATCCACAGTAGGGTAGGAATGATGGTGAAGCCGCGTTCGTTGAGCTTGGTCATCAGTTTGCGCATCTCCTTGCGTTGGAGCAGCAGCTTGCGGTCGCGCTTGGGCTGGTGGTTGTTGTAGCTGCCTTGCGCATATTCGCTGACGTGCATGTTGTGAACCCATAATTCGTTGTTAATGAACGAACAATAGGCATCGGTGATATTGGCGCGACCCGCACGGATGGATTTGATCTCCGTGCCGGTCAGCACAATACCCGCCGTGTAGGAAGTGTGCAGATAGTAAAGGAATTCCGCCTTCCTGTTCTTAATCGCGATCTGAGTGTCCTGTTTTCTCTTTCCCATAGTTTGTGAATCGGCGGCAAAGATACGTTTTATTTGTGAATTGTGATTAGTGAATTGTGAATAGTGATTGTAGGGACGTGCCTGCGACGTGTTGAACCTTGAACCAACACCTCACCGTTAATAAAAAAACTCAAAACGCAATTGAAAGACCCGCAACATTCGTATTTTTGCAGAAAATTAAGTACTATGAGCATAAGTATGATTGCGGCTGTGGGTCAACGGTTGGAGCTGGGTTACCAGAACCAGTTGCTGTGCCATCTGCCCGTGGATTTGAAGCATTTCAAGGAAATCACCTCCGGACACACGGTGCTGATGGGCGACCGCACGTGGGATTCGCTGCCCAAGAAGCCGCTGCCGAACCGCCGGAATATCGTCATCACCCTCGACGACATCGAATTCGAGGGGGTTGAAACAGTACACTCCATCGAGGCCGCGCTCAAACTCGTGGCCGACGACGAGGAGGCTTTCGTGATGGGCGGCGCCACCATGTACCGACTTTTCCTGCCCCACGCCGATAAACTTTACCTCACCCGCATAGTCTCTGACTTCACGGCTGACGTCTGGTTCCCCGAAATTGACCAAAATGAATGGAAAATCGTGGAATCCGAATTCGTGCCGAAAGATGAAAAGAACGTTTACGATTTATATTTCCAAACCTTAATAAGACAAAAATGAAAAGAATAATCGTTGTTTTGGTTGCCGTTTTTGCATGTTTGGCAACTTTCGCCCAAAAGACGACAGAAACCCCGGAAGCCCCATATCTTCCTATTGACGAGCGCACCAACCTGGTGACCTACCAAGATGTCGTGAAACAGGAAGGAACACCTAAAGTTCTGTACGACAGAGCGATGGAGTGGGCAAAGAAATGTTATAAAAACACGGGTGAGGTCATCAAGAGTGCTGATCCGGAGAAATGCGTCATCAACATGCGCTCCAGCGTTCGTATTTTCTACAAGGACAAAGACGGCACCATGCGCTTCAAGAACATCGTCTATTACAACTTCAAGCTCGAATGCCGCGACAACCGTTACCGCTACACCATCACCGATTTCAAGGAGAAGGCCACCGGCTCCGCACCTATCGAAGTCTGGTTCGACACCTCTGCCTCCGGTTGGACTCCCAGCATGTACGGTTATCTCTCCCAAATCGACGAAGAGATGCAGAAGCTCATCGAATCGCTGGAGGAAGGCATGCAGCCGGCTGAGGAGTTCGTGGACGAGTGGTAATCTTAATGGTTATAGGTTATTGGTTATTGGTTATTGAAGCCTGAAACCTGAAACTTGAAACCAGAGTAAATATGCTCAAAAAAACATGTCTGGTTGTTTTAGTTGCTCTGTTATTCAGCGCCTGCTGTCGCACTCCAGCGGGGCACATTAAACTGAATTTTTCTTTTGTCGTTGATAATGATTCCCTGCGGTTGGATACTTGTATGTATCGGAATGCCGCAGGGAATTTGTATGAAGTCAACGACGTACAGTTTTTCATCTCGCATGTACGGTTGGAGAACACCTCCGGCGAGATAGTGGAAATTGCCGATAATCAAGGGATTCACTATACTGACATCCGTATTCCCGGGACGCTTTCGTGGAGCATCGCGGACGAGTTGCCCGCCGACGAGTACAAGTCGATTACGTTTGTGTTCGGGTTGGAAGGGGAGCAGAACTCTACCGGCTATTTCCCGAATCCGCCGGAGAACAACATGAGCTGGCCCGACATCCTCGGAGGTGGCTACCATTACATGAAGATCAACGGTCGCTGGATCGATGCCTCCGGCATGCGGCAGCCCTTCAACCTGCATTCCGGCAAAATCGCCACCGACAACGGTTTCGTTGACAACACCTTCACCGTGACGCTGCCGTTTGATCAGTTCGCGGTCATCCACAAAGAAACCGCCGAGCTCACCTTACAGATGAACGTGAACGCCTGGTTCTCAAATCCTTACATTTTCGATTTCAATGTCTTCGGCGGCAGCATCATGCAGAACCGCGAGGCGCAGGAGGTGCTAAGGGCGAATGGGAGGGATGTGTTCGGGGTGAAATAAGATTTTCCAGAATCTTTTTGTTTTAATCACACCAACATCTCAATTCCCCACATTATTTTATCATTATAAATAATTCGTAATGCGTTTACTTGAAAAAAAATATATTTTTGCATCCTGAAATATTAAAGTAAATGAAATACCGATTATGGTTCTACTGAAAAATATAGCGGAAATACGATCAGGAGTCTATCTCAACAGCCCCCCGGGAGATGAGGTGGCATATATGCAAATGAAGGATTTGCTGATGGACTCCCCGGAGAAGATCGCCTCTTTTGTAGAATATAACCCGAAAATGGAGAAGAATCTGCTGCGAAAGGGGGATTTGCTGTTTGCGGGAAAGGGTACCACATACCTTTGTACACTCTTCAATCTTGACATCAAAGCGGTGGCTTCTACCACATTATATGTCATACGGGTTCAAAACGACAAGGTATTGCCGGAATATCTCTGTTGGTATCTGAACCGCCCCAATATTGTGAGCAAAATAAGAGCTTCGCAAATTGGAAGCTCCACACCGTTGATTCTCAAATCCACCTTGGAGGAACTTGAAATCCCCTTTCCGGATAAAGCCACTCAAAGGAAAGTGATGGAAATATCCAGACTTCAGGAACGGGAAACCTATTTAATAAATACTCTTGCGGAGAAACGCGCAAGTATCGTTAATCAATTATTAATCAATGAAATAAATAAGTAATATGGAAAATAAGAAAGTTACCCAAGAAGACATTAACCGCACCGTTTGGAAAGCGTGCGACACCTTTCGCGGCGTTATTGACCCGAGCCAGTACAAAGATTACATCCTCACGATGCTGTTCCTGAAATATGTGAGCGATGTCTATAAATCGAAACTGAACGATTATCTGGACAAATACGAGGGCGACAAGGAACGCGCCGAGCGTGCCATGCGTCACGAGCGGTTTGTGGTCCCCGAAAAGAGCTCGTTCGACTTCCTCTACGAACACCGTAATGCCACCAACATCGGCGAGCTGATTGACGAAGCTTTGGCCGACCTCGAAGATGCCAATCGTGAGAAGATGAGCAGCGAAGACGGCAGCAGCATCTTCCGCAATATCAGCTTCAACAGTGCCAATTTGGGCGAGACGAAAGAGAAAAACGCCCGGCTGCGAAATCTGTTACAGGATTTCAAGGGTGTGGAGCTGGACGAGTCGCATTTGGAGAACAACGATATCATTGGCGATGCGTATATGTATTTGGTGTCCACATTTGCGGGGGAAGCGGGCAAGAAGGCGGGCGACTTCTTCACCCCCGCCGAAGTCTCCACATTGCTCGCAAAACTGACCAAGAGCAACCCGGGTGCCCGCATTTGCGATGTGACCTGCGGTTCCGGTTCCTTGCTGATCAAAGCGGGTAAGGAGGTGGGTAACAACAACTTCTCGCTTTACGGCCAGGAGGTGAACGGTAGTACGTGGGCGTTGGCGATGATGAACATGTTCCTGCACGGTTTCGACAACGCCGTCATCCGCTGGGGCGACACGTTGCGCAACCCCAAATTAAAAACCAACGACAAGCTGATGAAGTTCGACACCGTGGTAGCCAATCCGCCGTTCTCGCTCGACAAATGGGGTGCGGAGGAGGCCGCCAGCGATCCCTACAACCGTTTCTGGCGCGGGATTCCGCCCAAGAGCAAAGGCGACTGGGCCTTCATCAGCCACATGCTGGAGGTTGCCGACGACAACGGTGGCAAGGTAGGCGTGATTATCCCTCACGGCGTGCTGTTCCGTGGCGGCAGCGAAGGCAAAATCCGTCAGTATATCCTTGAGAACGAGCATATTTTAGAGGCGGTTATCGGTCTGCCCGCCAACCTGTTCTACGGCACGGGCATTCCTGCTGCCATCGCCATCTTCCGCAAAGGTCGCGGCTCGGAGAACGTGCTGTTCATTGATGCCAGTCGCGAGTACGAGAACGGCAAGAACCAGAACAAGCTCCGTCTGCAGGACATCGAGCACATCGTGGGAGTTTATCGCAAGTTTGCCAACGGCGAGTTGCAGCCCGGCGTGGTGGAGGACAAATACGCTTACGTGGCCACCCCCTCCGAAATCCGCGAGAACGACTTCAACCTCAACATCCCGCGCTATGTTGACACCTACGAGGAGGAAGCCGAAATTGACATCCCCGCCGTGCAGAAAGAAATTGAGCAGTTGGAAACGGAACTGGCTGAAGTGCAGGGAAAAATGAAGGATTATTTAAAGGAGTTGGGATATTAACAGACCATTTCGTGGATATGCACGAAATGGTATTAAATTATAAATAACTAAAAAACAAGAAGATATGAGCAAAAAACTTACTAAAAAGACAATGACCTTGTTTGAAAGCATCAAACATATTGATGAGAACGGTGTAGAGTATTGGACTTCGCGCAGTTTGTGGAAGATACTGGAGTACAACGAATATAGAAACTTTATTCCTGTTATTGAGAAAGCAAAAATAGCATGTGAAAATAGTGGGCAAAGGATAGAAGACCATTTCGTTGACATAAACGAAATGGTCGCGATTGGTTCCGGTGCGGTACGTCCCATAGATTCCATCAAACTTTCAAGATACGCTTGCTACTTGATAGTGCAAAACGCCGATCCGAGCAAAACCATTGTAGCACAAGGACAGACCTATTTTGCTATCCAAACCCGCATCGCTGAAGTTCAGCAAATGAAGGAATATCATGAACTTACCAATGAAGAAGAAAAGCGATTGTTTCTTCGTTCTGAGTTGCTGCAACACAATTCCCAGTTGGCAAGTGCCGCGAAAGATGCAGGTGTGATAGACTCAAGAGATTATGCCATCTTTCAGAATTACGGGTATCAAGGATTATATGGTGGAATGACCGCGAAAGACATTCATGCGAGGAAAGGACTGAAGAAGAGCCAGAAGATATTGGACCACATGGGCAGTACGGAATTGGCGGCCAATCTGTTCCGTGCCACCCAAACAGAAGAAAAGTTGAAGAGGGAGAATATCAAAGGAAAACAGAAGGCCAATATGACACACTATGAGGTCGGAGCCAAGGTTCGCCAAACCATCAAAGAGCTTGGCGGCACCATGCCGGAAAATCTACCTGTGGAGGAGAGCATCAAGGTTGTGGAGAGAAAACGTCAGAAGCAATTAAAGGAGAAAAACGAAAAACCCGAAGACAAATGATTGTCAATAGTATTCCTAACGGCATCACCTTTGAGCAGTTTATGGGCGAGCACAGTTCGTGTCCGCGCAACCGACTCATTGCCAGAGCTTTCTATTTGGCAGGCTTCATCGAGTCGTGGGGACGTGGCATTGGTAAAATCAGAGACGAGTTTGTAGCCAACGGCTTGGAAGCCCCCGTTTACAAGGAGGAGATGGGCGGAATGTCGGTGTATATCACTCGAAGGAAAGGGCTGTTTGGCGAAAACGATACTGTAAATGACCCTGTAAATGATGGTGTAAAAGTTATTGATAATAACAGTATTACAATAGATAATGATCCTGTAAATGATCCTGTAAAAATTACAGGCTCTACTTTCCTTGTTCTTAGAGCTATCGTCGATAATCCTGACTTGACTTACGAGGAGATTCAAGTAATCATTAACCGCTCAAGAGCCACGGTTAAGCGTGCTATAAAAGTGCTACGTATTAATAAATACATTGTCCGCGAAGGCTCCGACAAATCGGGACACTGGTATGTAACGGAAAAAGGGGGAAAAATACTAAATAAAGAATAGAAAAATGACAGAACAAGACTTCTTAAACATAATAGGCAACAAGATCTCGAATGAGATGCAAAAGGCGATAATCAGAAATAACTATGCACCACAATTAGCGGAACCGTTGTGCAATGCCATTGATTCTCATGAAAAGGTTGACCTTTTCCAGAAATTGATGAACGAATGGATTGCCTATCAAAACAGACAACAGCAAATCATACAGGCATTCTTTCAACAGTATCATAAATAATAGACATAGGGAAATGAAACACTTAAAAGACAATTACAACTATAGTATAAGATTACGTTGCTTGGTCTGCGGTCGTGACGATTGCTTCGAATCCAATGAAGATAAGTCACACATAAAATGCACGAATTGCGGAAAAGAATACTTTGGCGGTCGTGACGAACTTATTGAGTACAACAATGAACAAATACAAGAATCCATTGATCAGAAGAAAAAAGAAATAACATCTGATGTGAAAAAGGAGATTCACGATATGATTAAAAAGGCTTTTGCTGGAAACAAAAACATTAAAATCAAATAGTATGGAATTGGCATCAATAATAATTTCTATATTGGCCTTAATAGGAACAGTGTACACATACTTTGTTCACGATCGAAAGATAAAAAGACAAGAATCTATTATTAATGAATATCAACTGGCAAAGTTTAAGGAAGAGGAAGAAGAAAGTAAGAAAGCTCAAATTTGTGGAAATATAGTCAAGTATGATAGCGGAAAACGCGTATTGAAGTTTTATAATAGAGGGAAAGCTATGGCCACGAATATCAACATTCAGGGATTGAATATTCAAGCAATAGACGTATATAATAACATATTGCCTTATGAATTGCTAAATCCTCAAGATTACGCAGAAATTACATTTAGGATTATTATGGATGCTCCGTCAACTATTAAACTCACCTATACTTGGGACGATGCGTATCAAACTGGTAATTCATCCACTCAAATTTTACCATTATGAACAAACAAGTATCTCATATCCCCTCCGGCTACAAGCCCTCTCCCCTCGGCCCCATTCCCGAAGATTGGGAAGTGAAGAGGTTGGGCGATTTATGTTTTGATATTTTTTCGGGAAGCAATAAAACTCGAATAGATTCAGGAAAATACACAGTGTATGGTTCCACGGGTATTATCGGAAAAACCGATGAATACAAATATGAGGGAGAAAGAATTTTAGTGGCTCGCGTAGGAGCACATGCAGGACAAGTAAATATTGCAACAGGCAAATATGATGTATCAGACAACACAATCATTGTTGAAAATCAAGATTGTTATTCACTGTATTTTGCTTACCAGTATTTGAGTGCATCAAATTTGAACAAAATGGTTTTTGGTTCTGGTCAACCGCTAATAACAGCAGGAATGCTGAAACGAATGTTTGTGGTTTATCCACCCTTTGAAGAACAGTTCCAGATCAATAATGTTCTTCAACTTTGGGACACCGCCATCGCCAAGCAGACCGCCCTGATAGAGAAGCTCACTCTGCGCAAGCGCGGCCTTGTGCAGCAACTGCTCACGGGGAAGAAACGGCTGAAAGGGTTTGAGGGGGAGTGGAAAGAGGTGAGATTGGGAGAGGTGTTTGAAGAACGTAACGAGACAAATTGCGACAACCTACCTTTGTTGTCAATCACTGGTGACAAAGGCGTGATTTATCAATCAGAATCAGACAAGAGAGACATTTCAAACGAAGACAAATCGAAATACAAACGTATTTGTCCCAATGACATTGGTTACAATACCATGAGAATGTGGCAAGGCAGAAGTGCATTGTCAGAATTGGAAGGTATTGTGAGTCCTGCCTATACGATTGTTACGCCTAAAGAAAGCATTGATGTGAGATTTATGGCAATGCTTGTTCAGCAACCACGAATAGTTTACAGTTTTTGGACGCATTCTCAAGGTTTAGTAAGCGACACTTTGAACTGCAAATACCCCGATTTCAGTCAAGTGAAAGTAACAATTCCGCACAAAGACGAGCAAACGGCTATTGCAGAATTCTTCATTGGGTTAAATAAAGAAATCGAATTGGCAAACAAGAAATTGACGAAGTTGCAGGAAGAGAAGAAGGGATTGATGCAGGTGCTGCTGACGGGAAAGAAACGAATTGTTAATCATAAAAATAATAATTATGACGGTTAAAGTATTAAATTGGGCTTTGTTCGTGTTTTTAGTTTTATTATATACCATGTTGTATATAATTTCTTGGATTTCAACAAACGACAAAGTAAACAAAGAAGAAAAAGGAACTGGCTTAGCTTTTTTCTTTTGTGGGCTTATTGCTACTTTCGTATTTGTTCCTGCTATAAATATATTTAGTAATAATGTAGCTGTAATATTATGGAAAATATTAGATGTAATTGTTTTGTTGTCATCTATTTTAGTTTTAGTGTTCAATGATAGATTGCAAAAGCAAAAATCCTACAAGTGGAGTCTAATACCTATATTGTGTATCACACTTGTCCCTTTTATCATCAATGTGACAATAGATTTTACAAATTTAGAAAATATTGATTTCAATAATCATTATTCTGTTGAATCGTTAGGTGTTTTTAGTGCAATAGTTGCACTATTATCAACAATAGTGCTTATAGTTTTTATTGCATTCACAAGCAAAACAAGACGAAAAATTAGCGAACTAAACCACGCATTATTATATTACCAACATGAATTTAATAATTTATCTTCATTTCAAAAACCTTATGAAAAATCGCTCAGAGAGGACTTGTTTGCATTAATTGGCCATTTAGAACAACGTATTTCCAATCTTGTTAATATTAAAGAAAGCAAGAATAAATCCGATGATACTAACGAGATAACGACCAATGAAATCCACGATTTAAATAAAAAAATTGATGATATTCAAAAAGCAATGTTATTATTATGGGATAGATTATATGACAAAAAGACAGTTGATTTTGATATTATTCGCGATTTAAATCATTTTTTTGCAACACCGTTCGCAACAATAGAAGCAAACATTGAATTATTAAAAAGCACAAAAGGTATTAACACTGCTCATTTGGAAAAAATAAATAATTCTATACAATTATGCAAGTGTATTGTTGAAACCTATAGGGAAAGTTTGTCATTTAGAGACAGCCATAATAATATAATAGATTCATTAAAACAAACTATTGAATGTGCGTATAATGTCTATGCGGAACGTAATAACAAAATTTTAAAACCATTAAAAACCGATACTATCCCTGATAA
Source organism: Bacteroidales bacterium (assembly GCA_017394765.1). The sequence goes on along the minus strand of JAFPXF010000002.1, from coordinate 69,331 downwards.
GTTCTTATCTCACAACAATCATTACATTATATCTATTATTCTTCCATTACTTGAAAATGCTATACAGGCTGCGCCTAACAATACAAGGATTGATATAGTCTTTAACAATGCTGAACGCACTATATGCATTAGTAATACTTGCGAAAACACCCCATCATTGAAAGATTTAAAAACACAAGGATATTCATCTAAAGGGAATCATAAGGGTACAGGAATTATGATTGTAAATAATTTACTTTCCATAAAAAACAAAGGTGTTTTAGCAACAACTATTGAGAACAACACAGTATTTCAAACTATTAAATTAAACAGCAATGAGTAAAAATAACGTTGAACCTGAAGTCATAGTAATAGATGATAATCCTGATTTTGCCCAATCGGCAGCAGAATTGATCCAAGCCAAATATGGTCTTGCCAGCTTGCCGTTAAGCAACAGAAATGACGTACTAGAAATAGTGCAGCATAACATTATCAAAGTGGCTGTAATTGATCAGGTGATGCCTGAAATAAAAGGGACAGAATTATTTATGGAAATTAAAAAGATGTCTCCTGAGACAAAAGCCATTATGCTTACGGGAGAAGCTTCTTCTGAAGATATAGGTAAAGCTGTTAATATTGGCTTTTCATCATATTTAGATAAACGTGATATAACAAAGTTGCCAGATGAGGTCTTTAAACAATATGTTATTTATGATAAAGGCTCCAATTCAAATTTAAACAACCATATTTTATTCACAGAGAGGAAATTGTTTATTTTACCAATTATTACATATTCATTTGTATCCATAGATAAAATCAACAACAATCATGTATTTGAAGATTCGTGGAGAACAGAAATAACCATACATGCTAGTGAAGATCGCGAATTTGAAACATCAATAGAGTATGAAGACAAGATTACTATATCTGAAGAGTACGAAAACAAAATAAAAGGTGAACTGGACATTAGTGGAAAGGCGAACATGGCATGTCTTAAAAGTACCATCAATTCTGAATTAAACAAAAAATACAGTACTCAACATACTATTTCCAAGAAGACTGAACAAAAAAACAAGAAGAAATGGTCGTTACCAAAAGAGCCTGACGACACAACTGTTCGCCATATAGTTAAACGGGTTATTGAAAATGCTCCTATCTACAACGAATATAAAATAATCATAAGTAAAGAATGTAAATTGTGCAAAAACCGTCAAATTTTTCCAATTACAATTTACAAACAGACGAACAAAATCAAAACAAGACAGATTGATTATTATAGTGATGGTTCAAAAATTGAAACAGATACTGGCGTAGAAAAGTTGTAGAAAAGAGGTCATTAGGAAAATCGAAAAAATCCAAACCTTATAACCACATCCTTATGATAACCCAAATCAAACTACAAGAGCTCTTGCAAACCACCGAAACCTACTGCGCGGAACTCCCCACCTCCACGGGTGTCCCTCAAGTCATTAACCATTAATCATTATTCATTAATCACTCATCATTAACCATTAATCACTCCAATTATGAAATCCGAAGAAATCCAAACCTTATTCGAGCAGTTCGAGAAAGCTGCTGTAACAGTCGAGAATGTTGAATGCTGGAGTGCGCGGGATTTGTGTCCGATATTAGGTTATACCCAATGGCGCAACTTCATGAATGCTGTTGACAAAGCGAAAGAGGCCTGCATCAATGCAGAACAAAAACTAACCGACCATTTTGCTGACGTCAGCAAAATGGTTCCAATAGGCTCAGGTGCTGAAAAAGAGATAGATGACATCCTCTTGACCCGCTATGCATGCTACCCAATGAACGCCGTAAGGACAGACCTGCGTGTCTGCCCCAATAGGTAAGAGGGCGGACACACAGGTCCGCCCCAACGGCCGCCCTCGACGGTCCGCCTCGACGAACGATAAAAAATAAGATATATGAAGTATAACCCAGAAATCCACCATCGGCGCAGCATCAGGCTGAAAGGCTACGACTATTCGTTGCCAGGAGCATATTTTATAACCCTTTGCACGCAAAATCGGGAGAACTTCTTCGGATATATTGAAGAAGGCATTCTCCATTTGAACGATGCAGGCGAGATGGTGCAGAAGTGGTACGCTGAGGTTGCCCACAAGTTCGCCAATGTCACCTGCGATGAGATGGTGGTCATGCCCAATCACTTTCATTGTATATGGCAAATCACCACGCAAGAGGAAGGGGTAAACATTCCGGCTGTGGTGCAATGGTTCAAAACCATGACCACCAACGAATACATACGTGGTGTCAAAGGGCAAGGGTGGCAACCATTTGACAAACGATTATGGCAGCGTGATTATTACGAACACATCATCCGCAACCAACAGGCATACGAACATATCCGCAATTATATCCGAACGAACCCCGAACGGTGGGAATCGGATCAATTACGCGGAACCGAATCCCCCCTCGTAGGGGCAGACCTGCGTGTCTGCCCTAGTAAGGATGGACCTGCGTGTCTGCCCCCGATAGGTAAAAGGGCGGACACATAGGTCCGCCCCAACGGTCCGCCCCAACGGTCCGCCCCGACGAAAACGATATAAATAAAAAATCACCCAAAAATATGATCCTTATCTCCTTCAAAGAAAACGACATCAGCCAACGACCAGCTTTGGAGCTACTGCAGAAGCTGGGCTACCAGTACCTTTCACCCGAAGAGGTGCTGGAGCTGCGCGGCGGGAAGACCTCCAACGTGCTGCTGGAAGACATTTTGCGGCAACAGCTGTGCAATCTGAACTCCATCCGCATCGGCAGTCACAGCGAGGCGCGCTTCTCGGAACAGAATATCGAGAACGGCGTCGCCGCTATGCGCAATGTGCCGATGGAAGGCGGCTACCTCAACGGCAACGAGGCAGTGTATAATATGCTCACCCTCGGCAAGGCCTTCGAGCAAAGCATCGACGGCGACAAGAAGAGCTACACGATGCGCTACATCGACTGGCAACATCCTGAGAACAACGTGTTTCACGTCACGGAGGAGTTTGCCGTTACCCGCACGGGTTCCAACGACACTTACCGTCCCGACATCGTGCTCTTCGTAAACGGCATCCCATTGGTGGTCATCGAGTGCAAACGCCCTGATGTCAAAGGAGCGGAAGAACAGGCCATCTCGCAGCATCTGCGCAACCAAAAGGAGGACGGTATCCGCAGTCTGTATGTCTATAGCGCCCTGCTGTTAGCCATCGGCAACAGTTTCGGCAGCTATGCCACCACCGGTTCGGCGGCGCAGTTCTGGTGCAAATGGCACGAACGGTTTCCCAACAAGACGGCGGAACAGGACTATCTCCAGCGACTTAACGAGATGGTGGGCGACAGGGAAGTCACCCTGCAGGACGAGTATCTCTACAACCTCTGCCGTCCGAAGCGTCTGTTAGAGCTGATGTACCATTTCACGATTTACGATGCCGGTATCAAGAAACTGGCCCGATACCAGCAGTATTTCACCGTGAACGAGACGGTGAATCGGGTGAAGACCATAGAGGCGGGACATCGCAACGGTGGGGTGGTGTGGCATACGCAGGGTAGTGGCAAATCGCTGACAATGGTGATGTTGGCACAAAAGATAGCGCAGGAGCCGAGTATTTCCAACCCCCGCATCGTATTGGTCACCGACCGCACCGACCTCGACAGCCAGATCACCAAGACTTTCCGAAAGTGTGGCAAGGAGGTGGAGAACGCCACTACGGGCAGCCGATTAGTGGAACTGTTGGAAAGCGACACCGATGCCGTCATCACCACGGTTATCAACAAGTTTGCCACGGCTATCAAGAAAATCAAACGCCCGCTCGACAATCCCAACATCTTCATCCTGATTGACGAAGCGCACCGCAGCCAATACAAAGAGTTGGCCATCCAGATGAACCGGGTGCTGCCCAACGCCTGCAAGATTGCCTTTACAGGCACCCCGCTGATGAAGAAAGACAAGAACACCGCCCGCACTTTTGGCGGCATCATCAAACCGGTCTATACCGTAAAGCAAGCCGTTGAGGACAAAGCCGTTGTGCCTCTGCTCTACGAAGGCCGTTTTTCGCCACAAAGAGTAAACGAAGAATCTATCGACAATTTCTTCAACATGGTGTGTGAAGATCTCACTCCATACCAAGCCACCGATTTGAAAAAGAAACATGCACGTGCCGACAGCCTCAACCAAGCAGAACAGCGAATTTTCTCCATCGCTATTGATATTTCGAAACATTATGCAGACAATTGGCAGGGAACTGGCTTCAAAGCCATGCTTGTCACACGTAAGAAGAAGATTGCCATTCTCTATAAAAAGTATCTTGATGTGATTGGAAAGCTCGCGTCAGAAGTGCTGATTACTGCGCCCGATGATCGCGAAGGCGAGGAGACCGCATACGGTGGTACGGCGCAGGAGGTTAAGGATTTTTGGAAGCGTATGATGGACGAGCACGGTACGCCCCAGAAATATCAGGAAAATCTGATTTCGCGGTTCAAGAACCAGGAGTTTCCCGAACTGATGATTGTGGTGGACAAACTGCTCACCGGCTTTGACGAGCCGAAGGTGGCCGTGATGTATCTCGACCGTAAACTAAATGGTCATACGTTATTACAGGCCGTTGCGCGTGTCAATCGAACCTGTGAAGGGAAAGAATATGGATATATCATTGATTATGAAGGTGTTTTGAAAGAATTGGATGAAGCCTTGGGCGTGTATTCCGAATACGACGAGGATGACTTAGACGTTTTTCGCGAAACGTTAGTGCCTGTGAGTGACAAAATCACCGAACTTCCACAACGCCATTCCGACCTTTGGGAACTGTTCAAGATGATTCCCAACAAGCGCGATTTGGAGGCATACGCCCAGTCGTTGCGCATGGAGGACCGCCGACACGAGTTTTACGACCGTCTGACCGCCTTCTCATCAGTACTGCAATTGGCGCTATCTACCAAGGAATTCTTTGAGACTACTGATGAAAAGACCATTCATCGTTACAAAGACGATCTGAACATGTTTGCCAAGCTGCGCACCGCTGTCCAATTGCGCTATTCTGACACTATCGACTACAAGAAGTATGAAGCCCGTATCGAAAAGCTCATCAACCACCATGTGGAGAGCGATGCCGTGAAGGTCATCACCAATTTGGTCAACATCTTCGACAAAGATAATTTCCAGAAAGAAGTGGACAGTGTGGTCGGTACCGCCGCCAAGGCCGATACCATCGCCACCCGTACTGCAAAATACATTCAGGAGAATATGGATTCTGACCCCGCTTTCTTCAAGAAATTCTCGCAGCTTATCAAAGAGACTATAGAACTTTACGAGCAGGAGCGCTTAACGGACAATGAGTATTTGGAAAAGATGATGCAGTACAAAGAGGATGTGCTAAACCACACCGACAGCGAATTGCCGCCCGAGTTGGAACACAACAACGCGGCGAAGGCCTATTTCGGCATCGCTTTGGAGAACTACAAGCGGCTCTTCCCCGGCATGCCCGTCCGCGAAATTGCCTTGGCCACGGCCAACGCTTTCGATGACATCATTCGCCAAACGGTGATTGTGGAGGATTCCGTGCTGGTGGATTGGCAGTCGAAAAACGACATCATCGGCAAAATGAAAATCCGTCTCGAAGACGAGCTAATCGACAATGTCAAGCGCAAATACGGAGTGAGTTTCCCGTTTGATGATATGGACATCATCATTGACGGTTGTGTGGATGTGGCTAAAATCTGGATACGATGACTAAAAACAGCATCCTTTACGGCTCAACCTGTATTGAATACAGCATCGACTTTGCACCGCGAAAAACGCTCGGCATCCGCGTGGAACCGGACGGTTCGGTTTGGTTAAAGGCACCGGAAAACGCTACTTTGGAAGAAATTCGTCAGAAAGTGCATCGTAAAGCACCTTGGATTTTGCGGCAGTGGCGTTATTTTGAATCCTTTGGGATTCCTACAACGGAGCGGCAGTATATCAGTGGTGAGTCGCATCTCTATTTGGGACGGCAGTATATGCTTCGAATACGGGAATCCGACCAAAACGCCGTCCATTATCAAAACAACATTCTTGAAGTTGAATGCCGAAACAAGAAAGATGTCAAAAAGGTGCTGCAGCAATGGTATCGAGAGCGGGCGGAAATCAAATTCGCAGAATATACGAAACCAATTGTCGAACATTTTGCCGTGTATGGTGTGAAACCCCAATCCATCTCTGTCAGAAAGATGGAAAAACGATGGGGCTACTGCACCAAGGAAGGCTACATATATCTGAATCCCAGACTTATATGCGCACCGCGTGGCTGTGTTGAATACGTCATCACTCACGAGATGTGTCATTTGATCCACCGCAACCATTCAAAAGAGTTCTACGCGTTGCTGGGCAAAGAGATGCCCCAATGGGAGAAGTGGAAGACGAAGTTGGAGCGGATGATGCGGTGAATATAGAACAATTTCGCTGAACTCGCAGACCAGCGCAGAAAAATACAGCGGGGAGAACTTTCGTCCTCCCCGCTGTTCATTATTGTGTCCTAAGAATCTCTTACTCGCTCAGCACGCAAACGAGATTTCTGTCGCCGTAAGCGTCGTCGATCTTGCCGACGGTCGGCCAGTACTTCTCGGTGTGCGGCAGCGGGAAGGCGGCCTGCTGACGGGTGTATGGACGATCCCACGTGTCGGCGCAGACCACGTTCATGCTGTGCGGAGCGTTCTTGATGAGGTTGTTGGCCTTGTCAGCCTTGCCCTCTTCGATGTCGCGGATCTCCTGACGGATGGCGATCATGGCGTCGCAGAAGCGGTCGAGCTCGCTCAGCGGTTCGCTCTCGGTGGGTTCCACCATCAAGGTGCCATGCACCGGGAAGGCCACCGTCGGAGCGTGGAAACCGTAGTCCATCAGTCTCTTGGCGATGTCACCGACTTGCACGCCCGCATGTTTGTCGAACTCGTTGCAGTCGAGGATCATCTCGTGGGCGCACATGCCGTTGGTGCCCGTGTAGAGGATCTTGTAGTCCTTCTCCAAACGTGCGCGCATGTAGTTGGCGTTCAGGATGGCCGTCTTGGTGACTTCTGCCAAGCCCTTGCCGCCCAACATCTTCAAATAACCGTAGGTGATCGGGATCAGGTAGGCGCTGCCGTAAGGAGCCGTGGCCACCTGGCTGCCCTGCTCACCGCCGACCTTCACGGTAGCGTGGTTCGGGAGGAACGGGACGAGCTTCTCGCACACGCCGATCGGGCCAACGCCAGGACCGCCACCGCCGTGAGGCATGGCAAAGGTCTTGTGCAGGTTGAGGTGGCAGACATCGGCGCCCATGGTGCCCGGAGAGGTCAAGCCCACCTGGGCGTTCATGTTAGCACCGTCCATATAGACCAGACCGCCGTTCTCGTGGATGATCTTGATGATTTCGAGGATGCCCTCCTCAAACACGCCGTGCGTGGAAGGATAGGTGATCATCAGGCAGGAGAGGTTGTCTTTGTATTGTTCAGCTTTCGCGCGCAGGTCGTCGATATCGACTTCGCCGTGTTCGGTAGCCTTCACCACCACGATCTTGTTGCCGGCCTTGGCGGAAGAGGCGGGGTTGGTGCCGTGTGCGGAAGAGGGGATCAGGCAGATGTTGCGGTGACCCTCGCCGCGACTGAGGTGATAGTTGCGGATGACGGTCATGCCGGCATACTCACCGGCGGCACCGGAGTTCGGCTGCAGGGAGATGGCGGCGAACCCAGTGATCTTGGCCAACCAGTTGCAAACCTCATCCAACATCTCCTTGAAGCCCTCGGCCTGGTCGGAGGGAGCGTACGGGTGGATGTTGCAGACTTCTGCCCAGCTCAGCGGCAGCATCTCGGCGGCGGCGTTGAGCTTCATGGTGCAGGAACCCAGCGGAATCATCGCGCGGTTCAGAGACAAATCTTTGACTTCCAGCATCTTCATGTAACGCATCATCTCGGTCTCGGAATGATACTGGTTGAAGATTTTATGTTGCATGAACGGGCTCTTACGGGTCATTTCGGCAGGGATGTGCAGGTCTGGGATGCCGCATCTGCCGTCGCAAACGTGCGGGGTGAACGGCTTGCCGGCGGCGATGGCCAGCACTTCGAGGATGTCGTTGACATCGTCGTGGGTGACGGTTTCGTCCAAAGAAATCGTGAAGCAACGTTCGCAGTGGTAGCAGAGGTTGATTTCCTTCGACAGGGCCACCTTCTTCACGTCCTCACAGGTGATGCCTTCGGGCGTTTCGAGGCAGAGGGTATCGAAGTAGTTTTCGTTATACTGTTTGAAGCCGTACTTGGCAGCTTCCTCAGCGAGGACGCCAGCCAATACGTTGATTTTCACAGCTTTGTTCTTTAAACCCTCGGCACCATGCCACATGCCGTAGAAACCGGCCATGATGGCGGTGAGGGCGCTGGCGGTACAGATGTTGGAGGTTGCGCGCTCGCGTTTGATGTGTTGCTCGCGGGTCTGCAGCGCCATACGCACGGCGCGGTTGCCTTGTGCATCGACGGTGACGCCGATGATACGGCCGGGCATCTGGCGCAGGAAGCTCTCGCGGCAAGCGTAGAAGCCGGCGGCGGGGCTGCCGTAGCCCATCGGGATGCCGAAACGCTGGGTGGAGCCGACCACGCAGTCAGCGCCCCACTCGCCCGGAGGCGTGAGCAGCGTCAGAGCCAGCAGGTCGGTGGCCACGCCCACGAAGATGTTCTTGGTGTGCGCTTTCTCGACCCATGCGCTGTAATCGTGGATGCCGCCCCAGTAGTTCGGGTACTGGATCATCGCACCGAAGAAGGTCTCGTCGAGTTCCACCTGGTCGGGTTTGCCGATCACGAGTTCAATGCCGTGCGGAGCAGCATTGGTCTTCATCACACCGATGGAGTGCGGGAACACGCCTTCCGCCACGAAGTATTTCACCACGTTGTTCTTCTGTTGCTCGCGGCTGCGGCTGCGGAAGAACATCAACATCATCTCGCCGGCTGCGGTGGCGTCGTCCAGCATGGAAGCGTTGGCCAACGGCATGGCGGTCAGGCTGCTGATCATCGTCTGGTAGTTCAACAAAGCCTCGATACGGCCTTGGGAAATCTCCGCCTGGTACGGGGTGTAGGAGGTGTACCAGCCCGGATTTTCGAAAATGTTGCGAAGAATGACCGCAGGGGTGTAGGTGTTGTAGTGACCCATACCGATGTAGGATCGGTAGATCTTGTTCTTCGCCATCAGGCTGTGAATATGGTTGAGGTATTCGCCTTCCGTCATTCCTTCGGGCAAGTCCAACGGTTTGGGCAAACGGATAGCGGCGGGAACCGTCTTCTCAATCAGTTCGTCCATCGTCTTGACGCCGATGACATCTAACATTTTCTGTTGTTCGCTCACGGCGGGACCGTTGTGTCTGTTGACAAAGTCGTCTTTAATTATCATATTGGTTATAAATTAATTATGAATAAAATATTTATCTTGGAAGATGGCTGCAAAGATAAAAAAAATAGAGAAAATATGATTGTTTGGTAAGCGGTTTGGGTGGTAAAGTCTAACTTTTTTGTGTCTGTCTGCAGAATAGGGGGGGGATACTGTTCACTTCACATGGATAACCTTGTGTACCTGCAAGGAGAGTCTCCATTTTGGATTTTGCAGGATGAACGCTACACATTGCTCGACGATACGCCTGTTTTCATCGGGGTTTCCTATGTCGCAGGGCTGCACAAAGTAATGTTTTGCTTCTATGCCATGGTCGCAAACGTCATGTTCCCCGTCAAAGACCACTTTGACCTCGTCGGCTTTACTCACCACGACATCCGCGTCTGTCACGAAGGCCGTCTTAGGCGATACCGTCACCCAGTCCGCGCCCGCGGGAACGGGGTGTGTCCCGTTCGTCTCGATGGCTACTTTCTTGCCGGTTTTGTGAATTTCTTCGATGAGGTTGTCCAAATTCTGCAATGTGGGTTCGCCACCTGTGATGACGACCCACGGACCGGGGTGTTTCTCAATTTGCTCGAGGATGCTCTTTTCGTCCATTGCCGCACCGCTTTGGTATTCCGTGTCGCAAAAGGGACAACGCAGGTTGCAGCCTGATAACCGGACGAATGTCGCCGCTGTGCCCGTGTTGGCCCCTTCGCCTTGGATGGAATAGAATATCTCGTTTACGTTCAGCATATCTTCTCTTTTTGAAGCGCAAAAATACACCTTTTTTGTCAATTTTGCCGTCTGCTTAGCCGGAAGCATTTTTGTCATAAACCAAAAAAGGGACGCTTTTGCGCCCCTTTTGTATTTTCAGACAGTCTGGTTTAGCACTCCACGATGGTGCACCAGTGGTGCGTGTCCTCGATTTCTCCGTATTGGATGCCCATGAGGGTTTCGCGCATCTTGATGCTCCAGGGACCGGGTTTGCCGTCTTTGGCGATGACATACTCCTTGCCGGTTTCGCGATCCTGGATCATGTGGATGGGGGATATGACAGCAGCGGTGCCGCAAGCGCCGGCTTCCTCGAAGGTATCGATCTCGTCGAGTCTGACATGGCGTCTTTCGACCACGAGGCCGAGGTCTTCAGCGATGGTGCGGAGACTCATATTGGTGATGGAGGGCAGGATGGAACCGGAGTCGGGGGTCACATATTTGCCATCCTTGATGCCGAAGAAGTTGGCGGGGCCGGCCTCGTCGATGAAAGTCTTGGTCTTGGCGTCAGCGAAAATGGAGGCGCTGAAGCCTTCGTGGTGAGCGCGTTCGCCGGCACGCAGGGAAGCGGCGTAGTTGCCACCCACCTTCACATGGCCGGTGCCCAGCGGTGCGGCACGGTCGTAGTCCTTCGCAATCTGCATGTTGGTCGGCTTGAAGCCTTCCTTGAAATAGGGGCCCACAGGCATCACAAAGACGATGAACAGATATTCATCGGCGGGCTTCACACCGATGGTGGCGCCGGTGCCGATGAGCAGCGGACGGATGTAGAGGGAGCCTTCCGTGCCATACGGTGGGATGTAGTCGGCATTCAGCTTGATGACTTTCTCTAAGCACTGGAAGAAAAGTTCTTGCGGGATGGGAGCCAACATGATGGTGTCGGCGGAGTTGTTGAGACGTTTCCAGTTCTCTTCCCAACGGAACAGACGGACTTTGCCGTCCTTGCCGCGGAAGGCCTTCATGCCTTCGAAAGCCTCTTGGCCGTAGTGCAGGCAGGATGCCGCCATGTGCATCGGGATGTACTCGTCGGAGGAAACTTCAATTTGACCCCATTCGCCATTTCTGAAATAGCAGCGAACGTTGTAATCGGTCTTCACATAACCGAAAGACAAACTTTTCCAATCAATATTCTTCATTGTTGTTATTGTTTATTTGTTTATGGATTAATTTTGAACTATATTTGCATCAAACTATGGACCTGATACTTGCCCAGTTTCTTGCGGCCCTTCAGGGCGTTCAGCTCCATCAGGAACAGCAGGGTGATGTCAGCAGGGTGGAAATGCTCCACCAACTTGACGGCGGCGTTCATGGAGCCACCGGTGGCCAGGACATCATCGACGATGAGCACTCGACGGTTCTCCTGCATGGCATCAACGTGCATCTCCACAGTGGCCGTGCCGTATTCAAGGTTGTAGGTCTCCTTGTAGGTCTTGTGCGGCAGCTTGCCGACCTTGCGCACCGGCACAAAAGGGAGGCCCAGCTCGTAGGCAAGCACGGGACCGAAGAAGAATCCACGCGACTCGAGCGCCACGATGACATCGGGCTTCGCCTCACGAGCCACCGCCAGCATGTCGTCAATTACTTTGTGGTATTCCTCACTGTTGTTCAACAACGTGGTGATATCGTAGAACTTGATGCCAGGCGTGGGAAAGTCGTTAATCACGCGGATTTTGGAAGCGTTGAACATGTTTTTTGTCTTTTTTTTTGCGAGGGCAAAGATACACTTTTTTCTCATGTGCAAATTCATGTACAATTCAAATAAATTCTGTATGTTTGCGGCCGTTTAGAAAAAACCTTTTTTAAAAATATAAAGATATGAGTATTACCAAATTAGATCAGTTAGTAGAATTAGTCAAGTCACAACCCAAGAAGCGTTTGGTGGCTGCCAACGCCAATGATGCCCACACTATCGAGGCTGTGAACGCCGCTGTGGAGATGGGCGTTATCGATGCCACGCTCGTGGGCGACCCTGCAGCCATCGAAAAGGTGTGTGCCGAACTTAAGATAGACATGAACAAGTTCAAAATCGTGCCCGAGACGGTGGACGTCAAGGCTGCCGCTACGGCCTGCGACCTGATCAACAACGGAGAGGGCGACATTCTGATGAAGGGTCTGCTGCCCACCGACAAATACATGCGCGCCATCCTCAACAAGGAACGCGGTCTGTGCCCGCCCAACGCCACACTGACCCATGTGACCGTTATTGAGAACCCCAGCTACCATAAGCTGCTCATCGTCGGTGACGTGGCTGTTATTCCTGCTCCAGACCTCAAGCAAAAACAAGTCATTCTCAAATATTTGATTGCCACCGGCAAGGCTTTGGGCATTGAAAAACCGAAAGCAGCTTTGATTTGCGCCACCGAACAGATGCTCCCGGGCATGCAGGCATGCGTGGATGCTGCCATCATCTCCAAGATGGCCGACCGCGGTCAAATCGGAGGCGCCTATGTCGATGGCCCGCTCTCCTTCGACATTGCTATCAACAAGGAGGCCGCCGAAATCAAGAAACTCAAAAGCGATGTGGCCGGTGACGCCGACTGCCTGCTCTTCCCCAACATTGAGACAGGAAATGTCTTCTATAAGACCTGCACCAAACTCAACGGTGCCGAACTCGGTGCTTGCCTGATGGGCGCCAAGGTGCCCTGCGTGCTCTCCTCCCGCGGCGACACTGCCCGTACCAAGATGTATTCCATCACTCTTGCCGCCCTGCTCTCCAAATAATCCTGAGCCATGGGCATATTAGCATCGCTGAGCTTTATCAATTTCCGCATCATCGATGTCATCGACATCCTGATCGTCGCCATCCTCTTGTTCGAACTGTACAGGTTGACCAAGGGGACGGCGACGGTCAAGTTGTTTTGGGTTGTTGCCCTCCTGTATGTGATCTGGAAGGTGGTGGCCTATTTCCATTTTACCTTGCTGTCGGAGTTGATGGGGGAAATCATCAACGTCGGCATTCTGGCCATCATCATCCTCTTCCAACCTGAAATTCGCAAGTTCTTGCTCTACATTGGCAACGGGCGCTTGTTGCATTTTTTCAGCGACAAGTTTGCCAAGCCGGCAGAAGGTCAGGAGTTCACGGAGGAAGTGGAGGCCGTGCGCGAGTCTTGCCAAGAGATGGCTGAGAGCAAAACAGGTGCGCTCATCATCTTCGCTCGCCAGACGCCGCTTGACGAGTATCTTTCCACGGGTGAGGTACTCGACGCCCGTCCTTCCGCAGAACTTTTGGAGAACATCTTCTTCAAAAACAGTCCCTTGCATGATGGAGCTGTCATCATAAAAAATCATCGCATCGCCGCCGCGCGTTGCATCTTGCCCGTCTCCAAAAACAAAAACCTCCCGCAGGAGGTCGGCCTGCGCCATCGCTCCGCTCTCGGTTCCACGGAAATGACAGATGCCATCGCGGTCATCGTCTCCGAACAGACCGGCACCATCTCCGTCTGCAAGGATGGGAGACTGACCCGCGATCTCACTCCCTCGGACTTGCGCCAGTATCTGCTGACTGAATTGACAAAAACCGACTTGTAGATTTTATCATGCGCTTCCTTTGGCTTCCCACACAAAATCCACACCACAACTTGGCGGTGGAGGCTTATTTGTTGCAAGAGGCTGAAGACGATGTCTTTATGCTGTGGCAAAACGACAACTCTGTCATTGTCGGGCGGCATCAAAATACGTTGGCTGAGATCAACCTTGAATATGTGGAACAGAACCACATCGTCGTCGCCCGTCGTTTGACTGGCGGCGGTGCGGTGTTCCACGACCTCGGCAATCTGAATTTCTCCTTTATTCAGAACGCCCCTGCAGGGGAACGCGAAATTGACTTTGTCAAGTATCTGCAACCCATCGTGGATGCACTGCATGCATTGGGCGTCAATGCCGAGTTTTCAGGACGCAATGACCTGCTGCTCGACGGCAAGAAGATATCGGGCAACGCGATGGCCTTTTGCGGAAACCGTGTGCTCGAGCATGGAACGCTGCTGTTCTCCACTGTGCAAAACAACCTCGCCCAAGCCCTCAAGGTCGATCCGGCCAAGTTCAACGACAAAGCCGTCAAGTCGGTGCGCAGTCGTGTCACCAATATTTCCGAGCATTTGCCCGAGCCGATGACCGTTTTGGAATTCAAGGACTTCCTTATGGATTTTGTGCTGAAACAAAACAAAATGACGGCGTTGGATGTGCTGAAACCCGAAGAGGAGGCTAAGGTCGCGGAGTTGGAACGGACGCAGTTTGCCACCTGGGATTGGAATTACGGACAATCGCCCAAGTATGCGGTGGAGCGGAAAGCTCGTACGGCGGGAGGCACGGTGCAAGCCTCAATGGACGTCAAGGGCGGACGCATTTCCGCCTTGCGCTTCTATGGCGACTTTTTCTCGCGCCGCGACCCGCAGGAACTGGCCGATCTCCTGCTCGACACCCCCCATGCCCGCGAGGCCATCGCTGCAAAACTCGAGAACATTCCCGTTGATGATTTCTTCAACAACGTGACTGCCGACGAGTTGACAAATATTTTAGCGGAATAATTTTTTTTTGGAACGGGACCGTCTATCTCACCCGGAGACGCTGCCCCTCCACGATATGGTCTGCATTCTGAATGTTGTTCAACTTGAGAATGGTCTGCACGGAGGTGCCGTGGTTCGTGGCGATGCGGTAGAGGGTCTCTCCCTTTTGTACAATATGGTACTCCTCTTCGCCATCAAAAGCGCGTTGCAGGGTAGATGGCTCCGAGGCTTCTGCTTGGATGGTCTCCTGTTGCGCCGGTGCCGTGGGCTGTGGTTGTTCCTGGACTGTCGGTTTGACAGGCGGCGTCTGCGGTTTGGCAGGCTCCTGTGTCTTGACGGGTACTTTGGGGTTGTCGCCAATCTCCTCCAACGGGATGACGTTCAGATCGGCAGATGAGAGCACCAGCGTGTTGCGTGCGAGTGTTTCATTGTCGAAATCAATGATGGACTGCGGGTTGAAACACTCGTTCATGAAGCGGGTCTCGAAGTGGAGGATGTATTCTTTGACATTGCCGCTGTTGCCTGTTTGGCCGATAACATCGCCGGCTTTGACAATTTGTCCGGGTTTTACGCACACTTTGTCCAGATGCGCATAGACGGTTTCCAGGCCGTTGTAGTGGCGGATGGTGACAATTAGGCCATAGTCGCCATAGATGCGGGCCATGCGCACTACGCCGTCAAAGCAACTTTTCACCAATGTTTGGGACTCTACCTTGAGATCGACACCCGTGTGGAAGCCACCTTTCTTGGTTGGCCCATAAGGCAGTGTGATTTCATCAAACACACAAGGCAGCTCGAAGGGATTGTTGGCGGACTGCACGAGGATGAGCATCAGCCGGTCGTCGGTGAAGGGGATGTTCAGGATGCGGCTGCGGAGGTGGTTCACGTCCCAATACCGGTCGTAAAGGTCGTAAGAGGGTATTTGGTAGGTCTCGGAGACGGAAGGGTAGGAGGCTGCTTGTACTTGGCCGGGGGTGAGGGCAGGGATGGCAGTGTCTTGCAGTGCAATATTCTGCGACCATGCGGTCACGTCAACCGACTGTGCCGTCAGCATTGAACACGAGGAGCAAAGCAAAAGTAGCGGAAGGATTCGTCTCATGGCTTATTCTTGTTTTAGATGATCGATAATGGAGGTGGTGGAGAACCCCTCCACGAGCGGGATGGTGCATACTTGGCCGCCATGCTGCCGCACGAAGTCGGCACCCACAATGTTGTCGAGGACATAGTCGCCGCCCTTGACCAAGATGTCGGGCTTCACTTGGCAGATGAGGTTGTAGGGGGTATCCTCTTCAAATATCGTCACGTAATCGACCGCTTCAAGGGCGGCAAGGAGGAGGGCGCGGGAGTGCTCGTCGTTGACGGGGCGTTCCGCCCCCTTGAGCCGACGCACGGATTCGTCACTGTTGAGTCCCACGACAAGCAAGTCGCCCATTTGTCGTGCCTTGGCCAAACAGGTGACGTGTCCTGTGTGCAGAATGTCAAAACAGCCGTTGGTGAAAACAATCTTCTTCCGGTGCAGGACCTCCCCGTGTCGGGCGTAATAATCTCGCGGCACGATTTTTTGGCGGATATGTGTCAGGAAATCGGTCATTTTTCGGCAGTTTTAGGAACGGATTTGCCTTTTCCCTTCTTGTGGAAAGAAGCCAGGACGAGGGATATCAAGCCGAGTGAGAGGGCGATGGCGGTCTGGAGCACCCAGCCGACCCAGCCAGCGGCCAGACCTTGCGTGTAGGGTACGCCGTACATGAAAACAACACCGGCTGCGATTAGCGGATAAGAGCCAAGGCCTCCTTGCGAGATCATGAAGGCGAGGGTGCCGAAAATCAGTACGGAAAAGGCGGCCCCAAGTCCGACATGACGCAGGAATGGGAACGCGAAGAAGCAGAAATAGGTCCCCAAGAGATAGAAAACCCAAAGCAGCACGGTCCACAGGACAAAGCGCCACGGATGGGGCAGGTCTTTGATGGAGACGAAGCCGCGCCAGATGCCAATGACAAATTCACGCACCTTCACGAAGAAAGGCACACGCATCCACCATTTGCGCGTGAGCCGGAGGATGAGGAATATCACTACAATGGCGGCGATGAGAAGGTAGATGAAATAATTGCTGAGCATGGAGAGACCCTTGGTCTCCATCCAGTCGTGAAGCGTGATGTTGTTGGCATGGTCGATGACAATGCTGTTGAGGGCATCCACATTCAGGCCGATGGCGACAATCAGCAAGAAAAGCCAGCAGAGAAAGTCCACGGCACGTTCCGTGATGACAGTGCCTAATGTTTTCTGGAACGGCACGTTTTCGAAGCGTTGCAAGAAGGAACACCTTAAAATCTCACCCAGTCGGGGCACGGCCAGGTTGGCCATGTAGCAGACCATCACGGAGTAGAAGACCATGGGAAGCTTCACGTTGTATCCCAACGGTTCAAGAAGGATCCGGCTGCGCACGGCGCGTGCCACATCCGCTAAAATGGCGAACATGGCGGATACGGCCAGCATGCTCCAGCCAAGGGGATTGTTCACCATCTTGATGGCATCGAAAATAAGTTGTATGTCTTCCTTTGTGAGTGAACGCACAGAAAGCCAGATGAACAAAATGCCCAAGCCTACGAATATCACCACCTGGATGATGGATTTCCATGTGCTTTTTGCAGGCTTCGTGCCTTCTGTGTTGTCCGTGTTATTCAGGTTTTTCATTAAGAATGTTAAAAAGCGTGCAAAAATACAAAAAAATGTTGTAGGGACAATCCTTGCACCGGCCTTTAAGACATGGCTTTTTTCGGTCTGCCGGCGACCGATGCATGCATGGGTCGCTACCGGTATTTTTTGTATCTTTGCAGCCTCATTAAAATGGCTGTAATATGTCAATTGTTGTAAAGAATGTCACAAAGGTTTTTGACACGCAACGTGCGCTGGACGATGTGAGTTTTGAGGCGAAGAAGGGCGAAATCGTCGGTTTCTTGGGCCCTAATGGTGCGGGCAAGACCACCATGATGAAGATTATCACCTGCCTCATTCCGCCAACTTCCGGTGACGTCACCGTCTGCGGACTTGACATCTGGAACGACTCCCTGGAGTTGCGCAAGCGGATAGGCTACCTCTCTGAGGCTAACCCGCTCTATTATGACATGTATGTGCGGGAGTTCCTGCAATTCATCGCCGGCATTCATCACCTCAAGGATGTCAAGGGCAGCGTGGATGAAGTCATCGAAAAGACGGGACTCGGCCTCGAACAGCACAAAAAGATCGGTGCCCTCTCACGAGGCTACAAGCAGCGCGTGGGCATCGCCCAGGCCCTCATCCACAAGCCGGAAGTGCTCATCCTTGACGAACCGACCACGGGTCTTGACCCCAATCAGCTCATCGAAATCCGCGGCCTTATTCGTGAATACGGCAAAGACCGCACGGTGCTGCTCTCCACCCATATCATGCAGGAGGTGCAGGCCATGTGCGACCACGTCGTCATCATCAATCACGGCAAGCTCGTTGTCGATACGTCCGTCGCCGATCTGCCCAGCATCGCCGCGAAACTCGGCATCAAGCACGCCGACGAACTCAACGCCCTCGGTATGGAGGAAATCTTCCACGCCCTCACCAATAAATGATACCGATGGATCGAATTTTACAACCGATGATACGGCAGGATGGCTGCTATGTGACTGTTACATTCGAAGAGGCGTTCCGACTCATGGCGAAGCACCTCGGTGGTTTGTCCGAAAATGATTGTCTGGTGATGACCTCGGGCAACTACTCCAACGAAGAACTTTATATGATGCAGCGCCTCGCGCGTGCGGGGCTGCACACCAATGCCCTTGGCTCCTTCGACTACTACCGTCGTGGCACGTCTTTTTTTATTGACAAGAACGACATCGTGCCCTTTGCGGAACTCTTCAGCTCCGGCTATTTCTTCTGCATGTTCGATGACAAGGTCCAAGCCCCCTCTCAGGATTTTGCCCGCAAGGTCGTGGAATCATCCATAGATACCCCGCACTATTTCTTTAACACTCCGGAAACGCTGAACATCGTCGATTATGCCGCTTTTTTCAGAAGCGTCAATGGCTACCTCATCCGTCACGACCTTGCAAAAGGAATTTATGTGAATGGATTGGGGAAAAATTATGACGAATACAAAAAGCACATCTTCGAGGATGACTATGACGCGCTTTTGGCTGCCAATCGTCTGAAGGACGGGGACATTGCATCGTTTGCCACGTTGCTGCTGGAAGCACAAGCGCCTGTCTTTCTTGTTTGGGAGCGTCTGTTGAACGCGCGCGGCGTCATTGAGTTGGAAAATCTCTGCATGCTGCTTGACATTCAGGCAAAGCCCGCCTCCGGATTTTTGTGCCTCAAGGCGGAACTCAACTCCCAAGGACTTCATGACATGGGCATTTTCCCTGACGTTTGTGTGGGCGGGCGTCCCTTGGACGAGAACAGCAGGCAATTGTTGCACGACATTTGCCAGAAGGAAGTGACGACAAGTCCGGTTGACATCCCGGCCCGCCTCTGCAAACACGATTTCCAGGGTTGTCTTGTCTTCAACAGCACGGGTGCGTCGATGCCTGCGGAGGTGCTTGAACAGGTCAAGAACAGTACCTTCTCGGTGTTGCACACCGCTCATTGGGACGGCGTGTCAGCGGATTTCGACATGTTGCTGCCCGCTGCGCTGCCCGATGAGGTGCACGGCACCTTCACCGACTCCACGCGTGTGCCACACTCCAGCCTGCCAGCCGCCAACAACCCGCTGCCGCTCGATAACTTGCAGCAATTGTCGCGCATAGGTGAACTGCTCGGCCTGTCGCCCTTGGAGGACTCATCCCGGATATTCCTGGAATATGCCTCCTTCTTTCAAGGCGGTTGTCGCAGTGAACTTAGACATTTTTTTAGATAACACACTATTCACTCTTTTTACTATAAAAAAACATTAACTATGAGTCCAGACTTTCTTACATCGGCCTTTAATATCTACCTTTGGGTGATGGTTGGCCTTGCCGTAGTCGTTTTTATCTCCCTCTACTTTGTGAATGCCGGCTATGGACAGTTTACGTCCAGCAAATGGGGCAAGAGCATCAACAACAAGGTGGCTTGGTTCCTGATGGAGTTTCCCATCTTCTTGGCTATGATCATCATCTGGCTTTGCTCGCCGCATCGCTTCGATCTCGTGCCCATGATTTTCCTGCTCATCTTCGAGATACACTATTTCCAACGTTCCATCATCTTCCCCTGGCTGATGAAAGGCAAGAGCAGCAAAATGTCCCTGGCCGTGATGTTTATGGGCATCTCCTTCAACATTCTCAACGCGATGATGCAGGGCTACTGGATCTTCTTCGAATCCTACAAGGCCAACTATCACGTGCTCGGTCTTTCCTACACGGACACGGCCTGGCTCTGGTCGCCGCAGTTCATCATCGGTGTATGCATCTTCTTCCTGGGCTTCTACATGAACCTGCGCTCCGACTATATCATCCGGCATCTTCGCAAGGACGACAACGACACCAAGCACTACTTGCCGCACGGTTTTCTCTTCGAGTATGTCACCAGTGCCAACTACTTGGGAGAATTGATGGAGTGGCTCGGTTTTGCCATCCTCACCTGGTCCATCTCCGGCTTGGTCTTTTTCATCTGGACCTTCGCCAACCTTGTGCCGCGTGCCAACGCCCTGTACAAGAATTACAAGACTGAGTTCGGCCCGGAAATGGAGGCCAAGAAGCTCAAGAGAGTGTTCCCGTTCATCTATTAAAGGTTTCAATACAACCTGTTATCAAATCAATCAAATGAACAAAATATGAAAACTGAAAAACGTATGACCGAACTATACAACACTTACCTCCAGCACCTTGTCGTCTGCACCGACACCCGCGCCATCGTGCCTGGCTGCCTCTTCTTCTGTCTGAAGGGCGAGCGCTTCGACGGCAACCAGTTCGCCTTGCAAGCCCTCGAAAACGGCGCGGCTTTCGTGGTGACCGAAAACCCCGATCTGACGGGAAACAACCGCTGTATTGTCGTGGACGACGCACTGAAGACGCTTCAGGACTTGGCGCAGCACCATCGCCAGCAACTGCATATCCCCGTCATCGGCATCACCGGCACCAACGGCAAGACCACTACCAAAGAGCTGGTTCACGCAGTGTTGCAGACACAGTTCCGCACTGCCTGCACCAAAGGCAACCTTAATAACCACATCGGTGTACCGCTCACGCTGCTCTCCATCCGCCCCGACGATGAGATCGCCATTGTGGAGATGGGTGCCAATCACCCTGGAGAAATCGAATTTCTCTGCAGCATCGCCCGCCCTACGCACGGCCTCATCACCAACGTGGGCAAGGCCCACATCGAGGGCTTTGGCTCCTTTGAGGAAATCATCCACACCAAGAAGGCCCTGTATCGCTCCGTTATCCGCGATGGCGGCATACTCTTTGTCAACGAAAATGACCTGCACCTTCGCCATGATCTTGCCTATGACAAGATTGTCTTTTATGCCGGCAATGCCGATGCGCATCTCCTCGGCATGTCGCCTTACTTGCGCATCCGTGTGGGCGGTCGTGACATCAACACCCATCTGACGGGCGGCTACAATATCTATAATTTCCTCGCGGCGGAAGCCGTGGGACATTACTTCGGCGTGAGTGACGACAATGTTGCGAAGGCCCTTTCCGAATATGAGCCTACGAACCACCGCTCGCAGGTCAATGTGGTGGGCACCAACACGGTTATCTCCGACTACTATAACGCGAACCCCACCAGCATGGAGGCTGCGTTGCGCAACCTTGCCAGACTGCATCACCCCCGCAAACGGGCTGTGCTTGGCGACATGCGCGAATTGGGTGCCATCAGCCGCGAGGAACACCAACATATTGTTGACCTTTGCCAAGAACTCGGCATTGAAGCCCTTTTTGTGGGTGCAGAGTTCAGCGCCGTGGCTCCGCAGTCGAGTTTCCCCGATGTGGAAACCGCCAACAGCTACCTCAAGACGCATCCCATGGAGCAGTCGCTCGTGCTTGTGAAAGGCTCCAACAGTATTCGTCTCGGCGAACTCACTGCTTTGCTGTCATGACGCCCTATATCACTGGCATAGGCATTATGTCGGGCACCTCGCTCGACGGCATTGATATCGCTTGGTGCGGCTTCTCGGAAGATGAACAGGGCCGCTGGCACTATGAGGTGCTGAAGGCCGACACTTTCCCGTATGCACCCGACATGAGAGAACGGCTGGCACACGCCACGGAGCTGTCTGCATTGGAGTACTGTCGTCTGGATGTCGAGTTGGGAAACTTGATTGCCGACACTGTCAATGCATTTGTGGGCGACGGGGAAAAACCTGCTTTTGTTGCCTCGCACGGGCATACGGTCTTCCATCAGCCGCGTTCGGGTCTGACCACGCAGATTGGCAGCGGTGCGGTTATTGCCGCGCGTACAGGCATCCCCGCGATTTGTGATTTCCGGACAGTGGATGTCGCGCTTCATGGCCAGGGAGCCCCCTTGGTCCCCATCGGCGATGAGCTCCTGTTCGGCGAGTATGATGCCTGCCTCAACCTCGGTGGCTTTTCCAATATCTCTTACAGAAAAGAAGGGCATCGCGTGGCTTTCGACGTGTCGCCCTGCAATATGGCTTTGAATTTGTTGGCTGCCAAGGTCGGCTTGGAATACGACAAGGACGGGAAACTCGCTTCTGAAGGGAAGATGATTCCGTCATTGCTGCACGGCCTTGACACACTGGAATATTATGCGCGGCCTGCACCCAAGTCGTTAGGCAAGGAGTGGTTTGAACAGTGCTTCAGGCCGCTGCTGGAATGGAGTCTGGAAAGAAATGATGTGGCTGATGCTCTGCATACGGTCGTGGAACATGTCTCTGGCCAAGTCAGTGCCGCTGTCCCCGCATCGGTGCGTACTATGCTTGTGACGGGTGGTGGAGCCCTCAACAAATTCTTGGTGTGCGCGCTGCGGAATTCTTGCGGCTGCGAACTCATCGTCCCCGATGTGTCCACTGCCCTCTTCAAGGAAGCTGTTGTGTTCGCTTTTCTCGGACTCTTGCGTTTGCAGCATCGCAAAAACACCTTGCGCAGCGTTACGGGCGCCGATGTAAATAGCTGTGGCGGCTGTATTTGGGAGCCTTGAACTTTTTTTGAAAAAAAATACTTGACGAAACAATAAAATTGTTATTTTTGCCGTTCAAAATATAGTATTATCGTACACCTAAAATAACATCGTTATGTTAGCAAAGAAAACAGACAAAGGAGATTTGGAGAACAAAAGAGGAATCTTTATTCTCGTTGGCCTTGTGGTGGTTTTAGGGTTGGTCTATGCAGGCTTCGAACTGTTCGCCAGTGAAGACAAGGCTCCCGCATTCACCCCCATGGAAGATGACTTCATCGAAGTCAAGGATGAAGATGTCATCGCCACGGACCAAACGCCACCTCCCCCACAAGAACAACCCCAGCAACAGCAAGAAGTTGTGCTGAATATCGTGGAGAACAACATCCAAGTTACGACGGATGTCGATTTCACCACCGATATTTTTGAGGATGACGTGATCGCTGATGTTGTGGATGTTGAAGTCGAAATCGTCGAAGAAGAGAGTGATCAAGCTCCTCCTCTCTTGTTCACGGAAGAGATGCCTCAATTCCCGGGCGGTGACGATGCGCTTGCTGCCTTCCTTGCCAAGGAGATTCAATATCCCGAAGTGGCACGTTCCAATGGTATCACGGGTACCGTTCTTGTGGAATTCGTTGTCGAAAGGGATGGCCGAGTCAGCAATGCCAAGGTTAAGGTACCCTTGTTTCCTGATTGTGACAAGGAAGCTGTCCGCGGTATCATGGCCATGCCGAAATGGAAACCCGGCAAGAACATGGGCAAGCCTGTCCGCGTGTTCTACACGGTTCCTGTGACTTTCAAAATGTAGGTTCTCCTAACAGTGATCTCATCAACAAGGGCATCGTTCTGTGCGATGCCCTTTTTTGTCAGCTGTTCTGTGTGTTTATTCTTTTAGAAAATCCCTTTTGCAAGGTGTTTGTATCAAAGTAATTGTTACATTTGCAAGCTGAAATATTTGATTTGTAAATCATTAATAATCAATAAAATATAATATGAAACAGTTAATCGAATGCGTTCCTAATTTCAGTGAAGGCAGAAATCAAGAGATTATCAACCAAGTGGCCGACGTCATCCGTCAGGCGGAAGGCGTGACCCTGTTGGATGTGGACCCCGGTGCCACCACCAACCGCACGGTCGTCACCTTCGTGGGCGAACCGCACTATGTGGTCGATGCCGCCGTGAAACTCATCGCCAAGTGCCAAGAGCTCATCGACATGCGTAACCACCACGGCGACCACCCGCGTTTCGGTGCCACCGACGTGTGTCCGCTCGTGCCTATCGCCAACATCACGATGGAAGAGACCGTGGAATACGCCCGTCAGCTGGCCGAACGGGTCGGCAAGGAGCTGAACATCCCCGTCTATTGCTACGAGAACGCCGCGTTCAAGCCCGAGCGCCGCAACCTTGCCAACTGCCGTCAGGGTGAGTACGAAGCCCTGAAGGAGCGCATCACCTCCAAGGAGTGGAAGCCCGACTTCGGTCCCAACAAGTTCACGGAGAGCGTCGCCAAGAGCGGTGCCACGGCCGTGGGCGCCCGCGACTTCCTCATCGCCGTCAACTACAACCTCAACACCACCTCCACGCGCCGCGCCAACGCCATCGCCTTCGACGTGCGCGAGAAGGGCCGCCCGAAACGCGAGGGCAACAAGATCACCGGCAAGAAAGTGCTCGACGAGAACGGCAACGTGGTGATGCTCCCCGGCACGCTGAAGGGCACCAAAGCCATCGGCTGGTACATTGAGGAATACGGCATCGCGCAAGTCTCGATGAACATCACCGACATCAACGCCACGCCGCTGCACGTCGCCTTCGACGAGGTGACCGCCAAGGCAGCCAAGCGCGGTATCCGCGTCACCGGTGCGGAAATCGTGGGCCTCATCCCCAAGAAAGTGCTCATCCAGGCCGGTAAATACTACCTCGCCAAACAGAAACGCTCCCTCGGCATCGACGAAAAGGAGATGGTAAAGATCGCCGTGAAATCCATGGGTTTGGACGACCTCAAACCCTTCAACCCCGAAGAGAAAGTTATCGAATATCTCCTTGAGAAAGAGGACACTACGCCGAAGTTGGTCGATATGACCTGCACCGGTTTCGCCAACGAGACGGCTTCCGAAAGTCCGGCTCCCGGCGGCGGTTCCATCTCCGCCTATATGGGCTCCCTCGGCGCCGCCCTCGGCACGATGGTCGCCAACCTCTCCTCCCACAAACCCGGTTGGGACGACAAGTGGGCATATTTCTCCGAATGGGCTGAAAAGGGCCAGCTGCTGAAAGACCAGCTGCTTGCTCTCGTGGATGAGGACACCAACGCCTTCAACGTGATTATGAACGCCTTTGGTATGCCGAAGGGCACGCCCGAAGAGAAGGAAGCCCGTTCGCAGGCTATCCAGGACGCCACCAAATACGCCACCGAAGTGCCGATGCGCACCATCGAGACCTCCTTCAAGGTGTTCGAGATTTGCGAGGCGATGATCAACAAGGGCAACCCCGCCAGCGTCTCTGACGCCGGTGTCGGCGTGCTCTGCGCCCGCGCGGCCGTCCACGGCGCCTACCTCAACGTCAAAATCAACGCCTCCTCGCTGAAAGACAAGGAGTGGGCCGAGATGATGATCAACAAGGCGCACGACTACGTGGTCAAGGCCGATCAAATCGAACGCCGTCTGATGAAGAAGACGGAGAAGGTGATCGGTTAGTAGCGATTTACGGTTTGCGATTTGCGATTGAATCGGAATCGTTAACAACAGAAAATGCCGCTGTGAAAATGCGCTTTAGCGCGGATTCACGGCGGTGTTTTGTTTGCCGATGATAAAATAGGAAATTTTTATTTTTGCGGACTTATTCTAAAATCATATTTATGAAAAAGAAACCATATCAGACAAAAGAAAAAACTGTGACGTTCCATAGCATTTGTATCACAGCCATTCTCTTTACTATTCCCATAAGGATAATCGCCTCTGATATTGCTATGAATAATCACGACACCATATACAAACCTGGAAACATCTTTATATTTGAAGCAAAAGTGGACTCTGTTCCCAAGAACACGCAGCATTCCTGTTATATTGTCAT
The DNA here is from genome assembly GCA_017394765.1 of Bacteroidales bacterium. The sequence goes on along the minus strand of JAFPXF010000002.1, from coordinate 43,570 downwards.
GCGTGTTTTGGACAAGGAAATGTACCATCAAGGGGTGATCACGTATGATTATTACGACTCCCTGCCCGATGATCTTGTGGCATTGGATTCGACCTCTTCAATTGACCAAAACGGTTTCATTGAGACAACGGAGATTTTGGAAAACAGCAAGCTTTTGTGGATTCATCCCCCGAGAACACACGGGTTTGGCCTTCTCCAATATTTTCCTTTTCCGGAAATCCACTATCCCGTCAAAATTGGGAAAAGATACAAGCGTTCATTCCTGTCTTTCAACGACCCGTTATGCCAATGCACCTTGCTCTTGCGCTATAAGATGCAATATTTGTCGTATTCCCAATGGAAATATCAGAACCGTTTTATTGAAATTTGCGAACAAAGCGGTTTTGCAAAGTCAAAAAGAGGTTCATTCTCTGTCACTTACCGATATAATGAACGGTTAGGTCTTGTGGAGGCGATTTATGACTACAATCACGAAGTTCGGATACAATTGTCTTTGATTACTGTGTTATAGCAGATTAACTGTAGCGTGCCTTCAGCACGACGCGGCCAGGGAGGATCGTTTGGGATTTGAAAAAAGTGTATTTTTGCCGATGTTATTTTAAAACCTCATTATGAAAAAGAAACCATATCAAACAAAAGAAAAAACAGTGTCTTGTGCAGAAGAAGCGGTTGCTGCTTACGGTCAACATATCGTTAATATAAACGATAGTGCTTCGGCTGAATGTCAACCCTTTGACGCTGCAACTTGTAAGTCGAATCGTATGACCGTTTCGGAATTTTTTGATGAGATCAGAACCACACTGAGAAAAAAGTATGAAAACGTATAAAGTTGAAGTGGATCCAACCGCAAGAGCTGATATTGATGAACTTACATCTTGGCTGCAAGCGAGAATGACTCTTGAAGGTGCGGAAAAATATTTGGATGCCATGTTTAATGAAATATTATCGCTCTCTTTTTTCGCTGGTTTTTACAAACCAAGCCAATACGCTGACATTCGTCGCTATCACCCAAAAGCGTGTCGCATGGTGTCCCATAACAAAAAGTGGGTTTATATATTCCATATTGAAAATGAGACAGTTGTTGTTGATCGTATAAGACCAGCAAGGTTGATTACAAAATAGTGTGAACGATTAGGGCTGTTGGAGGCTATTTATGACTACAATAATGTTGTTCGGATACGATTGTCTTTGATTAAAACATTTATTCGAAAACCGAAGAAAGATGGGTGATGGTGGAAAGCGACTTCGGCGGGATATGAAACCCAACCCAGCTTCAATAACCCATAACCTATAACCCATAACCATTAAAATTGTATCTTTGCACTCTCTAAAAATCGGTCGAATATGCAAAAACTGCCCATAGGATTACAAAGTTTCAAATCAGTTCGGGAAGACGACTTTCTTTACGTTGATAAGACACGCCTGCTGTACACGCTCGCTAAGGAGGCAAAATATTACTTCCTGTCGCGGCCGCGCAGGTTCGGCAAAAGCCTGTTCCTCTCCACGCTGAAAGCCTACTTCCAAGGCAAGCGGGAACTGTTCGAAGGTTTGGCCATCGCCGATATGGAGAAAGAGTGGAAGAGCTATCCTATCCTGTATCTGGATCTGAATGTCGGCTTATACACTTCCGTGGAAGGGCTGATAGCAGCCCTTGACTCCAATCTCACTTTATGGGAGGAGGAATACGGACTTCAGAAACCGGACAGCGATGTGGCCCAACGCTTCAAGAATGTTATTCTCTCTGTTTCGAAAAAGGAAGGGAAACAAGTGGTCGTCCTGGTGGACGAGTACGACAAGCCACTGCTGCAAGCCATTGACAACGAACCGCTGCTGACCGAGTTCCGCAATATCCTCAAGGGTTTCTATTCCAACCTCAAGACCTGCGACGAGCACATCCGCTTCGCCTTCCTCACCGGCGTGACCAAATTCTCGCACGTCAGCATCTTCAGCGACCTGAACAACCTGCAGGACATCTCACTTAACAATGCATACGCGGACATTTGCGGCTTCACCGAGGAGGAAATCCGGCAGACTTTCGCCCCTTATATACAGAAATTCGCGAAACAGGAGCAGGTGGATGAGGATGCGATGATGGGAAAGTTGAAGGCCAGGTACGACGGCTACCACTTCTCGCCGGATATGTCGAAGGATGTCTATAACCCGTTCAGCGTATTGAATGCGTTGAGCAGCTGCCAGTTGCAAAACTACTGGTTCTCCACTGGCACCCCGACGTTCTTGGTCAAATTGCTGAAAGACGGGCAGTATAAGATTCAGGATCTTTCGGAAGGGGACATTACAGCCACCGACCTTTCCGGTAAGGACTCCCTTTTCACCGAGCCTGTGGCGTTGTTGTATCAGACTGGTTATCTGACGATTAAAGGTTTCGACAAGGATTTTGACAGCTACAGTCTCGGATTTCCCAACAAGGAAGTGGAGTTGAGTTTCCTGCGTTTCCTGCTGCCGAAATATGTGGGCGGCACGGAGAACCAGTCGAGTTTCTACATCGAGCATTTCGTGCGCGACCTGCGGAAGGGCGACATCGACTGTTTTATGGAGCGGATGACGGCCTTCCTCGGCGACACCCCCTACGAGCTGATCCGCGACTGCGAGAACCATTTTCAGAACGTGCTGTTCACCGTCTGCCGGCTGATGGGCTACCACACCATTGCCGAGTACCGCACCTCTCGCGGGCGCATCGACATGGTGGTGAAGACCGACGACTACACCTACGTCTTCGAGTTCAAATTCGACAAATCGGCACAAGAGGCACTGCAACAGATTGACACCAAAGAGTATATGATTCCTTTCACCGCCGACGGCCGCCAAATCGTCAAGATCGGGGTGAACTTCTCGAAGGAGACAAGGAACATCGAGGGCTGGGAAGTGCGGTAAAATTGTATCTTTGCGCTCCGAAATAAACTTGCCCGAAATGAAAATTCTTGTCCTCCTTTCGCGTTTCCCGTATCCCCTTGAAAAGGGGGACAAGTTGCGCGCGTACCACCAGATTCGATGCTTGTCGGAAAAGCACGATATCATTTTGGTGGCGCTGCACGAAGACGAGGTTTCCGACGAGGCGTTGCAGCAAGTTCAGCCCTTCTGCCAGCGGATATATCTGCTTCACCAACCCAAGTGTCGGAGTTTCACAAACATCATCCGTTCGTTCTTCAACGGGACACCGTTGCAGTGTGGCTATTTCTACAGCAAGAAGAATCATCGTGAAATCAAACGCATCCTTCGCGAAGAGCAACCCGACCGTATCTATTGCCAGCTCTTCCGTATGGCGGAGTACGTCAAGGATGTGCCCATCAAAAAGGTCATTGACTTCCAGGACGCTTTCTCGAAGGGGATGTGGCGCCGTTATGAGAAGGCCAACCTCTTCCTGAAGCCTTTCTTCAAGATGGAATGGCGCAGGGTTTGTCGTTATGAAGAGGCGATTTTCGACAAGTTCGACGGCCGCACCATCATCACGGAGGTGGACCGAGACCTGATTCCTCATGCTCGTCGCGATGAGATTGTAATCGTACACAACGGGGTCCTGTTTGACCAGTTTCAATATCGTGGGGAAAACAAGAGTTGCGACTTGATCTTCTCCGGCAACATGGGGTATGCGCCCAATGTGGACGCTGCTGAGTACTTGGCGAAGGAAATCTTTCCCCCGTTGCGTGCGCGTTTCCCCGGGCTGAAATTGGTGCTTTGTGGCGCTTCTCCCGCTCCTCGGGTGCAGGCACTCCGTGCCGATGGCGTGACTGTCACCGGCTGGGTGGACTCCATGCGCGACTGGTATGCCATGGCGCGCGTTTTTGTGGCCCCGATGCGCATGGGCACGGGTTTGCAAAACAAGCTGCTTGAGGCCATGAGTATGCAGTTGCCGTGTGTTACATCACCGCTCGCGGGCAAGCCGCTGGAAAATGCGGAAGCCGCTGGTGCGGTTGTGACCTGCTCTACCACGGAAGAGTATATTGAAACTATTGCCCGTTTGCTCCAGGATGCTGACTACTATCGAAAGCTCTCGGAAAGAGGAAACCAATATGTGCACGGGAAGTACGATTGGAAAGCGGCTACTGACCGTTTGGAGCAGTTGTTCCACTGATTATCGGATGACGGTCAGGGACCCGTTGTAGTCCACCACTTTGACCTTCCCTTTGTAATGGAAAGAATAGTAGTAGATGCCATCGGGCAAGCCTGAGGCATCGAAATATTGTGTGCCTCGGATGATTTGCCCATCCTTGGCTATCGTGTCGTAGTTTTTGGCCTTATAGACCAGCTTGCCCCACCGATCGTAAACAAACAGCTCGTTGCTTCGATATTGGTCGGGGTCTTCCAAGTTGATGTCGGTGCTGAGGTTCTGGATGGCAAAGACATCGTTTAAATTGTCACCGTTCGGGGTGATGACATTCGGGAAAACAAGGTCGTCGTCAATGGTTACAGTGTGTGTGATTTCACTGGTGCAGCCGAATCCGCTGTTGATGTAGAGCGTTACGTTGTAGTCGCCCCACGAGGCGTAAGTGTGCGTGGGGGAAACCTCTGTGGAGTCGGTGGCGCCATCCCCAAAGTCCCATAGAATCGTGGTGCCGACATTATCAAGGATATTTTGACTGGTGTAGCTTTGGAATTCAATGGTGCCATTGGATTCTTGGAACAGGGAGATTTCTGGCACGGCAGTGAATTCCGCGATGGGCTGCGGATAAACATGGACGCAGCTCCATTTGATAATGGAATCGCGGCAACCATCGGCGGTGGTGGCCCAAAGTGCGACGGAATAGGTGCCGGGCTCGTCGATTTCAAAGGCGGGCGACTCCAACAGCGAGGCGTGTGCCAATGTGCCGTCTTCGTGCAAAATCATCCAGGAATATGCACAATCCAGATCGGCAGGCAAGGTCTGGTTGGTGGTGCGTATCACCAACGGCGCACAGCCTGAGGAGTCGGAAAGGGCGAAGTCCACATGAGGATGGGGCAGGGTGGTGATGTTGATGGTGTCGCTGCCGAAACACGACAGACCGACAGAGTCGTTGGTGGTGATGATGTTCACATAATAGGTGCCTTCGGACAGGATAAAAACACTCTCGGTTTCGGCACCAGTGCTCCACAGATAGCTCGTGCCCGGGGCATCGTAGTCCACGTCTAATTCGACCATGTCGCCATAACAAAGGCTGAAGTCCTCCCCGAGGTTTGGCTGCGGGGAGGAGACCACCGTGAGGGGCACGATGGTGTCGTAAGAGCAGCCATATTCATCAATGACGTAAGCCGTATAATAGAGGTTCCCTGCCGTGTCGGGGACTACATACATGCCGCTGGAGCCGGGTCCGACGAGGTAGGTGGTGTCCACGTTGACGGTGTATGACCAGTTTTGTGGCAGAAGATGTGGGTCAAGAGCCATTTCCCACTCGTGAATGTATCCGTTGTCGTTGGTCCAAAGGTCTTGCACCTCGATGAACCAGGATCCGTTGAGTGGGCATCCCACGAGATTGCTGAAGCTTTGGCTGGGGTGATAGACTTGCGTCATGTTGGCCACGTCGGTGGAGTCAATGACATAGGAGTACATTCCAAGGCCATTGCTGTTGTCCCAGTAAGGATTGGCTGTCACATGCACGTTCTGGGGTTCGAAACAGTAGCCGTAGGGCGAGTTCGCGTATTGGTAGCCAAGCGTTGTGTTGTTGGACCAAACGTAGTTCCAGGCGATGCCCATGGGGTTTTGCGAGGCATCGCAGGTGGTGATCTCCTGCAGACGGTTGGCCAGTCCGAGGTTGGTGCGGAAGTTGTGGGTCACGCCACCCCAGCCGTCGTTCTGATAGTCGGGCACGATGCGTACGGAACTGCCGTTGGGACAGTATAGCTTGATGCGGATGTCCTCGATGGCGGAGTGCTCGATTTTGAGGCGCACATACAGAATGTCGTTGGCGGAGGTGATAGTGGCGTTGGGCGCAAAGGCGGTGAAGTTGACGTATGAGCGGTAGTAGTAGCCGTAGGGAGGACAGTTGATGCCATCGGGCAGGAACACCGTGTCTGTAACGCCTAAGGAGGTGATCTGTTCACTGCCGATGGAATCGAGTTGGACGCTGGACAGGTGGTCGTAGCCGACGCTGAGGTCGAGTTGCTGGCCGGAGCAGATGGGCGGCAACTGTGCTACATCACGGATGGGGTTTTTGGAGGTGCGCACACGGAATGTCACGGGAATAAGGGAAGGACAGTGTGCCGAATCAATGGCGGAGATGGCCACATCGTAGCCGCGTCCGGGCGTGAAGTAGTGGTCAATAGCGTTGAGCCCCAAAGAATCCACCTCCGAGAGGTCGAAGTCCCACAGGAACGTGGTGAGGGCATGGCTTTGGGGGTAGCTGAAGTTGTTGTCGGGATAGTCACAGTACGCCACGAAATGGACGGTGTCGTAAGGGCAGACGTCAACGTAATAGTAGCCATCGTCGGGGTCGAGATGCGGCTTGTGGGAGGATTGGATGGTGTCAAGGTGGATCTCCACGCGCTGGCAGGGTGCCATGCAGGAGGCGAAAAGTGTGAATCCCGCACCGCCGCCCGCCGAGTCGGTGATGAACCGCACGGTCAGCGCCCCCGTGCTGTTCTGGATGGTGGCCGCATAGCGGAATGTTGCCGTCGGGTCGTAGTTGCTGTTGTTGATGCGGTGCAGCTCCGTGCCGCCAGTGCCTACACCATCGTAGAAAATCAGCGTGTCTGTGGGGTCGATGTCGAGGTTCTGGACCTCCACCATCACGCAGCCGTTGCTCGGGTCGTTGGAGTAGATCGTTAACGTTTGATCTGCATTCGCGGCATAGTCCCCGCTCTGCCCACCATCATCATGGATGATGAAACCACAGCTGTTGATGCTGCTTTGAGAACCCATCAGTACGGTGGGTTGTGCTAACAAGCACGGCAACAAGCCTGCTAACAGCAGTAGTATTATAATTGTCTTTTTCATGGTAATATATATTGACAAAATCCGCTGCAAATTTAATAAAAAACATGAATAATCAAAAAAATAATTTGATTACAGGTTGTCTCGTATTTGCAGTAGCATCTCCTTGATCTTGGTCAGCGATTCGATGATAGCGGCGTTTTCCGCCTCCTTTACGAGGTTGGACTTCATGGCCTCCTTGGCACCCTTCAGTGTGAAGCCTTTGACTTTGGTGAGATAATGGATGGTGCGGATGATGTTGATATCGTTCTTGGAGAAGAAACGGTCCCCCTTCTTGTTCTTGCGAGGCTTGATCATGTCGAACTCGTTTTCCCAATAGCGGAGGGTGGAGACGGGCAAGTCGAACATTTTCGAGGTCTCCCCGATGCTATAGTAAAGCTTCTCCTTGTCGTCGAAGGAGTCGGGAAGAGGCAGCAGTTCGTTCATGTTGTCGTCGGTCGTGTTCATTCTTCTTGCATTTTGCGGCGGCGTTCGTCTTTTTCCTTGATGCTCTCGCGCTTGTCGTAGAGCTTCTTGCCTCGTGCGAGGGAGATGTCGAGTTTGGCATAGCCGTTCTCGTTGATCCAAAGCAGGGTGGGTACGATGGTGAAACCGCGTTCGTTGAGCTTGATGAGCAGTTTGCGCATCTCCTTCTTGTTGAGCAACAGCTTGCGGTCGCGCTTGGGCAGATGGTTGTTGTAGCTGCCGGCGGCGTACTCGCTGATGTGCATGTTATGGACCCACAATTCGCCGTTGATGAACGAGCAATAGGCATCCGTGATGTTGGCGCGCCCCGCCCGGATGGACTTTATCTCGGTGCCCGTCAGCACTATGCCCGCCGTGAAGGAGGTCAACAGGAAATACTGATACTCCGCCTTGCGGTTTTTGATGGCAATCTGTGTGTTTTCCTTATTCTTACCCATGACTGTTCTGAGGCTGCAAAAATACGATTTTTTTGTATTTTTGCAGCCATAAAAACCGCACCTATGGAAAACCTTAGCATGATTGCCGCTATTGGCATCAACTACGAACTCGGCTATCAGAACCAGTTGCTCTGCCACCTTCCCATCGACCTCAAACACTTCAAGGAAATCACCTCAGGCCATGCCGTCATCATGGGTGACCGCACCTGGGAGTCGCTGCCCAAGAGACCGTTGCCCAACCGCCGCAACATCGTCGTCACCCTTGATGATGTGGAGTTTCCCGACTGCGAGACCGTCCATTCCATTGAGGATGCGATGGACTTGGTGAGGGACGAGGATGAGGCCTTCGTGATGGGGGGTGCCACTATGTACCGGCTCTTCATGCCTTTCGCCAGGAAATTGTACATCACCCGTATCATGTCGGATTTTACCGCCGATGTCTATTTCCCTACAATAAAAGATGACGAGTGGGCGTTAGTGGATAACGTGTATGTCCGCAAGGATGAGAAAAATATCTATAACCTCTTTTTTCAGATATTAACCCGAAAATAAACCAAACCTATGAAAAGGATCGCATTTACTTTGATGATGTTGGCCGTGGTGCTTTGCGCCGCCGCCCAGAAGCCCAAGACTGAACTGCCCGAACCGGCGCTTCCCATCGATGAGCGTACCAATTTGGTGACGTATCAGGATGTCGTTCAACAACAAGGAACACCCAAGGTGTTGTATGACAGAGCAATGGCCTGGATAAAGAAATACTATAAGAACACCAATGAAGTTATCAAGAGTGTTGATACCACGAAATATGTGATCAACATGCGCTCCAGCGTGCGCATTTTCTCCAAACAGAAAGACGGCACGATGATGCAGAAAAACATCGTCTATTACAATTTCAAGTTGGAGTGCCGCGAAAACCGTTATCGTTATACGATCACCAACTTCAACGAGCGCGCCCAGTCGGCCGCGCCCATCGAAAATTGGTTTAAGACCGACAGCCCCTATTGGTCCCCGTCGCAATACGAGTGGCTCAACCAAATCGACAAGCAGATCAATGAGCTTATCGAATCCTTGGAAGAGGGCATGCTCCCGCCTGAAGTGTATGAGGACGAGTGGTAGCCTGTTTCTGCTCATGGCACTGTCCCTGTTCGCGTCCTGCCACAAGCCGGTGGGCGGGGTGCGGGTTGATTTCTCTTTTGTGGTGGACGGGGAACCGCTGTTGCAGGACACAGTGCAGTACACCAATGCGGCGGGTAATCGATATGGTGTGACAGAAGCCCAATATTTCATCTCCCGTGTTGTCTTGACACGCTCCGATGGAACACAGGTGGGTCTGAAAGCCGATCGCGAGGCGCACTACGTGGATGCAGACATCCTCTCCACGCTGACGTGGCTGCCCGCTGACGAGATGCCGGCAGGACATTACACGGAGGTCACGTTCGTCTTTGGGCTCGCTCCCGACCTCAATGTGTCGTATGCCTATCCCAATGCACCGGAGAATGCAATGAGCTGGCCGGATATTCTCGGTGGCGGCTATCACTATATGAAAATCAATGGCTGGTGGGTCGCCCCTGACGGTGTGCAGAAGCCCTTCAACCTGCATGCGGGCATCGGCCAGCTGCGAGATTCGGAAGGTGTAATTACAGGCTTCGTGAACAACAACTTCACTGTGACTTTGCCCTTGGAAAACTTTGTGATACAGAAGGGAGAAGTTGCACCCCTGCATGTGCAGATGGACATCAACCAATGGTTCACGGATCCGCATGTTTTTGATTTTGATGTCCAGGGTGGCAGCATCATGCAGAACCAGGCAGCACAAGAGCTGCTGCGTGATAACGGGAGAAGCGTCTTCTCCATTGGAAATTGAAAAGCCGTGACTTGTCCGTCAAAACATACCGGCGCGTATCATCGGGAAACCGATTTTAGGAAATCCACCAGTTTCGCCATGGCCCTGCCGCGGTGACTGATCTTGTTTTTCTCTTCGGCGGACATCTCGGCGAAGGTCTCGCCATATCCATCGGGCAGAAAAACGGGGTCGTAGCCAAAGCCGTCGGTGCCGCGGGGCGCTTCGATGATGGTGCCGTCCACTCGTCCCTCGAAGTAGTGGGGCTCCCCGTCGAGGATGAGGGCCACTACGGTTTTGAAGTATGCGCGGCGGTTGGTTCGGCCCTGCATCTCATGCAGGAGTTTGTTGACATTGTCTGCGTATGAGCAGTGCTCGCCGGCGTAGCGGGCGGAATAGACACCCGGGGCACCGTCCAAAGCCTCCACTTCGAGGCCTGTGTCGTCGGCGAAGCAGTTGACGTGGTATTTTTCGCACACATATTGCGCCTTCTGGAGAGCGTTGCCTTGCAGGGTGTCGGATGTCTCGGGAATCTCCTCGGTCTGGCCAAGGTCGTGCAGATTGCACAGATTCCAATGGGGCCCTAAAATTTGTCGGACCTCTTCTGTTTTGTGTTGGTTGTGGGATGCAAAAACGATATTCATATCTATAAACAGAAAAAGATGGCATAATTGCTTATGTCATCTAACCTGAATTGTTACAAATATACAAGTTATGAGATTATTCAGCAGTGGTGCCGCCAACCTCAATGGCTTGTTTTCCTCTGTAATAACCACACTCCGGGCACACGCGGTGTGTGAGGATAGGGGCGCCGCAGTGACTGCATGTGGTCAGCTGGGGAGCCGTGATGAAATCGTGTGCTCTTCTCTTATCTCTTCTCATTGCTGAGTGTCTTCTTTTTGGATTGGGCATAGTATATGTTTTTTATGTTTATTAATCTAGTTTCAAGTTTTTCAGTGCGTCCCATCGGGGATCGGTTTCCTGGTCGTTCTCCTTCTTCGACAGTTCCTGCAGCTTGGCCAGCACGGCAGGGTCGCAGGTGGACTGCCCGTTCTCGTCGTCCTCGTGGAGGATCTGCATGGGCAATGCCAGGAAAATGGACTCATAGACGAACTGGAACAGGTCGAGCTCGTATGTGTTTTCATCCATCACCCAGATGTCATCGTCATCGTCGTTCTCGCCCTCTTCCACAGTGGGCACAAGCTTGACGATAAGGCGCTGCTCAAAGTCCATTGGCAGTGTGACGGGCAGAAGGCAGCGGTCGCACGGCGCGATGACAAAACCTTTGAATTGGCAGTTTATATCCACTAATTTCTCAGTTTTGTGCATTTCAATCCGCAAGTCAAGGTTGCCGTCACGTACATCGGAGATTTCCGCGAGTTCAAAGAACGATTTATTGCAATTTGCAGAATAGCAATAAGTTCCATCTTCAACTCCTGATAAGCGGAGCTTGAATTGTTCTCTTATCTCCTTTTCTTCCATCGCTCAAAATTTAGGGGTGCAAATATACACTTTTTTTGATTATACTATTAGATGGTTTTTTATTTGTTTTTCAAAAAGCAAGAGTATGTGTTGGGGCTGGTGAGAAATCGGCTTTTTTTTCATCATGGCAAAGTATCGTTTGGGTGAAAAATGTGTATTTTTGCGGTGTGGAACTTGATAAGAGACTCGATGAAAATGTAATGGCTCTCATTCTTTGTGAGGAAAGGCTAATTTGACATCGAATATAATAATATAAACAGATTGTATATGGAATTGACACAAATTGATCGTATCCGCCGTATGGAGGAGCTGTTTGACAAGAGTGTGGAGACAATCCGCCAATTGGAACAGGCCATGCAGGACTTTGCAGCCGCTCAGTCTGCCATTGATGAGCTGGAGGCCTACTATGCGTCACCCGTATGGCTCGCCGACTTCGAGGCGGACGAGGCGGGCATCCTTCCTGCAGACCTGAAGCGTGGTGTGCTTGCCGAAGACGGTTTGTACAATCTTTTGGATAGGTATGAACAGATGAGAAGGGCATTGGGAGCGGAATCGCAAAATGAAATGTCCAGACAGGTATGATGACGAATATGAATCGAAACGGGAAAATCATTCGGACCAGCATCATTGGCATTATGGCCAATGTTCTGTTGGCGGCTTTCAAGGCCGTGGTGGGACTGATGGCGGGAGCTGTCGCCATTGTGATGGACGCTGTGAATAATCTCAGCGACGCCCTCTCCTCTGTGATCACCATTGTGGGCACCAAGTTGTCGGAACGTCCGGCTGACCAAAAGCATCCGTTCGGTCATGGTCGTGTGGAATACTTTAGTGTCATCGTGATTTCGCTCCTTGTCATTTCGGCCGGTGTGGTCTCCTTGGTGGAGTCGGTGAAGAAAATTGTCGAACCGACCACACCCACCTATACCTCTCTTACTCTGACCGTTGTCATAGTGGCTGTTGTGGTGAAGATTGTTTTGGGACTCTTTGTGAAGAGACAGGGCGAAGCCCTGCATAGCGACGCGTTGGTCGCAAGCGGTGCCGATGCGCTTTTTGACGCCATAGTGACCCTCTCCACTCTTGTTTCAGCTGGCATTATGTTGATTTGGAATGTGAATTTGGACGGCATTTTTGGCGCGCTCATCTCTGTTCTCATTATCAAGGCCGGCGTGGAAATGCTTTCCTCGCCCATCGGCGAGCTGCTTGGCAGTCGTATCTCGTCGGAACTTGTCGCCAATCTGAAGGAGACCGCCATGTCGTTTGAAGAGGTGTCCGGGGTCTATGACATCATCGTGAACAACTATGGTCCCAATGTCCTGATTGGCTCGCTGCATGTGAGTGTTCCCGACACATTGACCGCTCGGGACATTCATCTGCTTACCCGCACCATGGCTGAAACATTTTACCAAAAATACGGCATCATTATGACCGTGGGGATATATGCAGTCTATATGGGCGATACTCCGGCAGCCCGCCTCCAGCAAGCCGTGCTGCAAACGGCCAATGCCTATCCTGAGGTGACCCAGGCACACGCCTTCTACTGTTACGAGGACCGTAAGCTGGTGACCCTCGACATAGTGCCCGATGACAGTGTGCGTGACGACCTTGGATTCGCCGAAATGATGAAAACGGAATTGCACACCCGGTTCCCTGAATATGAGTTCAATATCGTGATAGACCACAATTATAGTTGATGTTGGCGGATGCCCCGCATGGGGCAGGCATTGTCCATGCCAATTTGTTTTTTGTTAAACAATAAATAATGAAAGTGTCATGAAACAGTTGTTGAATTTATTATTCATTTCTTGTGCGCTGACTGCAAGCCTTCACGCGCAAACGAACAAGTCCTTGAAAACGGAGACAAATACCATTGAGGTGCAACCGTGCAGTGGGATGTATGTGAGTTGAAGGACAAAAGTTGGGAGAATGTTCTGTTTGAGATGGAATAAAAAAAAGGCAGCCCGAAGGCTGCCCTTTAAAGTATGGAAAATGAGGAATTATTCCATATCTCTGTATTCTTTGACGATGTCCTTGACGTTGGCGGGAGCCAGGCGGCCATAAACCTTGCCGTTGATCATAGCAACGGGGGCAAGGCCGCAGGCGCCAACGCAGCGCAGGGATGTAAGGGAGAAGATACCGTTGGCATCTGTCTCACCCACTTCCACGCCGAGTTCCTTTTTGAAGGCGTCAAGGATCTTTTCGCCGCCACGCACATAGCAAGCGGTGCCCATACAGACGGACACGGGGTATTTGCCCTTCGGGGTCATCGTGAAGAATGCGTAGAAGGAGACCACACCGTAAACCTTGGCGGTCGGCATGTGCAGCTCTTCTGCAATCAACTCCTGCACTTCGGCGGGCAGATAACCGAGGAAGTCCTGTGTCTGGTGTAACACATTGATCAGTTCGCCAGGGTCGTTGTTGAATTTCTTGCAGAGTTCAATCACCTTTTCCCTGACTTCGGGTTTCATTTTGATTATAATCTTTTTATTATCCATTGTTGTGTTTTTTTCAGATTTATTATTTGTTTAAATCCACTTCCACGGTGGTCTGTCTGTCGAAATAGTGCGTGTGCAGCAGTTCGTGAGACTTGTGACCGCAAGGTTCACCCAGGTATTCTTTGTAGATAGCTTGGATGGACGGGTTCTCGTGGGATTTACGGATCGGCATCTCCCGGTCAGCGCGATAGATGGCTTCCCAACGGGCCTTGATGATGTCGGCGTTACCGTGGTGGAGCGGCTGGCCTGCACCGTCGATACAACCACCAGGACAAGCCATAATCTCGATGGCGTGGAACTGGCACTTGCCGGCTTTGATGTCTTCAAGCAGCTTGCGGGCGTTCTTCAGACCGTGAGCGATACCGATGTTCAGCTTGAGGCCGTCCACGTCGATGGTAGCGGAACGGACACCTTCCAGACCACGGAGCTCTTCGAAGTCGATCTTCGGAAGCGGTTTCTTGGTGATGACCTCGTAGGCGGTACGCACAGCGGCCTCGATCACACCACCCGTGGTGCCGAAGATGACGGCGGCGCCGGTGGATTGACCGAGCGGGCTGTCGAATTCAGCATCAGGCAGGGATTTGAAGTCGATGTTGGCCATCTTGATGAGGCGTGCCAGCTCGCGGGTGGAGATGGAGTAATCGACATCAGGATTGCCGTTTACCTTGAACTCGTCACGACCCACTTCATACTTCTTGGCCAAGCAGGGCATCACAGACACGCTGATCATGTCTTCGCGCTTGCAGTTGATTTTCTCTGCGAAGTAGGACTTGGCGATGGCGCCGAACATCTGTTGCGGGGATTTTGCCGTGGAGGGAAGATCTCTCATTTCAGGGAACTGATGCTCGAAGAAGTTCACCCAAGCAGGGCAGCAGGAAGTGAGGATGGGAAGAGGAACGCTCTTGTCGCCACCCAGATATTTGGTCAGACGGCCGATGAGCTCGGTGCCTTCTTCCATGATGGTCAAGTCAGCGGACCAGTCGGTGTCGAACACATAGTCGAAGCCGAGGGCCTTGAGGGCGGCGGTCAGCTTGCCCGTGGCGATGGTGCCGGGTTCCATGCCGAACTCTTCGCCGATGGCCACACGCACGGCAGGAGCCACTTGGACGACCGTCTTCTTGGTCGGGTCCACGATGGCGCGAAGCACAGCGCCGGTGTGGTCAACCTCGGTGAGGGCGCCCACAGGGCAGACGGCGACGCACTGGCCGCAGAACGTGCAAGGAGAGTGGTCGAGGTGCTGGTTGAAAGCGGTGGAGACCACTGCAGGGAAGCCACGCTCGATGGCGGACAAAGCACCCACGGTCTGCATCTCGTTACACATCGTCTCACAACGACGGCACATCACGCACTTGTTCATATCGCGGATGATGGACGGGGAAACCTCGAGTTGGTATGAGGATTGCTCGTGTTCCGGTCCGATGAACGGATTCTTGCGGATGCCGAAGCGGACGGCGAGGTCCTGCAACTCGCAGTTACCGTTCTTGGCGCACTGCAGACAGTCTGCGGGGTGATCGGAGAGGATCAGTTCGAGGACGGTTCTGCGGGCGTTGATGACGCGCATAGAGTTGGTGCGCACCACCATATCGGGCATACACTCGGTGACGCAGGCAGGAGCCAGGTTACGGCGTCCGGCCACTTCCACCACACAAATACGGCATCCGCCGGGTTTGTTGTGAACGCCCAGATTGTTCAGCTCAAAATGGCAAAGGGTAGGAATATCGATACCCATACCTTGAGCGGCTTTAAGAATAGTTGTACCTTTGGGTACTTCAACTTCTCTGTTGTCTATTGTTAATTTTATCATATCCATATTGTTACCCTTTAACTATTTGATACTAATTGCGTTAAATTTACATTTCTCCATACAGGTGCCGCACTTGATACAGAGCTCTTGGTTGATCTCGTGAGGCATCTTGACGGTGCCGTTGATGGCGCCGACGGGGCAGTTGCGGGCGCAGGCTGTACAGCCCTTGCACTTCTCTGGATCGATGACATATTTTTTCAGAGCCTTGCACTGGCCGGCCGGACATTTCTTCTCGGTGACGTGGGCCACATACTCGTCCCAGAAGTTGTCGATGGTGGACAACACCGGGTTGGGAGAGGTCTGTCCGAGACCGCAGAGGGCCGTGTCTTTGATGACGTGGGCGAGGTTGCGCAGCTTGTCGAGGTCTTCCATAGTGCCTTGGCCCTTGGTGATCTTGTCAAGAATTTCGCAAAGACGCTTGTTGCCGATACGGCAGGGAGAACATTTGCCGCAGGACTCTTCCACGGTGAAGTCGAGGTAGAACTTGGCGACGGAGACCATACAGGAGGTCTCATCCATCACGATCATACCGCCGGAGCCCATCATGGAGCCAGCAGCCACGAGGTTGTCGTAGTCGATCGGGGTGTCGAGGAACTTCTCGGTCAAGCAGCCGCCGGAAGGACCGCCGGTTTGCACGGCTTTGAACTTCTTGCCGCCCTTGATGCCGCCACCGATTTCGTAGATGACCTCACGCAGGGTGATGCCCATCGGGACCTCAATAAGACCGACATTGTTGATCTGGCCAGCCAAAGCGAACACTTTCGTGCCTTTGGACTTCTCCGTTCCGATGGAGGAGAACCATTCCCAGCCCTTGTTGATGATGACGGGGATGTTGGCGTAGGTCTCGACGTTGTTCACGTTGGAGGGTTTCTTCATATAGCCTTCCACAGCAGGGAATGGCGGTTTGAAGGTGGGCTCGCCGCGGAGGCCTTCCATAGAGTGGATAAGGGCCGTTTCCTCGCCGCAGACGAATGCGCCGGCACCGTAGCGAAGGATGATGTCGAAATCGAAATCGGTGCCGAAGATGTTCTTGCCGAGCAGGCCGTATTCGCGGGCTTGGTTGATGGCAATCTGCAGACGGTGGATGGCCAGCGGGTACTCGGCGCGGATATAGACCAGACCGATGGTGGCTCCGATACAGAAACCGCCGATGGCCATAGCCTCAATGATGGAGTGGGGGTCACCTTCCAGAATGGAACGGTCCATGAAGGCACCGGGGTCACCCTCGTCAGCGTTACAGATGATGTATTTCTGGTCAGCAGCGTTCTTGGCGCAGAGTTCCCATTTCAAACCGGTGGGGAAGCCGGCACCGCCACGGCCGCGAAGACCGGACTTCTTGATGAGATCGATAGTGGCTTTGGGGTCGTTCTGCTCCAGAACGGAGGCCAGTGCCTTGTAACCGTCGCGGGCAATGTACTCATCGATGTTTTCAGGATCGATGAAACCGCAGTTGCGCAAAGCGATACGCATTTGCTTCTTGTAGAAACCCATGTGCTTGGAATCGGAGATGTGCTCCTGATTCTCGGGGTTCTCATAGAGCAGTCTCTGGACTTTTCTGCCCTTGATGATGTGCTCGTCGATGATCTCGCGGCAATCCTCAGGTTTCACTTGGGTGTAAAATGTGTTGTCGGGCAGGATTTTGACGATCGGGCCTTTCTCGCAGAAACCAAAGCAACCTGTGGCGATGACTTGCACGTCGTCGGTCAGGTTCTTCTCAGCGAGGAGTTGTTCAAAGTTCTCTTTGATTTTGGGGCTGTTTGAGGCTGTACAGCCGGTACCGCCGCAAAGCAGGATGTGATATTTGTAATTTGCCATTGGTGACCTCCTTTTTAGTTGTTGTCAATTTTTTCGTAGTTCACAGGAATGACGCCCTCGAGAATCTCGTCTTCCAAAATGTACTTGGTGACAAGTTCCTGGCCTTTCTTGACGTCCACGTGGCCGAACACGATGGGATCGGCGCCGGGCTTCTTCACTTCCACGGTCGGCTCTGCATAGCAATAGCCCATGCAGCCAGTCTGGGAAACGACGGCCTTGACATTTTGTTTCTTGCATTCCTCAATGATGGCTTCCATTGTCTGCTTCGCGCCGGAGGCGATGCCGCAGGTGGCCATGGCGACTTTCACTTGGACCAGATTTTCCACGTTGTCGCCTTCCTCGCGCAGCTCAAGCTTCGACTGGAGTTGTTCTCTTCTCTTCTTGAGATCCGCCAATGATTTAATTTTTTCCATACTTAAAAGATTTTGTAATTTGTTGGGTTTTAGTATCTTATTGTAAAAAAATCTTCTTATTCGGACTTCTTTTAAAGCGGTGGCAAATGTAATAATATTTTGCATACAAACCGATAATTCCCGAACATAATTTTTCAAACTTGCAATCCCTATTTTTGGGGATTTTTCAGATTTGTTTTTTATTCAAAACAAAAAAGAGCCTGGATTTTTTCCAGACTCTCCATGTTTTTGAATGCATTGTTTTTATTGTTGTCTTCCGAATTTTTTCTCCAAGCAGACCTCGTGATAGATTTGTGTGACGACCTCTTTGGTGTAAAGCGGGAATTCGGCTTTCATCATCCAGTCGTAGTAGGCGGGTTCCTTGAGAAAGACATCACGGACGGGGATGTTCTTGTGTTTGCCGAAGTTGAAGACGGCGTGTTGGTTCTTGTCCCAGACAATATGGCCGGCCATATCGACATTGTGCGATTCCTGGGTGAAAGCACTGAGTGCTTTCACATCGTTCTGCACAGGCACGAAGGTTCTCTTGGTGCGGGGGTCGGTATATTCAACACCGTCGTATTTGTCGAGTTGGGCCTTGAAAACGTCGAGGGTGGCGCGGGTGTCGGCATGGGCCTGGTGCGCGTCCGTCAGGTCGCCGTGGCAGTAGAACTTGTAGGCGGCCACGAGGTTGCGCGGTTCCATCTTGTGGAAGATGTTCTGCACGTCGATCAAGTGGCGATTCCGCAAATCAAAACGGCGGCCGCAGCGCAGGAATTCCTCCACCAACAAGGGCACATCGAACTTGTTGGAGTTGAAGCCCGCCAGATCTGCATCTCCGATGAAGGCCAGCAGATCATCGGCCAGCTCCTCGAATTTGGGCTTGTCGGCCACGTCCTTATCATAGATGCCGTGGATGGCCGAGCACTCCTCGGGGATGTGGACGCCGGGGTTGATGCGTTCCGTGCGCTCGATTTCGGTGCCGTCAGGCATTACCTTGATGAAGGAAATCTCTACGATTTTATCTTTGCCGACGTTCAGTCCGGTAGTTTCCAAATCGAAAAACAAAAGCGGTTTGGTGAGTTTTATTTGCATGATGTCTATTTTTTGATGATCTTTTCAGTGGCAATGACTTGATTGTCGTTCAGTACTTTGACGATGTACATGCCAGGGACGAGCCCGTTGGTGTGGATGCAACCTTGGCGGATGTCCTGATGGCCAATTAGGCGGCCATACACATCGAAGATTTGGCATTGAAGTCCGTCGGTCTCCATGTCGCTGCCAATATGGACATCTCCCGAGGTGGGGTTGGGATAGAGCTTCAGGGAAGCCGATTGTGGGATATGGATGCCGGAGTGGTCGTAGGCCTTGCCGACCACGGGACGGATCATCGGGGCGCCACGGTAGAATGACTCGCGCCACTCGTTGGTGGTCTTGTAGAAGAAGTGCCCGCGGGCGTCGTTGTTCTGGTCGAAACCAAGATTGAGCTGGGTGTTGTGTGTCTGGCGGAAGCCCACATAGAAGGTGCCTTCGAGTGCGACGGGCTCCTCGGGATAATAATTGACGAATTGCAAATAGTTGTCCTGGTTGAAATACGGCAGCTGTGATTCCAGAGAGTAGAGGACTTCGCCGGGCTGGCCGTTGTTGTCGCCCCACACCATGAGCGTGAAGTAGTCCACGTTCTCGTCGTCGAGTGTCCGGTTGAACCACATCCGGATACAGCGTAATGTGTCGGGTTGGGCCAAGGTGAACTGCACGGCCAAGGATGCGTCGGGGCTGCCCGTCGAGGAGAGAAGCGTGTAGCCGCCCTCGGCGGTGCCGTCGTCGTATGCATAATAGTTGTAGAACAGCTGTTCGAACATACAGGTGTCGTTGCGGAGCAATTCGTCGTTGGCACCCTCCATCCTGAAAACGTGCGTGATCACAAAACGGGCGCTGTCTTCGTTGTCATAGCTGTAGTTGAAGTTTATTTCCGGCTCGGCGTGGTAGATGTAGGTGTGCAGGCCGTCGGAATGGTATGGCGCGGCATTCTCGTTGTTGACAGGAGAGGTGTAAACGTTGCTTATACCATTCTTCAACACTTTGTAGGAATAGGCCGTGTTGCGGGTCGAAGAGGAGAGGTTGGCGAGGTCGTTGTGAAAATTGGCGGCCATGTCAGACGAACGATACTGGTGCCACGGCATGGACTGGTAAAGGGCGAGGGCGGAAGTCGTGGGCGTCACGAAGGCGACATCCTGAGGGTAGAAGTCGGTGGCGTTCCGGTTGGTGTTCAACACAATGTAGTCGATATGCCATTGGTCGCAATTCGAGGCCCAGCCAACGATGTTGCCGCTGCTCCAGGAGTCGAGGTCCAAAGAGGCGTAGTTGCGGAAACGGAATTGGAAGTTGTTGCGCAAGTACTGCGGGTCCGTGATGGGGATGAGCACCTCCTTGAAGAACTGCAGCGGGTTTTCGGCCAGCCAATCGTCTGTGGAACAGCCGTGTGTGGACCAAACTTCATTCCATACATATTCGGGCCCGAAAATGGAATCGGAGGGGATAAGGACGATTTCGCCGGCGAATGCGCTGTTTTGGAAAATGTAGATGCAGCCCGGCATGAATGGATTGTCAATGGTGTCGCCAGCGATATGGTATTCATCAGGGCCGAGGATATATTCGCCATATTCGTAGCCGATGAAAGTCATGTTGCCGGTTGCGTATCCGAATTCGAGGATGAGCTCGTCGCCATACTCGGGGGCATCCCCCACGCGCTCCCATTCCACGGGCGGCACAGAACGGCTGGCACCTCCGGGCTGGTAGTGGAAGCTGAAATAGAGGGAATCACCCACTTGCATGGGGCGATTGTATGTGAAGTTGCTGTCTAATCTGATAGGGCACGAAGTCAGCGTGTCGGCGGGGAAGGCATCACGGTTGGCATGTGCATAGACCATGCCGTTCTCATCCAAGGCATCCAGGGTGGCTGCCCCGATGCTGGGCGGATAGACGGGGAATGTCTTGTTGACAAAAGCCTGTCGGTCTTGCCAATGGGATGGATCCGGATAACCCACCTGACCGGAAAAGTCATCCACGAACGGCAGCCTTGCCGCGGAGCCGTTTTTGACGGCACCGGGATTGGACTTGGCGGCATGGGCGATGACAGGGTTGTGTGTTAGTCCCGTCACAAATTCTTGGCCATGGGATATGTTGGGCATAAGAAGGAGAAAGCCCATAAAGACAAGTAAGAGGTGTTTCTTATAATTCATTGGTGTGAAGAATCGATTTTTAAAGTTCGGTGTTGGGGTCTTCCACGGGTTCCGCGTCCGGGAGGTCGCCGATGTCCTTGCCTACCACGAGGGATATCTTCTCGCCCATCTTGATTTGTGTGCCGGAAGCGATGGAATGGCCCCGATAGAGCACGTCAAGCACAACGTTTTCGTATGGACTGGGCTTCTCGATGACACGGTCCAGGACAAGTCCTTGGGCTTCAAGGATGATTTGCGCCTGCCGGAGGGAGATGTCGTGCAACTCCGGCATCTTGATGGTGGGCGGCTCGGCGGCAGCCACGGTCAAATAGACCTTCCGGCCACGTTTCACCTTTTCACCTGGGGCAGGGTCCTGCTTGAGCACCGTGCCGGGTTGCTTGCCGTTTTCATAAAGGTGGTCGTTCACCACGAAGACAAAACCTTCGTCACGACCGCGCTGGGTTAGCTCTTGAGCCTGCTGACCTTCGAAACTCGGCATTTCGAACTCCTTGCCGTGCCGGGTGAAGGCGCGCATCAACAACATGATGGCTATCAAGAACACGACAGATGCCACTGCCGCCATCAAGATGTGAAACCATAAGCGTTTGGTGTACGGTTTATTCATATTCGTTTATATATAATCCGTATGATAACTCGAAAAATACAAGTTTATTATTTAAGGCGGCAAAAATACTAAAAATAGTGATTGATGGTTACTTCCAGACGGTTTGCACGCGGCAGACCTCCTTTTGGGTGCTTTTGGAAACAATGGAAAGTAGGAAATCGTTCGTGGCGACCTCTTTGCGGTGGATGCCGTAACTGTCGTCGCCGCGCATCTGTTGCAGGTAGTTTATCGAAATGAGCGAGAGCTCGTGCTGGCGGTGGAATTCCGGCGAAAACTCGTTCATCACCCATTGCACATAATAAGAGTTGTTGACGTGGCTGTTCATGTCGATATGCGAATAGAGAACAGGGTGGAAAACGGGCTCGTCTTCTGAAACGGCACTGGCGCGCAGTCGCGTGGCCGGGCGTTCGATGGCGTGCAGGTCGTGCTGGTTGCGCAACAGCGACTCGATTTCGTCTAATGGATGCGGCTTGCCCTCTGTGTCAAGCAGCACCCAATTGGAGGTGGCGCGTACAAGAACTTCGCCATCCAAGCCTTCCACGATATGGTCACGCGGCTGGATGAGGAAGTTGTGCTTCTTGCCCCATGTGGAGATTTCCACGGTCTCGTGCCATTCCGGGCGGCGCAGGATTTCCACATCGATGCGCGATAACGCCCAGAACATGTTGAACTGGTGCAGATACTCCCAACCGACACCGATGTGGTCAACGTGCCGCACAGCCACGTCTTGCATCAGGAAAAATAGAAAGGTGGGGAACAGGCGGCGTTTCTCATCCACCATGTAGGAGTCAATGGTGATTTGCTTGTGGAATGTGTTTTCAAAGTGTTTCATAGACGGTTTTCTGAAAGGGCGGCAAAAATAGCAAAAAAAGGAGTATCTTTGCGGCCTTGAAAATCTCGTGTTATGCAAGGAAAAGTCATCATCGTATCCGCCCCCTCCGGCGCTGGCAAAACCTCTATCGTGCGCCACCTTCTGGAGCAAGTGCCTGACCTCAAGTTCTCCATTTCCGCCACCACCCGCCCCAAGCGGGATTATGAGATTGACGGGAAAGACTACTATTTCCTCACCCCCGAGCAATTCAAGGAGCGCCTCGCCAACGACGAGTTCCTGGAATGGCAGGAGGTCTATACCGACCAGTTCTACGGCTCCCTCAAAAGCGAGGTGGAACGCATCTGGAGCAACGGGCAGGCTGTTATCTTCGATGTAGATGTGCTCGGCGGCCTCAACATCAAGAAGTTCTACGGCGACGAGGCCCTTTCGGTATTCATCGAGCCTCCGACAATGGATGAACTTGAGAACCGGCTGAAAAACCGCGGCACCGAGAACGACGCATCGCTGAAAAAACGGTTGGCCAAAGCGGAATACGAGCTCTCCTTCGCTCGACAATTCGACAAGATTGTGCTGAATGACGATTTGAAGACCGCCCAGCAGGAGATGATTGACTTGGTGCGGGATTTTCTGGAAGAAAAATAAGGATTATGGATTATCAGAATATATGTGAACAGGTTTGCCTGTTGGCCCGGAAAGTGGGCGTCTGGCTCTGGAGCGAGCGCCAGCGGCTCGACACCGTCAATATGGAGGCCAAGGGCGTGCACGACTATGTGACACAGTTTGACAAACAATCGGAAAAAACCATCGTGGCCCGTCTCAAGGAACTGGTGCCCGAGGCTGGCTTTATTGCCGAGGAGAAGACGGAAACCGTGCTGGCCGAGCACTACAACTGGATTGTGGATCCGCTCGACGGCACCACCAATTTCATCCACGGCCTGCCCCCCACGGCCATCAGCATCGCGCTGCGCGAGGATGAGGAGATAGTGGTCGGGGTGGTGTACGAAATTGGTCGCGACGAGTGCTTCTATGCCTACAAGGGCGGCAAAGCCTATATGAATGGTATGCCCATACACGTCACCAATTGTCCGAACCTTGACGCTTCGCTGCTCGCGACGGGCTTCCCGTACTCCGATTTCTCCATCCTGAAGCCCTTTATGCGCTATATGGAGTGGTCGATGCAGCACACACACGGACTGCGCCGTCTGGGTTCCGCCGCCACCGACCTCGTCTATGTGGCCTGCGGACGCTGCGACGGCTATTTCGAGTACGGGATGAAACCCTACGATGTGGCTGCCGGCACGTTCATCTGTCAGCAGGCGGGCGCCCTCGTCTCCGACTTCTCCGGCGGCGACAACTGGCTCTTCGGCGGCGAGATTGTGGTGGCAGGTCCGAAACTGTTTCTGGAATTGCAAAAATCGTTGCACCGTTTCTTAAAAGAAGACGCGGAATGAAACGCATAGCCATCATCGGTGCCGGTGCCTCCGGGCTTCTCCTCGCCAAGCTGTTGGCGGACAGGACCGATATGCAAACCTGCCTTTTCGAGCAGTCGTCCAAGGTGGGCTTCAAGGTGCGCGCCTCCGGTGGCGGTCGCGCCAACCTCTTCAACCAAAACGTCACCCCGGGATGCTATAATCACCCCGATTTTATACGCTCCCTGCTGAATAAGGTCGGTCCTGAGAAATTATGGAGGACTTTCGAGGCAATGGGGCTGCTGCTCACCGCCGATGAGGAGGGTAGGGTATATCCCGTCACGCAATTTTCCCAAACCGTGGTCGATGTCCTTTGGTCGCCCGATGCGCCGAATTTCCATACGGAATTGGAATACGAGGTGCGGAAAATCTCCCGCCAGGGCACGCAATGGCATATCAACGACTATTCCGTTCCCTTCGACGCGGTGGTGCTCGCCACGGGTTCGCCGGCCAGTTTGCCACAGGTGCGCCAAGAACGCCATAATGCCTTTTTAACAGACTTTAACTTGAAAACCCGCCCGCTGGAGCCCTCCTTGGTGGGCTTCAAACTGTCCCGATATCCCCGCCGGCTCTCGGGCTGCCGCGTGAAGGTGGAGGCGGCTTTATATCGGAATAATAATCTGATACATAGAGAGAAAGGTGAGGTTGTCTTTAAGGATGACGGCATTTCCGGCATTGTCATCCTCAACCTGTCCGCCTATTACAACCGTTTGGCCGACAAACGGAATTGTGAGGTGGAACTCAACCTGCTTCCCGATGGTGAGGTGGATATTGAGCAGTATAAAAGGAACTTCGGCTCCCTGAAGGGCGTTTTGCATCCCAAATTGAACGCCTGGTATGAGCAGCATCCTTTCGATGTTAAAAAAATGAAATGGACAATATTGGAGCCGTACGGATTGGAATTCGCCCAGGTGTGTCACGGAGGCATTGATCTTAGTGAGGTGGATGACAATTTTGCGCTGGTGCGTTTCCCGGGCCTCTATGCCGCCGGCGAGATGCTTGATATAGACGGTCTTTGCGGCGGCTATAATCTCTTCTTCGCCTTCGCTTCCGCCCTCGTGATTGCGCAATCGTTGTAGATTCCTCACCACGCTGCGGTCAATGTAGAGACGCGCCATGGCACGTCTCTACGGTGTGGTATGGGGTGAACGGAAAATGCACCTTTACGTCCAAAATCTTCCAAAATTCCAGATAGCACACTCTTGTCGTGGACAAATGAGGTTTTGTGCATTTTCTGCAATTTGCAACTTTCTTTACAAAAACGGCAACTTTTATATTTTAAAATGTTATTTTTATCATTTTGATTTTTAACGAATTAAATAGCATTTGCTCTTGATTTGTTTGTTTTGATTTTGTAATTTTGCAGATAAAATTATAAAATTCAAAGATGAAAAAAGACGAAGCTAAACTTGTAAAAATTGAATCTATAGACACTCTTTATCAGGATGCCTGTCAGATAATCGAAAATGCTCGCAGCAATGCCGTCAGTTTTACAGGACCTACCCAATTGCGAACACAGTGCGTTCGCAATTGAATTGGAGTCAATATCGAAGGTTGATTCAGATTGAGGACCCTGACAAACGGGATCATCTAACTCTCAACTGCTAACTGCTACTTCCTCACCACGCTCACGCCGCGGTCGAAGTTGATTATCATGAAATAGGTGTCCGCATTAAAAATTCTTTTTTTTAAAATTCCCAAAATTCAGAATTTTTATTATCTTTGCAAACTGTTGGAACGATGAACGTATCATTCGAAGATGTTGAATTAGAAAAACTTATAATTACTCATAAAGGCAAGAGGTATGGACAACGATAGCAGAATCACAGGTTTCCGGGCGGTCCATCCCGGGGAAACCCTTGCCGAGGAACTGAAAGAGCGCGGCATCAAGCAAAAGGATCTGGCCAAGGCTATAGGCATCCAGCCAAGCCATCTGAACGAACTGATCAAGGGCAAGCGCAGTTTCACCACCGCAGTGGCGATGGCATTGGAGAAGGAATTGGGCATACCCTACGATTTCTGGATGCGCCTGCAGTACGGCTACGAGCACGACTGCCTTGTCATTGCCCAGCGAGAGGTGGAAGAGCAGCAGCGCACCCGACGCGAGCCACATCTTGTCAACAAGGTGGCATCAATCCTTTAGTATTGTCCCTCATAAGTCGAATAAAGGACGCCTTCTCGGTTGCCCTTTATTCATCATTCTTAATTCTTCCGCACCATAAACTTCACATCGCTGATTCCCGCCTTGGTCTCCACGTGTGCGAGGTAGGTGCCGGGGGCGAGGTTGCGAACGTTGAGGGTGCAGCGCACGTCGTTGACGGGGAGGAAGGTGAAAATGGCGCCCTTCATGTCGGCCACGGAAATGGAGATGATGGGGAATTCCTCACTGCTCTCGATGGTGATCCGCTCGGTGGCGGGGTTGGGCCACAGCCGCACCTCCGGCTTCGGCCTGTCATACGCGGGAATGCCCACATATGGCGTGGAGAATTCGGGATTATGGTAGAGGGCGATGACTGCACTTTTGCAAGTTGTTGGACTGCTGCAAACAGAGACGTTATCAGAAAACGTGACGGAAGATTGGCATTCGCCTGAAATCGCCATATATCCTTGATTATTGACATACGTATTGCCGTAGCCAAACTGACTTGAGGAATATATGGTATCCGCCTGAATAAACAAACCGTCTTCTCTCCATTGGTAAAAAGCTTGGTTTATAAGATTTGCTATTGCATAGGCAAAGACTCTGTTGTGGAGAGCTGCCAGTCGAAACCCTGTTCCTGAATTGTTTGCCGGAACAATGCCATGGCTAACATAATGCCCCGTCATGGCATCATAGCTGACAAAAAATCCGATGTTGAGTTGGTTTTCCACCATTTGGCTTAACGGATGGCTCGGATCATCAAAATAAACGCTGCCCTGTGGTCCATAAGAACCCGCTCCTATCAAATACACATGTCCATTATTATAATAGCAACCAGCTCCTCTGCTATAGGCATGGTCAGGAAGATTAGGATTATGAGAACCGAGCGTATATATCTGGTTACACCAAAGGAGTTTCCCGTCCGCATTATATTTGATAATAAAAGGTGTAATGTCAGAGCTATAATCCTGAATCGTTACATAATGAGTACTATCCCAATATATGCGAACAGGAAATTGGGGAGGCACATTAAAGTAGATATCTTCAGTAGGCATCATAAAATAGCCGGACAAGTAGAAGTTTCCTTCCTCATCAACAGAAAAACCAGACAGATACGGTGTATATGGATTCATAGAGTCTCCTATCGAAAGTCCAATACCGTCCGAATGATCTATCAATTGTTTCGCAAAAAGCAATTCCCAATCTGGGGAGAATTTGTACATCATTATATTTGTGAAACAAATGCCTAAGACCTCTCCTTCAGGAAAATAAATATCATATTTCCTGTTGGTGTCGCCATCCACCACTAAGGTATATGGATTGGTGCTGGGGCCGTCATAGCCTAATATAGTGAAAATGTATGTATTTCCCTGCGCATCAACATGAAAAGGAGAAATATTTAATTTCGCCTCGTCGCAAAGATATTTTTCTGCACGGATATTATTAGCGTATATTTTTCGACCGAAAGCTTGAACGAAATGGCTGTCCAACAGGTTTCCGTCCAAGTCAAAAGTGGCCAAATAGGACCATCGGCCAACCGTACGCGGAGGAACCCTTTGATCCTTTGGGATAGGCCGCACTTGAGAAGCGGTTATCAAGGTGTCGAGCCAATAGTGCCAAGCATTTTCATCGGAATAATGATCCACATCGGTCAGGCCCGCATTCCCCATGACATAAACTTTATTGTCTCTCACTTCCAACCAGTGGGGCATGCACCAGCCATCCCGACTGGTTTTCACCTCTTTATGCCACAACATATTGCCCATAGTGTCATATTTCATAATAAATGCGCTAAAGCCGGTATTGTAATAAACTGTTGGATTATTGAGGAAAAGAAATGTGTTACCGTCAAACGTCAGGTTTCCACCAAAAGTCCCCAACACATAAACATTCCCCTCATCGTCAAAATCGATGTTTTTTACAGTGTTAACATAGTAGTTGTTTGGGGGTGGTGTACTGCTCCAGCAATGCGCCCACTTCCACTCGCCCTGGGCGGAGGCGGATGTGCTGGCAAGAAGGAAAAATAGGGCTGATAGTAAAAATATTGTAAATCTAACTGTATTAGTAAAATAGGGGGGGTAAGGACGGCTTGACATATTCGTGATTTTTAACATTATCCATATTACAAGACGAATTCGCCGGGAGAATGTTGCACGGAAAATGATTTTTTGTCCCTAATTGGCTCTCTCATAGATCAAAATTTTGTCACTGTCAGCAGTGGTTTGAGCAAAAGGCAACAATGTGCCATCAGTAATAAGGTCCACCTTTTTGCCAAGAAGATCTTCCAAACCAAGGGCTATGGCAACGTGCCGTAACAAACTAACCCCACTTCCGCTTTTTTGGTCGAAAACCACAAAATATCAACGTCGCTGTCTTCGTTCTCTTCACCCTCCCAATCCGTTACTTTAGTGCCGCCGCTCCATCTCCTGCCGTATCTTCTCCGCCAACTCAAAATCTTCGCTCTCCACCGCCCCGTCCAATAAGGATTGGAGCTCCTCTTCGCTCATCTCTTTCAGCTTGGAGTCGATGAAGGCCTCCGGCAACGGCTCGCCACCCGCTTCTTCAAGCGCGTCCGCCAACTCGTTGTATTCGCTGAAAAGATTATCTTCTCCCTCTTCATCTTCCTCCTCGCGCTTTTTGTCCACCATACAGTTGGCCTCGAAGATGGCGGTGTCCATAAAGAAGGGGGCGTTGAATTTCAATGCCAACGCGATGGCATCCGACGGGCGTGCGTCCAAATGGAAGACTTTGTTGTCGCTGCCAATCATCACCATATCGGCAAAATAGACGCCGTTTTCGTAGTGCACGATGTTGACCTCCACCAACATAGTGCCGTGATGGTCGGCCAAGGAGACAAACAGCTCGTGCGTCAGCGGCCGGTGGGTGGGCGACTGGTTGAGTTCCACCAAGATGGCGCGCGCCTCGCCCATCCCGATGATGACGGGCACATAACGCTCGCCCTCCTTCTCCTTCAAGATCAGAGAGAAGGCCTCCGAAGGCTGGGCGGCGGCGTGGATGTCGGCAATCGTAAGCTCTATCTTTTCCATAAAAGGTGTGTGCTATGATTGAAAATAGGCCACGGCATTGCGGAAGATGTCTTGCTCCTTGTTGCCGTCGATGTTCTTGTAGAGGTTCTCGCCCTTGCGCTCGCTGTGTCCCATCTTGCCGAGGATGAGTCCGTCTTGCGAGACGATGCCCTCGATGGCGTAGAAGGAGCCGTTGGGGTTGTCCACCGGATCCATACTCACATTGCCGTTCTCGTCGCAGTACTGGAAGGCCACCTGGCCGTGCTCAAACAACTCCTTGGCCAATTGCTCGTTGACCACGAACTTGCCCTCTCCGTGGCTGACGGCTATCTGATGCACGTCGCCCACCTGGAAGGAGGAGAGCCACGGCGATGCCACGGTGCCCACACGCGTGCGCACGATGCGCGAGATGTGGCGGTTGATGTTGTTGCGGTACAATGTCGGGGAGTCCGGCGTGATGTCACCCAACCGTCCGTAGGGCAGCAATCCCGATTTGACCAAGGCCTGGAAGCCGTTGCAGATGCCCAACACCAGTCCCTTGCGCGCCAAAAGTCCGTTCACGGCGGCCTTGATTTTCGCATTGTTCAGGACAGTGGCGATGAACTTGCCGCTGCCGTCGGGCTCGTCGCCGGAGCTGAAGCCGCCGCTCAAGGCCATTATCTGCGACTCGTCGATGGCCGCCGCCAACTCGTCGATGGAGCGGTTGATTTCGGTCTCGTTGAGGTTGTTGAAGACGAAGATGCGCGGCTCGGCACCCGCGTCCTCAAACGCCTTGGCCGTGTCGTAGTCGCAGTTGGTGCCCGGGAATACGGGCAGGATGACCTTCGGACGGGCCACCGGGGTCGGACACTTGGCCACAGGGGCGCACTGGCTGTTGATGGCAAACTCCGCGCCCGTCGAAGTCGTCTCGTTGTCGGCCTGGTCCGGGTAGAGATTGAAATAGACGCCGCGCCATACCTTCAGACAGGCCTCCTTGTCGATCTTTTCCCCATTGATGATGAAATCCTGGGCGACTTTGCCCAACTTGATGGCAAAATCTGCATCCAGCTTTTGGGTGGTCTCTACGACGAAACTGCCGTACGCATAGTCGAAAAGGTTCAGGTCAGAATGGATGTCGAATCCGAGGTCGTTGCCGAAGCTCATCTTGGCCAACGCCTCGGCAATGCCGCCGTATTGCGGGGTGAACGCCGCCACAATGTTTCCGTTCAGTGTGTTTTGGTGTACAAAGTCAAATATTTTCTTCGTTTGCTGAATGTCGGGCAGGTTGTTTTCAATCTTGTTTTGTATGAAATAGAGGTAATGGCCCTCTTTCTTGAATTCGGGGGAGATGATGTTCTTGGCGTTCTCCGTTGTGATGGCGAAGGAGACGAAGGTGGGCGGGACGTGCAGGTTCTTGAAAGTGCCGCTCATAGAGTCCTTGCCGCCAAGTGCGGCCAGGTCGAACTGCTTGAGCATCCAGACACAGCCTAACATCGCGGCGCAGGGCTTGCCCCAGCGGGTCGGCTCGTGGCCCATCTTCTCGAAGTATTCCTGGAAGGTGAAACGGATTCCCTTGTAGTCGGCACCCGTGGCCACAATCTTGGACATAGATTCCAGAATGGCGAACACGGCGGCGTGGAACGGCGAACGCAAAGCGATGTAGGGATTGTACCCGAAGGCCATCACGCTGGCCGTGTTGGTGTGCCCGTGCAGCACAGGCAGCTTCTGCACGGAGGCCTGCGTCTCCGTCAGCTGGCGCTTGCCGCCGAAAGGCATCAGCACCGTGGTGGCGCCGATGGTGGCGTCGAACATCTCGATCAGCCCCTTCTGGGAGGCGACGTTGGGATTGGCGAGCATAGAGAGCATCTTCTCCTGCATCGTTGCGCCCGTCACGGGTTGGCCCTCCAGCACGTTGTCGGGGATGGCGTTGACGATGGCTTCCGTCTTTTGCCGCACACCGTTGGTGTTGATAAAGTCGCGGCTGAGGTCCACGATAGTCTTGCCGCGCCACTTCATTGTCAGTCGGTTGGTGTCGGTGACCTTGGCGATGATGTTGGCTTCGATGTTCTCTTGGCGGCAGTATTCGAAGAAGGCTTCCACGTCTTTAGGATCCACCACAGCGCTCATACGCTCCTGCGATTCGCTGATGGCCACCTCCGTGCCGTTGAGGCCCTTGTATTTGGTTCTCACAGAGTCGAGATCGATCTCCAGTCCGTCGGCCAACTCGCCGATGGCGACGCTGACGCCGCCTGCACCAAAGTCGTTGGACTTTTTGATCAGTCGCGTCACTTCAGGACGGCGGAAGAGATGCTGGATCTTGCGCTCCTCGGGCGCGTTGCCCTTCTGCACCTCGGCAGCGCAGGTGTCAAGCGACTTCTCGTTGTGCTCTTTGGAAGCACCGGTGGCGCCTCCGATACCGTCGCGGCCGGTGCGCCCGCCGAACATAATGATGATGTCGCCGGGTTGCGGTGACTCGCGGCGCACGTGACTCACCGGGGCCGCACCCACCACCGCGCCGATTTCCAGACGCTTGGCCTTGTAGTCGTCGTGGTAGATTTCACGCACGTGTGTGGTGGCCAGGCCGATTTGGTTGCCGTAGGAGGAGTAGCCGGCCGCCGCGCTCTTGGAGATGACCGACTGCGGCAGTTTGCCCTCCAAAGTGGCGCTCATCGGGGCGTTGATGTCACCCGCTCCCGTGACGCGCAGGGCCTGATAGACGTAGCTGCGCCCGCTCAGCGGGTCGCGGATGGCACCGCCCACACAAGTGGCAGCCCCGCCAAAAGGCTCGATCTCCGTGGGATGGTTGTGCGTTTCATTCTTGTACATCAGCAACCACGGCTCGATCTTTCCATCCACATCGACATTGATATAGATGCTGCAGGCATTGTTCTCTTCGGAAACTTCCATATCGTCCAGATGGCCTGCTTTGCGCTCGTATTTGCCGTTGATGGAAGCCATATCCATCAAGGTCTGCGGTTTCTCCCGGTCTCCGTACAGCTCTTTCCGCATAGAAAGATATTGCTCGTATGCTGCCTGCAACTGGTGCTGCAGTCCGCAGGGCGTGAAGGTGATCTTCGTCAACTCGGTCTCGAAGGTGGTGTGGCGGCAGTGGTCACTCCAGTAGGTGTCCAACAACTTGATCTCCGTGTCGGTCGGGTTACGATGCTCGTCATTCTTGAAATATTCTTGGATGAAGGCGATGTCTTCCAAGGACATTGCCAGCCCTTGGGCGACGCGGAACGCTTCCAGCTGCTCTTTGCTCCATTGGGTAAACCCTTCCACGATGGGCACTTCCTGCACCTCGGGATTCACGGTCAGCTCCAACTTGCCCATATCCTTCTCGCGGGCCTCCACTTCGTTGATGCAATATTTTTTGATATGCGCGAACTGCTCGGGCGTGAGGTCGGCATCGAAGACATAGAGCTTGGCGCTCTTGATGACCACTTCCGTCTTGGGATCAAGCAATGAGAGACACTGCATCGCGCTGTCGGCACGTTGGTCGAACTGGCCTGGCAGATACTCCACTGCCAGATAGGTCAGCCCCTCCAGAGGGAACTCCTCGAGCAGGTTGTCCACCACGGGCTCCGACAACACGCCCACCTTGGCGCGCTCCAGCAAAATATCGTCCACGTTGAAGATATCGTAAACGACTAACTGGCGCAGGTGGCGGATGTTGAGATTGAAATTATGGTTGAGTGTCTCTTTCAGACTGACGGCTTCGACATCGAAACCCGTTTTTTTTTCTACGAAAATACGAGCGTTGCGCATGTTTGTGGTTTTTCAAATAAGGGTGCAAAGATACAAAAAAAAGACCTGCTGTTGCAGGCCTGTTTTATGATTAGTCGTCTGTTCCTATGAAGTTGCCGTTTTTGTCGAAAAGCAAGTCGAGGTCGTTGTTCAAACCCACCTCGTAGCGTTTGTGCTCATACTTGACTTTTGTGGCAAAATTCATGGGGAATTTGGCGGTAAGATATTGGACTGTATTGGCAGGGAGGATTCCATCAGGCAGCGGATTCATGCCGCAATCGACCTTGGTCCATTTGCCTCCGCGAGTGAAATCCAACTCCGTTCCGTCAAACAGTACCACCTCGTATTGGGAACCATCCTTTCGCACAGAAAGAATGTCAATTCCGTTGAAATGGGCGCTGATGAACTGCTTGGCTTGGGCAGGCAGACGGTCGGATGTCACAACCCTGTCGCACGATACAAAAGTGCATAGCACGAAAAAGCTTGTTAAAGCAACAAATAGTTTCTTCATTGTAGAGGTCTTTAATAAATGAATATTGTGCAAGCGGACAGCCCCTTAGTCGTCAAAGGCGAGGAATTTGCCGTTTTTATCGAATTTCAACTCCACATCTGTGCTCAATTCAATGTCGTAGCCGCTGTAATTCTTGTCAATTTTGGTGATGGTGTTGTTGGGAAAATTGGTTTTTACATATTTGGAAATGGCCGCAGGAATGATGGCGGCAGGGACGGCTGAGCCAGAACACCTTACCTCTTTCCAATCGCCTTGAAGGGTGAATTCCACTTTCGCACCGTTGGCAAGATAGACTTCGTAGTCATCATCCACCGTGGCGGAAAGCATCTCGATGCCGCTGAAGTGTGTGTTGATGAATTGCTGTGCCTTCTGAGGCAGCTGTTTGAACGTGACGGGTCTGTCGTTTGCTGCAAACACATTGAGTGTCATCAGCCCCAATAATAAAACAAATAGTTTTTTCATTTTTTTTAATGCAAAATGGATTCTTGATTAACATTTCCGATGTGTGGACAGAATCCTTTAGCCCACCCCGGGTTTTTCAAAGTTGCAAAAATAAAATTTTTTTCAATTCCCTTGATTGGAAAAACCATTTGTTCGTATGTGTTCATAAATTATGTACATTTGCAAGTGAAAAATAAGCATGCTGTAATAATGTCGCTTTTGAAGAATTTTTGGCGCAATGATGTCACTGTACTATTGCTTAGGTTGTTGATCCTCTATCTCATCCTCATAATCACCCATGGTGTCTTCTATGTGTATAATCTCTCTTTGCTCGGCCATGTCCAATGGGCCGATTTGCCCAAATTGTTGCAGGGTATCCTGAAATTCGACACCGTTTCTATCCTGTACCTCAACAGCGCCTTCCTCGCCTTGTCGTTGCTCCCTTTTAAATTCAGGGGCAAATCGTGGTATCAGAAATTGCTTTTTTGGGTGTATGTCGTCACCAACGGCCTCGGCTTGGTGGTGCTCAATCTGGTCGATGTCGTCTATTATCGCTATGCTTTCAAAAGGGTGACCATCGAGGAACTGCACTTTTTCGAGGAGAACGATAATACGGTTGGCATTATCTTCAAGTCTTTGGGCGAAAATTGGTATTTGGTCTTGTTGGGTGTCGCGCTTGTCGCCTTGATGGTGTTCCTTTACAAGAAAGTGCGCTATGACGGCTCTCGCATTGCGAAGGCCATACTGTATTATCCCGTTCATCTTGTTGTTTTGGGGTTGGGTGTGACATTGTATATCTTCGGGGTGCGGAGCTCCTTTGATCTCAAAGCTTTCCCGGTCATGATGAGCAACGCCGCCTTTTATGCCCCGAATGCTCCCCAGACTTCCCTGGTGCTCAGCAATCCTTTCTGTATCTTGAGGACAACCCGTTCCAAAGAATTCAAAGTCCGTCACTATTTCGACGATGACGTGTCTGACAGCATCTTCACGCCATATCATTATCCCGATGGCGAATTCAAATATGACTTGGGCAAAAAAAACATCGTCATCTTTGTGCTGGAGAGTTTCAATAAAGACCATTCCAAGTTCCTGATGCCGCAAATCCACCAGAATCGCGAGGGATTCACGCCGTTCTTGGATTCGCTGATGCAAGAAGGATTTACTTTCACCAATTGTTTCAGCAATGGGATGAAATCCATCGAGTCGCTGCCGTCAATCTTGATTTCCATTCCATCCTATCAGACTCCGTTCTCCCTTCTGCCGCAGTTTATCGGTGAAATGGAAGGGCTGCCGAGCATTTTGGAGAAGGAGGGCTACAGCACCTGTTTCTTTTGTGGAACTACGGAAAACCAAATGGGCTTTGAATCCATTGGCAAGATGGCCGGAATAAGCAAATTCTACAATCGCACACACTTCAAGGAATACAATTCGGGCAAGGACCGCGCCAATATTTGGGGTATTTGGGACATGGATTTCCTTCAATATATGGCGCATCAGCTCAACGAATGCAAAACTCCCTTTTTCTCCGCTGTCTTTACGCTGACCTCCCATCATCCGTTCGATTTGCCGGAGGAATATGCCGGTAAAATGCCGCAGGGGGATAATCTTTTGCAACCCTGTGTCGCCTACACCGACCTCTCCATTCGTAAATTCTTTGAAACGGCATCGAAAGAGCCGTGGTTTGAAAACACGCTGTTCATCTTCGTCGCCGACCATGTCAGCGGCCTTGTCGCGCGTCCGGACATGCAAACGCCCCGAAGCCATTCCGAAATCATCTGTTTCATGTACACCCCGGACCATTCCTTGCGGGGAATCAGCCATGAAGTGACTCAGCAACTGGATATTATGCCGACAGTGTTGGGACTTGTCGGTTACAGGCAGCCCTATTTCGCTTTTGGTCGCGACTTTTTCAACGAACCGTATCGAAAAAAAGTTGCCACAAATTGCTTTAATCAGGTTTACCAATGCCTGACGGATTCTCTGAGTCTTTATTTCGATGGCGAAAAGGTACTTCATGTCTTTGCTTCGAGCGACACGCTTCAACAGCATGATATCCTTGACTTGGATGACAGCAGGCAAAAGGCGTGCGAGACGTATTTGAAAGCTGTCTTGCAATCTTACACTTCGCATGTTGACCGGAAAAAGTATGTGGTTCCGTAAAGCAATAGAAACCATATCGCGTGTCCATGTCGGCAGGGATGAAGAAACGGAGGAACTGGACACCCTCCGTGGCGATATGGTTGTCCAACGTGAAGATGTCAGTGTCTGTAGTGACCTTGAAAGTGCGCGCTTTCAGAAAATCTCTACGAACCTTTGGCGGGTAAAAAAATTGGTGATCCATAATTAGAGTAATTCTCGAAAAAGGGAAAAGTGTTATTACCCTTCCAGATCGTCCAGGCGTTCTTGTAACCGCCGAATGGTCTCTTTCAGTTCTCTTATCTCATCACTGTTTTCCCGCTTCACAGAGTGCTTGAACTTGAGCATGGCGAGATTCAGCTCAAAAGAAGTCTCGCTGCTCTGCTTGGGCAGAATGTCTCCCATGATTTCCTCTACCAACTGCCCGCCGCGCCGCAGCAGCGTTTGTTGCACGGACTTGTCGCCCTCCTGCTGCGGAATCTCCACGATCACCCGCGACAGTTCTTTCAGTTTGGCATAAGCCTCCACAATGGCAATGGTGGTCTCCACCGCCTTTGGACTCTTCAAAATCGTGGCCAGCATATAGAGACCCTTTTCTGTAAAAGCCTTTGGCAGCTGCGGTGAGAATCGGAGTTTTGAGAGGTGGTGGAAAATTTCCACCACCTCCGATTTCTCATTCGAATCAAGCTCAAAAATATACCCATTGGGAAATTTTCCAGGATTGTTTTTTACGGCCTTGTTAATGTCTCTGGTCTCCACGCCGTACAATTCGGCGACATCCGAGTCCAATATCACCTGCTGGCCCCGGAGAGTGATGATTTTACTTTCTACTTCTATAATGTTGCTCATAACCAATAGTAATTTTATTGTTAATAATTATGTCAACAGAAATATAGAATATGAAAGTGTTTGTCAAGAGTTTAGTAACAATTTTTTACCCTTTGAGAATCAATAATTTATAAAGATATATTAAAATATTAATAGTTAATTTTATAGTGTAGTTTTAGGAGGTTTGGTGTCTAATACAGAAAAAAATAAAAGACTTACCGATTCAGCACCTTGTATATCTCCGCCATCTTCTCATCCTCCGACAACGCCACATCTATCCAGTGGATGTCGAAGCTGAGGCGCTCCATCCGGCGAAACCAGGTCATCTGGCGCTTCGAGAACTGATGGATGGCTGTGTTGAGCGAGGCAAACATCTCCTCATAATCTATTTGTCCCAACAAATACAGCGTAACGTATTTGTATTCCAATCCATAACGAATCAGAATCTCCGAAGGCACGCCCTCGTCCAGCAGGGCCTTCACCTCCTCTATCATCCCCTCCTCCAGTCGGGCTTTGAGCCGCTGCGTGATGCGTGTGCGGATAAGGTCGCGGTCGCCCCGGAGGCCGAAGATGACCGACGGCACTGGATCAGAGAGTATCTGGCTGTCCTCCTGCCACTTGAAACGATATCCCTGCAGCACCGCCTCGATGTAGAGGCCGCTGCCCCCGCATATCACCACCTGCTTGCCACGGCTTTGGATGTCGCGCATTGCCTTGAACGCCTCCTGCTGGTAGCGATAGACGTTGTACTTCACGCCCGGTTCTTCAATGTCGATGAGATGGTATGGCACCGGCTGCCCGTTGTACTGGTACTCGGAGATATCCTTGCCCGTGCCGATGTCCATGCGGCGATACACCTGGCGCGAGTCGGCACTCACAATCTCGCCGCCCAACTCGGCGGCCAGTCGCACCGCAATGTGCGTCTTGCCAGTGGCGGTGGGGCCCAAAATCGTGATGATAGGTTTCTCTTCGTTCATCATTTCACAGCTTGCAGTTTGGGTTCGTCAAAAAGTTCCAGATCGGAGATGTTCTGTCCGTCGATTTTGAGGCGCATCATGGTGAGGCGGGTATGGATGCCGTAGCGTCCGGCGGCCCCGGGGTTGATGAAGAGCAGGTTGTGCTGCTTGTCGAACATCACCTTGAGAATATGTGAATGGCCAGCCACGAGGATGGTAGGTTTGGCCTCGCGGATCAACTCCAACGCGCGCGGATCGTACTTGCCCGGATAGCCCACGATATGACGGATGGCCACCGTATGCTCTTCGCACTGAAAGACCTGGTTCTCGGGGATCTCGCGACGGATATCCCAGTCGTCGCAGTTGCCATACACGGCGCGCACGGTGGGCGCGATGGCGGCCAGCTCATCGAGGATGAAGTCGTCCACGATGTCGCCCGCATGCCAGATCTCGTCGCACTCCTTGAAGAACTCGAAGGCATCGGGATGCAGATAGCCGTGCGTGTCAGAAAGGATGCCAATCTTCTTCATTCTTTCACGGGATTGCGTTGTTTCACCACCTCAAAGAGTGTGATGCCGGTGGCCACGGAGACGTTGAGTGAGCGGATAGTGCCCACCATCGGGATGGTGATGGTGTCGTTGCAATGGCGCAGGTAGTCCCAGGCGATGCCCTCGTACTCGTTGCCCATAATGAGGCAGAGAGGGC
Organism: Bacteroidales bacterium; assembly: GCA_017394765.1. The sequence goes on along the minus strand of JAFPXF010000002.1, from coordinate 5,305 downwards.
TAGTCATATCCTTGTTGTAAAGCGCGTGGTTGGCCTTCTCGGTCACGCCGACCACCTCAATGCCGGAGTCTTTTAGATATTGAATCACCTCCACGAGGTTGGAGTGGCGACAGACGGGGATCTTGTTCAACGCGCCGGCGGAGCTCTTCACCGCATCCTCGTTGAGTTGCGCGCCACCGTTGAGCGGCAAAATGATGGCATCCACGCCCGCGCATTCCGCCGAGCGCGCGATGGCGCCCACGTTGCGCACGTCCGTGACCTTGTCGAGCAGCAACAGGAACGGCACGCGCCCCTCCTCAAAGATGGTGGGCACAATATCAAAGATACTGCTGTACTCAATGGCCGAGAGGAACGCCACCACGCCCTGGTGGTTGTTGCGTGTGAGGCGGTTCAGCTTTTCGAGGGGCACATATTGGAAGGGGATCTTATGCTGGCGCACCTCAAAGAAAAGCTGTTTGAAAAGCTCGCCTTGAAGACCTTTTTGGAACAGGACTTTATCGATGGTCTTGCCACTCTCGATGGCCTCAAAGATGGGGCGCATGCCGTAGATGAGGGCGGAGTTGTCTTGGTTTTGTTTTGGGTACATTGCGGTGGTGTTGGAATTGGAGGTGCAAAAATAGCAAAATTGTCGGGATTGTCTAACACCTCTCATTCTTCTGTCACTACATAATGAAATTATTGTATTTTCGCACCATCTGAAATTTTTGAGGATTGGGTGTAGTTTTTCATCCCCCTTCGTAGTCAAAAGGAAAACAACGTCTGAAAGATGAAGCAGAAAAAAGACAAAGAACCTTAGAGGTGACGAAACGCTACAACAAGCTGAGCGAAGAAATCGACGAATTGCTGAAAGAATAAAAACGCAATCAAAGACCACATCTCCGCCAAAATTCGTCTCTCGCGAGTTTGGCGGAGGCCGGTGTTGCGGGAATGCGTATCTTTGCCGCATAAAACCAACTATTATGCAAGTCACCATCAAGCAAAAGCCGTTCGGCTATTTCAAAATCACCCCGTATTTGGTGTTCCTTGACGGAGAGTTGGTCGGAAAAGTGCACCGTTTCCGCCCACTTACTTTCGATGTGGGAAAGGAGGAGTTCAATCTGACCCTCAAGGACAACTTTTTCAAAAGCACCCGCCATTGTTCGGTCAGAGATGGGGACACCATCCTGTTCGACACCATCGACAACTTCCCGTTTTGCCTATACGTGCTGTACGATCTCATTCTCATTATATTGATGTTCTTGCACGTGAATCTGCTTCTCCCTTTCGGGGCCATCATTGCCACCATCCTCCTCTTTCCGGCGTTCATCTATGCGTTTGCACTCATCAATCGGAACCATTACTTTGTTATTGACAACGTGGAGCGAACATTTGCATACACCGATGACAAATTGGTGGTCATTTCGCCAGAAAGGAAGCAGCAGCTGATTGATTTTAAGGATATTGCCTGTTTTTCCTGCGATACAGACGGAGTTGTTCTCATCTTGAAAAACGGGGAAACAACACATCGAAACGGTACCCTTTCAGAATTGGAGGAGCTGATTCCTTCTGAGCTTTGGATCCGGGTCAACCGCCAGACCCTTGTCATGCGAGACAGCATCGTGCGCTACAATGACACTGCGCTGTGCATAAACGTGAACGGGCAGGACAAAATCATCCACTATTATTCCACAAAAACGGAAGAGGTCATGAAGCATCTAAAAGCCTGGAATCCAGAACTCTATTCTCACGAAGATTTCAACGAAACGGATGTGGAAAGCCACAATGCAGGCCTTTCCGAAGATTTGAGACGGCTACGGGACTATCTGGAAAAGAATCCCAGTGCCAATGCGCAGCAGGTGGCAGACGACCTGCATTTCTCCCTCCGCACGGCCCAACGTCGTTTGGCGGAGCTGAAAAAAATGGAATGCTGTAAATAGCGGAGATTCAAAATATTTTGTATTTTTGCTTTCCCAAAAAGTGGAAAGATTGCCACAAATTGGGAATCAAAATGACTTAAAACAAATATAAGTATCTGTATAAGATGAAGATAAAAAGACCAACATATATGCAACAGCTCATTGAGTCAAAAGACAATGGGCTGATCAAGATTGTGACCGGACTGCGTCGCGTAGGAAAGTCATATTTGCTGAAAACACTGTTCAAAGAGTACTTGTTGGAAACAGGAATTGCAAAGAGCCATATCCTCATCATCGATTTGGAAGACAGGCGGAAAAAAGCATTCCGTGACCCCGATTTTCTGTTGAGTTGGGTGGACGAACAGATGAAAGACGACGGGCAATATTACATCATTATTGACGAGGTACAACGAGTAGATGAGTTCGAAGATATGCTAGGCTCACTGGTAGGAATGGAAAATGCCGACGTTTATGTAACGGGTTCCAACTCGCATTTTCTGTCAAACGACATTGCCACCGAGTTCCGCGGGCGCGGTGACGAAATTCATGTGTGGCCACTGACTTTCAAGGAGTTTATGACAGCCTACGAAGGGGACATCATTGATGGGTGGCAGGAATATTACACCTACGGCGGGCTACCAAAAATCCTCTCCATCAAAGGCGACGACAAAAAGGCGGCTTATCTCAGAAACCTTTACCGCACGGTTTATCTGAGCGACATCTACGAACGGTACGAGATTGAAAACAAGGCTGAATTCGAAGAACTGGTTCGCATATTGGCATCAAGTGTGGGCAGTCCTGTCAACCCCGCCAATCTGGCTAACACCTTTAAAAGCGTGAAACGGCTGAACAACATCACCAACAAAACCGTCGAGACCTACATCAGTTATCTCGAAAACGCCTATATGATTGAAAAGGCCGACCGTTACGACATCAAGGGACGGAAATATATCGGCACCACCCCTAAATACTATTTTAAGGATTTAGGATTGCGAAATGCCATTCTTTCATTCCGCCAAACCGAAGAGAATCACCTGATGGAGAATGTGATTTACAACGAGATGCGTTATCGTGGATTTCTTGTAGATGTGGGTAATGTAAATATTCGTGTGAAGACCGAGGACAGCAAATGGCAGCGGGCAACCTTGGAGGTGGACTTCGTCTGCAATCTCGGCTCACGCCGCTACTACCTACAATCGGCTTACCGACTGCCCAATGAAGAAAAAATGCAACAGGAAAAACGCTCTCTACAGCAGATTGGTGACTCGTTCAAAAAGATTATGATTGTGGGCGAACGCATGAAACTGCGTCGCGATGACAATGGCATTGTCCTGATGGGCATTTATGAGTTTATGACAGACTCAAAACTGATTGATGCATAGAGATATAACATATATACAATCATAAAATGTCTTGTATTCCCAAAAATTTTGAGGTTTAGGGTGTAGTTTTTCGCCACCTCCGTAGTCAAAAGAAAAACAACGTCTGAAAGATGAAGCAGAAAAAAGACAAAGAACAGAAAGAACTAGACTTTGAACGGCTGGTACAGGAACAGCGACAGACCATCTACTCGGTGTGCTACCTCTTCGCCGACGACCGACAGGAAGCAGACGACCTCGCTCAAGAGGTGCTGATACGCCTCTGGCAGGGCCTCGACGGCTTCGAAGGGCGCAGCTCGACCAAAACATGGGTCTATCGCGTGGCGCTGAACACCTGCGTGACCTTCGACAAGCGCCACCGCCGCCGTCCCGACTGCATGCCGCTGGAAATGGACATCGACCTTTTCGCTGATGAGGAGGCCTGTCCGGCTGCCAGCCGCCTCCACAAGCGCATCGCACGACTGCATCCCTTCGATCGCGCACTGATTCTGCTTTGGCTCGAAGACCTGCCCTACGACGAGATTGCCGCCATCCTCGGCATCACCGTCGATAACGTCAGTGTGCGTCTGGTGCGCATACGCGAGAAACTCAAATCATTCACCGACTAAACCTCAAACAGATATGGAACAGTACGAAGACATCAAAAGCGAACTCCAGCAGGAGTTACAAGACCTGCAGCAGAATGTGGAGCAGCACAGCACCTTCAACAGGGAGGTATGGCAGCGCGCGGTGAAACGACACAGCAAGCACCTCTATATGCAGAACTTGCTTTCCGTCATATTTTTGGTAGTCATCATAACCGCCAGTAACTTTATCCTCTGTGAATATTGGCCGTGGTGGCTTTTACTCCCCATTGACCTCTTTCTTGGCTGGATTACGTTGGACAGTCTTATCGCCACCAACGGTCTCCGAAAAGCCGACGCGCAGAGTCGCGAAGGTCTCCTTTCGCTGCGGGATAGTATTCAAAAGAGCACGACCTATTCGAAGCGTAAACGCATTGTCATACAGGTTGTTGGCATAATAATATCATTGCCGATATATGTTTACCTCTTTTTCTACGACAGATCAATGTTCTTTACTCTACTAGTCTCCGGTCTTTTGTCCATTCCTGTCGTAATCAAAACCTCCAAGCGGGTAAAGAAACGCTTCGACGAACTCAACGAAGAAATCGACGAGTTACTGAACGAATCCCGACCTTCTTAAGTCTTAAGTCTGAATTATTATAAAACAAACGTTTATGAAGAAAATCTTTTTGTTTCTGATGGCGATGATCTGTGCGTTGACCGTTTTCGCACAGAAGGGTGACCTGAACCTGAACGATCCCATCAAGGCCGACCCCAACGTGACCATCGGCAAATTGGACAACGGCCTGACCTACTACATCCGTCGGAACACGTACCCGAAGGACCGCGTGGAGTTTCGTCTGGCCGTGAATGTTGGCTCCAACCAAGAAAACGACAACCAGCAGGGCTTGGCGCACTTTACCGAGCACATGGCCTTCAACGGCATCGAGGGTTTCCCGGGCAATAGCGTGGTGGATCACTTGCGCAGCAAGGGCGTGGTGTTCGGTGCCGACCTCAACGCCAACACCTACTTCGACGAGACGGTCTATATGATTCCCATGCCGACGGACGATCCTACCAACATTGACCTCGGCCTCAAAATCATGAGAGGCTGGGCTGCCGGTCTGCTCTTCGACAACAAAGAAATTGACGAGGAGCGCGGTGTCATTATCGAGGAACACCGTCTCGGTCTCGGTGCCGTGGACCGTATGCGCAATGAGTATTGGCCGATCCTGATGCAAGGTTCCCGCTACGCCGACCGTATGCCCATTGGTAAGCTTGACATTCTGCAAACCTTTGACTACCAAGTCATCAAGGACTTTTACAGCGATTGGTATCGTCCAGACCTACAGGCGGTGATTGTGGTAGGTGATATCAACGTGGCGGAAGTGGAAGGCAAAATCAAAGCTATGTTCGGCAACATCCCCGCCAAACAAAACCCCCGCAAGAAAGAGACCTACGGAATCGC
>JAFPXF010000023.1 GCA_017394765.1 Bacteroidales bacterium | reverse complement strand
GGTACTTATATACATGATGGCACAAGGCCGGTAGCAACAGTTCTCCAAGCAACGCTTTTTTTCCAACGCCTCACTTTCGCGGCGAGCAAGTTTCAGGCATCTTAAGCAATGACTCCTGCGCCGCGAGAGGGTGTCGGTACCGTCATCCATCCCCACATTGCGCTCCTTCGTCGCTTATGTGGGGTTATTGAGAGGGTGTCCCTCCGGGACAATAGAGGCAATAATTATAATTAAGAGTTTTCCTTGAGCAGCCCCGTTAGGGGCGAAAGCTCGGTAGAATAATGGATAATGTCTTTCCTTGAGCAGCCCCGGTAGGGGCAAGAGCTTGGTAGCCAGGGGTTAAAGTGTGAGGAACGAGCGCTGCAACCCCTAGGATGGGTGCGTGTGCGGGAAAATCGCGGCGCGGGAGAACGTTGAGACGAGGTTGCAGGTTGCTCGCCGCGAAACGGATGAAGGGTTCGACGAGCCCGCGTGAGGGATTGAAGCGGAAATGATTTTGGTGGGAATGCGTTCCCTGGCGAGACGGAGGTTCCGCTTGACGCTTCGCGTCTCGCGGAATGGTGGTGTCTTAAACCAAAATTATTGGAGCGGAAAGCCCGACGGCGCGGCGGCATTTGATGGCGTGTGCGAATGTGACATAATTCCCGCCGCCGCGCCGGCACGCCCAAATCAAAAAAAAAATGCAAAAGCCCTGATCTGTGCCATCAGGTATATAATTCCCTTATTCTGTAATCTCCTCAACGGGCACTGACGGCGAGTCGGCGACAATCTCGTTGCCTGCCGGTGCAAAATAGGCCCCGAAGAAGACTTGCACCACGATACGCAATATGGTATAAGCAGGCACGGCAAAGATCATGGCGAAGATGCCGCCCACATAACCCGCCATCAAGATGACGATGAAAATCTCCAACGGGTGCGTCTGGGTGCGTTTGCCATAGATGGTAGGCTGCAGGACGAAGTCATCGATCACTTTGGTGACGACAATGATACAGATCACCTTGATGATCGTGTTCACGATATAAGCCGACTCGGGCGAAGCCGGGATGAGCGAAGTGACCGATATGATCACGGCAGCGGCGGTGGCAATGATGGGTCCCACAAACGGGATAATGTTCAGCAGACCGCCAATGGTACCGATAAGCAGCGCATTAGGCACGCGAAAGATGAGACAGAGCAACATTTCGATTAATCCCACACAAAGCATGTCAATGAACACGCCGATAAAATAGGAAGAGAGTTGTTTGCCGGTAGCATCCAAAATATTGGAAAAATCATTCCTGTAGCGGGTGGGAATCCAATTGCCGAGCATCTTGAAGAAGATACCGTGGTCTTTCAGTGCAAAAAAGGTCATAAACAGCACAGAAAAGAGCCCGATGACGAAAGCCTTGGCCACCCCCACGGTGTCGCGCACGACATTCGACATGTCAATCTGCTGGAAAAGGCGTTGTACCTCCTCCGACACAAAAGTGGAGAAATGTTCCCCCTCGTTGAGGAATCCGAACTTTTTGAGCACGGGATCCAGCTGGTTAAGCCAATCTTCGAACCCCGAGTTCAGAGCGGTTGGGTCGATGGCCATGATGGTGTTCACCTCGCGGACAATGACCGGAACAAGGAAACAGACGACCATGAAGATGGCCATAAAGATGACTGTCAAGGTGATGGCGGCAGCCAAAGAGACGGAGAAGGGCTTGCCCTTGATCCTGATACGTCCCAGCAGACGCATGAGCGGTTTGCCCAAAAAGGAAAGCGCCAGAGCGACAAGCATGTATATCATGATGTCGAAAAAGAACCACCCCAAGAAAACTATAATCGCAAGGATGGCGATGATGGCAATGATGCTCTTAGTGCTTTTCATCGGTTTTGACTTTGGAGGCTTTTGTTTTCTTTGTGCGCTTTTCTTTTATGGTCTTGCCCTTGCGTCGCGGGGTGTTGAAGTCCTGTTTGTAAGCGAGAGCAACACCTGCGGTATAACGGAATTGGTCGTTCTGATAGTAGAAATTCTCATCACGCTGCCCAATATAGGTATATGCCTTCACTTTCCAGGTGCCCTCCTTGTTTATATTGTAGTTCACGGTGAAGTCACCATACATGTTATACAACGCCTGTGTGTTTTTGTCATCGTAATAACCGATGCTGGTCTCCAATGTCATACGGTCCTTGAGCAGGTTAGCGCTGCCCGTGACCCCATACTCCGCCGAGCTTGATTCCGTGGCTTGGTTATACGTGATGCCAAACGAACCGTTCCTCGATGCAAACAAGTCCTTAAGCATATTATTGACAATATTGCTAAACATATTCATGCCCGGAATGCCCGACGAAACTTCGAGGCTGTTGGGCATAAAGCTGTTGGTCAACAAGAAATAGGCGAATTGTCGGGTTATATTTTCCTTATTGGTCGTATCAATGGCCGTAAAGAACATGTTGGAGAGTTCTTCGTTGCTATTGGGCAGCTCGAAACTGAATGTGGGTTCGATGCGTTGCATGATCGGTCCGTTAAGGTTCAGATAGGCATTGACGTTGGTGGTGCCGCCACCCGAGTAATCCGCCGGGATTATGCTGGAAAGCGATGTTTTGGAACTTTTGTAGGCACTCACGCTGACTGTCATGTCCTCCAGCGGGCCGTCGAAATGAATATTGCCGCCCGGCACCAGGGTGAAACGCGAATTGACAATGTTAAAGAGCGAGATCTTGAAGTCGCCTGAATGAAGGCCGAGATCGCCATAGAGATTGAGCTCATCATCTCGGTAGAGAAGCTGGAATTTGCCATCGGCACGGGCATTCATCGTGCCGCCAATAGACTCCAAATAGAGCACCACGTCGGCATCATTGGTCACATTGAACGTAAAGTCGAAGTCCAAGACCGTCGGTGACTTTTTCTTGTCAAAAACTTCCGCAGAAGGTGTTTGCTCCCATTGTTTGGGAGTGAAGACAATGGCATTGGATTGTGATGCCGTACTGGCCGAGGTGACCTGTAGCACAATGCGCGACCCATCAAGCGTGCGCAAATTGGGCCCCGTAAAACGAATATGGTTTCCATCGCCCTTGATAGCAACGTCTCCCGACACGATGCCGTCGCCATAGAAGACGGCTGTCGGATTTTTCGGGGCATTCAGCACCATGGCCCGGTCTGTATGGATGCCCAAGTCAATCATCATATCCTTGAAAAAACGGTGTTTGATACTGCCCGTCATCGTGGCCATGTCGCCATTTTTGTCAAGGATTTGCATATTGTCAAAAAAGATTCCCTCCGAATTAAACCGGATATCCTGGTTTTTAACCCGATACGTTGTACCCAGCACGGCTATGCCCATAAGCACATCCACAGCCGTAACAGTGCCATCCAAATAGGTAGTCTTCGGATTGGCGACAAGAGAGAGTTTTCCCGAGGCTGTTCCCGAGAAAACATCACTGAAGGAGGACAAGAACGGTGCAATAAAACCAATCTGCAAGGTGTCAAAGGCTGCCTGTGCGGAGAAATTCTTCTTGTCGGTTTCATAACGGCCATTCAAATGAGCAACGATGTTGGACTCTTTTTGGAAATCACGATAAGAATAGTCTTGCACGGTAACACGCGCATTGTTTTCGTTTTGGAAGATACCGCCGCTAAATCCGACCCCACCTGTGGTGTCAAGACCAGCCACTACAAACAAATCGCCCATTTTCGAATTGTTGAACATGAACTCGTCAGCCAGCACCTTTCCAAAAACAATCATTCTGTCCTTAGGATAAATCATGTTGGCATCCACAGAAAGAGTGCCCCCAATGCCCAAGTCACCGGCAATGGAATTCAACACCCCCAAGTCAAAGTCATGGGCTTGCACATGCAGCCGATCACGTGTGCCTTTGTTAAATTGGCCATCTACAGAGATGTTGCTGTTCCCATTATAAAGCAACAGGTCTTTCACTGAAATGGAACCGTTTTGCAAATGAATTTCATTGTCATCGTTAAATTGCCAGGCTATATCATTGAGATATAACACGGAATTGCGAAGAATGAAGGCAATGTCGTCCGCGTCAGCAAGATTCATGCTACCGGCCAGTCGCGAGACACTGCTCTCCTTCTCGTTGAACTCATTGAACCATTCAAGCTTATATTGAATGGAGTCGTTCAAAGCGGATGCTTTCATGTCAACCTTGGTGAATGGCATGCGCGTTTTACCCAACACAGCCAAGATAGAATCCGATTTCAGCGCGAGGTCGAGGCTCTTGGTGGTAGATGCATTTCCATCCAAAATGAGATTATGCACGGCAAACTTGTTACGGATCGCAAAGAATGGCACATCCGCCTGAATCTTGTCTGCACGATGGTCGGAAGTGACGGATAAGTCTATGGTGGAATAAGGAGCGATGAAGACATCGGGCAAAAGCATGCGCAGCACGTTCCAAGAACGATATGTGGTGACATGCATTTTCAAGAAACCGGGAACGTCATTCTCCTCTTGAACTTGAGGAATATTGACTGCGACATTCGCCGTATTGGATGACACCAATTTCGGGAAAAAGGCATGTGCGAGATTCCGCAAGGTATCCTTGATGCTGTTAAGGTGATAACTTGTCTCAAGAGTCGAGTTGGCAATGCCGGAAGCGAGAATAAACTTATGGGTGTTTTCAGTGTTGAATGCTGTCAAGCGAATGCGATCGCCGAGCAGACTGTCGCCATTGGAATAAATCCGAACATTGTCGCAGGCGGCATAGCCGTTGACATTCTCGAGATTACTGCCATGCAAGACTACAGCAAAGTTGTCGAAAGAGATCTTCAACTGTGGATTTTTCTGGAGGGAACAGAGGAGTTTGTCAAAACCCTTGGCCTTGGAGGAGTCGATGGACGGCAGGCTGAGCGCAATAGCCCCGGCATCCAACTTGTCGAGCGAGATATTGCCTTGCAGAGAGGGCATATCCTCGGTAAGGTCAAGTTGGACAATGACACTGCCATTGAAATTGGGGTCGCTGCCGACGACCGTGCAGTTATAGAATTTGTCTTGGTAGTCAGCCTTGATCTTGGTGTTGCGCAGCCGATAGCCTCGAAGGTCAACATGCTGGACATCACCGGAAAGATGTGCCTTCAGGGTCTTAAAGTTATCAGCATCCAGCGTCGAAGAGGCCATCTCTCCATCCACAGAGAGATGCGCTCCTGTGGTGCCCAAGATCTTGGCATTGTTAGTCAGACGTGCAAGATTCAGGCTCGGTGACGACACAGAACCCTCGAACTGCAATTTGCCATCCTCCACAAAAGTTCCAAGGTTAGCATACAGCTTGCCCAGAGAGGTATTGGCATCGACTTTCGCATCGAATTCAGAAGTGGTGCCGGAGAAAAAGCACTTGAGCGAAGTATTCCCGAACTTGGCCAGTGTTCTGTTAATGGGAATCTTCTTTCCTCCGGGCAGCGTGAGATTGGCCAGCTCAGGAATATTGACTTGCGAAGAGTCGATATTGGCCGTTATTTGCGCATGCTTGAAGTTCAGGATATCCTTACAGGCGAAATCGCCATTGAGTTGCGTGCCCATTCCCCATCCGGCGTGCAGACCGATGAGTTGGAAATCACGGATTGGCCCCTCAAAACGATCCGCTTCTATCATCAATGTCTCGTCCATCCCCTTCAAGGAGGGCGCATGCGCCACCACATCCTGCATTCCCAGCTGCGAAGGGTGTATGGATGTCTTGAAACAGACCGAATCCACAAACTCCCCCATGCCTGCCCAGTTGGGATAATAGAACGCCAAGTCCATGTTCAAGTTACTATGGGGGGTGACGAGTCTCATATCATTGAAAACCAAAGAGGTGTCGCAGATGGAGAAATCCCCTTTGCCATCCGACAGCGAGAAACCATTGTACTGGTTGTACGCCAAGTGGTTGAACTTAGCGGCTATTGTAGTGAAGCCCGTCGAGTGCACTTTGAAATCGTCACAGTCCATGAGCACATCCGACAACTCGTAATAGGCATAGTCGATATCAGGGTTACCTTTCGTGTCCAAGACCTTACGCTGGTCATCATTGACAATGGCGACGCGGCTATTGGCGAGTTTAAGGTTCGTCGCTGTCAGCAGGAATTGGGAGTGAGTCTCCTTGTGGGGAAACACCTTTGCCCAAACGGCAAAATTGACACTCGGCTCTCCGGCGTACTTGCGCACCACCACATTGGCCTTGTCAAGGTCGATTTGATGGAAAACGAGTTTGAGAGGCTTGAGCTTAAAGTAGTTGAGACGTCCTTTAACCGTGCCCACGAAAATCATGTCGTTGTGGTGGTGATCGCAGATGCGGAAGTCGTGGGCGACGAGCTTGAGCGTGGGGGTGATGTGGATATCCTTCATGGAAATCTCGGTGCCCCATTTCTCAGTCAGCTTGTCAGTGACTTTACCGATGACGAATGTTTGCACCGCAGGCACAAAGAGCAGCCCCACGACGGTAAGGTCGAGAAGAATGAAAGCGATGAAGATCCATAGGATCACTTTCCAGAATTTTTTTCTACTTTTGCCGCTCAAAATTTAGAGGTTATGTCCGTTTACATTTTAGGTATCGAGTCCTCCTGTGACGACACGTCGGCTGCCGTTGTCGAAGGAACCACGATTTTGTCCAATGTCATTGCCTCACAGCGAGTTCACGCCGAATATGGGGGTGTGGTGCCGGAGTTGGCATCGCGCGCTCATCAGCAGAATATCATCCCTGTGATAGACACGGCATTGAAGCGCGCAAAGATAAACAAAAATCAGTTATCCGCCATCGCGTTCACAAATGGTCCAGGACTTTTGGGATCGCTGCTGGTCGGGTGTTCCTTTGCCAAGGCGATGTCCTATTCCTTAGGGGTGCCTCTTGTCGAAGTGGACCACCTGCAGGCACATGTGTTGGCCAATTTTCTGGACAAGCCCGGCGAGGAGCGCGCGCACCCGTCGTTCCCGTTCCTCTGCCTTACCGTGTCGGGTGGCCATACGCTCCTGTTGCAAGTCAACGACTATTTCGACATGCAGCGCCTGGGGTGCACGATTGACGATGCGGCGGGCGAGGCCTTCGACAAGGCTGCCAAGATCTTGGGGCTCCCCTACCCTGGCGGCCCTGTCATCGACAAATATGCACAGGATGGGGACCCCCATCGCTTCCAGTTCGCCATCGCTCATGTACCCGGCCTCGACTACAGTTTCAGCGGGCTGAAGACCTCCTTTCTCTATTTTATACGCGACAACCTCAAAGAGAATCCCGACTTCATTGAAGAGAACATCCACGACTTGGCGGCTTCCATCCAGTATGCCATTGTGAAATCGCTGATGGACAAGGTGAAAAAAGCGATGAGGGAGACGCCTTGCAAGGACTTTGTGCTGGCGGGCGGGGTTTCCGCCAACTCCGGTTTGCGCAACGCCGCCGCCGATGTGGCACGCCGCTACCGCAAGAATCTCTTTCTGCCCACCTTGGACCTTACCACTGACAACGCCGCCATGATTGCCGCATGCGGTTATTTCAAATACCTGAAAGGCGAGTTTGTCGGTGTGGACACCGTGCCGTACAGCAGCCGGAAATAAAACGGCCGGCGCCAGTGCCTGCTTCGCCTTCATCCCATCAAAAAAGGCCACCTTGCGGGTGGCCTTGGAGTATTAGGGAAATGTGTGTTTACACTATTCGGCGACGGGAGCGGTCTCCTCAGCCGGAGTCTCGACTGCAGCCTCGGCAACGGGCTCGGCGGGAGCCTGTGCAGACTTCTTGCTGCTACGACGGGTACGGGTGCTCTTCTTCTTGGCACCTGCTTCCACGGTGTAGGTTTCGTTGTAGTCAACGAACTCGATCATGCACATTTCGGCATTGTCACCTTTACGGAAACCGGTCTTGAGAATGCGTGTGTAGCCGCCCGGACGGGTAGCCACCTTCGGAGCGATCTCGCGGAACAGCTCCGTGACGGCATACTTGTTGTGCAACTGGCTGAAAACGATACGACGGGAATGCGTGGTGTCGCTCTTGCTGCGGGTAACCAACGGCTCGACATATTTTCTCAACTCCTTGGCCTTGGCCAGGGTGGTGTTGATTCTTTTATGCATGATGAGGGACGTGGCCATATTGGACAGCATGGCCTTCCTATGAGCGTCCGTTCTTCCTAAATGGTTGATTCTTTTTGCGTGTCTCATTGTTCTTACTCGTTATCTAAGTTATATTTTGAAATATTCATACCAAATTCCAAACCTTTGGACTTGACCAAATCCTCGAGTTCGGCGAGGGACTTCTTGCCAAAGTTGCGGAATTTCAAAAGGTCGCTCTTGTGGATGGCCACCAGGTCGCCAAGTGTCTCAAGCTCTGCAGACTTCAAGCAGTTAAGGGCTCTGACAGAGAGGTCCATATCGACAAGTTTGGATTGGAGGATCTGGCGCATAAGCATGGAATCTTCATCCACCACGTCCAACTCCTCAGTCTGTTCGGGGGCATCGAGTGCAATCTTCTCGTCGGAGAAGAGGGCAAAATGCTGGATAAGGATCTTGGCTGCTTCCTTGAGGGCTTCCTTCGGGTGGATGGAACCGTCGGTTTCCACATCGAGGATAAGTTTCTCAAAGTCAGTCTTCTGTTCCACACGATACGGCTCAATCACATACTTCACATTCTTGATGGGAGTATGGATGGAGTCGATGGCGATGACGTCGATGCCTTCATGCAGCGTTCTGTTGTCTTCAACAGGAACATAGCCTCTGCCCTTGTCTATGGTGATTTCCATGACGAGACGCACAGAGGGGTCCATGCGGCAGATGAGCTGGTCGGTGTTAAGGACCTGGAAGAAGTTGAGGAAGCGGTTGATGTCACCGGCCAGGAAAGTTTCCTGCCCCGAGATGACGATGGTGGCTTTCTCGGAATTGTTGTTCTCAATCTTGTTCTTGAAGCGAACTTGTTTGAGGTTGAGGACGATGTCGATAACATCTTCCATCACGCCGGCGATAGAGGAGAACTCCTGGGAAACGCCTTCGATCTTGACGGAGGTAATGGCATAGCCTTCCAATGAAGAGAGCAGCACGCGGCGCAGGGCGTTGCCGATGGTGACACCATAGCCTTGCTGCAGGGGACGAAATTCAAATATGCCGTGAAAATCGTCGGCCTCGTTCATGATGACCTTGTCCGGTTTTTGAAATGTTAATATTGCCATTGTTCTGTTTTTTAATTTGTGATCTGTAATTAATGTAATGTGAACTGTGAGCTGTGAACTGTGATCCGGTAAGGTTCTTTGTTCTGATCACTGTTCACTAATCACTGATCACTATTTGGAGTACAACTCGACGATTGCCTGTTCGTTGATAGTCTCGGGGATTTCCTCTCTCTGCGGATAGTTCATGAACTTGCCAACCATCATGTTGCCGTCCCATTCGAGCCAAGGATGAGTCATAGCCTTGCCACTGAGGGAGTTGGTGACAACTTCCAGAGCTTTGGAACGCTCGCGGACTTCGACGGTGTCGCCAGGGACGAGCAGACGGGAAGGGATGTTGCAGATCTGGCCGTTCACGGAGATGTGTCTGTGGTTGACCAGCTGGCGGGCTGCGGCGCGAGAAGGGGCAATGTTCAAGCGGAACACCACATTGTCGAGGCGGGATTCGATGAGTTGCATCAAGTTCTGGCCGGTGACACCCTTCTTGCTGGCTGCCAAACGGAAGATCTTACGGAACTGGCGCTCCAGAATGCCGTAGGTGTATTTTGCTTTTTGCTTCTCCTGCAACTGCATGCCGTACTCGGAGAGCTTGGAACGTCTTCTGGACTGACCATGCTGACCGGGAGCATAGTTGCGTCTTTCGAAGTACTTGTCAGGACCGTAAATCGGTTCCTTGAATTTTCTTGCGATTTTGGTTTTGGGGCCTGTATATCTTGCCATAATTCTAAATTTTCTGTTGTTATAAAAAAATGATGTTCAACTATACTCTTCTGTGTTTGGGAGGACGACAACCGTTATGAGGAAGCGGAGTCACATCCGTGATCTCTTCCACCATGATACCCGTCGTGTTGATGGAGCGGATGGCGGATTCACGACCTTGTCCGGGGCCCTTCACATAGACCTTAACCTTACGCAAACCGAGGTCATAGGCGACCTTGGCACAATCTTGGGCAACCATTTGGGCTGCGTACGGAGTGTTCTTCTTGGAACCTCTGTATCCCATCTTACCAGCGGAAGACCAGGAGATCACCTGACCGTCGTTGTTGGTAAGAGAAACGATGACATTATTAAAAGAGGCATAAATGAACGCTTTTCCTGAAGCATCAATTCTGACAACTTTCTTCTTGGATGTTTTTGTATTCTTTGCCATAATTATATGTTTTCTCTATCCATGTAATTGATTAATAACTACTTCGTCGCTTTCTTCTTGTTAGCAACAGTTTTCTTGCGTCCCTTACGCGTACGTGCGTTGTTCTTGGTGCTTTGACCGCGCACCGGTAAACCCAGACGGTGACGAATACCTCTGTAGCAACCGATATCCATCAAACGCTTGATGTTCATCTGCTCTTCGGATCTGAGCGGTCCTTCCACCTTCATCTCGTTAACCAAACCACGGATTACTGCCAATTCATCGTCATTCCATTCATTTACCTTCTTGTCCCAGCTGATACCGGCCTTCGTCAGAATCTTTTGAGCAGTGCTTCTGCCGATTCCGTAGATGTAGGTCAAACCGATCTCGCCATGCTTGTTTTTAGGTAAATCAATACCTGCAATTCTTGCCATATTACTTTATTGTTTTATTAAGTTAATAATTATTTTATCCTTGACGTTGTTTCATCTTGGGGTTCTTTTTGTTAATCACGTAAACCACGCCGTGGCGTCTTACCACGATACAGTCATCTGATCTCTTCTTTACTGATGCTCTTACTTTCATTGTTTTATTTCTTTTATTGTTATTTTATTATTGAATACCATTCAAAAATCACACCTTGTAGCGGAAGGTGATCCTTCCTTTGGTGAGGTCGTATGGAGACATGGCCACTTGTACTTTGTCGCCGGGCAGGATCTTGATGTAATGAAGACGCATCTTGCCGGAAAGGTGGGCGATAATCTCATGCCCGCTTTCGAGCTGAACGCGGTAGAGGCCATTGCCAAGGGCTTCCGTCACAATGCCGTCTAAATCGAAGGATGATTGCTTAGCCATAATCGTATATTTTAGTAGAGTTCTGTCGTTCCAATAACCTCACCAAGGGGCTTGTAGGAGGAGATAACCTCCGTGCCCTTGTCGGTGATAATCAACTGATGTTCAAAATGGGCGGCGGGCTTGTGGTCCTGGGTGCGGATGGTCCATCCATCGCGTTCCATGTAGATCTTGCGGGATCCGAGAGTGATCATCGGCTCGATGCAGATGCACATGCCGGGCTGCAAATGGTCGCCGGTGTGAGGGCGGCCGAAATTGGTGATGTCCGGGCGCTCATGCATATCCTTGCCGATGCCATGGCCACAAAGCTCGCGCACTACGCCATAATTGAACTGCCCCACATAAGTCTCCACCGTGTGCCCGATGTCGCCCACCGTATTGCCGGCAGTGGCGACAGCGATAGCACGGATCAGGGACTCTTTGGTGCGTTCCAACAGGAGGCGGACTTCCTCTTTCACCTCGCCGACGGCGAAGGTATAGCAGAAGTCACCATGGAATCCGTCCAAAAGGGCCCCGCAATCCACGGAGATGATATCGCCGTCCTTCAGCACATCGCCCTGTTTGGGAATGCCGTGTACCACGACATCGTTGACGGAGAGGCAGAGAGAAGCGGGGAAACCTTCGTATCCCTTGAAGGAGGGGATGGCGTGGTGGTCGCGGATGCACGTCTCGCCCACTTGGTCGAGGTACAGCAAGGGCACGCCCGGCTGTATGTGCTTGGCCACCTCGGCAAGCGTGACGGCCACCACATGGGCGCTCCGTTTCAGCTTCTCGAAGTCCTCTTCGCTCTTATATTTGATCCTGCGGAACATCGTCATTGTTGATTATCCTCCATAAACACCGCCCAAGCGGCCTTTGATTCTGCCGGATTTGGTCAAACCATCATAATGTCTCATCAACAAGTGGCTCTCGATTTGCTGGAGGGTATCCAACACGACGCCGACCATAATGAGCAGGGAGGTGCCGCCGAAGAACTGGGCGAACTGCTGGTTCACACCGAAGTGACGGACGATGGCGGGCAGCACAGCCACGATACCCAAGAAAATGGAACCGGGCAGGGTGATGCGGGACATGATCTTGTCAATCAGTTCAGCCGTCTGCTTGCCGGGCTTGGTGCCGGGGATAAATCCACCGTTCTTCTTCAAGTCTTCGGCAATCTGCTGCGGGTTGATGGTGATAGCTGTATAGAAATAGGTAAAGGCCACGATGAGCAGGAAGAAGACAATATTATAACCGAAACGGTTATAGTCAATGAAACTGCTCCAGAAGCCGGAAGTGGTCTCAGTGGAGATGTTGACGAAGGTCAAGGGGATGAACATGACAGCCTGGGCGAAGATGATCGGCATCACGCCGGCTGCATTGACCTTGAGGGGAAGATAGTTGCGGACACCGCCGTATTGCTTGTTGCCGACCACGCGCTTGGCGTATTGGACGGGCACGCGACGGGTGCCTTGGACCAACATGATACAGAGGCCGATGATGACCATCATGAGGACGATTTCAAGGATGAAAATAATCGGACCGCCATTCATCTCGCTGATACGGGCCACGAACTCAGCGCGGAGAGCGTACGGCAGACGAGCGATGATACCAATCATAATGATCATGGAAATACCGTTGCCGATACCGTTGTCCGTGATTCTCTCGCCGAGCCACATGATGAACAGGGTGGCGGAAATCAGAAGGATGAATGCGGAAATGGCGAACGCGGAGAATCCGAGGATCTTGGTGTTCAGCATCGAAGGAGCGATGGCGCCGGGAAACTGGTTGGTGAGCTGGGCGATGTAGGCGGGAGCCTGAATGGCCAGCACGAGCACCGTCAGATAACGGGTGATCTGGTTGATTTTCTTACGGCCGCTCTCGCCTTCCTTTTGAAGACGCTGGAAGTAGGGCACCGCCAAGGTCATCAACTGCACGATAATGGATGCGGAGATGTAAGGCATAATACCCAAAGCGAAGATGGAGGCGTTGGAGAATGCACCGCCGGAGAAGAGGTCCAACATGCCGAGCAGACCCTTCTGGGCAGCGCTGGTGAATGCGGACAGGCCGCCCGGGTTGATGCCCGGCAGCACGACGTGTGCACCAAAACGATAAATCAGGATGATGAAGAGCGTGTAGAGAATTCTCTTTCTCAGGTCTTCAATCCTGAAAATGTTTTTTATTGTTTCTATGAATTTTTTCATCGTTGACTAATGTTAGGTTAAAGATTATTCTGCCGGGGTCTCTTTCGGGGCGTTGAGCAGGATGACGGTGCCGCCGACCTTCTCGATGGCCTCCTTTGCCTTTGCGGAGAACTTGTCAGCCGTGACATTGACCTTGGCTGTAAGTTCACCCTTGGCGAGGATGGCGATGCGATCGCTCTTCTTGGCAAGACCGTTGTCGATAAGCACTTGGAGGTTCACATCGGTGATGTTCTTCTCGGCCAGTCTCTGGAGCGTGCTCACATTGATGGCGTTATATTCCACGCGATTGATATTCTTGAATCCTCTCTTGGGGAGAATACGGTAGATGGGCATTTGACCGCCTTCGAAGCCGATCTTGCGGCTGTAGCCGGAACGAGATTGAGCGCCCTTGTTACCACGGGTGGAAGTGCCGCCCTTGCCGGAGCCCTGGCCTCTGCCTATTCTTCTTTCACGATGGGTTGAATTCTCTGCTGGTTTTAAGTTGTGTAAGTTCATTCTCTTAAAAATCTAATGTTATTAATCTCGTTGTTATTCTTCCTCTACAGAAACAAGGTGCTTGATGGCATCGACAATACCGAGGATTTGGGGCGTGGCCTCATGCTCGACAGTCTGGTGCATTTTGCGCAAACCAAGTGCTTCCAATGATTTTTTCTGGCGGGCGGGTCTGTCCACCGCGCTTTTTACTTGTGTGATTTTAATCTTTTTCATTCCCTACGAAATTTTTATTGTTATTGTTTTTATTGTTTATATCAAAAAAAAATAGCGCACTTTTGGAAGGAAAATGCAACTATTCTAATCATTCGAAACCATAAGAAACCGTCCCTCAAACCTACCATTCTATTTCAATACAGTCCGTGAAATCAGATAGTTACAAACAAATTTCGCATCAACGAAACATGCTTCTGCATTCCACTTCAAAAAAGCGTGCAAAAATACACTTTTTATTATACAATACAATATGCCCGGAATATTTTTTTTCCGATGTGGGGAACATCATTTTGGGGACCTTTGACTTGGCGGCGTTATCTTTGCGAAACGATTGGCACGCCGTTCTGTATAAAAGTCGTAATAATCTCCCCCCTTTTTCATGAAAAAAAAATGCAACAGTGATGGGATGCCTATAATAAATAGGTACAAGGGACCGAAAAGTTTGGAATCGACGGCATGTCCGTCCATTTCATGGCGAATGGTGAAATCATCGTGGATGCAGTCAGGGTGGAAGAAGGCGAAATTGCCCAACGAGACACCACTGGCACTGTCGGGGAACCACCTGCCCACAATGCCAACACAGTAGTTGCGGCGCGTCACAACCCTCGGTTTGCCGATGAACGGCAACATGGCCAATGCCACCATATTTTGTGGCAGCTGCCAAAGGAAGAGGAGGACAAAGAGAAGGATGAATATCAGTTTGCGCGACATGGGGCTTGCAGGGTCAAGGATCTGGATTCGAGTGTTGAAAAGGATTGGCAAAGATAGATTTTTTTTGGATTGATTGGGAGATGACATTTTGGCAGACAGCAAAAGAATTTTTTGGCAGAACCGGATGGTTTTGAGTTTGGCACAGAATTTGCAAAACAACGGCGCATTCATTTGCAGACACAAAAAAATAAATAAACTAAAAAAACACAAGATTATGAAATGCACTATTAAACCATTAGCAGACAGGGTTTTAGTAAAACCCGCAGAAGCCGAGCAGAAGACCGCCGGCGGCATCATCATTCCTGACACCGCCAAAGAGAAACCCCAAAAGGGCGTAGTGGTCGCCGTGGGTCCCGGCAAGAAAGACGAGCCCATGACCGTGAAGGTGAAAGACAATGTGCTCTACGGGAAATACTCCGGCACAGAGATCCAGCTCGACGGCGAGACCTATCTCATCATGAAGGAAAGCGACATCTATGCAATCTGCTAAATAGTGATCCGTGAACGGTGATCAGAACTAAAGAATAACAAATAAAACAACAATAACAATGGCAAAAGAAATCAAATACAACTGGGAAGCCCGTGAGGGTTTGAAAAAAGGTGTTGACGCATTGGCAAATGCCGTCAAGGTCACATTAGGCCCCAAAGGCCGCAATGTCATCATCGACAAGAAATTTGGCGCTCCGCAGATCACGAAGGACGGTGTCACCGTGGCCAAAGAGATCGAGCTGAAGGAAGCCATCGAGAACATGGGCGCACAGATGGTCAAGGAGGTTGCCTCCAAGACCAACGACCAAGCCGGCGACGGCACCACCACTGCCACGGTGCTGGCACAGGCCATCTTCAACACCGGCCTGAAGAACGTCACCGCCGGAGCCAATCCCATGGAGCTGAAACGCGGCATCGACAAAGCCGTCGCCACCGTTGTGGAGAACCTCAAGGGACAATCTGTCGAGATCAACGACAGTCATGAGAAGATCGAGCAGGTGGCCACCATCTCCGCCAACAACGACAACGAGGTGGGCAAGGTCATCGCCGAAGCCATGCAGAAAGTGAAGAAAGAGGGGGTCATCACCATCGAAGAGGCAAAAGGCACCGACACGACCGTCAAGATCGTGGAAGGCATGCAGTTCGACAGAGGATACATCTCCCCGTACTTCGTCACCGACACCGAGAAGATGGAGGCCGTTTACGAATCCCCGTACATCTTGATCTACGACAAGAAAATCAGCAACATGAAGGAGTTCCTGCCCATTTTGGAAAAGATCGTCCAATCGGGTCGTCCTTTGCTGATTATCTCCGAAGACGTTGACAGCGAAGCACTTGCCACCTTGGTGGTGAACCGCCTGCGTGGCGGCCTGAAGATCGTGGCTGTCAAGGCACCGGGCTTCGGTGACAGAAGAAAAGAGATGTTGGAAGACATCGCCATCCTGACCGGCGGCACCGTCATTTCCGAAGAGAAAGGCTTCAAGCTCGAAGACGCGACCATCGAGATGCTCGGCGTTGCCGAAAAGATCACGGTGGACAAGGAGAACACGACCATCGTGAGCGGCAAGGGCAACAAAGACACCATCGCAGCCCGTATCGCCCAAATCAAGGCCCAAATCGAGAAGACCACCTCCGACTACGACCGTGAGAAGCTGCAAGAGCGTTTGGCCAAGCTGGCCGGCGGCGTGGCCGTCATCTATGTCGGCGCCGCTTCCGAAGTCGAGATGAAGGAGAAGAAAGACCGCTACGACGATGCCTTGCACGCCACCCGTGCAGCCATCGAAGAGGGCATCATCCCCGGCGGCGGTGTGGCTTACATCCGCGCCATCAGCTCCCTGAAAGGCTTGAAAGGCGAGAACGAGGATCAGGCCATTGGCATCGAGATCGTGCGCCGCGCCCTTGAAGAACCGCTTCGTCAAATTGCCGACAACGCCGGCAAGGAGGGTTCCGTCATCGTCAACGCGGTCCGCAAGGGCAAGGGCGATTTTGGCTACAACGCCCGCATCGACCAGTTCCAGAACATGATTGAAGCCGGTGTCATCGACCCGACGAAGGTCTCCCGCGTGGCCCTCGAGAATGCCGCTTCCATCGCCGGCATGCTGCTGACCACAGAATGTGTGCTCTCCGAGATCAAGGAGGAAACTCCGGCAGCCCCCATGGGCGGCATGAACCCTGGAATGCAAGGAATGTACTAATATTCATTGTTTTATCTAAGTTTTCATTCATCAAGGGGTTGGCTTTGTGCCAACCCCTTGTTTTTTTATGGTTTCACAACCTTATCGACATAGATAGTCACACCGCCGGAAACGACATGCAGCAGGTAGAGCCCCGGCGGAAGCCTATCCATGGGGACTGAACCGTCGGCACCCAACCGCCGAGTCCGCACCAGCCTCCCCGACAGATTGTAAAACTCGGCTGTCAGATCAGAGGCTACGCCCTGTAGCGACCGTACGCGCAACATGCCAAAGTCGTATCGTTCAAAAGGCGAGTACGAGATGGCCGAGAGAAGACCGGCATTATTTTCCGCTCTCACGCATAGTCGCGCTGTAAAGGGAACCCTCAAACGGATGGACGCAAAACAACTCGTCTGCAATCCAACAGATGTCCAAACCAACTTATAAGGATAATCCAGGTCTCGAAACTCCACCAAATAATGGTAGGCCTTGATGCCCGAATGCGCATCCGCCGACGGGCGCCATTCGGCATAGATACTATTGGAAGATTGAAACACATTTCCGGGATTCACACGATCGAGAATTTCGACGCTACCGGGCGGTGTGTAGTCCACTTTCAAAGAACGCTCCGCCAAAGTGGAGAACAACCCGGAGTCATCCTGCACAATGGACAACAACTTGCACTGGGGCATTCCTGCTGACGCCTGAGCGCGAAGATGGTTGGCACTACCCTCTCCTACCGTCAACAGCACCTCATTGGACCGTGAAACATACGAACATACATTGTTCACCGTAACGGCTGCATGACAGGTGGCGAAACCGAGTTCATGGGCAGAGGAGGTCGGTGCCGTCCCTCCGTTTCCTACATTTAGGAGCTGTGTGGTCTGACGGAAAACCGAGATGGAATTGTCGATGCGGTCCCATACCACCCGATACAGGTATGCTTGGCCTGTGACAAAATGGACATTGGGCTGTCGCTGCAAAAGCACGGCACCATTCTGCTGGCACTTGTAAAGCGACACTGCATGAGCACTTCTGTTCAGGACCAGCTTATATCCGCAAAAACCGGGAGCATTCACATTCTGACTGTTAGCGCCAAAGAAGAAAACACAGCTGTCGCCACCATCTATGGCAAGACTGAATTCAAACAGGTAAGACTCCGCAGCACACTGATTCACGGAGGCACAGATATTCGATGTTTGTATCGAGGACGAAGGCTGCCGCAAAACATTTCCCGTCACCTGCCAATGGCCATCTTGGGACCAAATTCCAGATGACAACGTCCCGTCAAAGCAATCGTACAGAAAGCCTTTCGTCACATCACCTCTCCAACAGCCGCCCGTTTTCTCCAGCACTTGATAAAAACGATGTCGCAATGCAACATTGTCGGTATCCAGAAAAAAAAACGTCATATCCTGGGTCACCCACTGGTTTTCATCCCAACAAATATTGGTGGAAGGCGGCTCGGTATCTGTTGAAGGCAGCGTTGTAGAGAAGGCGTGCCATGTGGCTTCCCACCCGGAGCGCGTCGTGGCGCAGTCGGAGCGGAACTCCACCAGCAGATTCTCTCCACGGGCCACCACACGACCGGGGTTCCGTGTATTCCATCGGCCAATCTTGGGTGCAAAGGGAGTTTCACCCTCGTACATCCACATAAAGTCATAATTGGGTTCCAGGTCAAAGGCTGAAAACTCCAGGACAATGCTGTCAGCACCCGGCACATGAATCAAGGTTAGCCGACGTTCATCGTCCCCGTAGTTGGCCGAGGGGCCACCCGAGTCGTAGAACACACCCGTCTGCGCTGACAAGACATCCGTTGGCGTGTCAGGATTCAACAGTTTGTAATAATAGTTC
This sequence comes from Bacteroidales bacterium, assembly GCA_017394765.1. The sequence continues at coordinate 10,957 of JAFPXF010000023.1, read as the reverse complement.
CAATTCCAGAAAGGCCCCGGATCGGTGTGTGTTTGGCTCGGGAAGTGCTGGTGGCCTCGTATATGGACACATGCCGTGGCGCCACCCAAACTGTGCAGGCCACTGTTCAACACGGTGCCGTCGTCAAGCGTATCCCGATAAAAAGTCCGTAAAGGGCTGATGTTGGAGCGACGCGAGCAGATGTTGCGCACCAATCCGGCCGACGCAGCATACATGGCCGATGTGAAATAGCTGTAGATGTTTCCGTACGCCTCATGCTCGATGCCGATGGTGTAGCCGTTGGAGTTCCCCACATGCCAAGCCTTGTCCGCCTCGGCGACCATCTGCGTCACTTGGCCGTCAACAGAGCGAATGACGTAGTGTGCCGATGCCCGTGCGTTACAGTTCTGGAACCAGGCGATCGAACCGGCATACGTGCCCTCCGTGTAATGAATCGCCACGTTGGAGATGGTCTGCGTGCGGCCTTGGCTGTAATTGCAGGTGGCGGCCGGGCACCAAATGGCTTGTGGATAATCCACAGACTCCATGAATGCTCTGCTCTTGATTGATTTTGCGGGCAAAGACAGCCCACCGGATCGCAACCATCGCAAATTCTTGCCGAAAATCCTGACAAAATCGACATCCCACTCGGGGACTCCAAAACACGCATTTTGTTCATCGTCAAGGAAGAGCAGCATCGCATATAAGGAGCTCAACATGGGATACAGTTCCGGATGGGCGCGGACATTCCAGTGGGAGACACCATTTCTCCTCACATCAGACAGATTCAGTTCCCCAATCGGGAGTTCGGAAAGCGCGATCCAAACGGGCAGCAAGTCGCCCGCATTTTCTCCCGTCAACCCGTATGAAGTCTGCAATCGGCTGAACACCGCTGCATACGCCAGAATTGCCACGCGGCTGTCCAAGACGATCTCCTCCACGGCATAGCCGGAGAGTTGCGAGACCAATCTCAGATTCTCACGAAACACGCCCTTCCCGTGCAGGGTGAGACCCATCGCGCCGTACGCGCGCGGCATAGCAGTCTCGTCCAATTCCAGCGTATCAGACGGTGTTAAAGACTGGAAACGGGCGTAAGTGAACGAAACAGCCTCCAACACGCCCCGAGGCAGCCGAGGATGCAGCATGTATGCCTCCCTGAAACAGGGTTCAATCAACTTGTAATCTTGCCGCAACCGCGACTGAACAGCCGCATCAACACCCTGTTCAAACACCTTCTCGCCGGGGACGCTCTTCTCCTGGGCCTGTAGTCCCACAGCCATCGACCATACCATGACGGTCATCCAGACCCATTTCCGTTTCCAATATTGTATCATTGCCTGTCTTGTTTTTAAATTCGACGGCAAAGATACAACATTGTAAATTATTTGTCAATAGCTTGCTTAATTTTTAAGCATTTTTAAGAAAAGCAAGGATCTCAGGTATGAATTAACGATGCAACTATAAGCATATTATATCATACGTTAACAAAAATATGTTAAAACATGATTTAACATAAAATTGTTAAAATCACGATTTTTGCGGCAGTTCCGAGTCGTTTTCCTTGGCGTTGAGATTCTCCATGAAGCTGTTTTCAAGGAAAGAGAAACGACGGAGGGTAAAGCGTGAGAACATCAGGAACAAAACAATGGCAATGGTGATGAGCACCAGCAACCATTTTGTGTATTTGAAGAACTTAATCAGTACAGAGGCCACGAAGAAAGCGGCGATGGCCATGCGGATGAGCGTCCAGACCGTAATGACAATGACATTGCCCTTGCTTTTGCGGGCCATGTCGGAATAGAGCTGCCGTGTTTTTTGGTTGTTGTGGGTGATGCCGAACAAGAAGGGGGACAAAATGACCAATGACAAAAAGGCACAGAGCGAGTTATAGAGCCATTTGGGCAGCATCTGGACAAATTCCAAACCGTTGATGAAGGGTAGCACATAGTCGAAAAGGACCATCAGAAGGGCAAAACTGAGCACAAAGAAAATAATCACACGCGTGAGGGAGTATGTAATGATACTGTTCCAGTTCTTGTCACCGCGGCGTTTGCCCAACAAGCTGTACTCGTCCATGCTGTGTTTTAACTGGGAGGGGATCTTCCGACTGAGGAAACCATAGACGGGCGAAGCCATCTTGATCCAATAAGGCGTGGTGAAGGTTGTGATGACAGAGGCCGCAATCACAACGGGATAGATATGCTTCGGCATGACGCCGAGGGTCACGCCCACAGAAGCGATAATAAAGGCAAACTCCCCCACTTGGGAAAGGGTGAAGCCAGTCTTGATGGACTCCTCCAGCGTGGCACCCGCGACGAGTGCCGACAAAGATTGCACCAACGCCTTGACAACCAGCGTAATAACTACGAGCGAAAGCACCAATTTCCAATATTGGGCCAGAACTTGCGGGTCCACCATCATGCCTACGGAGACAAAGAAGATGGCACCAAAAAGATCTTTTATACTCTTGGTTAACTCTATAATTCGCTCGCTCTCAATAGTTTCCGACAGAATAGAGCCGATAACGAAAGCACCCAGTGCCGATGAGAAGCCGACCTTGTTCGCGATGATGACCATGCCGAAGCACAAGCCGATGGAGATGATGAGCAGTGTTTCATCGTTAATGTATTTCTTTGCCTTTCGGAAAAATGTGGGTATCAAATAGATGCCGACCACGAACCAAAGCACCAGGAAAAAGACGAGTTTGACAATGCTCATGACCATCTCCTTGCCGGCAAACTGCTTACTGGCGGAGGCCGTGGAGAGGAGCACCATCATGACCACGGCAACGATGTCCTGGATGATGAGAATCACCATCGTAAGATCGACAAAGGGCTCGTTCTTTATGTTCATGTCGTCGAATGCCTTGATAATGATAGTGGTGGACGACATGGCCAACATACCGCCAAGGAAAACGCTCTCCATCGTTTCCCATCCCATCAGGAAACCGAGAATCATGCCCACGCCCATCATGGCGACAATGCCAAGCAAGGCGGACACAAAGGCCTTGCTGCCCACAGAGGTCAGTTTTCGGAAGCTGAACTCGAGTCCCAGACCAAAGAGGAGGAAGATAATACCGATTTCCGACCACACCTCGACATCGGCGACATCCTTCACGGTAGGAAAAATGTTCAGGTGAGGGCCCACAATGATGCCGGCCACGATATAGCCCAACACAAGAGGCTGTTTCAGAAGCTTGAAGATGATGGTCACCACGCCCGCGGAAATCAAAATAAGGGCAAGGTCGGATACAAGATTCAGGTTTTCGGACATATTGTATTATTTCGTTGCAGGGCCGACGCGCATGTTGGCCACTTGATTATTATCTCAGTATTTGACAGTAATTTTCCCGACACATTTACCCCTGTTGGTCATCTGGTAGATGCGGGTACCGTTGACCACACGGGGTTCCTCCATCTCGAAGTGGGAATGGCCGCCGATGATGATGTCGATGCCTGGCACCTTCTCGGCCACGACATAGTCGTTGGTGGTGCCCTCGCCGATGCCCAAATGGGAAAGGCAGACAATGTACTGGCATCCTTGTGCTTTCAGTTCCGCGACGCATTTCCGGGCGCATTCGACGGGATCGAGGTAGTGCATTTCAGCAGAAACGGCGGGCGCCACAAGGGGTTTCAAATCGGCCAGCAGGCCGAACACGCCGATTTTGAGGCTGTCGCGTTCAAGAACCACATAAGGTTTCACAGCCTTGCGCAGCACCTTGTTTTTGATGTCATAGTTGGCACAGACGACAGGAAACTTGGCTTTGCGCAGACGTTTCCCGAGGGCGGTACAACCATTGTCGAACTCATGGTTGCCGAGAGCGGCGGCATCATAGCCCATGGCATTCATCAGCTTCACCTCGACATAACCTTTGAAGATGTTGAAGTAGGGCGTGCCCTGGGAAAAATCGCCCGCATCGAAGACCAGCACGTTGGGATATTGCGCACGGGTTTCGCGAATGAAAGCCTCGCGACGCAGGAATCCCCCCACGTTGGTGTCTGCCTTATGGGAATAAGGTTCGATTTGGCTGTGGGTGTCATTCGTGTGAAGAATGACCAGCTCGTGCCTCTGGGCATGCCCCAAGAACACGAAAATCAGCAAAAAAACAGCAAAAAAGGATAATCGTTTGTACATAGTCGGAAAGAGGCTGCAAAAATAGTCAAAATAATGACAAAGACAGAATGGGATTTTAAAGATAATTGAACATGGCAAAAGAAAAAGCGGGGTAATATGCCCCGCTTTTCTCGTCAAAGATATTATTATTACTATATGTCACAGGCTCTTATGCGTACAATTCCGTGAAGATGTCGCGCAATGCCTTGCATTCGCGAAGTTCTTGCAACGTAATTTCGGCATGGCCTTTCGTATAGCCGTTTCCGATGATCATGGTCACATCGCTGCCCACGCCTTCAGCGCCGAGGGCCGCTTTCGTGAAAGAGGTGGCCATGGAGAAGAAATAGACGACACCGTCGTCCTTCGTGCAAAGCACGGAGGTCATCTCCGTATCGGGGATGTTGACGTTATTGATGGTGACATCGGCCATGTGGCCGTCAGTGAGTTCGGAGATTTTCTCGAGCATTGCGACGGGATCGGAAGCGTTGCCGGCGAACACGACATCGCAGAAGCCGAGTTTCTCAAGACGCTCGGTGGACTTCTGGCTGTGGGTCATGCCGATGACCTTTCCGGTCACGCCGACGCGCTTTTTAGCCTCATAGCAGCAGAGCATACCGGACTTGCCGCCGGCGCCGATGATGAGGACCGTGTCACCCGGTTTGCAGAGTTTGGCGGTCTGTGCGGGAGCACCGGCCACGTCGAGTGCAGAGAGGGCGAGTTTCTCAGGAAGGTCGGACGGGATCTTGGCGTAGATGCCGCTCTCGAAGAGGATGGCCTTGCCCTTGATATCGACCTGATCGACGTCCTCGCGGATCTCGAGGATCTCGTCGATGCGAAGCGGGGTCAGGGAAAGGGAAACCAGCGTGGCAATCTTATCGCCCTCTTTGAGGTCGATCTTGCCCTTCAACGCGTCGCCGATCTTCTCCACTTTGCCGAGGAGCATACCACCGGAGCCGGTTCTGCGGTTGCGGTGCTTGCCCTGAAGCTCGACATTGAGCAGCATCTCCTTCTTCACCTCTTCCATAACGGCCTCGCGGCTGGCGCCTTCGCCGGCCTGCTGCTTGGCGTAGTTGTGGATGTCCGTGAAAGAAGCGGAGTCAATGTTCAACGTCTGGACATCAATGAGGATCTCATTGTCGTAAATCTCGTCCATGTTGTTGTCGATCTTATTGGCGGGTTGCGGAAGAACGCCCTTGGGTTCAATCACTCGATGAGTGCCGTACTTGTTACCTTTCTTTTGCATATACTATTGATTTTTAGATTTATACTGATTGCATATCCGTTTTTGGATTAGCGGTGCAAAAATAACGTTTTTTTCGTAACTGTGCAAGGTGTCGTGAAAAAAAGAATTCCACAATCAGATGTGGAATTCAAAAGATTTTCTATCGTACTGTTAACTCGGAAAATGCGAGTTGGCATACCGAGACGCGCCTTTGCGTGCAAGTCAACTGTCAACCTGAGCCGGCTTGTGTTCTTCCACATATCGCGAAACTTCCCGATAGATTTTTTTCAAGCGGTCGTCTTCCAGCATCGCAATATGCTTTTCCATGACCGTGCGGTCGCCCCTGACGGCAGGTCCTGTCTGCGCCTCGGCGGGGGAAAGGGTCTGGAGTTTGCGGAGCGACTCCTGCAACAAGGGAAGCAACATCTTCAAATCCATACCCTCTGCCTTCAGGATGTCATCCGCGATGTGGTTCATGGCATTGCCGAAGTTGCAGGCAAAGACAGCGGCCAAATGGAGCACGGCGCGCCGGGATTCGTCCACTGCATAGCAAGTGCCCGACAGTTCGGAAGCCAAGCGATGCACCTTGTCCCGGTTCCTGCCGATCATACTCTCCTCCACGCAAAGCGGCACCTGCAGGTGCCCGAGGTCGGTTGTCTTGGAGAAAGTCTGCAGAGGATACAGCACACCGTACTCGCGGGCGTGCCCCGCGAAGAGATTTTGAGAAACAGAGCCCGCCGTGTGCAAAGCCACAGGCATGGTAAACGGGACTTTTTCCAAGATTTCGCCGTAGGCATCGTCTTTCACGGAAAACAAATAGATATCAGAGTCGGGACGCAGCAGCGAAAGATCGTCTATGGCCTCCGCACCAAGGGTGTCCGCCAAGGCGCGGGCATTTTCCATTCGACGGCTATACACCTGGCCGACAGGAAACTCCTGTGAGCCCTTGAGTCGCCCGGCCACCCAATGGGCCACATTTCCGGATCCGATGAGCGCAATCATTAATAGGAAAATTTGCTGCCGCCCACAAATTCACGCAAAATGGAGAATTCCGGGATCTTGTCGGCGGGAATACTCCTGAAATAAGACAGGAACTTAAGCAGCCGCGAGGCTTCCGCAAACTCGACGACGGTTTCAGGCACCATGCGCAGGATGCTTTGCGCATACGATTTCAGTACACACAGCTCGAAGATGAGCGAAGTGTTGATCATCTCATCGGCATTTTCCTGGAATGGGAAGATGTTCTTCCGCTCGCCTTCGCGCACGCTGTGCCATCGCCGTAAAGTGTCCACAGCCGAGTACCCCCGATAGTTGTAATCGCGGACGATGCGACGGATCAGACGGTTGTCGCTGGTCGGAATGGGATTTTGGCGGTCGATGGATATGGAGGTGAGGGCAGAGACGAAAATCTTGAACTTCGTCTCGTCAGGAACCTGTTCGGTCAGTTTGGGATTCAGGCAATGGATGCCCTCGATCACCAGGATGGACCTTTCGTCCAATTGGAGCGATTTGCCTTTCCACTCCTTTTTCCCTGTCGCGAAATTGAATGTGGGGATCTCCACCCGTTTGCCCTCCAGCAGTTCGGAAAGCGTCTTGTTGAACAGGGGAAGATCGATGGCTTCGACACACTCGAAATCATAGTTGCCCTCCTTGTCCTTGGGCGTCTGTTCGCGTTCCAGGAAAAAGTCGTCCACGGAGATCTGGATGGGGTGGTAGCCCAGTACGCCAAGTTGCACGGAGATGCGCTTGCAAGTGGTGGTCTTGCCTGAGCTGGAAGGGCCGCTGATGAGCACCATCTTCACGTCTGGGCGGCTGGCGACAGCCTCCGCAACGGCCGCGATGCGTTTCTCCTGGAAAGCCTCAGCCACCAAAATCATCTCCGCGACCAAGTTATCGTCGATCAAGCGATTGACATCGCTCACGTATGAAACGCCCATCTTTTCACCGCGTTCCTTATAGTCTTTGTACACGGAGAAGAGTTTCGGGAATTCGCGGGTCTTGGCCATGGCCGTGAATTTTCTGACGGAAGGGAGCTTCAGCAACATGCCGTTTTCATATTTCTCCAATCCGAAGGTGGTCAGATAGCCTGTGGAAGGCACCATGTAGCCATAATAGTAGTTGATGGTTTTTTCCAACCGATATACAGATGTAAAGATATGGTCACGATGCTTGAAGAGTTCCTTTTTATCCTCCAAGCCAAATTTCTCAAACTCTTCAATAGCCTTGTCGGTCATCATCTCCACGCGCTCAAAGGGTATATTGCGGCTGACCGTTTCCTGCATGGAATGGAGAAGCCGTTGCACCAGCCGCTCGTCGAGGGGCTCATCGAGGTTGGTGAGCGTGCAGTAGCGTCCGCCGGAGATGGAGTGCTTGATGTGCAACTTCACCTTGAGCGGAAGCAAGTCGTGGACCGCCTTGCAGAGAAGCAAATAGAGGGACCGGATATACATGTCACGTCCATAGGTCGTATAATAGTCGAAAAATTCAACAATGGAGGGTTTGTGAATGCGATAAGTGAGATCGCGGACCTTGTTGTTCACCAAAGCGCCCAGCATCACCTGGTCGCCCTCAATTTTGCAAAGCTGCAAATATTCCATCAAGGTCATTCCATAGTTGACGTCATGATGCATGTCAATATTTTTGCAATAAACCGGAACAGTAGCCATAGTACATAATTTTTTAGGGGCGGCAAAGATACAAAAATCCCATTTCACCATCATTATTTTTATTTGGGCGTGCCGGCGCGGCGGCGGAAATCGGCATCACATCCGCAAACAAATACCGCCGCCGCGCCGTCGGGCTGTACGCTCAAATGGCCGGCCGGCACCAACCACGGCATTCGGCGGCATCCCCCATAAAAGATGCGACAAGGGGAATCTGAACATACAGGAGGCCGGCCATAACCGCTACCATCCCTCACGCATGCTCGTCGAACCCCACACCCGTTTCGCGGCGAGCACTACACACCCTCGTCTCAACCTTCTCCCGCGCCGCGAGCGGGCGTCGATGCCGTCGTCACACCCCCACACGACTCTCCTCTGTTGAGAGTTGAGAGTTAATAGTTAAAGCTAACAGCCAACAGCTCCCGGAGGGAGCAGTTCTCAATTACCCCGCATGCAATGTGGGGTGGCGGCGTGTCATCGTGTGTGACAGCGTGCCGGAGGCACGCGCTCTGTCCGCACACACCTCACTCAGTTTCTTAACTATGTCGATAGTCCGGTGGGGGATTCGATCTACTGTGATGTGGCCCGTAGGAGTTCCTTTGCCACGAAGCATTGCGCCTTCCCGATGCGAAAGAGAGACAATTTGTAAAATGCCATGTGTTTGAGTTAATTTTTTTTTATTATCTTCGCCCCGAATTTTTAAAACTGCGTCATTATGAAAAAGATTTGCACCATTTTGTTCTTATTGCTGGTGCTCGCATTGGGTGTAAGGGCGCAGAACGACATGTTCAGGGGCAGGGATTTCTGGGTCACCTCCGTTCAGGTTGCGATGTCATCACAAGCACTTCCTTCTGAACATCCTTACCACCTTTTCTCTCATCAGGGTGCCCCGGCGGACAGTGCCTTGTTATACATTGTCGGCAATACGCCATGCACTGGACATGTGAGAAACCCCGTTACGAATTTTTTTCGACAGTTCACGGTTGTTCAAGGCACGGCCACCATAATAAAAGTCCCCTCAGATGATATTATGGTGTGGTTGCCGGAAACCATGTCCAGTCTGTCCTCCGAAAATCTGCGCCATGCTTTCAGTATCCAGGGGAAAGGTGTGGAGGTGGTGACCTCCGAGGACGTGTATGTGTACTTGCAAACAAATAATATTGCAGACAACATTGGAAATTTTGTCTGGAATGACGTTATTTACCAGAATCATTATCATAATTGTTTTTCTAATCCACCCTACTTTGCAAACGACTGCCAAACGAGCCTCCCTTTATACACTCTCAAGGTTCCTGTGCCTGCGGCAAAACACGGGCGGTGTGAATACCGCCAGCTACAGCGCAAAATGCCATGGGCGACTCACGCCCTGTTGTTTGTCGCCATGGAGGATGACACGTGGTTGGATTATGAAATAGTGGATTATGACAACACTGTCTTGTATGCCGACAGACGACAGCTCCGGGCAGGGGAGGTGGCCGTGGTTTCCACCAACGACGGGAATATTCAAATTGTAAACGGAGCCAACACGGACACTGTGAACCGATATTTGTTTGTCAACGCCCGCACGAACTGCAAGAAAGTGGCCTGTTATGTTGCAAGCCACAGGAGAGCCTACAGGACTTTCAATCCGTATGTGCCGGAGTTCCTTGCTGACGGGAAGGACTTCATCACCCGCAAGTTCCAGAACAGGAAGTTCAAAAGCGATGTAAACCTGTTCCACACAGTCTATGATTCCGCCGCACGATCCTACTGCCTGAACGAGATGTTCGACCTTCACAGGAAATACCCGTCGGATTGTCTGGCTTTTGACAGCTCGTACGCACACGAGACGTTTCTCGTTTACACGGCATGTTCTCTTTCTCCGTCCGTGGGCAACTATTTGCATCCCGGCTCGATAGAGGTCCCTTATGTTTATCACCGTTTTCCACGACCGTTTTTCCAGAACTATTATCTTTGGAAGGACACCACCGCATGGAAAGGGTATCAAACGGGCAGAGGCTACGTCAACCTGCCGACCATCTACTTCAACGCTCTCTATGATTCCGTTGATTCGGAAGCATACGGGATGGTTCATCTCAAAAATGCGTGTCTGCAAAAAGCCCGTAACACCTTTCCGTTCCGGTTTACCGACAGGATGGCCACGCACTGGATTTGCCCAACCACGAAACGGAATGTGCAAAGCCGGGATTTCCCCATAGACACTGTCTATTGCGACCTCACTGTATATGTCCACAGTGACGGCCTCCACAGCACCACGCTGAACGGGCAGTCGGTGCCCGCCTCCGCTTTCGAGCCTGTGCCGCAGACCAGCCAGGAATACTACTGCGCCCAGTTCGCCTACTACAACGACGATGTGCCTGACGTCATACAGATAGAGAACCCCAACGGCTTTTGCGCTTACCTCGACGAGTTCGGTTTCAAGGAATATCAGGGTGAATTCTTTTTTCTTTTATATGATTCACAATACAATCCCGTAACGGATCCCGATTTTCTGTATCTAGTCTATTACCACGACAATGCATCGTGGGTGGACCTTTTGGAGTCCCCGTATTCGCACTCCAACCTCTCGACAGACGACTCGGCGACCGCCTATCGCTGCCTCGGCGACACCCTGCATCTTGACGTGGAGTACAACCCTGACTCCCTGGAGTTCGACTGGATTGTGGACGGCATCGCCCACTACAACACCCGCACCCTTGACCTGCCCATCACTGACCTGCACACCATCACCGCGCAGCTCGTCATCCACCACCAGTGCCCTGACACCACCACCACATTTGTCCGTGTGGTGCCCCCGCCCGTAATCCCCTTCTCCTCCGACACGATACTCTGCGCGGGGGCCACGCTCTCCATTGAGAGCACCGAAGCCCTCTATTACCAGTGGTCCACGGGGGACACAACCCCCGCCATCACCATCGACAGAGCGGGTATCTACTCGGTTACCGCCGCCAACCTCGGCTGCACCGCCCGCCTCGACAGC
>JAFPXF010000001.1 GCA_017394765.1 Bacteroidales bacterium | reverse complement strand
CGATTGGTATCGTCCAGACCTACAGGCGGTGATTGTGGTAGGTGATATCAACGTGGCGGAAGTGGAAGGCAAAATCAAAGCTATGTTCGGCAACATCCCCGCCAAACAAAACCCCCGCAAGAAAGAGACCTACGGAATCGCCCCCAACAAGGAACCGCTCGTGGCCGTCTGCACTGACAAGGAAGCCACCGGCAACATGGTGATGGTCATCCGCAAGCACGAACACACTCCGATGAAGACCATCGGTGATTTCCGTGAACAACTTTGCATCGACCTCTATAACACCATGTTGGACACCCGCTTTACGGAAATGGCGCTGGACCCGAAGTGCCCGTTCATGGGTGCCAACGGCGGATATGGCAACTTTTACGGTAACACCGATGCTTACGCTTTGGAAGCCATAGCTAAGGAAAACCGCATTCCCGATGCGCTGCGCGCGCTCCTGCAAGAGGACTACCGCGTGCTGAAATACGGTTTCCTGCAGACCGAACTCGATCGTGCCAAAGAGGAACTCCTGGAACTCTACGACAAGGCGGCCAAGGAGGCTGACAAGACCGAATCTGCCAGTTTCGCCTCCGAATACGTCAACAACTTCCTGCATCAAGACCCCATCCCGGGTGCAAAACGTGAGAACAATTACGCCAAGAAGCTGATGGGAGATATTACCTTGGAGGAAATCAATGCATTGGCCAAGAATTGGGTGACGGAAGATAATATGGTGGCCGTTGTCACCGCCCCAGACAAAGAAGGCGTCACCGTTCCCGGCAAGGACGAGATCCTTTCTATATTGAAAGACAAGTCTTTAACTAATGTACAACCTTATGTGGATACCTATAAGGATCAGGAAATCCTTGAAAAGGAGACACTGAAGCCCGGCAAAATCACAAATGTGGAGACAATCGAGACCGTAGGTGCCGAGGAATGGACGCTCTCTAACGGCATCACTGTCTATCTGAAGAAAACCGACTATAAGAACGATGAGATTCTGTTTACCGCCATCAGCAAGGGCGGCAAAACGCTCTATCCCGTGAAAGATCTGGCTTCCGCTGATTTCGCTTGCGACATTATCAACCATGGCGGTATAGCCGGTCTGGATTACAACTCCCTGTCGAAGAAGATGAAGGGCAAAAACGTAAGCCTTTATCCTGAAATCAAACTGTTGTCAGAAGGTTTCAACGGTTCTTCTTCCCCGAAAGACCTGGAGCTCTTCTTCCAATATCTTAACGCTTTCTTCTCCAATCCGCGCATCGACACCAACGCTTTCGAATTGATGATGGACGAGAGCCGCGAGGGCATCAAGATGCTCCAAGCACAACCGATGTACCAGTTCTTGGGCCAGTTGATTGAAGCCGCTAACAATAATGACCCCTATATGAAACAGTTCTTCTCTTACGATGAGGAATATCTGAAACAGACTGACTTCGATCGCGCCGTGCAGATCTACAAGGAGCGTTTCGCCAATCCCGCTGACTTTACCTTCTTTTTCGTGGGCAACTACGATGAGACGGAGATGAAACAATTTGTGGAACTCTATCTCGGTTCCCTGAAGACCGAATCCGGTAAGAAAGAGAACTACAACCTCAACGTACTGAAACCGCGTCCCGACAAGGCCTCTACGCAAACCGTTTATGCCGGTACCGAGGAACAGGGCTGGATGGGCATGTTCATCACCAACCCCATCGACTGGAGCTACCGCAACGCCATCATCACCGATATGATCGGTGAGGCATTAGACATCCTGTTCGTCAAGATTGTGCGTGAAAAGATGGGCGATGTCTATTCCCCGACGGTAAGTATGAGCGCCGGCAAACTGCCTCGTCCTGAAATAACCCTGATGATTCTCTTAGGTTGCGACCCGGTGAAGACCGACAAATTGGCTACTGCCAGCCTCAAGATTCTTAACGACTTCAAGGCCAAGGGTCCGGACAATAAGACCATGGCCCTCATCAAGAAGCAGATGACCAGCACCCGTGCCAAGAACATCCAATCCAACAGCTTCTGGTTAGGCTATATCAGCGGCATGGTTATCCAAGATGAGCCGATTATCGCGCCTTCCGAATACGACAACATCGTCAATTCGGTTACCAAGAAAGAGATGGTCGAATTCATGAAAAAGTACTTCCACCCCGAAATCTACACTCGTGTCGATATGCAGCCGACGACGATGCAGCAATAGGCTTTGGCTTTATAAATCCAGCCTGAATGAGAAATCCCAGAAGTTTGGTATTGCCATTTTTTGAGTTTGAGGTGTATCGCCACCTTCGTAGTCAAAAGGAAAACAATGTCTGAAAGATGAAGCAGAAAAAAGACAAAGAACAGAAAGAACTAGACTTTGAACAGCTGGTACAGGAACAGCGACAGACCATCTACTCGGTGTGCTACCTCTTCGCCGACGACCGACAGGAAGCAGACGACCTCGCTCAAGAGGTGCTGATACGCCTCTGGCAGGGCATCGAGGGCTTCGAAGGGCGCAGCTCTGCCAAAACATGGGTCTATCGCGTGGCGTTGAACACCTGCGTGACTCTCGACAAACGCAACCGCCGCCGTCCCGACTGCATGCCCTTGGAAATGGACATCGACCTCTTCGCCGCCGAGGAGGCCTGTCCCGCCGCCAGCCGTCTCCACAAGCGCATCGCACGGCTGCATCCCTTCGACCGCGCTCTGATTCTGCTTTGGCTCGAAGACCTGCCCTACGACGAGATTGCCGCTATCCTCGGCATCACCGTCGATAACGTCAGCGTGCGTCTGGTGCGCATACGCGAGAAACTCAAATCATTCACCGACTAAACCTCAAAACAGATATGGAACAGTACGAAGACATCAAAAGCGAATTGCAGCAGGAATTGCAAGACCTGCAGCAGAATGTGGAGCAGCACAGCACCTTCAACAGGGAAGTGTGGCAACGTGCGGTGAAACGATACAGTAAACAACTCTATCGGAAGAATTTGTTTGCCGCTATTTTTCTGGTGATTATGATAACCGCTTCTAACCTTATTCTCCAGTGGCCTTGGTGGCTTTTGCTCCCCGTTGACATCTTCCTGGCTTGGATTGTGTTGGACAGCCTTATTTCAACCAACGGTCTCCGAAAAGCCGATGTCCAAAGTCGCGAAGGGCTTCTCTCATTACGGGAAAGTATGCGTAAAAGCAGCTCTTACTCAAAGCGCAAGCAAATCATTATACGAATTATAGCTTTGATTTTATTGGTGGTTATGTTTATCTACATTTACCTATATGAGCGCGATTTTTTTGCCTCTACGCTTATCGGATGTATTGCCGCTTCTCTTGTTGGACCGTGGTTTGCCAAGCGGACAAAGAGACAATACGACGACCTCAGCGAAGAAATTGACGAGTTGCTGAAAGAATAAAAACGCAATTTACTATTGATGCGATATTATTATTTAGAAATTGGGGCCATGAACTTTGCGTGCCGGAGGCACGATATCTTAATAACCCCACATAAGCGTAACGAAGTGGAGCGCAGTGTGGGGTGAAGGCGGAGGCAGCACATCGATGGCGTGTTGAAAACACGCTACTATTAGTAAGTCTAGTAGTAGCGTGCCTCTGGCACGCAGACTTCCGCCGCGCATTCCACCCCACACTGCGGCCTATCGGCCTTAGTATGGGGTTATTAGAATTGCGTGCTTCCAGCACGCCCTGCATCGCACGATTTTAAATGCACAACATCTGGCAAAATGCACTGGCGGAATCTGGATTCATAACGTTCGAGGTTGATCACTCTTGATGTGCTGATACTACTCAAACTGTTGGAACGATGGAATTGTTAAACCCATCAACATAGACAATAACTTTCTGTTTATCCATTGTTTTCATTGTTTTTCAAAAAATAAGCCCACTTATTAGGAGTGGGCGAGCCTTAGTATATTCCACCTAAGGGGGATTCGGCGGCAAAGATACAATTTTTTTATTACTTCATCGCTTTTGCAAAATAATAGTATTTTTGCCAACGAAAAACATCTTCCGTAATGAACCCCGCCGCAAAACTTTTCGCCCTGTTCTGTATACTGGCGCTCCTGCTCCCCGCGTGCGTCACCGTGCGCGACTGCGACGGGAACCGCTACCGCACGCTGAAAATCAACGGAATGCGGTGGATGGCGGAGAACCTGCGGACAACCCATTACGCCGACGGAAGCCCGATTGTACAAAGCGAAGTGGCAGACAAGGACACGACCGTTGCCTGCTATTTCGACTACGGCAACAGCCGGGACTCCGTAAGGAAGTATGGGCTGCTCTACACCTGGACAGCGGCGGTGCACGATACGGGAACGACCTCCACGAGCGTGCAGGGTGTATGTCCCAATGGTTGGCACCTGCCGGACGATGCAGAGTGGACGGCCATGACACAGGGCTGCGTCGCGGAGGGCTACCAGTATCGTGTTCCCTTCTCAGCCCAGAATATGCGGATTATCAAACGGTTTGTGCGTCCGCCCCGCAGTGGCTATCGCTATCCTGGCAACTACTCGAAAGTGGGCGAAGAGTCCTTCTGGTGGAGTTCCACGCCCTCAAAAGACGGCACCGCCACGGGCCGCTATCTGGAGAACTTCAACTACCCCTGCCCGTATGTCTGCTTCGGGAAGGTGTATAACGGATACAGTGTGCGCTGCGTGCAAAACGGGGCGAAAGTCACCACCCCGAAGCTAAAAGTCAAAAATCGGAAAAAGGGGAGCGTGCAGGGTATGTCGCAGTTGGACACATTCACCATCCCGCACGAAACGGTCATGCCCCGTTCTTTCTATTCCTTTGCTGAAAAAACGCAGGTGAACACCTGGTTCCATACGGAAGAGAAACAGATTGTTCTGAATTACTGCATAAATGGACTGAAACCGTTCTCCGCATTCCAGACCCCCGGCTACCTCACCTACTATTTTTCACTCGACCGGAACAATCTGATTTACAACTGCGCCTTTGATTCTCTTGCGTATCTTATTGACAATCATTCAAATGTGAAAAGAATGGTCAAAATGAATCTTTGGACAGAAGACGGGGACAGTGTAGTTGTTCAAGGCTTTAAGAGTCATTACTATGTGCCGATTTCTTCGGATTCGGGTTTACTTTATTGTTGTACCTTCCTAAAAAATGTTTTCGACTATCGACTTGACGTGCGGATCAGGATGTTTTCCCGTCCGATGTTCCATGTTTTTTCGTATAAAGACGGACAGCTCAATCCGATTCGCGGCCTTGGCACTTATCCGGCCATCCACCGTAGCAAGGACAATACACGCTACAACTACCACTTCACCTCCACCATGAACAAAGACACGGATTTGGTGGCGATATACACCTTCATCGATTCGCTGTATGTCATCCACCGCGACGGCACACAAGAGCAGCACTACATCCACAGTAAACACCAGCGGCATATCCAGGAAGAATTTGACACGGCCAACACGTACAATTACACGGAATTAGCCCGCACGGAGAGTGCCAAAACCTCGTACCTTGGCGTGGTTTATGATTCTTACCGGAACCTGTACTACATCACCGTTTCCAGACCAATGCCCTATGAGAACAGGGATGGTACACGCAACAACGTCCTCGACAAACCTTGGTCGCTGCTGGTGCTGGATTCTGCTTTCCAGCAGATTGCGGAAATGGACATGCCCGACTGTTTGAGCAAGCATGAGCTTATGGTGGTGCCAAAGGGCATTGCCTTAGCCGACAAACGGCTGTCCGACGATGAGAAAACCTGTTTTGTGATATTGAGATACAATGAAAAAGACCTGTATAACACTGATATTGCTACTGTTCGGAGGCATTCTCGCGGCGCAAACAAACGGAAATGACCTGAAACGGCACTCCCGTTTCTTCAAGGCCTACAGCCTATTCCCGTTGCAACCAAAGACTCATGATTGGATCCGATAAAAATATCTTTTTGTCCTCAATTACAATGAGATCCTTGTCCAATAGGGATTTCTTGATGATGTTGACGTTGGCGGATGATCCTAAATGGTAGTCTTGTATGATTTTGGCAGAAGACAAACCAGTGTGATTTCCATCTGCCACGGCCCGCAGGAAATTCATTTGATAGGCAGTCAGTTCATCGGTTTTGGCTTCGAAAACATCATTGCATTGATCCACCAACTCTTGGAGTGCATCAGCAAGTATGTTTTCCGACACTTTTCGTGTGGTTCTCTGGAATACATACCAAGATAGCTGCTGTACGTACGAACAATTTTTCCATACTGTTAAACTAATAATCTTATAACTAATAGGCTTATTAGTTATAAGATTATTGCATGAAAATCAAAAAAATGCATAATATACTGACAATCAACAATTAAAGACATATTTACACTTGTCACCCGCTTCTTTCTATTGCCATCGCCCATAAACAATAAACCAATAACCCATAACCCAGCTTCTATAACCAATAACCTATAACCAATAACCATTAACCAATAACCATTAAAAATACTATCTTTGCCGCATCAAATTAAAACCTACTAACTATGGCAATCTTAGTAAAAAACATAAAGCAATTAATCCAGGCGGAACCCAAATCCATCAAGTTCCGCGCCGGCAAGGAGATGCAGAACCTCCCCGTCATCGACAACGCCTACCTCCTCACCGAAGGCGACAAAATCAAGGAGTTCGGCAAGATGGAGGACTTCAACCCCGACATCCTGAAGAAAATCAAGGAGCCCATCGAGGAGATCGATGCCACGGGCAAGTTCGTGTTCCCCTCCTTCTGCGATTCGCACACGCACATCGTCTATGCGGGCAGCCGCGAGGTCGAGTACATCGACAAGATCAAGGGCTTGAGCTACGAGGAGATTTTCAAACGCGGCGGCGGCATCCTCAACTCCGCGAAACGGCTACACGAGACTTCCGAAGAGGAGCTCTACGACCAGGCATGGCAACGGTTGGAGGAGATGGCCTCCTTCGGCACGGGCGCGTGCGAGATCAAGAGCGGTTACGGCCTCACCACCGAGGATGAACTCAAGATGCTGCGCGTCATCCGCAAGCTGAAAGAGAACTCCCCGCTCACCATCAAGGCCAACTTCCTTGGCGCACACGCGGTACCGCTGCTCTACAAGGACAACCCCGACGGTTACGTGGATCTCATTATCAACGAGATGATTCCGATGGTAGCTGCCGAGGAGCTTGCCGACTTCGTGGACGTCTTCTGCGACAAGGGCTTCTTCACTACCGAGCAGACCGAGCGCATCCTGATGCAGGGCATCAAGTATGGTCTGCGGCCGAAAATTCACGCCAACGAGATGGCCTGCTCCGGCGGTATCCAAGTCGGCGTGAAATACAATGCATTGTCGGTTGACCACTTGGAATACACGGGCGATGAGGAGATTGCGGCTCTCTACAAGAGCGAGACGATGCCCACGGTGCTGCCCGGCGCTGCCTTCTTCCTCGGAATGCAATGCGCCCCCATCCGCAAAATGATCGAAGGTGGTCTGCCGGTTGCTTTGGCCTCCGACTTCAACCCCGGCTCTTGCCCGTCCGGCAACATGCAGTTGGTCTTCGCGATGGGTTCCGTGATGTACAAGATGCTGCCCGAGGAGACGGTCAACGCCACTACCATCAACACGGCCTACGCCATGGACGTCTGGCGCGAGTTAGGCACCATTACGAAAGGCAAAATCGCCAACTTCTTCATCACCAAACCGATGGACACGCTCTACTACATGAACTACGCCTTCGGAAGTAACAAGGTGGAGCAGATTTTCCTGAATGGCAAACGGCATTAAAAAATCCCCCTCATGCGAGGGGGATTTTTTATTACATCAACGCATCCCTAACGTAGTCGATAAACTTCTTCAGATTGGTTCTCCCATAAAGCCATATTACCCGTTCTTTGTCCCCTAATCTCGAGACAACCACAAAGTTGGAACATCCTTTTTGGTCTTTTTCAGAAGCACAAACCTTCAACAAATAATCCGACTCGTTGAACTCAAAAACAATGTTGAAATTCTCCATCGACTTGCGGATGTCTTGATTGAATTTCTTGTATTTATGAGATTTGGGGTTGGCATCGCAGGAAAGGATTTTCACGAAGGAGGCGTTGTGCGCGATGAGGTTCAGCCATACCGGTTTTTGGGAACCGTATTCGAATTTCTCAAAATGGCGCTTGCTGTCGTATTTGCTGAACAGCTTGTCCATATCGGCGGACTGGGCGAAAGCACCGCAGGAAAGGATGACGCAAAGCATCACCAATCCGATTTTTTTCAGTATGTTTTTCATCATGCTAAAAATTAATTGATTTCGAGGGAATAAAACTCTATTTACCCACAAAAGTTTAACGGGCGTCCCCAACGGATTCAGAATATTCCTTGGCGGCTGCATCTAAACGCATCTCCACCATATCCGCTAAGTTTGTCATCGCTTTCACATATTCACTTTCAGGATAAACCTTTGATAAACTGTTGTTTATCTGTTTCAGTATGTCCAAGTCCTGATAGATGTCAAAGAAATTCCTTCGATTATAGCTTTGGAAGAAAGCAATGTAGGAAGCCATGTTGTTGGGATGGCTTTTGATGAAATCCTGCAAGTATTGTTGGTGATTTTGCAGCATTTTGACATATTTTGCCTCTATTTCTGCCCGGACGGAATCATTTTCACCATTTTTCTGATAGGTTTCATAGAGTTTTTCTGTGGGGAGGACAAAAGCGGTCAACGAGCTGTCCAACTGGTGAATGAGGATCGCCTCTTCACCGCCTGAAATGTGGTATGTCCGAGTCAAATCCTGCGCGTCAGCGGTGATTTTCAGCCGTTCTCCCTTTTTGGCCATTGTTGACAGACTATTCTCCTCCGAGAGGAACAGCTGGAACATCATTGGGGAGTTTTCGCGCTCTTTAATTTGTTCATTTTCAGAGGAAAGCTTGAATTCGAAATGCCCATTTTGCAAATTCATGGAGTCAATCATCTCCATGCCCTCTGAAGTAATGAGGGCAAGCCGGATCATCTGATTGCCACCGTCATGAATGTCACCTGCAATTTTTACTGAAACATTGCGATCCGCACAGCTGGCCAAAATCATGGCCATAATCATCAATAACACAATCTTTTTCATCGTTTTATCATTTCATCGTTTTTCATCGCCTCATCGCCTCATCGTCTCATCGTTTCATCGTCAGACATCGCCAACTCGCATTCCGTTTGGGAAGTGTAAATATTCTCGCATCCGCAGTTGCGGTCGCGGCGGTGCGGCGTGGCACCATTTATTTTTCTCGCGCAAGATGTTGATATGCAAATTGTTGCGCAGATAATAAGGATTAATGACAGTTTCTTTTTCATACGGCAAAAATACATTTTTAATGGTTATGGGTTATGGGTTATTGGTTATTGAAGGTTATTGGTTAGAAAGTTGAATGGTTAGGAGGTTAGAAGGATATTGGTTTAGGACGGGGACTGAGGACTGAGGACTGGGAACTGAGGACTGGGGGAATAAGCGGCGATTTCAAAGTCTCAAGTCCTTAGTCCAGAGTCCCAAATTATAGTGTGGTGGCGGCGAGGGTGGCGACACTGACCTTGACACCTTCTATTTCTAACAGTTTTCGGATGGCGGCCTCCATAGTGGCGCCGGTGGTGAGCACGTCATCGCAAACTAACACGTGCGTGTAGGCCACCTTTTCGGGATTTTGTACTGCGAACACCTCTTTGACGTTCTGCCAACGAGCAAATCGACTCTTTTTCGTCTGTGTGTCAGTGAATTGCGTTCGTACTAGCACGTCCGTCAAATAGGGAATCCCCATTCCTTTGGCGAGTCCCATGGCAATCCATTCGCTCTGGTTGTAACCTCTCTTCCGTAGTTTCTTCGGGTGCAACGGGATGGGCAGGATGTATTGGATTCCTTGATAACGTTCTTCTGTAATTAATTGACCACCAAGATATTCACCCAACACAGCTCCGATTTCCTTCTGCCCTTTGTATTTCAGGCAATGGAGAATTTTCTGGGTGCGGTTTGACTTTTTGTAACTCATCAAGGCCGTTACCTCCTCCACGGGAACTCGTCCGTCAAACACCTGTCGAAGAGCATTGAAATGTTCCTTATGATATTGTGTCTCAGGTAGATGTAACATGCAGTTCAAACAAATGCAGGATTCGTTTTGCTGTAGGGCATCGCCGCAAGCAGCGCACAATCGCGGATAAAACAGGGATAATAGATTATCTATCAGTTTCATAGTTTTTTATTTTGTTTACGAAAACCAATAACGATAGAGCGAATGAGATTATTGTATTTTTTGTATTTTTGCAACTTGAAATTTAAGAATATGAAATATAAACGCATACTACTGAAATTAAGCGGCGAATCATTGACAGGCGATGATGGATATGGTGTAAGTTACGATCATATCCTGCATTATGCCAATGAAATCAAGTCTGCGGTGGACGCGGGCGTGCAGGTGGCGGTGGTCATCGGCGGCGGCAACATCTTCCGTGGCGTGCAGGGAGCGTCAGCTGGTTTCGAGCGTCGGCAGGGCGACCAGATGGGCATGTTGGCCACGATCATCAATGCGCTTGCCGTTCAAGGTGTGTTGGAATCCATGAACGTGAAAGCCAGAGTGTTGTCAGCAGTCAACATTGAAGGTGTGTGCGAGAAGACCTCATGGCGCAAAGCGATCGAATCATTGGAGGCCGGTTATGTGACGTTCCTCGGTGGTGGCACGGGCAACCCGTTCTTCACCACGGACACAGGCGCTGCACTTCGCGCTCTCGAAATCAAAGCCGACCTGCTCATCAAGGGCACTCGCGTGGACGGCGTCTATACCGCAGATCCTGAAAAAGATCCCAATGCGGTGAAATTCACCGAAATCACTCTCGCGGAAGCTTACCAAAAGAACCTCAAAATCATGGATATGACGGCTTTTGCGCTCTGTCAAGACAATAAAATGCCCATATATGTCTATGACGCCAACACCAAGGGCAACTTACTGAAAGTGCTCAATGGCGAACCCATCGGAACCCTCTTATACTAAATAATATGGCAGAAAATAATCCCAATATTCCTGAAATCACGCCCGAAGAGGAAGCCAAATTGGCGAAAATGGCGGCACGAAGGACCTCGTTCAAAATCCATCTTGCCATTTTTATTCTTTCTAACGCATTCTTATGGGTGGTGTGGTATTTTCTATTCAAAGACAGTGAAGACATCACTTTTTTGAAAGCTATCCTCTTCTTGCTGATTGTTTGGTTGTTAGCTATCATTCTGCATTATATGATTGTCTATAAATGGACAAAATCTTACAAGGAGAAAGAATTAACTTCTTTGA